>CAUHCN010000004.1 GCA_959604825.1 uncultured Collinsella sp. | reverse complement strand
CATGCGAACCTCCAGTCCGGACCGCCCCGCGGTCCAACTTTCTGTCCGCACCCCCTTTAACCCCTCAAGACGGCCAAACGGGAACTATTCCACCGCAACTTCCCCTTTTTGGTTCAAACAAACCTGGCCTTTGTATCAATAATGGAAACGCCGCAGGTGGAGCATAAGTCAGCGAAAGCCCGCCAGAGCGAGCAAGGTGACGTGAAAGAGGAGGGCATAGGCCTTTTGGCCATGCCCGACGATTGAACGTCAGATTGCCGCTCTGGCGGGCTTGCAGCGTCGAGTGATTCCGGCGTTTGGTAAAACGCCGGAACACAAGAGCGCCCCCTCCCGCGCACGGAACGGGAGGGGGCTAAAGGTAGGAGTCTACCGGTGGGTTGACCCCACCGGACAGACGATGACCAGATGATCCTCTACAGGATCGTCAAGGTTTCCGTGGGGTACCCGTTGGGTACTTAGAGCATCACGCAAGCGACGGTCAGGATGATGGCACAGACGACGGAGAGCGCGACGATGAGCTTAAGGGCAAACTTGAGCCAGGTCGTCCACTCGATCTTGGCCAGGGCAAGACCGCCCATGATGGCGCCAGACGTCGGGGTGAACAGGTTCACGACGCCGATGGCGGCGGAGAAGATCATGACCATGACCTCGGGCGAGAAGCCGAGCTTAACAGCCAGCGGTCCCATGATGGGCATGGAAACGGTGGCCATACCGGAGGTCGAGGGGATCAGGAAGGACAGGCCGAAGTAGACCAGGAAGCTCATGGGAGCGAAGATCACGCCGGACAGGCCAGCCAGAGCATTGGCGGCAGCGTCGAGGACGTAGACGTCGAGGCCGGTGCTAGCCATGAGGACGGAGATACCACGGGCGAGAGCGATGACGAGGACAACGGACATCATGTCGGCAGCGCCGGTGATGAAGGTGTTGACGATCTGCTTCTCGGACAGGCCACCGATGATACCGATCAGGATAGCCATGAGGAAGAACCAGGTGGAAGCCTCGTCGAAGTACCACTGGCCAATGGGCAGGCCGGTGATCAGGGCAGACCAGCCCTGGACGACGGCGTTACCGTCGGCGTCGTAGACAGCGCCAGCGTCAAAGAAGTTGGCAACGCCCTCGTTGAGGTCGGCCAGCGGGATGAAGCCGACGATCATGACGACGAAGGTGAAGGCAAAGGCGATCAGAACACCCTTCTGACGACCGGTGAGCTTGACCTCCTTGTTAACCTCGGAAGCAGCCTTGCCGTGAGCCTCTTCGGCGTCCTTGAGCTCCTGCATCGAAAGGATGGTGGAACCCTTATCAGCCTTGACCTTCTTGGCATAGCTCATGACGAAGAAGATGGACATGGCAGTGGTAACGATCCACAAGACGGCACCGAGGCCGATGATGATGGACTGGTTGACCTCAATGCCAACGCCGGTCAGAGCGTCGACGGCAGCGCCGACGGCGAACGGGTTAACCGTGGAGCCCAGGCAGCCGCAGCCAGCGCCGAGCAGGACGGTGGCAGCGCCGACCATGGGGTCGAAGCCAGCAGCCATCATGGTAGCGGCGAGCAGGGCGTAGAAGGGAACGGTCTCCTCGCACATACCATAGGTGGTACCACCGAGGGAGAAGATGAGCATCAGCACGGGAACGAGCATGATCTCGTTGCCCTTAAGCTTCTGCACCAGAACGGCAATGCCGTTGTCCAGGGCGCCGGTCTCGGTCATCATGCCGAGGAAGCCGCCGAGGATCATAACGAAGAGGCAGACGGGCAGAGCGTCAGCGAAGCCCTTGACCGGGGCGGTGCAGAAATCGCTCAGGCGAGCAGCGGTAACCGCGCCGCCGGACGTACCGGAGACGATAACGGTAACAACCGCGACAATTGCCAGCAGAGCAAGAAGAATGGTGAACGATGAAGGCATACCGCGCTTTTTCTTAGCGGTCTCAGTCATAGTTCTCATCCCCCCTTCATAAATCATTTACTGATCTCGCCCAAAGCGGCTCTTCCGTGCCGTGCATGTCGCTCGGTGCGAGATTTTTACCAGACAAAAGCGCTCGGGGTGCGCAGCAATGCACCCCGAGCGAGATGCTAGATGCTCTTACTTGAGCGTAGCGTACATGACAGCCTTGATGGTGTGCATGCGGTTCTCGGCCTCGTCGAAGACCTTGGAAGCGGGGCTCTCGAAGACCTCGTCGGTGACCTCCTGCTCGGTGATGCCGAACTGCTCGCACTTCTCGGCGCCAATCGTGGTGTTGGTGTCGTGGAAGCTGGGCAGGCAGTGCAGGAAGATGGCACCCGGGTTGGCCATAGCCATGACCTCGGAGGTGACACGATACGGGGTGAGCTGAGCGATGCGCTCGGCCCAGACCTCGTCGGGCTCGCCCATGGAGACCCACACGTCGGTGTAGATGACGTCGGCACCGGTGACGCCGTCCTTGACGTCGGTGGTCAGCTTGATGGTGCAGCCGTTGGCCTCGGCGATGGGCTTGCAGGCCTCGATGACGTCGTCAGCGGGCATGCACTCCTCGGGGCCGCAGGCCACGAAGTTCATGCCGAGTTTGGAGCAGACAACCATGAGGGAGCGAGCAACGTTGTTCTTGCAGTCGCCCATGAAGACGAGGGTCTTGCCCTTGATGTCGTAGTTGAAGTTCTCCTGGACGGTCAGGATGTCGGCGAGCATCTGGGTGGGGTGCCACTCGGTGGTCAGGCCGTTCCAGACGGGCACGCCGGACTTAGCGGCGAGCTCCTCGACGTCGTCCTGGGCAAAGCCACGGAACTCGATGCCGTCATACATGCGGCCGAGAACGCGGGCGGTGTCCTCGATGGACTCCTTCTTGCCCATCTGCGACGAACCGGGATCGAGGTAGGTGACGCCCATGCCCAGGTCCATGCCGCCGACCTCGAAGGCGCAGCGGGTACGAGTGGAGGTCTTCTGGAAGAGCAGAACGATGTTCTTGCCCTCGAGATAGCGGTGAGGAACGCCAGCGCGCTTCATATCCTTGAAGTTCTTGGAGAGCTTGAGCAGGTACTCGATCTCCTCGGTGGTGAGGTCGAGAAGCTTGAGGAAGCTACGGCCGGAGAGGTTAACACCCATGGTTCGTTTCCTTTCGAAGAAATGAATTCCTTAATTACTAACGTAATAGCGCCCGTTTGACGGGCGAAACCGGTGCGGTTGTAGGGAGACCGCACCGGAACGTTAAAGACTTAGAGGTCCTCGCGCCAGAAGGGCATGCTCATGCAGCGCGGGCCGCCGCGGCCGCGGGAGAGCTCGGCGGAGGGCACGACGAGAAGGTCCAGGCCCTCCTTGTACAGCACGTCGTTGGTGACGGTGTTGCGGGCGTAGACGCAGATCTTGCCGGGCTCGACGCACAGGGTGTTGGAGCCGTCGTTCCACTGCTCGCGGGAGGCCGCGATCGGGTCGCCGCCGCCGCAGGGGATCAGCTTGACCTGGTCGACGCCGGTGGCGTCCTCCAGGACGTGCTCGAGGGTGTCCTCGATCAGGCGGATGTTCACGTCGCCCGGGTTCTTGCCGGCGGTCAGCTCGTAGACGCGCAGGGTGCCCATGATGGCGGGGTGGATCGTGAACTTATCGACGTCGATCTGGGTGAAGACCGTGTCGAGGTGCATGAAGGCGCGCGAGACCGGGATGTCGAAGGCCAGGATGCGCTCGACCTTGGAGTCGGAGTTCCAGAAGATGTTCTGGGCCATGACGTCGATGGCGGCTGCCTGGGTGCGCTGGGAGATGCCGACGGCGAGGGTCTTCTCGTTGATGTTCAGCACGTCGCCGCCCTCGGTGTGGAACTGGCAGTCGCGGCGGAAGTACAGGGAGACGTCCTTGTAGTCGGGGTGGTACTTGAAGACGTACTTGCCGTACAGGGTCTCGCGGTTGCGGGTGACCGAGTACATGCGGTTGAGGTTGACGCCCTCGCCGACGACCGCGAACGGGTCGCGGGTGAAGTAGAGGTTGGGCATCGGGTCGATGATCAGGTCGGACTCGGACTCGGAGTTGACCAGGGAGTCGAGGGTCGTGGACGCCGTGAGGGGCATGTCGATCTCGGCCTTGGTCATGCCGGCCATGGTCTTCTTGACGAACTCGAGGTTGTCCTCGATGGAGTCCAGCTTCTCGCGGACGATCTGCGGCATGTGCTGGCCGCGGATGCCCGCCTCGGCGATGTACTGGTCGGTGAACTCGGCGCGGGCGCCGGGGACCTGGTCGAACACCTCTGCGACGAGGTTCTCCAGGTAGAGCACCTCCACGCCCTGGTCCCTCAGGATCTGGGCGAAGGTGTCGTGCTCCTGCTGCGCGACCTCAAGGAACGGGACGTCGTCGAACAGGAGTCGCTCGAGCTCGTCGGGCGGCAGGTTGAGGAGCTCGTCGCCGGGACGGTGCAGGCAGACCTTCCTGAGCTTGCCGATCTCGGAAGGCACGTGCAGACCTTTCGTCATGGCCTCCTACCTTTCTTTCGGGCCCTTGTCAGGGCCGATTCGTTAGCGCCCCTCCGTGTGAGGCGTTATTGCTGACGACATATTTATATCCAAATTTAGTTCATTCTTCCACCTCGCCCCCGAACGGTTTTATATGAGGGGTGAACGGCATACACATATACTTCACGCATGGCACACTTCGATTTAATAAAGTGTATTTACGTGCTTAAACGCGTATTCAATCCAATAATCAAATGGAACTAAACTTTATTAAACCACCCTCAAATTGCATATTTCCAATAGAGCTATGAATAGAATTAGCGATTCATACCGCGTCTCAACCATTTTCATTTTTATTCAGAAAAAAGTTTGTCCTATTCATTTCTGGTAAACGAATTACCGTTTACCAGATGCTTGATACCGTTCACCGGAAGCTCAGTATAAGGCCCAGCGGATACCGGCTCGTTTTACGGCCCCATTTGTAACAACTTGACTTCTCGGTATAGAAAAACGGACCCGCTTCCCTCGTGGAAAACGGGTCTGTTATCGATAATCGTAGGCAGATTTGAGCGGCTTTGAGAGCCGTCGGAATCCTAGCGATCGAACTCAGCCAGGGCCTCGCCCAAAAGCCTCAGGCCCTCGCGCAGAACGTCCTCGCTCGCGCAGTAGCCCAGGCGTGCGCCGCAGGGAAGCTCAAAACGGCTACCGGGAACCAACAGCACTCCCCTCTCGGCCAGCAGGCGCTTGCAGAACTCCTCGTCATCCTCGGGAATGTCCAGCTGGATAAACGAGGTGGACACACCCTGCGGGGCCGTCCAGGAGACACGATGCTGCGTGTCGATCCAAGCCTGCGCGATATCGCGGTTTCCAAACACAATCTTGCGGTTGCGTTCGAGAATCTTGTCCTTGTGCTCGAGCACGTAGGTCGCCAGGGCGTCGTTGAACACGCCGCCGCAGATCATGGTGTAGTCACGATAGGTGCGGATGCGGTTGGAGACCTCTTCGTCGGCCACGACCCAGCCCACGCGGGCCGCAGGCGTCGAATAGGTCTTGGACACCGAGTTGGTAACGATGGCCTTCTCGTACACGTCGGCCATCGATATAAAGGACTCGGTGTTCTCGAGCGGCAGATACACCTCATCGCACAGCACGTAGGCGCCCACCGAACGGGCGATCTCGGCAATCTGGCCGAGCGTATCGGCATCGAGCACCGTACCGATCGGGTTCGATGCGTTATTGATGCAGATGAGCTTGGTGTTGGGGCGCACCGAGCGCTTGAGCTGTTCGATATCGGGCTTCCAGCCGAGCTCCTCGCGAAGCTCCCAATACTCGACCTCGGCACCGAGCGTACGCGGAATCTCATAGAGCGGCGCATAGGTAGGCCACTCGGCAATCACGTGATCGCCGGGCTCGACAACAGCCATGATGGCATTGAGGTTAGCACCCGTACAGCCATTAGTCTGCAAAATGTGATCGGGATTGACCTCGCGACGATACAGCTTGGCGACTTCGGCCTTAAACTCCGGCGAACCCTCGATACAGCCGTAATTCATCTTCTCGCGATCCAGGCGCTCGTAGAACGTAGCACCGTCCTGCTCGTCAAGTGCGCGAAGCTCACCCATGGTCAGCGACGAGATCGTCGACTGAGCGATATCCCAGGTAGCACTCTTCTCCCAAACGTTGAGCCATTCCTCAACGCCAATTGTCTTGATATCCATGGCCACCTTATCTGATCTTAATTTAGCGTCAATAAACATGAATGGGACGGTGCGAAAGAACCGCACCGCCCCAATGGGAGACATCTAATGGCAGCTAGATGTATGTATTAAGACCTGTACGGGTCCTTGAAGACCTTAGAGGTCCTCGCGCCAGAAGGGCATGCTCATGCAGCGCGGGCCGCCGCGGCCGCGGGAGAGCTCGGCGGAGGGCACGACGAGAAGGTCCAGGCCCTCCTTGTACAGCACGTCGTTGGTGACGGTGTTGCGGGCGTAGACGCAGATCTTGCCGGGCTCGACGCACAGGGTGTTGGAGCCGTCGTTCCACTGCTCGCGGGAGGCCGCGATCGGGTCGCCGCCGCCGCAGGGGATCAGCTTGACCTGGTCGACGCCGGTGGCGTCCTCCAGGACGTGCTCGAGGGTGTCCTCGATCAGGCGGATGTTCACGTCGCCCGGGTTCTTGCCGGCGGTCAGCTCGTAGACGCGCAGGGTGCCCATGATGGCGGGGTGGATCGTGAACTTATCGACGTCGATCTGGGTGAAGACCGTGTCGAGGTGCATGAAGGCGCGCGAGACCGGGATGTCGAAGGCCAGGATGCGCTCGACCTTGGAGTCGGAGTTCCAGAAGATGTTCTGGGCCATGACGTCGATGGCGGCTGCCTGGGTGCGCTGGGAGATGCCGACGGCGAGGGTCTTCTCGTTGATGTTCAGCACGTCGCCGCCCTCGGTGTGGAACTGGCAGTCGCGGCGGAAGTACAGGGAGACGTCCTTGTAGTCGGGGTGGTACTTGAAGACGTACTTGCCGTACAGGGTCTCGCGGTTGCGGGTGACCGAGTACATGCGGTTGAGGTTGACGCCCTCGCCGACGACCGCGAACGGGTCGCGGGTGAAGTAGAGGTTGGGCATCGGGTCGATGATCAGGTCGGACTCGGACTCGGAGTTGACCAGGGAGTCGAGGGTCGTGGACGCCGTGAGGGGCATGTCGATCTCGGCCTTGGTCATGCCGGCCATGGTCTTCTTGACGAACTCGAGGTTGTCCTCGATGGAGTCCAGCTTCTCGCGGACGATCTGCGGCATGTGCTGGCCGCGGATGCCCGCCTCGGCGATGTACTGGTCGGTGAACTCGGCGCGGGCGCCGGGGACCTGGTCGAACACCTCTGCGACGAGGTTCTCCAGGTAGAGCACCTCCACGCCCTGGTCCCTCAGGATCTGGGCGAAGGTGTCGTGCTCCTGCTGCGCGACCTCAAGGAACGGGACGTCGTCGAACAGGAGTCGCTCGAGCTCGTCGGGCGGCAGGTTGAGGAGCTCGTCGCCGGGACGGTGCAGGCAGACCTTCCTGAGCTTGCCGATCTCGGAAGGCACGTGCAGACCTTTCGTCATGGCCTCCTACCTTTCTTTCGGGCCTTTCGGCCGAATCTATCAGCGCCCTTCCGTAACGGGCGCTGCTTGCTGACAGCTCTAGTTATATCCAAATTCCACCCGCAATTCCACCTCGCCCCCGAACGGTCAACAAAGTGCGATGAACGGTATATCGCATGTGATTACCCCATGATGCACTTCGGCGCTCTAAAGTACCTTTTCAAAGGTAAACGCTCTTTTTCCTAAAAATTATCCCCCATCGCATCTATAAATCCATGATTCAGAATTGCATAGGTAAAACGGTTTTATGTATATAAATGAAGCTAGCCCACGTTTTGGACCGAATTCGATGATATTCAGCTTGCCATCATTCTTATTCACGCATCCTTATCAGTTGAGTGAGAATATTGAACGCTAGCAATAGTGTCGCGAGCGTTAGTTCTATGGCCGGGCATCGTAAGAAGTAGGTAAAGATACCGTTCGCGCGATACGTCCGTGCCAGCGGGCGACTAAATTGAGACAATAGTAAGTAGAGTTGGGCTATCGTCCCCTGCGGGGACTGAACGGACAGATGCATATGCCGAGCAAAATCGAAAAGAAGCAAAAGGCCGCCAAGTTGCGCAAGCCGCCGCGTGATTTTTCGTATACGCAAAACCGAGAGCTTAGCTGGCTGCGCTTTGACAACCGCGTGCTTGACGAGGCCTTCGACGAGACCGTCCCGCTGTTTGAGCGCCTCAAGTTCGTGTCAATCTTCGAGTCCAACCTCGACGAGTTTCTCATGGTGCGCGTGGGCGGCCTGTCCGACCTGGCAGAACTCAAAAAACAGCCCGTGGACAACAAGAGTAATATGACCGCCTCTGAACAGGTCGATGCCGTCATGGCAGAGCTGCCCGGGCTCCTTACCCGCTGGGAGACCATCTTCAAGAGCATCGAAGGCAAGCTCGACGCCCTGGGCGTTCACCGCGCTCGCATCGACTCGCTTACGCCCGAGGAACGCACCTTTGTCACCCGCTACTTCCAGGCCTACGTGTCGCCGGTCATCTCGCCGCTGGTCATTGACCCGCGCCACCCCTTCCCCAACCTGCGCAACGGCGCACTCTATCTAGCTTGCGGACTGGACGGTGTCACGGACGAGGAGAGCCTGCTGGGCCTTATCGAGATTCCCGCCTCGATGAACCGCGTGGTCGAGATCCCCTCGCCCGCCGGCACCTACTCCTACATCTTGCTCGAGGACGTCATTCTCGCCTGCCTGGACAGCTGCTTTGGCTCCTATAAGCCGCTCGACCGCGCTCTGATCCGCGTCACCCGCAATGCCGATATCGACCCGGACGGCGAGGGCGTCGAGGAGGAAGAGGATTACCGCCAGCACATGAAGCGCATCCTCAAGAAGCGTCTGCGCCTGCAACCGGTGGTGCTTGCCGTCTCCGGTTCGCTCGAGAAGGCGACGCTCAAGACCATCCGCAAAGCGCTCGAGCTTTCGCGCCGCTCGGTTTTTACCTGCGATATCCCACTCGACCTGGGCTACGTCTTTGGCATCGAGGGCAAAATTCCCGAGCACCTGCGCAACGAGCTCCTCTTTACGCCGTTTAAGCCGCAGCCCAACCCCACCATCGACATGTCCCGCTCCATTCGTGAGCAGGTGCTGCAGGGCGACAAGTTGCTCTTTTACCCCTACGAGGCCATGAATCCGTTCCTGGACCTGGTACACGAGGCCGCATACGACCCCGAGTGCATCTCGCTGCGCATCACACTCTACCGCGTGGCCAAGCAGAGCCGCCTGTGCGAGTCGTTGATCGATGCCGCCGAGAACGGCAAAGAGGTCACGGTGCTCATGGAGCTCCGCGCGCGCTTTGACGAGCAAAATAACATCGAGTGGGCAGAGCGTCTGGAAGAAGCGGGCTGCACCGTCATCTATGGCTCCGAGGGCTTTAAATGCCACTCAAAGATCTGCCAGCTCACCTATCGCGAGGGCATGGCGCTCACTCGACTCACGCTTTTGGGCACCGGCAACTTTAACGAGAAGACGGCCAAGCTCTACAGCGACTTTATGCTCATGACCGCCCATCCCGGCATCGGCGAAGACGCCAACCTGTTCTTCCGCAACCTGTCGCTGGGCAACCTGCGCGGCGACTACCGCTTTTTGGGCGTAGCGCCCGTCGGTCTCAAGCCGCTCATCATGCGCGGTCTGGACCGCGAGATACAACGCGCTCTCGCCGGCGAACCCGCCCGCGTGTTCTTTAAACTCAACTCGCTCACCGACCGCGAGGTCATCGACAAGATCTCCGAGGCATCGTGTGCCGGCGTGCGCGTGGACATGATCATCCGCGGCATCTCGTGCCTGAAGCCCAACATTGCGGGCAAGACCGAAAACGTGCACGTACGTTCTATCGTCGGACGTTTCTTGGAGCACGCGCGCGTCTATGCCTTCGGCGTGGACTCGGACATGATCTACCTGAGTTCTGCCGACATGATGACGCGCAACACCGAGCATCGCGTAGAAATCGCCTTCCCCGTGCTCGACCCCACCTGCCGCGCGCTGGTGCACGAGTACATGGGCGTGCAGCTGCGCGACAACGTGAAGGCACGTAGCCTGACGAGCGACGGCACCTGGGTTCCCGTAGAGCGAAAAGAGGGTGAGAAGCCCTTTAACTCGCAGGAGTTCCTGTTGGAGCGCGCTTATCGCAACGCCGAGTCCGCAGCCGTGGCTTCGGAGCCCGTCGCCAAAGCAAAACCGGAATCCGCACCTGTTCTGGGCCCCAAGCCCGAGCCACAGCCGGCAGCCCCTAAGGTACAGAAGGTCCAGGCGACCGTCATCGAGCCCGACCTGGAGCCCGAGCCCGAGCCTGCACCCCAGCCTCAGCCGCAGACCGTCAAGTCCGCGCCCCATGCAAGCGCCCGCCGCGAGAAACCCGCCGGCAAGACCAAGGCCATCGAGCGCCATCGCCCCGGCCGCGTGCGCATGGGTCTGGGCCTGATCGGCTTAGGCCTTAAGACGCTCATTACCGGCAAGACGAAATAGACGTTTGTAGAAGCGCCCCGTATTTGAGGAATGCCTCAGGTACGGGGCGCTTTTCCCTGCTACCATGGTTGCGGACAACAACGCGAATGACGGGCAGGAATATGAAGCTCACCATAGAATCGATGACGTATGGCGCCGATGGTCTGGCGCATGCCGATAACGGCAAAGCCGTATTTGTGCAGGGCGCCGTGGCGGGCGACACCGTCGAGGCCGAGATCGTGCAGGACGGCAAATCGTTTATGCGCGCCCGCGCCACCGAGATTCTGGAGCCGAGCCCCGATCGAATTCAGCCTCCCTGCCCCTTCGTGGGCATCTGCGGTGGCTGCTCGTGGGGCAACCTCTCACGCACCGCTCAGCTTGCCGCCAAGGAGCAAAACCTGCGCTCCACGCTCGAGCGCATCGGCAAGTTCACCCCTGAGCAAGTCGACGAGCTGGTGCAGCCCATCCGCCACACCAAGGACGATTGGGGCTACCGCAATAAAATTGAGCTTGAACCGACCGTTGTAAACGGCCGCGTGCGTCTTGGCATGCACGGCGTCGATCCCAGTAAGATTGTGACCGTCGATTCGTGCCCGTTGTTCGACAAACGCTTCCCCAAGGCACTCAAATCGGTTGTCGGCGCGCTCAATTATCTGAGCGGCAGCCACGACCTGGGCTTGGAGCGCGTGGGCATTCGCGCCTCGCGCCGCACCAAAGCGCTCGAGGTCGCGCTCTGGACGCCCACGGGCTCGTTCCCGCGCTCGCAAGTCTCGCGCGTGCTGGCAGACGCCGCACACCCCACGAGCATCGTGCGCGTTATGAGCAAGGGTGAGAAGAAGGCCCGCCGCGTCTCCAAGGTTGAGATGCTCGCCGGCGAGGGCTCCTGGACCGAGAACATCGCCGACGGCCAGATGCGCCTTTCGGCCCCGTCGTTTTTCCAGGTCAACACCAAGGGTGCCGAGATTTTGATCGAGCTTGTCATGGAAGCGCTCGACCCGCAGGAAGACGAGCTTGCCGTGGACCTGTACTGCGGTGCCGGCACCTTTACCCTGCCGCTCGCCCGCCGCTGCGACTTTGTCGCCGCCGTCGAGGCCTACGGCCCCGCCGTGCGCGACCTGCGCCGTAATCTGGAGATCAACAAGCTTGATAACGTCGACGTCATTGGCGGAGACGCGGTGCGCGAGTTCCCCGACCAGGATGCCGACGTCTTGGTGGTCGACCCGCCGCGCGCAGGCCTCGCCCCCGAAGCGATCGGCCTTATCGCCAGCACGAGTGCTCGCGATGTCGCCTACGTGAGCTGCGACCCGGCCACCCTGGCACGCGATCTCAAACGCTTTGTCGAAGAAGGCACCTTCTCCCCCGTAAAGATCACGCCAGTTGACCTGTTCCCGCAAACCTTCCACTGCGAAACCGTCGTCCACCTCAAGCGCAACTAGCCACTTAATCATTGCTCAGAAAAATCATTGGGAAATCGAGCGTGGCAAGCGGAGGTCTTCGGGGTATAAGACGGCTAATTGTATGCCGCCTATGAAAGGAACCCTCATGCCCAGCGTTGCCGTTCTCGCCGCCGATGGCTTTGAAACTATTGAATGCCTGACCATGGTCGATGTCATGCGTCGCGGCGGCGTGCGTGCCACGCTCGTCTCGATCATGCCCACGCGTGAGGTCGTAAGCTCGCTGCAGATCCCCGTGACCTGCGACGCGCTCTTTGATGAGATCGACTTTGACGAGTACGACTGCGTCGTGCTGCCCGGCGGCCTGCCCGGTGCCACCAACCTGCGCGCCGATCAGCGCGTCTGCGACGTGGTCTGCGAGTTCGCCGCGACCAAGCACGTCGCCGCCATCTGCGCCGCCCCGTTTATCCTGGGCGAGCTCGACCTGCTCGAGGGGCGCCACGCCACGTGCTTCCCTGGCTTTGAGAAAAGCTTCCCCGAAGGCGCCTATACCGGCGAGAAGGTTACGCAAGACGGCAACATCATAACCGCCAGCGGCATGGCCCAGTCGCTCCCCTTTGCGCTTGAGCTGCTGCGCACGCTCGCCGGCGACAAGGCCGTCGAAAAGGTCGCCGAGGGCATTCAGCTATGATTTTAGCTTCGCAATCACCGCGCCGCATCGAGTTGATGCGCGAAGCGGGCTACGACATCCGCGTCATTCCCGCTGACATCGACGAGACTCCTTTTGATGATGAGGCCCCGCTTACGCTTGTCGAGCGCTTAGCTCGCGCTAAGGCTGCCGCCGTTGCCGCCGAGCACGCCGAGCCCAATGAGCTGACCATCGCGGCCGACACCATCGTCACCTTCGATGGCAAGCTTTTGGGTAAGCCGGCAAACGAGGACGAGGCCCGCACCATGCTCCACGAGCTCTCGGGGCGCACGCACCAGGTCGCAACCGGCGTCTGCATCGTTAGGGCCGGAGACGTCACGGCCCCGCACGCCGCCGAGAGCCTGTCGTTTGTCGATGTAACCGACGTGACGTTCTATGAGCTCACCGACGAGCAGATTGAGCGCTACGTCGCCTCAGGCGAGCCCATGGACAAGGCCGGCGCCTACGGCATTCAGGGCACAGGAGGACGCATGCTCGTGCATAATATTTCGGGCGACTTCTACAACGTGGTGGGCCTGCCCATCGCTCGCGTCGCACGCGCAATTCAAAAACTATCGTAATTGCATCTGGCGCTGGGTATCCCCCAGCGCCTACAATTTCGGCGTACCGTACGGATCCCGACCGGGCATAAGGCCCGGCGGAAAACCGATAGGAGTAAGACATGGATACACTGCTCGAGGCCATTGACGTCTGCGATGTCGATGGCTTTTGCTATGGCAACTACACGGACGAGGAGGCCGGCACCGGTTGCACCGTAATCGTGGCACCCGAGGGCGCCAACGGCGGCGTTGACGTTCGCGGCGGTGCCCCGGCATCGCGCGAGACCGACCTGCTGCGTCCCGAGAACACCGTCGACAAGGTCCACGCCGTCTGCCTTTCGGGCGGATCAGCCTTTGGCCTCGAGGCTGCAAGCGGCGTCGCCCGCGAGCTCGAGAGCCGCGGTATCGGCCTTCCCGTCGGCCCTACGCAGGTGCCTATCGTGTGCTCCAGCTGCATCTTCGACCTCGCCTTTGGCGACCCCACCGTTCGCCCCGACATTGAGGCCGGCATCGCCGCCGTGCGCGAAGCACTCGACAACACCCCCACCACGCTCGAACAGGGCAATGTAGGTGCCGGCACGGGTGCCACCGTCGGAAAGCTCATGGGGCCCACCACCTGCATGAAAGCCGGCCTTGGCGCTGCCGCCGTGGCGCTCGGTCCCGTTAAGGTGGGCGCCGTGGTCTCGGTCAACGCCTGCGGCAACGTTGTCGACCCCTTCACCGGCGAGTGGGTCGCCGGTATGCGCGCCACGGCCGATAGCGACCAAATCGTCGATATGGAGCTCGCCGCTTTTGCCGCCGCCGGCTCTATGCAGATGCCGCTCGACCGCACCAACACCACCATCAGCTGCATCGTCACCAACGTGGAGCTCACTAAGGCCCAGGCTACCAAGGTCTCCCAGATGGCCGCAGACGCCTACGCACACGCCATCCGTCCCACGCACACCACCAACGACGGCGACACCATCTACACCCTCGCCAGCGGCAAACTAGGCGCTCAGGCAAGCGCCGCCGTTCCCCTAGACCTGCTGGGCATGCTCGCCGTAAGGGCACTGGAAACCGCCATCGTAAACGGAGCCAAAACCGCCAAAACCTCCCACGGCATCCCCGGCGCCGCGAAGTAGCCTAACCTGAACGGTTGCCCGGTGGGGCTTGGTTATGTTTGCTGCTCTACAGTCCTGGCTCGCACGAAGAGCACATTAAGTGCTCTTCGGCTCGTGCGGAACTCGCAACAAACATAATGCCCGCCCGCCTCCGACCGACTACCAACTAAAATTTTTTCAGCCCAGGCCCCTGTGTACCGCGCGTCGAAGATCTTCAAATTCAGGCAGCCTGACAATTGATTCTTATAGCAGAGGCCCCTTGGCCTTTAGTTTGATACAAGTTCCGCACGAGCCGGAAAGCACTAAATGTGCTTTCCGTGCGAGCAGGACTGTTCGCAGTAGCAAACTAAAGGCCAAGGGGCCCAGTCAACCTATCAGCAGCGATTACTCAGCAGCTAGTTGAATTTGAAGATCTTTGAGGCAAGACGGTATAGGCCGAGTGTGGTTTTGTCTCCGGCCCGTCCACGCAGGTTGGTGAAGAAGCCGACCACGCCGTAGCGGGCACGACGATACATGCGCTCGTCGTAGGCCTTCAAATCATTCCACAGCGTCTTTAGGCGCTCGTCGGCGCAATCTTCCTCGGAAAGCTTGGTAAGCACCGAGCAGATCGCCATCATCATGGTGAAGTAGCCCATCATGTACGAACGCAGGCGCGACGACTCGACATCGCTGTACAGGTGGTACGACTCCATCATGATACGCGTAACACGGAACTGCTGGTCCAGACGCTTGACCATCGTTGCCTCGTTGACGCTCTGACCTTCGCGACCGATAAAGTAGCGGTAGAGGTCGATGTCGGCGTAGTACATGGTCTTGCAACGCGGCAGCGGCACGTAGGCGTAGATGTTGTCCACATAGAACGTGTGCGGCGGCATGGGAAGGTTGGACTCGCGCAGCACATCCGTGCGATAGCACAGGCTGTGCATGAGTAGGTTCTGGTCCAGGCGGAAATGACCGATCTGATCCCAGGAAAAGATCTTTTTGCGCGGCAGGGCGAATTTGTAGCCAATAGCGGTATGCGTGCCCTCGTAAACCTTCTCGTACACGTAGTTCGAGATAAACAGGTCAACGCGCTGGTCGCGCTCTTCAAAGCCGCGCAGAATCGACAGCATGGTCGAAAGGGCAGCGCCGTCAAGCCAGTCGTCCGAGTCGACAACCTTGTAGTAGGTGCCCTGCGCCTCGCGCAGACCCGAAAGGACGGCAATACCGTGGCCGCCATTCTCCTGGTGCACCGCGCGGATGATTCCAGGATAACGGGCCTCCCACTCGTCGGCCTTGGCGGCCGTCTCATCCTTGGAGCCGTCGTCCACCACGATAATCTCGATATCGGTGGCATAATTGCTCCCCTCCAAGATGGAGGTGATGCAATGGTCCATGTCCTTAGCGGCGTTATACGAGGGAATACCGAATGTTATGACTTTATGCATGGCAGGCGATAATCTCATCCGAAAGATCGAGGGCGGAGTTGGTCACGGCATCCATATCGTAGTAACGATACTCGGCCAGGCGACCCACCGGGTGGAAGTTCGTCAGGTTCTGGACGCGCTCAAGATAGCGCTCATAGAGCTCGCGGTTCTCGGGCTCAAGAATGGCGTAATACGGCGTCTCGCCCGAGCCGGGCGTATAGGCCTTGGAGTACTCCTTCATGATGGTGGTCTTGCCGGGCAGGACCTGACCAGTCATGTTCTTGAACTCGGTAATGCGCGTGTAGTCCTCGCTCGTGGTGTAGTTGACGGTGCCCACGGGCTGGAACTGATCCATATCGAGCGTCTCGAACTTCATGTCGAGCGTACGGTACGGAAGAGCGCCCAGGTCGAGGTTGAACAGCTCATCGAGCGGACCGGTATAAACGATCTCGCCGCCGTAGACCTTGCCACCGATCTTGACGGTGGTCTCGTCGATCTCAAAGAGATCGCGGGCGTCCACGTCGCAGAACACGTCGATCAGGTCGTGGTCGAGCATATGCTCGAACAACGCCGTGTAGCCGTCCTGCGGCATACCCTGGAAGGGAGCCTGCGGGAAGTAGCGGTCATCATCGCCCACAAAGATGGGAACGCGGCCGGTGATCGAGGGGTCGATCTGATCGGGCGTCTGACCCCACTGCTTCATGGTGTAATGCAAAAAGACGTTCTCGTAGACGTAATCGGCGACCTCGGCCAAGTCGGGGTCGTTCTTCTTACGCAGCTCCATAATGGGCACCTTGACATCCTTGCCAAAGGTCTCCACGAGCTTCTGATACAGCTCCTCGCCGCGCTCATCACCAAAGGCGAGCTTGAGACTCGCATGGTTGAAGGGCACGGGCATAAGGGTACCGTTGATGTTGGCGAGCACCTTGTGCTGATAATCCGTCCACTTGGTAAAGCGCGACAGGAAATTGTGCACGCGCTCGTTAAAGGTGTGATAGATATGCGGACCGTACTCGTGGATCAGGATTCCGGCCTCGTCAGTGCAGTCATAGGCATTGCCCGCAATGTGGCTACGGCGCTCCAAAACGGCAACACGATAGCCGATAGTCTCGGCAAGACGGCGGGCGCAAACGGCACCGGCATATCCAGCACCGACGACAATCATGTCGTACGCGCCGGCGTTAAAGCCTTCAGGCAGGCCTGAGGTAATCTGCATCGATACTCCTTGTCAAAAGCCACGGGCTCGTTAGCTGGGCTTTTCTCGAACATTCTTCGAGACATATTTATCAGAGCGATTATAGCGCTAATGCGTCCTATAATGAGCTTGCCACACAAGGAAAGCTCAAGCACAGCGGCGAACATAATTGAAAGGTAGACCCGCTAGCAGCGGGTTTATTCGTGAACAGCCGGGCGCCTGGAGCTTAGCGAAACGCTTGTAAGGAGTAACATGAGCGATTTCCTAAACCGTATGAAGTCTGCCGCCAAGGCCGACCTTAAGACCATCGTCCTGCCCGAGGGCGAGGATCCGCGCACTATCGTCGCGGCCAACAAGATCATCGAGGAAGGCCTGGCCAACATCGTCATCCTGGGCGATCCCAACGAGATCAACGTTCCTGGCGCCACCGTCATCGACCCGCGCAATGCCGAGAAGCACGAGGAGTACGCACAGAAGTTTGCCGAGCTCCGCGCCAAGAAGGGCGTTACCATCGAGCAGGCTCGCGCCCAGGTGATGGACGCCACCTACTTTGGCACCATGATGGTCAAGATGGGCGACGCCGACGGCCTGGTCTCCGGCGCCTGCCACTCCACCGCCGACACCCTGCGCCCCGCGCTGCAGATCCTCAAGACCGCCCCGGGCACCAAGCTGGTCTCGGCCTTCTTCGTGATGTGCACCGACACCCCGCAGTTCGGCACTGACGGTACGCTGATCTTCGCCGACTGCGGCCTCAACATCAACCCGTCCTCCGACGAGCTCTCCGAGATCGCCATCGCCTCCGCTCACTCCTGGTCCACCTTTATGGGCAGCGTCGAGCCGCACGTGGCCATGCTCTCCTACTCCACCATGGGCTCCGCCGGCGGCGAGGTCGCCAAGAAGGTCCAGGAGGCCGTGAAGTTCTGCAAGGAGAAGGCTCCCGAGCTCGCCATCGATGGCGACCTGCAGCTCGACGCCGCCATCGTTCCCACCGTCGCCCAGCTCAAGGCTCCCGGCTCCTCCGTTGCCGGCAAGGCCAACGTGCTCGTGTTCCCCGACCTCGAGGCCGGCAACATCGGCTACAAGCTGGTCCAGCGCTTCGCCGGCGCCGACGCCTACGGCCCCATCCTGCAGGGCATCGCCAAGCCGGTCAACGACCTGTCGCGCGGCTGCTCTGCCGACGACATCGTGGGTGTCGTAGCCATCACCGCCGTCCAGGCTCAGATGGCTGAGTAGCGGACGCACTCGCCCGAAGGCCGTACGGGCTAACCCCTGAAAACGTCCTCGACCAATGAAACGCCCCCGTTCTGCTCCTTCGGAGCTACGAACGGGGGCGTTTCTGGTCTGCGGAATGTTTTCAGAGCTTTACCCTGTGGGGTCCCTGCCGCTACGTGGTATTCAGGGAATCTGGAGTGGACGGCGGCTTGGCTACGAGCTGGGGCTGAGGATCTGAATGCATGGGTGACGTTGCTGAGGGCGTATGCGTTTGGAATCGATCACTTTGGATCTGAGCGGCAAAGCTTGGGTCGTCGTCCTTCTGCCAACAAAAAGGCCTCCGGAGCCGTTTGCTCTGGAGGCCTTTCATTCAATTGCAAATGCGCACGTTAGTTGTTCTTGGTCAGACGCTCGACGTCGTGGGCGATCATGTATTCTTCGTCGGTGGGGATGACCATGACCGTGACGGCGGAACCGGCGGCGCTGATGACCTGCGGGCCGTTGCCCACGGCCTCGCGGTTCTTATTGTTGTCGATGCGTACGCCCAGCCACTCAAAGCAGTCGCAGAAGGCCTTGCGGATCGACCAGTCGTTCTCGCCGATGCCGGCGGTAAAGGTGATGGTGTCCACGCCCGCCATGGAAGCGATCATGGAGCCAGCCTGCTGCATGGCCTTGTAGGCGAACATATCGAAGGCGAGCAGGCAGCGCTCGTCGCCCTCGGAGGCGCGCGTACGGATGTCGCGGGCGTCGTTGGAGATGCCCGAGATGGCAAGCAGGCCAGACTGCTTGTTCATCATGTCATCGACTTCCTGATAGCTGTAGCCGCCCTCGCGCTGCAGGTAGCATACGGTAGCCGGGTCAATGGAACCGCAGCGGGTACCCATCATCAGACCGTCAAGCGGCGTGAGGCCCATCGTGGTGTCGCGGCACACGCCGTCCTCGATAGCGGCAAGCGAAGCGCCGTTGCCCAGATGGCACGAAAGCAGGCGGTGGCAGCGCGAGCCCAGGATCTCCTTGGCCATCATCCACTCGTAGCGGTGGCTCGTACCGTGTGCGCCGTACTTGCGCACGTGGTACTTGTCGCACACGTCCTTGGGCAGCGCGTAGGTGTAGGCGACCTCGGGCATGGTCATGTGGAACGAGGTGTCGAAGACGGCCACGTTGGGCAGCTCCGGATACTTCTCGCGGCAATATTCGATTGCCGCGGCCTCGCCGTAATTGTGCAGCGGAGCGAGCGGGGCCACCTCAAGAATCTTGGCCATGACTTCGTCGTCGACGACCGCAGAATCATCGAAGTGCCAGCCACCCTGAACGACACGATGTCCAATGCCGTCAATCGTAAAGTCGGTCTTCTCGAGCTCCTCGAGTACGCGCGCAATGGCCGAGCGATGATCGGGGAAGGGAACCTCTTCGGTCTGCTTGGCGCCACCGTTCTCGGCGTGACCAAAGATGCCCATGTCCGAGCCGATACGCTCGCAGTTGCCCTTGGCGAAAACCTCGCGGGTATCGGTATCCAAGAGTTGATATTTAAGGCTTGAGCTGCCAGCGTTAACAACAAGTACGTTCATGAGACTCCTTTGCAATGCAATACGGTCGGTACAGGCCCCTTAAGGCGGCCGCATGTTAATAAGAAGTTATCATAACTTGATAAATAGCTATCAGATATATCGACCAGCGAGCGCAAAAGAGGGGCCGAACGGCGCTCGGTCGTCCAGCCCCTCCCCTCTTGTAATTACTTGGCGTTGACGATGCGCTCGACGTCGGAAGCGATCATGAACTCCTCGTCCGTGGGGATGACAAAGATTTTGACCTTGGAATCCTTGGCAGACAGGCACCAAGCGCCGTCACCACGCAGGGCGTTGCGGGCATGATCCATCTTGACGCCCATAAAGGCCAGGCGGTCGGCAACGCCGGCGCGGACGGCCGGAGCGTGCTCGCCGATGCCGGCGGTAAAGACCAGGGTGTCCATACCGCACATAGAAGTAGCCATCTCGGCCGCCTTGGCGGCAATCTTGTAGACAAACATATCGAAGGCGAGCTGAGCCTCGGGGTCACCAGCGGCGGCGAGCTCCTCGACGTTGCGGCAGTCGTTGGTCTTGCCGCCGGTCACAGCCAAAAGGCCGGACTTCTTGTTCATCATCTCGTCGACCTCGTCGAAGGTGTAGCCGCCCTCGCGCTGCAGGTAGCACACGGTAGCCGGGTCGATGGAGCCGCAGCGGGTGCCCATCATGACGCCGTCGAGCGGCGTCAAGCCCATGGTGGTGTCCATGCACTTGCCGTCCTCGATGGCGCACAGGGAAGCGCCGGAGCCGATATGGCACACGACGACCTTGCGGGCCTCGCCGTTGGTCATCTCGGCGACCTTCTTGGAGATATAGCGGTAGCTGGTGCCGTGGGCGCCGTACTTACGGATGTGCAGCTTGTCGCAGACGTCCTTGGGCAGGGCGTAAGTCTTGGCGACCTCGGGCATGTTGAAGTGGAAAGCGGTGTCGTAGACCGTGACGTTGGGCAGATCGGGATACTGCTCCAGGCAGTACTCGATAACGTTGGCCTCGGGGTTGTTGTGCAGCGGGGCGAGCGGAGCGACCTCGCGGATCTTGGCGAGGACGTCCTCGTCGACGAGGGAGGAATCGCCAAAGTACCAACCGCCCTGAACGATACGGTGGCCGATACCCTCGATCTTGACGCCGTTGGCCTCGAGGTCCTTCAGGACGACCTCGATGGCGACCTTGTGGTCGGGGAACTCAATGTTCTCGGTCACCTTCTTGGAGCCGTTGGCAGCGTGGGTGAAGGTACCGCCGGTAAAGCAGACGCGCTCGCAGGAGCCCTTTGCGGACACCTTGTGGGACTTGGTATCGATGACCTGATACTTAAGGGTCGAAGATCCTGCGTTGACGACCAGAACGTTCATGTGTCTCCCTACTAACAGGCGGTGTGGCGCCGCCAGGTTACATACGCTTCAATAATAAACCCAAACGCCCTCGCGCTCGGGTTTATTGCGTTGATATATAAGTTATCGGTGCCTAAATGCTCATGGCCTTTGACTTGTAAGACGAAATAGCGCGGGGATATACACCAGGGAAGTAATCCCGAGCGCAACAAGCAATACGACTCGAATGCCCGCAACGCTACTCAGCACAGAGTTGAGCAGATAGAAAAGAACAGCGCCCACCGCCACCATCTGGCTTTGAACCGAAATCAGTGAACAGCGCATCGATGAATCGGCAGCATTTTGGAAAACTGAGTATTTGATTGGGGCAAACAACGAGTAGGCGACCGTCTGCAGCACATAGAACACGGGCAGCAAATTAGCCGGAGTAAGGGGGATCAAAAACAAAGCTGTCAATACTAAGCGAATGATGCCGCAAATACGCGCAAAACGGCCCTTGTCGACATGAGCACTCACACTGGGCACAATAAGCCCCATAGAGGCCGAGGCAAGGAGCTGGACCGCAATGGTCACACCCGAAGCGACGGCATTCATTCCGCGACCCGCAAGCAGCAGTGAGAAAAAGTCTTCCAGGGCGACAAAAGCAAATGCCTGAGAACAGTCCATGATGAACGCTGAACGAAGAATGCCATTACACGCAATAGCGGCACCGATCATCTTCGGGCTAATTCCACGCTCAGGTGCCCCCGCAGTGCCCCCTCTTCGCATCTCAGGAATGCAGACAACGACAACCAACGTCAACACCATTGCGATGATATCTGCCGAAAGACCAATGAGATATGCACCGACAGACGAAATGAAACCGCCCACGCAAGCGGAGATGGCATAAGAGGCATAGAAAACAAATCGCTCAACGACATTAAGTCTTACGAGCTGGTCCCGAGAGACGCTGTCGATGTAAATCGCTTCTATGGATCCGCTCAGACATGCAACGGCAAAACCTTTGAGAGCGAACGCACCGATTAAAAGCAGAGGGGAACGGACGAGAAGCAGGGCGGCGTAGTATCCAAGCATCCCCACGACGCCAACGAGACCGCTTGTCTTTCGTCCAAACCTATCAGCAATATAGCCAGTGGGAACTTCGAGGATGAACTTACTCACTTGATATGCAATCATCATGCTAGAAATCGCCACCATCGAGAATCCGACGAATTCAAGGTAAACCGTCAGAAAATACAAAATGGTGCTGAAATTCGACAGAAAAACGAACGTCATATAAAGCAAAACCGTACGGTTTTTCATGCTCCGCCCTCCAAGAGTCAGCAATCTAAATCGAAATCTTGGAAAAGCATGAGGGCAAAGCTGTCAGCTATGTGTTGCAGGGCGTCAACATTCACTTGACGACACGAGGCCAAATGGCCTCACGAAGCGAGATGGCGCAATAGGTGAAGAAATACCGTCTGGTGTCGATCGGTCCAGGCATTTTGTCGATAGCAAAAGTAGATGGGCAAGGCTACGTCATGTGAGGCTTCAATGGAGCACTCGCTCACTTCCGATCCATCCGATGCGAGAGAAGAGCCAGAAAAACTCAATATCAATCCCCCGGCTTGAAGAAACTCAGCCTGCGCCCTGTTTCCGTATTCGACATCGCGAAAGCGGAAATTAACCAGCTGAGCTTCGGGACATTGATTGATTGCATTGAGACAGGGTGACAAATTAATGGGAACAGCGAGCCTGCCGCCCAGTAACTCACGAATGGTCATAGCGTCAACAGATTGATGACCAGCTGGACATGAAAGAACCCTGAGCTCCTTTTCACCCATATATTTTGAAGAAAGGACGCTGTCCCGTGGTTCCTCAAACGAGATAGCCGCGTCCGAAATTCCAAGTATAAGTGATTCAAAGCATGTTGCCGTTGGCTGATGCCACACATCAAGATGAATCTGAGGGTGCGAGCTTTCAAACGAGTCGTACCAGTTTTCGGAAAAAAGGCGCCCCCGCCCGTGAAGACAGGGGGCGTAAAGACGGAAATGGCCGTCGGGCGAAACGCCGCCGTTCCCCGATTGAGCGTACTTTTTGAGATCGTCGACTTGCGCCAGGATCACGCGTGCACGACGCGCAAATTCTCTGCCCGCCGGAGACAAAACAGCCTCCCCCGCCGATCGGTCGAGCAAAACAATCTGATACTCAGATTCCAACTTTTTTATTGCCGACGAAACGGCCTGCGGACTCACGTGAACGGCGCGAGCTGCTTTGCGCACGCCGCCATAGTTCGCTACAGCTTGAAGGTATTCGAGTTGAGAAAGCTGCATAGATTACTCCAAAGGCAGCCAAGTCGACGGCCTACGCGCCCTCAGATGAGGTTCTCGCCCAGGTTCTTGCCACCGAGAACGTGCATGTGGAAGTGCATGACGGTCTGGCCGGCGTTGACGCCCTTGTTGGAGATGACGCGGAAACCGTCCTCCAAGCCCTTGGCCTTAGCGACCTCCTGGATGGCGTGAGCCATGGCGCCCATGGTCTCGGCAGGTACGTTGTCAGCGATGTCACTGTAGTGCTTCTTGGGGATCACGAGCGTATGGACCGGTGCCTGGGGATTGAGGTCGTCGAAGGCGATGACCTGGTCGTCCTCATAGACAACGGTCGAGGGGATCTCGTGGTTGGCAATTTTACAGAAGATGCAATCGCACATGGTTGGTTCCTTTCTCACAGACCAAGGTAATTATATTTGGTCGGGATGGTTAGAACGAGAGGTTGTCGTCGGTGTTGGCGGCTTCGCCGTCGGCGAGCACGTCGTTGCCGTCGACGTCTTTAAGAAGCACCGAGACCTTCTGCTCGGCATCGGACAGGCGGGTGCGCAGGCTCTTGAGGAGCTCGACGCCGCGGGTATAGCTCTCGAGCGACTCCTCGAGCTCCATATCGCCCGACTCCAAGCTGCGGATGATGAGCTCCAGCTCCTGCGAAGCCTGCTTGTACGTAAGCTGCTCGACCGGGGTCTTCTCTGCCATATCTGTTTCCTTTCCTAAAGGTTTATCGCTATGAAACGCGGCCTACTCGACCGTATCGACCGTTGCCGCCACGTTGCCGTCTGCCATGCGCACGCGAATGGCGTCGCCGGGCTTAAAGGTCTTGGCGCTCGTAGCCACACCATCATCGCTGTACGCGATGGAATAGCCGCGGGCAAGCACCTTGAGCGGCGACAGGGCATCGAGCGACGCGGCGGCTCGGCCCAGGTCGGACGCGGGTTTGCTGAGCATCGTGCGCCCCTGATGCTCCAGGCGGGAACTCGCAAGCGTGAACGCATGGCGTTTGCCATCGAGCCCCGAGGTGCTTGCAACCAGACGCTCGGGCAGGCGCTCAAAGTTTGAGCGGAATGTCCCGACCGAGCGTACTATGGCGCCCGACAGGCGATCGGCAGTCAGCGCAAGCTCCGATTCGCGACGCTCGACCATAAATGTGGGGTCGTTGAGGCACGGGCGGCACGCAGCCGCATCGAGCGCATCGCCCAAGCGAGCCGTATAGGTATCCCAGGCACGGTGACCGCGCTGATTGAGCATCTCCAGGTCGACCTGGGCCGACCCAATCATCGATGCCATCGCGGCACCCAGACGCTGATGGCGCGCCTCGAGCACGTCGGCCAACTCCGTCATAGCCGGCGCCACCGATTCTGCCGCCGCCGTGGGCGTGGAGGCGCGGCGGTCGCTCACCATGTCGCAAATCGAGGTATCGGGCTCATGGCCAATGCCGGTCACCACGGGCACAGGACAAGCCGCCACCGCACGGGCAAGCTCCTCGTCATTAAAGGTCATGAGGTCCTCAAAGGAGCCGCCGCCGCGCACCAGCAAGATACAGTCGGGCGCCGGCGTGATTGCGGCGGCACGGCGCAGGCCCTCAATAAGCTCGGCCGGCGCACCCTCGCCTTGAACCTTAGCGCCCACGCAGACGAGCTCGACGAGCGGGTTGCGACGACGCAATGTGCGCTTGACGTCGTCGATTACGGCACCCGAAAGCGAGGTAACGACCGCCACGCGGGAGCAGAACACCGGGATGCGGCGCTTGCGCGCTTCGTCCATCAGGCCCTCGCGGCGTAGCTTTTCGGCCAACTGCGCAACCTGCTGACGCAGCAAGCCCTCCCCCGCCAACGAGAATGACTTAGCCACGAAGCTCATGCGGCCCGTGGCCTTATAAAGGTTAAAGCTGCCCTTAAAGCTCACCTGCATGCCGTCGCGCAGATCGAACGTGCGCTTGAGATAGGCGCCCTTCCAAATGATGCAGTCAACGGCGGCCGAATCGTCCTTAATCTGGAAGTAGCAGTGGCCGCTTCGGGCATTGGGGCCACGGAAGCCCGTGACCTCGCCCAAGACGCTCAGCTGCGGAATGGCATCGAGCGCACCGGCAGCGATCTCTACCGCCTGGCTCACGCTGAGCTCCTTGCGCTCCTGCTCATCCGAACCGTCGAACTCGGCGGAAACGGCATTGCCGGTTAGATTCCAGCCTGCCACGCAGCCTCCTTTCGTCATCGTGCACAAGGGCTCCGGCCCTGCGCAAATTCAAGTCCAACACATAGTACAGCGCCGCGGGGACACAAATCTCCGCGGCGCCTGTCAAGCCAAGTTGTTATCGGTTGGAGTTTCTGTTGTAGCGAGCCATCAGGTAGAGCAGCTGAATGATCGAAGTGAGCGCCGCCGCCACATAGGTGAGCGCGGCTGCCGTCAGGACCTTCTTGGCACCGTTGACCTGCTTGGAACTCATGCCCGACTGCTCAATATATGCCACAGCGCGGCGGCTGGCATCAATCTCGACCGGCAGCGTAACCAACTGGAACAACACACTAAACGAGAAGAAGATCAACGCGAGGGTCGTGAGTCCCGCGATGTTCATAAACAGGCCCATGAGTAGCACGATGGTCCAGGTGTTCTGGGTAAAGTTGACGACCGGGACCAGGGCAGTGCGCACCCTCATCATGGCATAGCCACTTTGACGCTGCGCGGCATGGCCTGCCTCGTGACAAGCGACAGCAACGCTTGCAACCGAGCCGCCCGAACGGTTGGCGTCCGAGAGGTACAGGTTGTTATCCTGCGGGTTGTAGTGGTCGGTGAGCTCACCGGCGACACCTTTGATACCCACGGCATTGCAGCCGTTGGCGTCGAGCATGCGGCGCGCGACCGCAGCGCCCGTGTCGCCGTCCGAGCGAACCTTGGACCAGGTTTTGTACGTCGAGTTGATATAGCTCTGCGCGGCAAGACCGAGCACCGTACAAACAAGAACAACCAGCAGGTACAGCGGGTCGATGCCAAAGCCGTATCCATAGTAATAGGGCATACGAATTCCTCCGAATCGAGTTACACGTTGGAGGCATTCTACCCACTCAGCAGACTAGGCTTCCCTATAACAACTCAATCTTTCCGTCCTTCACGGTGAGTCCCATATTGCCGGAAAGCAGATCGTCCAGACGCGAGCCCACAAGCTCAAAACGCCAGCCTTCACGCAGGGGGCTCTGCTCGGGATGCTCAATGTAGTCGGCCAGGTCATCGCGCGAGGCAATAACCGAGGTCGCCACTCCCGAGCGTTCGGCAACCAGGCGGATGAGCGCATACATCAGGTCCGTCACGCTCTCCAGCTCCGGCGAGATCTGACGGTGCCCGCGCACCATGAGCGGCAGGCGATCGTGCGGGCAGCTCGCTCCGCGCTTGATGGCCATCAACGCGCCATCCACGTCGCGCTCCCCCAGCTGGTCGGTACCGCGGATGCTGCGGAACTCCTCAACACGCACGGGATTGCGCTTAACCAGGGCCAACAGCGTATCGTCGGACATAACCCACTTGCGAGGGATGTTGCGCCGCTCAGCGCGGTCCTCACGCCAAGCGGCAAGCTCGCGCGCAATGCCCAGCTGATGGCGGCTGCACGAGTTGATACGCTTGACCTTGCGGAATGCCTCATGGCGATCCGCACGGTAGTGCGACTCGTCGGCCAGCGGGCGCAACTCGTCGAGCACCCAGTCCACGCGGCCCAGCTCGCGCAGGCGGCTCATCATCTCGGTATAGGCGACGATCAGGTACTTGACGTCATCGATCGCGTACTCAATCTGCTTATCGGTCAGCGGGCGGCGCGACCAGTCGGTCAGCGACTCGGTCTTGGGCAGTGATACGCCGCAGAACGTCTGAACGAGCGCACCATACGAAATCTGCTGGCGCTCGCCCAAAAAGGCGGCGGCAACCTGCGTGTCAAAAATCGGTCGCGGCAGTGCGCCCACGGTATGGAGCATAACTTCCATGTCCTGCGAGCAAGCATGGAATACCTTGACCACGCCCTCGTCAGCCATAAGCTCGGCCAAGGGAAACAGGTCGTCAATCACCAGCGGATCGACAGCGACACTCTCGGCGGGGGTGGCAATCTGGACCAGGCACAGGCGCGGGTGAAACGTGCGCTCGCGCAAAAACTCGGTATCGACGGCGATCGCGTCGAACTCGCGGGCGCGCTGGCAAAAGTCGACCAGAGCCTGATGTGTGGAAATGTACATATCAACCCATCGAATAAGGTTAGGCCCGAAAAACACGGGTAGGATATCGGCATTGCTCTACAACTATACTCGGTTAGTCACAGAACGGGAACGTAAGTATGCGCTGCCTTATCATCCACAACCCGGCATCGGGTCCCAGCTCCGATGAAATCTACGCATTCACGCACGCCCTTGCACAGGGCGGCGACGAAGTCGTGATGCGCTTTATCGGCGATGGCATGGAGCCCGAGGACGCGGTAGCGGACGTTCGCGAGTTCGATCGCGTGGTCGTTTCGGGCGGCGACGGCACCGTCTCCAACGTGCTCGACCAGATGCGCGGGTGCGGCGTCCCCACGCTCGTCTTCCCCTCTGGCACGGCCTGCCTGTTCTTTAACAACATCGGCAATGCCCCCGAGGCGGCGGCGCTTGCCAAGGCTTGCCGTGCCGGCCGCACGGTCAAAGTGGATATGGGCGAGCTCTTTTGGCTCGACGAGAACGGCAACGAGAAGCGCCACGGCTTTATCATCATCGCCGGCTCGGGCTTCGACGCCGAGATCATGATGAAGGCCGCTCCCACCAAAAACGACATTGGCGAGATCGCCTACTTCCTCTCCGCGCTCGCCACGCCCAACCCCACGGTGGCGCACTTTACCATTGAACACGACGGCATTGTCGAGGAGCTCGACGGCATCTGCTGCATGGCAGGCAATACCTCGGTCATTCAAAACGACATCAACCTGTTCCCCGACTGCCGCATGAACGATGGCATGGTCGATATTGCGGTCATCGAACCCGTGCGCACCGTTCAGCTGCTGCCTACTGTGATCACCGCTGCGCTTGACCCCGCCGGCAAGGTACTCGGGCGCCCACAGTTCAAGATCATCCAGACCAAGGAAGCCAAGATCACCTGCACGCCGTCGCTGGGCATGCAGTTCGATGGCGAGATCATCTCCAGCAACTCGGGCGTCTTTGGAGCCCGCGCGCTTCCGCAATGCCTCGACCTCATCGTCGACGAATTCTCACCGCTTGGTAAATAGGAGGACCCCATGAACGACAATCCCCTGCTCGGCTTTATCATCATCGTTTTGGCCATGCTCGTCGGCTATGCGATCAACGTGATCCACCGCCGGAAGAAGTAATTCCACATTGGTATGATATTCATCCAATTATCGTCTCCCCTGCTGTTTATGCATTTGCCAAACAGCGGGGGATTTTCTTTGCGCCCCGTGCAAGATGCTTTATTCAGGTACAGTAATTGCAGGGTGCCTTTATTTAAGTAAAGCTACAAACCGAGTATAATTAACCGCTCATCGCATACTTCATTACGCTTATCGAGTAAGTTTCTTTCATAGATGAATATTGTTTCCAGTTCGTTACGCTAATGGGGTGTCTTTATTGGCTGAAGCCCTCTGGCGACAGAGGGCTTTCGCACGCTGGGAGGGAAAATGAGGAAAACTCACCCCGTCAACGCGCTCAAGAAGCTAGGCATAGGCCTCGCCTTTGGAGCTGCAACCATCATGTCCATGCCGACCTCTGCGCTCGCCTGCACGCAGGTCTATATGGGCAACAAGCTGACGGCCGACGGTAATACGTACTACGGCCGTGCTGAGGACTACCGCAAGCGTTACCTCAAGCACTTTGGCATCGAGCCTTCGTTTGGCCCTGGTCACACCTACAGCTCGGATGAGTCTGCATTCGTGTATACCTCGACCAAGACCTCGTATCGCTACACCTATGTGCGTGACCACCCCAGTCAGTGGGACGAGCGCTGGGATGCCTACTCCGAGGCTGGCATCAACGAGAAGGGTGTCTCCTGCTCCGCCACGCTGACCACCTACATGAATGCAGCCGCCAAGGCTGCGGACCCCCTGACCGATACTGGCATTGGCGAATATAGCTACGGCAGCGTAATCTTGGGCGAAAGCGCCACGGCACGTGAGGGTGTCGAGCTCCTCGGCAAGATCATCGACGACCAGGGCGCCTGCGGCAACGACCAGATTATCATCTCCGACAACAATGAGACCTGGCTGTTCGCCGCACTTTCCGGCCATCAGTGGATCGCCATGAAGCTCACCGATGACATCGCCTCGCTTAACCCCAACATCGGCAACCTCAACTACAAGGTTGACCTCAACGACACCGAGAACTGCCTCCACTCCGAGGGCATCGAATCTATGCCCAAGGAGAAGGGCTTCGCCAAGTACTTCGATGATGGCCAGTTCGACGTTGCCCAGACCTACGGCGAGGAAATTAGCGAAAATGCCATGCACTCTTGGACACGTTATGTCCAGGGTCGCGCTTACTTCGATGCGCCGCTCACCGAGGGCACCGACTATAAGATCGTAAAGGACACGCGCGAAAACGCCCGCGCCACGACCGGCGCTCTGCCCTTCGAGGCACAGCCCCTGTTCTTCCAGCCTGGCAAATCCAACTGGAACACCTTTGAGATGATCCGCGCGTTTGGCAACCGCGGCGAGAAGGCCCCGGGCCTCAACGCCAACACCGACGGCGCCTACGCCATCGGTACCGAAAGCAACAGCGAGATCAACCTCTTCCAGATTCGCGATGGCCTCGATCCCGAGATCGCAACCATCCAATGGGAAATGCTCTCCCGCGCCGCGTACTCCGTCGCCATCCCCTTCTACTCCGCACTGCTCACCGAGGTTAGCCCGTATTTCAGCGACCAGACCGTCTCCTACGATCATTGCAAAGAGACGGACATCGTAAACAACGAAGAACCCGAGAACTCCATCAATTACGTCCTCATGGACATCAGCTCCCTCTGCTTCGAGCATCCCGAGCTGCTCGGCGTCAACGTCCGCACCTACCTCGACGCCCTCCAGAACGAGCTCGTCGAGCAGAACTTGGAAGTCGACGAGGTCATGCAGGCCACCGAGGGCACCGAGGCCCGTACCGCCCTGGCAAACAAGGCCGGCAATGCTGCCACCGAGAACACCTACGTCAAGTGCAAGGCCTTGCTCCAGGAGATGCGCGCCTATCTGAAGGCTGAGAACTTCGACCAGCCCTTCACCCCGAGCGACCTGAACACCGAGACCAACGGCCTCAAGGTGTCCATCACCTACGCCAAGGACGCTCTTGCCACCGACCCGGTAACCCCGGATCAGCCTGGCACTCCCGAGCAGCCTGGTACTCCTGAGCAGCCCGGTACCCCCGAGCAGCCCGCTAAGCCCGAGCAGCCCACCACCAAGCCCGAGAAGCCTGGCAAGTCGGACACCACGACCACGGTAACCACCAACAAGGCGAACACCAAGGGCGGCCTGCCCACCACCGGTGATCGTTTTGATGGCCGCGTGGTGGCTGCATTCGCCATCGCTGGCGTTGCCGTCATCTCCGCGGGCGGTTACTTCCTCTACCGTCGCAATAAGGAGTAACGTCCTAGCTGAGCGGGCAAGGCAGCAATGGCAGCCTCGCCCGCTCAGCCCGCTCTTTTGACCGGTGGGAAACCCGCCTGAAATCTTTTTAAAAAAGATTTCCCCGCACGCACTTCGCTGTGCTATAGTGCAGCGCAACAGCAACTAGGTGCGACCGTGCCACGGCATCACGAAAGGAGCCACCAACATGAAGAACACGATGAAGTCTCTCAACAACTGGTGGTGGCGTGATGCGAATACGATCGGTCGACAGTGAGTCCCTCACGCCTGTTTTTGCGCTCTAGGTGATTGGAAGGCCTCCGGTTTCGACCGGGGGCCTTTTTCTATCTCGAGCCCGATCGCATTCGCATCACGCGCCTCCGCTTTTCCCTTGCGCTTCCCTTCAGAAAGGATTTTCACCATGTCTCAGAACACCACCGCCACTCAGCCCCGCACCGTCCAGACCGCCGACCGCGGCAAACTCGACGTCCGCGCTCTCGTCCTGCTCGCCATCCTGCTCGCTGCAGGCTTCATCCTCAACTTCACCGTCGGCAAGGCCATCTCGGGCATCTCGGGCGGCATGATCAGCCCCGAGTTCATCATCTCGGCCTTCTGCCTCACCATCCTGGTCGTTCGCCCCAACATCGGCCAGGCGCTCGTCATTGGCCTCATCTCGGCTGCCGTGATCCAGATCACCACTACTTCGCCGTTCGTCGATTTTGCCGCTGAGGGCATCGCCGCCATGCTCATGGCCGTCATCGTCAACGCTGCTGCCAAGGACGGACAGGTCAAGTCTGCCGTCGCCATCGTCGCAACGTTCGTGACCACCTTTGTCTCCGGCGTCATCTTCATGGTCATCAAGATGGCCATGCTCGGCGTGGTCGGCGAGCTCGCCGCCGCCATGTTGCCCGTCGTCGCCATGACCGCCGTCTTTAACGCCATTCTGGTCGGCGCCCTCTACTTGCCCATCCAGAAGGCCCTGAAGCTCAACTAACCCACAGTGCCCCATCGGTAAAGACTGTCCCAAACAACTAGCTCTTGGGGACGTTCTTTAAGGAGCTCTTGGGGACGTTCTTAAACGACTAGTCATGTAAGAACGTCCCCAATGACTATGAAAGGTATCCATGGAAACGATCATCAACGTCGACGATGTCTCGTTCTCCTATGGCACGCAGACCGAGCAGGCGCTAAGCCACATCTCGCTCAGCGTGAACAAGGGAGATTTCATCGGCATCATCGGGCCCTCGGGCGCCGGCAAGTCCACGCTTGCCGCCTGTCTGTCGGGTGCTGTGCCCCACCACTACACCGGCACGTTCTTTGGGTCCGTCATGGTTGACGGCCGCGACACCTGCGAGGTCTCGCTGACCGACGTATCGCAAATCGTCGGCAGCGTGCTGCAGGACATCGACACGCAAATGGTCGCCTCGGTCGTCGAGGACGAGATGCTTTTTGGCCTGGAGAACTTTGGCGTTCCCCACGACCAGATCGAGCAACGTGTGAGCGAGACGCTCGAGACCGTCGGCATCAGCGACCTGCGCGACCGCGAGATCGCCACGCTTTCGGGCGGCCAAAAGCAAAAGGTTGCCATCGCCGCCATCCTCGCCATGCGTCCGCGCGTGCTCGTGCTCGACGAACCCACCGCGGCGCTCGACCCCGCCAGCTCCACGCTGATCTTCGAGACCCTGCGTGAGGCCAACCGCGCACTCGGCATCACCATCGTCGTCGTTGAGCAAAAAGTCGCCCTGCTTTCGGAGTATTGCAACCGCGTACTCGTGCTCAATCATGGCGAAATCGCGCTACAGGGCGAGCCGCACGAGGTCTTCGCACACGCCGATGAGCTCCGCGCCATCGGCGTCGATTGCCCGCGTGTCACGCGCATTTTCAACAGCCTCGAGGTCGATGGCCTGGCCAGCGGCACTCCCTGTTTGGATGTTGATGAGGCCGAGCGCCTGATTACGGGCATCGTCGACCCCGCACACGCAAGCAGTGACATTCAGGCACCCGCCGGCTCACCGCACGCACCGTCGTTGCGCCCGCACGCCAAGGACGCCGAGCCCGTGCTCACCTTCGATCACGTTGAGTTTGCCTATCCCAATGGCGGCGCCGCCGTCCACGACCTCAACCTGACCCTCTATCCCGGCGAGCTCGTGGGCATCGTCGGCCAAAACGGCGCCGGCAAGACCACGCTCACCAAGCTGCTCACAGGCCTGCTTAAGCCCGCCTCGGGCAGCGTGCGTGTCACGGGACTGGATACCGCAGCCGCTCCCACGAGCCGCATCGCCCGCGAAGTCGCAACCCTCTTCCAAAACCCCGACCGCCAGATCTGCAAGGACACTGTGCTCGACGAGGTCGCCTTTGGCCTGGAGCTTGCCGGCATCGACCGTGCCGAGGCGCTGCGTCGCGCCCAGCTCGTCATCGACCGCTTTGGCTTGCCGGCCGACGAGGCGCCCTTCTCGCTCTCGCGCGGTCAGCGCCAGATGGTGGCACTCGCCTCCGTCGTGGTCGTAGAGCCCAAAATCGTGGTGCTCGACGAGCCCACGAGCGGCCTTGACTACCGTGAGTGCATGACCGTCATGGAAACCGTGCGCACCATGGCCGAGCGCGGCTGCGCCGTCATCATGGTCTGCCACGACATGGAAGTCGTATCCGACTTTGCCGAGCGCATCGTGGTGATGGCCGACGGCCGCATCCTCGAGCGCGGCCGCACGCACGAGCTGTTCTCGAACATCGAGCTCATGCAGCAAGCCTACGTTGAGCCACCCCAGGTCATAGAGCTTTCTCGTCGTCTGGCATCCTCCGTCTCTCCTGCCTTTGCACAGGTGAGCGAGGTCACCGATATCGTTCGCATTACCGAGGAGATGGTCCACCGTGGTTAACGTCATCGACTATATGCCGGGCGATACACTGCTGCACCGCTTGAACCCGGTCGTCAAACTGGGCCTTGCCGCCGCCATCATCATCGGCATCTTCCTGTCCGATACCTACGTGGCGCTGTTGGGCTTTTTGGCGCTCACCCTTGCACTGGGCGCCTACGCCGGCGTCGTCGACCGTCTGCTCTCACTACTCAAGCTGCTGATTCCGCTCGCGCTTATCATGCTGGTGCTTCAGCTGGCCTTTATGCGCGACGGCAACGTGGTGTGGGGCTTTATCACCGACACGGGCCTCATTACCGGATCGAAGGCCTGCCTACGCCTGTTGGGCGTGGCGCTGCCACTCATCCTCATGCTTATGGTGACCAAGCTCAACGACCTCGCCAACGCCTGCGTCGAGGTGCTGCACGTGCCATATCGCTATGCCTTCACCTTTACCACGGCACTGCGCTTTGTGCCGGTATTTGGCCAGGAAATGAACGCCATCATGGAGGCGCAGACTGCACGCGGCGTCGAATACGACACTAAGAATCCCGTCAAGAAACTCAAACTCATGCTGCCGCTGTGCGTGCCACTGCTTATTTCGAGTGTGGGCAAGACCGATGCCACCGCACTTGCTGCCGAGCAGCGCGGCTTCTACCTGCGCACGCGTGCGAGTTCGTATAAGCGCTACCCCATCAAAAGCCTGGATATCGCCGTACTTATCGTCAGCATCGCCCTTATCTCCATCGGCTTCCTGTTCTAGCAATCGCTGGCAGCAACCGGCAATGCAAAAGGCCTCGGCTCGCACCAAACGAGCCGAGGCCTTACTGTTTTCCCAGATAAAACCTACCAAAACAAACCTGTCCCTTTTTGGCAGGTCGAGGGTTATAGGCGGTAGAGGGCGCCGCTGCGGATGATGGACTCGCGTACCAGGACATCCATCGCATCAAGGGTGATCTCGGGCATCTCACGATACTTCTGCAACACCGAAAGCTCCGTGCAGGCCAGGATGACGCGGTCGCAGCCGCTACGGGCGAACTCCCACATCACGCGGTCGAACTTATCCATATCGGGCTCGCGCCCGGCCTTCACATCGTCGTAGATGAGCGACATCACGTCGGCCTGACGCTTTTCGCTGGGATAGACGACCTCAACGCCCGCGGTCTCGCATTCGCGCCCATAGACGCCTGCGCCCACGGTACCGTCGGTGCCCATGATGCCAATCTTGTGCACCGGCTCGGCCGGCATACTCAGGTTGGGGTCGAACTCGCACTCCCCCATCACCGCACCCGCCAGGGCATAGCGAACCGACTCGCGCGGCATGTGGATAATCGGCACTGTGGTAAACGACTGGATTTGGTCGTAAAAGTAGTGTGACGTGTTGCAGGGAATGGCAATGTGCGCACAGCCCAGCGACTCGAGTGCCTGGGCACACTCTTTCATGGTCGCCAGCAGCTTGGCATGCTCGCCGGTCTTAATGGCCAGCGTGCGGTCGGGCATGGTCGACTTGGAGAGCACCACCATGTCGATATGTTCCTGATCGCAGGCAGCAGCCGTGTGGCGCACCACCTGGTCGTAGTAATACGACGTGGCCTCGGCGCCCATGCCGCCGATAACTCCCAGCTTTTCCATCGCCGCCTCCTTGGTGACGCTTGCGCAATTGCGCGTATCATACCCGCGCCCGCCCGATGTAAACCGGACGGGCGCCGCACTCATCTATTTGTAATACGTCTTGAACAGCTTATAGTGACGCAGCTTGGTGTGCCACATGCGCAACCAGCGGTTAAAGATAAAGTCTCCCTTCATAAACGAGGGATCGGCGCCCTTGCCCTCCTTGGCAAGGCGATGCACCTTCGCGCGCAGCTCGGGAGCCTTGACGTACTTGTCGACGACGCCCATGGGAACGACCATCCACAGCGCCTCGTCCTTCGCCGTCACAAACTCCGGCTCAAACGGGCGGTTATAGACGTACTCATCCACCACGTACTTGGCAACGTTAAAGCCGCTGTTGGTTACGTAGTAGTTGCTGCGGCCCTGACGGGTGTTAAAGTCAAAGAACTTAAACGAGCCATCGCGCTCGTCATACTTGACGTCAAAGTTGGAATAGCCCACAAAGTGAAGGTCCTCGAGCAGCTTGCGCACGCCACTCATAAGCTCATCATTGGGCTCGGTGATGATGCAGGCGTGATTACCGACGCCATGGGGCTGATGCTCCTCGAGCAGCACGTGACCCAGGCACATCATGCGAACCTTGCCGTTGCGATCAGAATAGCTGGTGAGCACGCGCATGTACTCGTCGTTGCCGGGCACGCGATCCTGCAAAATCAGGTCATCGGTGTAGCCGCTGGCATAGGAATCGCGGATAACCCGCTCCAGCTCGGCGCGGTCGGCAATCTCATAAGCCTTCTTCTGACCCTCGAACTCATGCTGCCACCACATGATGCCGTCGGAAGGCTTCAGGATCATCGGGTAGGGAAAGTCGATCTGGTCGAGCACCTCGGCGGGAGCCTCACCCTGAGCGTTGAGCATCGCCATGGTAAAGGTAAACGTATGCGGATAGGGCACACCGTGCTTCTCGCACAGCTCGTAGAAGATCTCCTTCTTCTGGCACTGCTCAAGCATGCTATAGCGCGCGTAAGGCGCAACGATGTTATCCGCCAGCTCGTTGGCATCCTTGGCCTGGGCCACCAGGGCAACATAGTTATCGCCGCAGCCCATCAGGACAATCGTCTTTTCGGCATGTGCCCGAGCGATACCGTTGACGGTCTTAAGCATCACGGGCATGGTGTCGATATCCACGTTAGGCGTGTAGTCGATAATCTGGCTGCGATACGCAGGGCCCGTCTGATACTTGCCAAAGACCAGGCTCTTGACCTGATACTCCTCGTAGAAGGCGCGCGCCACCGAATACGCGTTGATGTCGCCGCCGAGCAGCACGGGAATAAACTCGCGCTCTGTAAACTGCAATGCCATGGAAACTTCCTATCATGAACTGCCCACACGACGGGCGGTCTTTGTGCAACTGATTTATTCTAGCGTGCCGAGCCGCCGGCACCCAAAGCTCCACCGTATCTATGGCAATCGGCGTAATTATCCAGCATGAAGGCCAAGCTCACCGCGATGGGACCTTGTAGTTGCAAAACCCCACGTGAGGGCAACTTTTACAGCCAAAACCCTCACAAACAGGGTGCCGTAACGTTAAAGTTGAACTCTATGGTTTCTCAACAATTCACCATTCCCGCAGGTCAAGGCCAAAGCCTCAAGTTCAACTTGACCCTTTAGAACCTTTAAGGTTCAAGTTGAGGTCGAAAGCAGTAGTAGAATACACCTCGACCAATAACCTACGATTGATTGCAGAGGGACTGGATGCAGCATTCGAACCATCGCACCGCAGCGCTCATCGCGTCGAAGCCAGCTCGTATCATCACGAACGCCGCGCTCGCCGTCGCGCTGACGGCCACGCCGATGCTCTCCCCCGTCGCGGCCTATGCCGCCTCGCAGGCAACGCAGGATCAGCTTTCCGCCGCCCAGAAAAAAATCGAGGACGCTACGAGCGCCTACAACGACGCCCGTACCAAGCTCGAGGATCTGCAAAAGCAGATCGACTCCAATGAGGCGAACATCGATAAGATTGAGGCCGAGCTACCCGAGCAGCAGGCCAAGGCAAGCTCCGCCATGCGCGATCTGTATAAGTACCAGAAGGGCACCAGCCCCATCGTGAGCTTCCTGGTGAACACGCAGAGCTTGGGTGACTTTATCACCACCTGCAAATACACCAACCAGATTACGAGCTCGAGCGTCGACGAGATCGAAGAGCTTAACAAGATGCAGACCGAGCTCGAGCAGAACAAAACCGAGCTCGATCAGGCCAAGTCTCAGCTTGAGGCAGAGCAGAAAAACGCCGAGGATGCGCTGGCGCAGGCCCAGCAGCTCCGCAGCGAGGCACAGGCAAAAGCCGAACAGGAAAATGCCGCCGAGCTTGCCAAGCTTGAGGCCGATAAGGCCGCTGCTGCCGAGAAGCTCTCGGGCGAGGGCGTAAGCGGCAGCAATTCCAGCAGCCAGGCCACCAACACCAACACCACCATCGACACCACGGTGAACAACGCCAATACCGGTAGCTCCGATTACGATTCGTTCATTACTGAGTGGACGGGCCGCATCGACAATTATCTCGCCGGCTCCCCCATGGCAGGCCAGGGCTACAACTTTGCCGTCGCCGCTTGGAATACCGGTGTCGACCCCCGTTGGTCCCCCGCCATCGCCTGCATCGAGAGCACCAAGGGTGCTTATTGCGCCAATTCTTACAACGCCTGGGGCTGGAGTGCACGTGGCGGCGGTTGGCGCAGCTTTGGCAGCTGGAGCGAGGGTATCTCCGCTCACGTTGCCTATTTGGGCGCCAACTACGGCTCCACCCTTACCCCGGCAGCGGCCAAAAAGTACTGCCCGCCCACGTGGCAGGACTGGTACAACAAAGTCGCCGCACAGATGAACCGCATCTAAGTGCAACTGCAAAGGGCCCCAATGGGGCCCTTTTCTTTTAGGTAGCGGAGGTATCGACGACGCCGGTCGCATTGGCAACCGCGACTATGACGATCATGCATAGGAGCAGCACACCCAGTGCCTTGAGCCAGAGTTTCGCGAGCTTCTTGCCGCGATAGCTGTCGAGCAGTGCGAATCGCCGACGAAGACGGCGCTTATCGAGCAGCGCAAAATGCATAAGCACCATAAGGCCATCGACAAAGAAAAAATACTCGATTATGAGAAGCCACGTCGGGTAGCTTTGGTTTGCTCCCGTGGGGTGAAAGACGGCAAAGTGACTTCCGGCAAAGAACACAATCAGCGAGAAGCAGACGATCGTATTCCAAATACGCCCCAGAGACTCCGGAACGCGAGAGAGCAGACCGCATGCAGCGGAGGCGGCAGGCCTAGGAAGCCCTGTGGGGTTCTGGAGCCCTTGGGACGTCAACGCCGTCTCCGAGGCCGGAGTACGGACAAGCACAGGCGCAGGAGGCCGCACGGGGCGACTTAGATCGTATGCCGCGCGCGTCGCCCGTCCCAACGCTTCCGCGCTCGCAAAACGCTTGGCCGGGTCGAGCGCCATCGACATGCAGACGGCATCGGCAAGTGGAGTGGGAATGCCGCGCGCCTCGCATTGCTCGCGCATGTCGAGCCCTGGTTTAGGGTCGACTCCCGTCAAGCAGAAGAACAACAGGGCGCCAAGTGCGTAGACGTCGCTTCGCACGCTCGTCTGTCCAAACCCATACTGCTCGGGCGGCGCATAGGGCCGTGTCCCAAACTTGACGGTATCGGCATCGGCGCCATCGCGCCATACGCGCGCGATCCCCAAGTCGATAATCACCAGCGATGAAAACGTCAGGCCGTCATCAGGCGTATAGTTGGCACCTGTCACGATGATATTCGACGGCTTGAGGTCGCGATGGATCACCGGCGCCGACGTCTCCCCCGCTATTGCAAAACCGGTGTGGAGCTCGCCCACGGCATCGCATAGGGCAGGATACAATTCACGCGCATAATCGGGGGTGGCTCCCAGACGGTACACCAGCGCCCCGAGCGTCTCCCCTTCGATGTATTCCATAACCACGTTGAGCTCGTCGCCCACACGACGACAATCGACGATTCTGGGCAGGTGCTCAAAACGCCTGCCTGCCCGCTGAGCGGCAAACAGGCGCTCGTATGCCCCGCCGATTTGAGCCGAAGCATCGATGCGTTTACGGACAAAGGGGCCGAGCGAACCACCGCCGGTTCCTTCAAAGTACACGAGCTCGGTTGTTTCAACGGACGAGCGCTTAAGTACACACTCCACGCGATAGCTGTCGTCGCGATCGAGCGACGCCAGGTGCTCGGCAAGCGCTGCGGTCAGCTCGTCATCGGAATATGTTGGGGTCTGAGTATCCATAGCCTCCATCATAGCGCAGGGCACAGACACCCCATGGCATCCGCGCCCCGTTCGTTTGCATCGTTGTTCGACAGCTCCGCCGGCTCAGATATCAGCCGCTAACTCACCGTCTCCTCGCCAAAGCGATACAGCTCCTCGTTGACCTTTTGGAGGCTGCACCCGCGATCGATACAGAAGATGATAATCGCATCGCGGCGGTCCTTGCAGTTAAGGACGCTTACCCCGGCAGCCGTCAACGCACGGTTGGTCTCTTTGAGCGTCAACGCCATCGCAAAGGCAATCTGCAGCACCTTATTGCGGCTCGGATGACGCGCACCGGTAAAGATCTGATAGCCAAAGGTCTCATTGAGATCGGCCATACGAACCACGCGCGAGCGCTCCAAGCCCTTTTCCTGCAGCAGTTGCTTCAGGTAGTCCGAAAGCGACGGGGTGGCAAAGTCGTGCTCCTTGATATAGCCATCGATGTTTGGCGCGTCGAGAAGCTCATTGAGTAACTCGTCAGTCAGCTTTTTATCGGGCATACGACCTCACCTCCCCCAGTGCATGCAACATGCTAGAAACCGCTTACGTCCGAACGCTCCCAGCTAGCAACCTGGTCGGGAGACACCGTACCCAGCGCCTCGAACTTCCAGGAGCCGCCCGCCTTCAGATGATTGGTGTTTGCAAGAGCCGTTCCAACCTGGCTGCCATCGGCATCATACAGAACATATTCAATCTGAATGTAGCTCTTTTCCTTGTCCGTGTTATTGGTCAGCGTGCCCGTGATCTTATAGGTAAACTGATTGGAAGTGTCTTCAGCCTCGTCAGCAATGGTATACGGTTCTTGCGGTTCTTTTTGCTCCTCAGCCTGCTGTGCCGTCTCGGCAGGTTTTGCCGAATCGCTCGCAGACGAATCGGTTGAGTTGCCGCCCATAGAGCCCACGGCACCGACAATAACCAGCACCACGATGATGCCTAGGACAATCTTGCCGATCGGCTTCTTTCCCTCTTTTGCCATTATTCATCCTTCCTACGATCCGGCTACCGTGCCGGCACACAGCACATCGTAGGAAGGATTGAACTTGAATTCATTAGCTGAGAGCTAAGGTTGCGGTAAACGGCCAATGCAGTTATCCAAACGCCGAGCAAACGCACTTTGCGCGACCGTCTGCCAGCAGTGATCAACCCACCGTGACGGATTCCCCGGTAAAAGCACTGATCATCAACAGGACAAAGAAAACAAGGTAGCTGACACTCAGCAGGTACGCAATGATCAGAAAGACGACCCAGCCGACATTGGTTTTACCGTCGGCACGGCGTTGCCCGCGATTGCGGCAGAGCCAAATCGTCACGCCGATGGCAGTGATAAACAGCACGAGCGCCGCCGCGGCAAGCCCAGCAAGCGCAAACATCACGCCAATGCTCACAGCGATGACCGGAAGCAGCAGCAAACCGCACCCGCATCCACCCGGACTATATACGGCAGACTGTCGGCGTCGCTTCATCGCCGCGCCACCCCCATCATCTCTGAGCACTACAGTGCGATGGCCTGCTGAACAGGAACGATCTTATCGAGTTCCGGTTCGATCCGCCTTTTCTCGGCCTCAAGGTCAAACGCCATCTGAGCGCGCAGCCAATAACCATCCGTCAGGCCAAAATAACGGCAAAGACGGAGGTCGGTGTCGGCCGTCACGCGACGTTTTCCCAAGACAATCTGCCCGATACGCTGAGCCGGAATCCCGGTCTCTTTCGCAAGGCGATATTGAGAAATGCCCATGGGAACAAGAAACTCCTCTTTGAGAAGCTCACCAGGAGTCACTGGCGACAGCAAATCGGACGAGGTCTCATCACTTGTGATAATCAACGATTTCGACATTCCAAGCCATCTCCTGTCTCCACTCAAAACAGACCCGATAGCACTCGTTAATACGGATGCTATATTGACCGGCACGATCGCCCTTCAAAGCTTCCAGGCGATTGCCCGGCGGAACGCGAAGATCATCAAGCGAAGCACAAACCTGCAGTTGGCGAATCTTCCTCAACGCAACACGCTCAAAGGGCACGAACCTCCTGACCCGCACACCCATGGCAAAGCGTTCGGTATCCTCATCTTTATACGATGCAATCATAGTATCGCCTTACGTTAGTAACGTCAAACGTTTCTACAGACTTACATCTCTATTATATCGTACGTTTGTTCGTGTTTTCTAGAACAAATAGTCCTTCATACCTTAGTCAAGCAAAAGCAATCGTTTGTAGACATCGAGGCCCTTGAGCATAATTTCCTCGTCAAAGAGCATGGTATCGGTGTGAAGGGCGCTCATCGCATAAGCTGGGCAGCCGTCTGCGTCGATCGGGTTTTCTTGCGCCTCTGGCACGCCCGTGCCCAGCAAGAAGAACACGCCCGGCAGATGGCGCTGATAGAACGCGAAATCCTCGGCGATTAGCAGCGGCTCGTCCACGAGCTGCAATTCGGGCAGAGCGGGCGCGATTCGGGCAAACAACTCAGGGTCGTTATCGACCGGTGGATAGCCCTCGGCAAAGTCAAGATCATACGTGCAGCCCGTTGCGGTGCACGCCTCGTCGAGCACACGGCGTACGCCCTCGCGCGCACGGTCGAACATAGCGTCTGTAAACACGCGCAAGCTACCAGCAACATGGGCCTCCCCCGCCACCGCATTGCAGACGGTGCCTGCCTGCAGCAGGCCGAACTTGCCAATGCAGGGCTCATCGGCACCCAGCTCATCCATCAGTTCGCGCTCGGCAACCAAGAACCTGGCAGCCGCTAGCGCCGCATCGTGCGACTCCTCGACCGGAACGCCATAGGTCTTAGCGATATGGATGCTCGTCCCGTGAATATGAATGTGTGTCTCACTCGAACGCGCCAGCAGCGGACCGGGACAGCTCGCCAGCGTGCCGGCGGGAAGGTCGGGCCACACGTGAAAGCCAAAGATACGGTCGGCACCATAGCGCTCGAACACACCGCTCTCGCATACTGTCTTGGCACCACCGGTCGTCTCCTCGGCAGGCTGGAACACAAAGAGCACGTTACGCTTAATGGCACCCGGCCGCTCGCGAATCGCACGGTCGACATACGTCGCTGCGACAAGCGCCATGGCCATGTGCCCATCGTGCCCGCAAGCGTGCATCTTGCCGGGATGAGACGAGGCGAAAGCCGCGCCCGTCGCCTCCACAATGGGCAGCGCATCCATGTCGGCGCGAATCGCCGTGGCATGCGCGGCACCAACGCCAGCGTCGAAGAAAGCGCAGACGCAGCTGGGACACGGATGGGCCACCTCGCAGGCGAGCGGCGCCAACACACCCTCGATATAGGCGATCGTCTGCGGAAGATCGAAGTCGAGCTCCGGGATCCTGTGCAAGTCGCGCCGATAGCGGCGGAGTTCTTGGAGCTCGGTCATAGAGGTTCCTTTCATGGGTGCGCGTCGGTTGCCATCTATTGTGCCGCAAGATTGCCACACCCTTATTTCCAGCATATCCTTGCATTTTTTAAACGTTATATACGAATACTCTTGTTTGGTAAAGTGCAACGTGGTAGGGTCTTTACCACTTGATAGAGGCGCGGGCACGAAGAACCGCGGGCGAGCCGGCAGGCTTTGACCCCGTGGGGAGGCGAAACCCGCCGAACTGGGTTTTTCGGGCACGAACAACCTGGTGGGCCTGTAGGAAACACCCACAGGACTGTCTGCAGCAATGCGGGAGCGCTATCCGGACATTGGGTCCACGCTATGCGGATTCGATGCGCAGATGGCGCCGTCTGGATAGCGAGGTTTACGGGACATGGCATTGACCCCCAACGAGGCATATGCGGCCAAGCAGCCGTTTGTGGACAAGGAGACGCTCGAGCATATCGTCGAGCAATTCCCCACGCCGTTTCATCTATACGACGAGGCAGGCATCCGCCGCAACATGCAAGAAGTGCGCGACGCCTTTGCATGGAACCCGGGCTTTAAGGAATACTTTGCCGTCAAGGCCAACCCCAACCCGGCGCTCATCTCCATTCTCAACGAATACGGCTGCGGCTGCGATTGCTCGAGCTATACCGAGCTCATGATCGCCCGCTCGCTGGGCATCACGGGGCATGACATCATGTTCTCGTCCAACGACACGCCGGCGGCGGACTTTGAGCTCGCCGACAAGCTGGGCGCCATCGTCAACTTTGACGACATCAGCCACATCGAGTTCTTTGAGCGTGTTGCGGGACCCATCCCCAAGACGGTCAGCTGCCGCTTTAATCCAGGCGGCCTGTTCCAGCTCTCCAACGGCATCATGGACAACCCGGGCGACTCCAAATATGGCATGACCACCGAGCAGCTCTTCGAGGCCTTCCGCATGCTCAAGGCCAAGGGTGCCGAGGACTTTGGCATCCACGCATTCCTTGCCAGCAACACCGTCACCAACGACTACTACCCCAAGCTCGCGCGCATCCTCTTTGAGCTTGCCGTACGCCTGGAGCGCGAGACCGGCGCACACGTCGCCTTCATCAATCTGTCCGGCGGCGTCGGCATCCCCTACCTGCCCGAGCAGCAGGCCAACGACATTCGCGCCATCGGCGAGGGAGTACACGCGGCATACGACGAGATCCTGGTTCCCGCCGGCATGGACGATGTGGCCATCTGCACCGAGATGGGCCGCTTTATGATGGGCCCCTACGGCTGCCTGGTCACCAAGGCTATCCACGAGAAGCAAATCTACAAGGACTATATCGGCGTGGACGCCAGTGCCGTCGACCTCATTCGTCCCGCCATGTATGGCGCTTACCACCACATCACGGTGATGGGTCAGCCGGGCGGCGCCGACAAGGCCACAGCGCCCGTCACGAACACCTATGACATCACGGGCAACCTATGCGAGAACAACGACAAGTTCGCTATCGATCGCGAGCTGCCGCATATCGACATGGGTGACCTGCTTGTAATCCACGATACCGGCGCGCATGGCTACTCCATGGGCTACAACTACAACGGCCGTCTGCGCTCCGCCGAGGTCCTGCTGCGCCCCGATGGCTCGGCCGACCTCATCCGTCGCGCCGAGCGCCCGGGCGACTACTTTGCCACGCTCGACGTGCTGCCGTGCGGCCGAGAGTTGCTGGCCAAGTCGCGCGCCGAAAGTGCCCGCCGCCGCGCTCAGGACGAGCGCCTGGCCGTCGCCGCTCAGTGGAACAAACGCATCCAGATCGCGGAAGCGAAGGAGAAGAACATGGACATCCGCAATCTCGAGGGTTCAATCGTCGCCCTTGTCACGCCGTTTAAAAAGGACGGCAGTGTCGACTTTGACGCGCTCGAGCGCCTTATCGATTTCCACCTGCAAAATGGCACCGACGCCATCCTCACCCTGGGCACCACCGGAGAGAGTGCCACGATGACCGACGACGAGGACAACTCCGTTGTCGCCGCAGTGGTCAAGCAGGTTGCGGGCCGAGTCCCCGTTATTGCCGGCTCGGGCTCTAACTCCACGCAGACCATGCTCACTAAGTCGCTCACTTACCAGGGCCTGGGCGCCGATGGTCTGCTGCTCATTACCCCCTACTACAACAAGTCTAACGAAGAGGGCATCTACCAGCACTTTAAGACCGTGGCCGACGCCGTGGACATCCCCTGCATTCTGTACAACATCCCCGGCCGCTGTGGCTGCGGCATCAGCGAGCGCAACGTAGAGCGCTTGGCCGCGCACCCCAACATCATGGGCATCAAGGAGGCCTCGGGCAACGTCGCCTACGCGGCCAAGATCGCCCACCTGCTGTCAGACGACTTCCGCATGTACTCGGGCGAGGATGCCCTCACCGTGCCGCTCATGAGCCTAGGCGCTTCGGGTACCATCAGCGTGTGGGCAGACGTTCAGCCGCAGCTCGTGCACGACATGTGCCGTGCCTATCTGGACGGCGACGTGGAGCGCGCCCGCGATATCCAGATTGCCGGTCAGCCGCTCATCAACGCCCTCTTTAGTGAGGTCAACCCCATCCCCGTCAAAGAGGCGCTCGCTCAGATGGGTATGATCGAGGCAAACTACCGTATGCCGCTGTGCCCCATGGCCAACGACACGCGCGCTGCACTTACCGATGCTTTGAAGGGAGCTGGTCTGCTTGATTAAGACCGTCATTATGGGAACGGGCCGCATGGGCTCGCTCATCCGCACTACCGCCGAGGGCATTGTCAACGCCGCTGGAGAGGCCGTTTTTGACATCGTCGCCCAGATCGGCTTCGACTTGTCCGAGCTCGAGAACGCCCCAGCAGCCGACGTCATCATCGACTTCTCGAACGTTGCGGCCTTCAATGCTGTCGTCGCCTATGTCGAGCGCACGGGCGCGGCGTTGGTCTCGGGCACCACGGGCTACACGCCCGAGCAGATGGATCGCCTGCGCGAGCTGGGTCAGAACGCCCGCGTCATGCACTCCGGCAATTACTCCATCGGCATCGCGGCCCTGCGTCATCTGGTGGCACAGGCCACGCGTGAGCTGCCCGGCTTTGACTGCGAGATTGTCGAGACGCACCACAACCAAAAGGCCGACGCCCCCAGCGGCACCGCGAAGCTGCTGCTCGACGCCGTCGTCGAAGCCGAGCCCGAGGCAGGTTACCACCCCGTCTATGGCCGCGAGGGCATGTGCGGCGCACGCGACCCCAAGGAGATCGGCATGCACTCGCTGCGCGGTGGCACTGTCGCCGGCGTGCACGAGGTGAGTTTCTTTGGCCAGGACGAGGAGGTCACGCTCACACACCGTGCCACGAGCCGCCAGATCTTTGTCAACGGCGCCCTGGCCGCCGCCCAGAAGCTCATCACCCGCGACCCCGGCTTCTACATCTTCGACCAGGTCATGTTTGCCTAACCAGGTATCAACCGTATCCACGAAAAGGAGAAACAGCATATGAGTAACGCAGCCGAGATGGATGCACAGGAGATTATCAACTACATCGCCACCGCGCCCAAGAAAACGCCCGTCAAACTGTACGTGCGCGAAAAGCCGGGCATGAAGGTCCAGTGGGGCAATGCGCACGTCTACGGCGGTCATCGCGGCAAGACCGTCTTTGGCAACTGGGATGAGCTTAAGACCATCCTGGTCGCCAATGCCGATTCCATCGACTACTACGACGTAGAGAACGACTGCCGCAACTCCGCCGTGCCCATGCTCGACCTCAAGGGCATCAACGCCCGCATCGAGCCGGGCGCAATCATCCGCGACCGCGTCGAGATCGGCGATCGCGCCGTCATCATGATGGGTGCCATCATCAACATCGGCTCCGTCATCGGCGAAGGCTCCATGATCGATATGGGCGCCGTGCTGGGCGGCCGCGCCACCGTGGGTAAGAACTGCCACATCGGCGCCGGCACCGTGTTGGCAGGCGTCGTAGAGCCCGCCAGCGCCACGCCCGTCATCATCGAGGACGATGTCATGATCGGCGCCAACGCCGTGGTCCTGGAGGGCGTGCACGTAGGCAAGGGCGCCGTCGTTGCCGCCGGCGCCGTGTGCGTCGAGGACGTCCCCGCCGGCGCCGTCGTGGCCGGTGTCCCCGCCCGCGTCATCAAGATGCGCGACGAGAAGACCGACAGCAAGACCGGCCTGGAAGAGGGCTTACGTCAACTGTAGGGTTACGCGGGTTTACCAACCCGCGTAACGGCTCGACGCTGCACCTTTGGTTCCGTCGTTCTAACGAACGACGGACCGGTCGACGCTACAAACGCCCCTAAGCGGCAATCTGACGTTCAATCGTCGGTCGCGTACCAAAGTACGCTTCCCTCCTCTTTCACGTCACCTTGCTCGCCTAGGGGCGTTTTCGCTGACGTATGCTCAGTCTGCAACTCAATTCAGCTCCAAGCAAAAAGGCCGAAGTCCCGAAGGGCTTCGACCTTTATTTTTCTGCAGCGTCCAAGCGCAGTTTATCGATTCTCGATGCTGCCGATGTTTTTGAGTTCGATGGAAATGAGGCCGTTGGGCTCGTTGACGAACTCGATGTACTCGGAGTTCGAGCCCATCTCGGCCGGAAAGCTGATCTCGATGCCCGTATCGGTACGAATCTTGTGGTTGCGCACGGCCGCGCGTTCGACCTGCTTGCGCTCCACGGGCACACGCTCAGGCACCTTCTCCTCAGTCAGTGCCGCGCGCACGCTCTCCTTGATAACCGGTTCGTCCTCAAAGACCTCATCGACGATATCCCAGGGCGGCAGCTCCTCGTCATCCTCGACTTTCTCGGCGACGGCAGCCTTAACCTTGGCGAGCGCCACGGCCGTATTGGCACCGTGCTCCTCGGCGACTTCCTCGACCACACGCGTCACGGTGTCGATGACCTCCTTGCCTGATACGCCCGTGTCGCACTGCAGCAGGCCATCGGGGATAAGCATACGGTCCTCACCGGCAATCTTGCGCTTCTTGTCCACGTAACCGATCTCCATGGTGCTCGCACGCACGATGGCATAGCTCGGCACCTTTTGCGAGGGGTTCGGCAGAATGGCGTAGTGGCGCGCGATGTCATTGCGCACCTCCCCCTCCTCGCGGCCCACTTCGTGCATAAAAGCCTGCTTGGAGCCCAGCAGCATCACGGCAAACCAGCGGGCATCCTCATCGTCGTCAAAATCGGCCACGAGCACGTCGGTTGACTCGGCTTTCTCGGCTTTGGTGAGCTCGGAGGAGATAAACTCCGCAATCTGCTGCGACAGGTCCACGAACTCGCGCTCGCCAAAGAAATAGCCCTTGAGCTCGCCGCCAAACGCAGAGTTCTCGGCAAACGTGGCGCGTTTATTGTCGGCCGAGGTACGTGCGCGGCGCAGATGCGTGGTCACGAAGTTGCGCACGGTACGGCTCTCGATATCGAGCTCGCGCTGGCTCATAACGTTGACGGCAGAGTCAAAGTCCAGGATATGCAGAATCGCGTGATTGATTTTCATATACGGCATTCCGTTCTAGATCGATTTCGGCACGAACCAGTATAGCGGTCGAGCCCGCCCCAGGCGCATCGAAGCTTGGTGCATCGGGGACAGGTTGCTTTGCACCAATGGTTAGCGCAGGAGCTCGGACTGCCAAGCCTCGAGCTGTTCTGCCAAACTCTTGCCGGCAGCGGGCATGTCGATCTGGGGTCGTTTGGGCAGCAGTGCGCATTTAAGGATTGCCACGATGGTCTGCGAGACAAAGCGTCGCGTATCCTTGTCAAAGCCTTGCGCAGCCTGGAGCATCACGGGCAGGCTCTCGCGCAGATTCCCAGCGATATCCGCAAACCGCTCAGCACCCGTAGCCTCAAACACGGAGAACAACGCATCTACAAAACGCTCGCGCTCGCTAGGCGACACTGCAAGCAGCATCTCGCGAATGGAGCCATCGACGTATCGAGCACCGGCGGACAGGCGCTCACAGTACACGAAGTCGCGACCATCAACCACCCAGCTAAAGGGATTGTGCTGCAGCAGGCTGAACTCGGTGCTTTCAACGATGGCATAGTCCTCCTGTGTCTCGAACATCATGCCAAAGATCGACGACCGAGGTAGCGTCTTGTCGATTCGACCGGAAAGATCGGCAAAAGCCTTGCCGTTCAGAAACTCCTCGACGAAGCCCGGACCATCATGGGAATACGCCCGCTCGATTCGCTCACGGGCGACATCGGAGCACATCGCCGCACCGTACACCGCAAGGTTTCCACCCTTGGAATGACCTCCGCACAAAAGCGGCCCGTTAATCGCATCCGCCGCCTCGTCCACATAACGCGCCGCGGATTCCTGGGCCGGCACAGGACACCGGAACGCCATGTTAAAGTCCTCTTTCCAGCCCACGATCGTGCTGTCGGTCCCCCGGAAGGAAAGATAACTAAACCCCGCCGGGAACCGGAACGCCATGGCTGCAAACTGCTCTGTCGCCACCACATCGCTCACGGCACGATAGCCGCAAACGTGTACGCCACGGTAGCGAGGGCTTGCTGCCACGGCCTCCAACAAGGCTCTGCTCCCCTCTGGGTCCCACAAGTCGTCAATCATGTCCCGGTAGCACTCGGCACGCAGCAACTCACGCACATCCAGCCCCTGCCAACCGGCCAGCTCCGCCATATCACCCGGCAAACGCAAATAGGACAACCACGCAAAAACCAGGCTATCCACCGCGCAGAACGGCCGCTCCTCAAACGGATCAAACGCCGTCTGGGCATAGATCAAAAAATTAGGCGAATCCGACATGGCCCTCCCATCAACTATGGTGCATTGGGGTCAGGTTGCTTTGCACCAAAAAGGCGCCCGGGCCGTGTGGACCCGGACGCCTTCATTGTAGCTTTTCGCTCTAGCGAGCTTGATTTAGCAGGAGAAGTCGACGCTGTCGATAATATCCTTGAGGGCCTTGGCGGAGGCGGTGAGCTCATGCTGCTCGTCATCGTTCAGCGGCACGGGGACGCGACAGACGACGCCGTCGCGGCCAACGACCGTCGGCATGGAGATGGCAAGATCGGACAGGCCATACTCGCCCACCATGAGCGAGGAGACGGGCAGAACGGTCTGCTCATCGCGCATGACGGCGGTGCAGATGCGCTTGACGGCCATGGCGACGCCATAGTAGGTGGCGTGCTTCTTCTCGATGATGGTGTAGGCGGAGTTCTTGACGTCCTCGGCGATGCGCTTCTCGGCAGCCTCATGCTCCAGATGACCGTGAAGCTCGCAGAAAGTGTTCAGCGGCACGCCGGCAACCTGGGCGCTGGACCAAGCGACAAACTCAGAGTCGCCGTGCTCACCCATGACATAGGCCTGGACATCGCGCGGGTCAACCTCGACGTGGGCACCAAGCATCTGCTGCAGACGGCCAGTGTCGAGCACGGTGCCGGAGCCGATGACATGGCCCTCGGGCAGGCCGGACATCTTGATGGCGGCATAGGTCAGAACATCGACCGGGTTGGAGACAATGAGCAGAATGCCGTCGAAGCCAGACTTCTTAATTTCGGGAATGATGGACTTAAAGATGTTGACGTTCTTGTTGACCAGGTCCAGGCGAGTCTCACCGGGCTTCTGGGCAGCGCCAGCGGTGACGACGATCATGGCGGCGTCGGCGACATCGGAATAATCGCCGGCGTAGATCTTCATCGGCTCGGCAAACGTCATGCCGTGCGCGATATCCAGGGCCTCACCCTCGGCGCGGTTCTTGTCCACGTCGATGAGGACCATCTCGGAGAACAGACCACTCTGCATCAGCGCGAACGCCGAAGACGAACCAACGAAACCGCAGCCGACAATAGCGACCTTCTTCTCGTTAACCATTAGAAACTCCCATCTCTCTCCACAAACAAGCCGCCCGGGAACGACCCGAGCGGCTTGCCGTAATCCCAATACATCCAATCGGGACTTTGATTATGCTCCTATTCGCAGCCAAAAATCGACCGTTTACCGAAATTGTTTGCAGGATTCGTAAAATAACTGCACGAAATCGGTTTCGAGCTATTGACGAGTCGAAACAGGTTTCTAATACAGACCCGCCTCGCGGATGGCCTCGACAGCCAAAGCAATCTGATCGGGCGGCAGGACCAGCGCCATGCGCACGTGTCCCTCGCCCGAAGGACCAAAGCTCGCGCCCGGCGTCACCACAACGCCGGCCTTCTCCATGAGCTCCTCGCAAAACGCCATGGAATCGGTGCGACCACCGGGAAGCTTGGCCCACACAAACATAGAGCCATGCGCGTTGGGACGCTCCCAGCCCAGGCCCTCAAGACCGTCGCACAGGGCATCGCGGCGCTCCTGGTACTTCAGACGCTGCGCCTCGACCTCATCGCGCGGACCGTTCAGGCAGGCGATAGCAGCCTTCTGGATCGGGAAGAACATACCAAAGTCGATCTGGCCGCGCAGCTTGGCAAAGGCCGAGACCACATCCTCGCGACCGACCAAAAAGCCGATACGCGCACCGGTGACGTTAAACGACTTGGAGAGCGAGAAGAACTCAACGCCCACCTCGAGCGCGCCGGGATACTGCAAGAAGCTGCCGCCCGGCTCGCCGTCGAACACGATGTCGGAGTATGCGTTGTCGTGAACGATGAGCAGGTCGTGCTCGCGGGCGAAAGCGATGACCTCCTCGTAGACCTCGGGCGTGCCCACCGAGCCCACCGGGTTGGCGGGCAGCGACACAATCATGTACTTGGCACGATCGGCCACCTCGGGATCGATACCCGCCACATAGGGCAGGTAATTGTGCTCCGCCACCAGCGGATAGTACTCGAGCTTGGCATCGGCGATCTTGGCACCCGCCTCAAAGACCGGGTAGCACGGATCGGGAACCAGGATGGTGTCACCCGGATCGAGCAGGGCCAGGCCCAAATGGCCCACGCCCTCCTGCGTGCCGTTGCACGACTGCACCATGGACGGTGTAATGCCCGAAACGCCAAAGCGACGCTCATAGTAATCGCACACGGCTTGTTTGAGTTCGGGCAGGTCGCGCAGGGCATACTTCCACATCTCGGGATCTTGGGCTGCATGCGTGAGCGCCTCGACCACATGGTCGTACGGCTTAAAGTCGGGCGTGCCCACGCTTATGTTGTAAATGGTCTTGCCCTGAGCCTTCAGCGCGAGAAGCTTGTTGTTGAGCGAGGCGAAGACCTCCGCGCCAAAGCGGTCGAGACGCTGCGATGCCTGCATGGTGCCACCTTTCGATATGAAAAACGCGGCGCTCCGACAAGAGCGCCGCGCGATACGGGCCATCAGATTGCAAAAGTGTAACGCTTGCACCCGCTGTTTTGGTTCAATTTGGCAACCTTAGTCCATCGGATTGAGCGCGTCAATCTGGGCGAGCCACAGGCGCGAGCTGGCGTCACTCGGCATACGCCAATCGCCGCGCGGACTGAGCGTCACCGAGCCCACCTTGGGACCATCGGGCAGGCAGCTGCGCTTAAACTGCTGGGCAAAGAAGCGACGATAGAACGTACGCAGCCACGTGTGAACGGTCTTGGCATCGTAGACGCCCTCGAAGCTCTTGAGCGCCATGCGGTAGATCTTGCCCGGCTCAAAGCCAAAACGCAGTAGGTAGTAGAGGAAGTAGTCGTGCAGCTCGTACGGGCCCACCAAATCCTCGGTCTTCTGCGCAATCTCGCCGTCGCCCGTGGGCGGCAGAAGCTCGGGGGACACCGGCGTATCGAGGATGTCGAGCAGCGTCTCGGCAATACGCCCGCCAAAGACATCAGCCGCATAACGCACCAGATGACGCACAAGCGTCTTGGGCACGCTCGCATTGACGGCATACATGCTCATGTGGTCTCCGTTATAGGTAGCCCAGCCGAGCGCCAGCTCCGACAGGTCACCGGTGCCGATGACAAAGCCGCCAGCCTGGTTGGCCAAGTCCATCAGAATCTGCGTACGCTCGCGGGCTTGGCTGTTCTCGTAAGTCACGTCCTGCACGGCCGGATCGTGCTCAATGTCCTTGAAGTGCTGCTCCACGGCCGCGTGGATCGAAACCTCGCGGAAGCTCACGCCAAGGTCGCGAGCGAGCGACTCGGCATTCGACTTGGTACGATGCGTCGTGCCAAAGCCGGGCATGGACACGGCAGTGATGCCTGTGCGCGGCAGCCCCAGCGCATCAAAGGCACGCACGGTCACAAGCAGTGCCAACGTGGAGTCCAGGCCGCCCGAAAGACCGATGACAGCCGCCTTGGTACCCGTATGGGCAAGGCGGGTCTTGAGGCCCGCGGTCTGCAGGTCGAGGATGGTCTCGCAGCGCTCGGCCAGGTCGCCATGGTCGGCCGGCACAAAGGGCGCGCGCGGGAAAACGCGGTCGATATCGCAGGCATCGCGCAGGACAGGCTCTTCGGCCAACACACCCTCAAACGAAAACTCAACGGTCGTGTCCTCCGGCGCATCGTCCGCGCGTGTCCACGTCGTCGAGCGGCGGCGCTCGGCAACCAGGCGGTCAAGGTCAACATCGGCGACGGCCATGTCGCAGGTAAGCAGTTTGGTGGCGGCCAGCTTAGAGCCGTTTTCGTAGATCAGGTTCTCGCCCGCAAAGACCATGTCGGTCGTGGACTCGCCCTCGCTCGCATCGGCGTAGACATAGGCGCAGTACAGGCGCGCACTCTGATTGGAGATAAGGCTGCGGCGGTAATCCGCCTTGCCGATAATCTCGTCCGAGGCCGACGGGTTGAGAATCACCGTCGCACCGGCAAGCGCCATCTCGGTCGAAGGGGGTGCCGGCACCCACAGGTCCTCACAGACTTCAACGCCCAGCACCAGGTCCTCGGCGCCTTCATCACAGCAACGGTAGACAAGCCCCGAACCCAGCGGGACCGGACCCTGACCGGCAAATTCAACCCACACGGGATCCGCAGGCGCCGGAGCAAACCAACGGCGCTCATAGAACTCGCCATAGTTGGGCAGATACTTCTTGGCCGTGAGGCCCAAAAGCTCGCCCGCGCAGCACACGGCGGCGCAGTTGTAGATATTCTCGGCAACTGCAACGGGAAGACCGATGGTAAAGACGACCGGCAACTCACGGGTTTCATCAAGGATGTGCACAAGTGCCGCCTCGCAGGCATGCAGCAGTGTGCGGTTATGGAACAGATCGGCCGCGGTATAGCCGCACAGATTAAGCTCGGGCAACACCAACGCGCGAATGCCGCGCTCGGCAGCTCTGCGAACAGCTGCCAGCGCAACCTCGGCATTACCCTCGACATCGGCCACGCGAATCTGCGGCGACGCCGCCGCCACACGCAAAAAGCCATCGTTCTTATTAGCCGAAACGCAGCATTGCCTTGTTGATCTGGACACTGGAGGCCCCTTCTACCCTGAGATTCAGTCTAACGGACGTTCACATATCTCTAACTAGCCAAAGCAACCTCTCAGTTTACTGAGACGCCAACCTGTGCTAAGAGCATGTATTCCAAAAATATCTTTAATTAAAAAAGGAGAAATCGATAATCGACTTCTCCTTTAAGCGAGGCAAGTTAATTCCGAAACTAATGGCAGAATTTATCCATGTAGTCCTCAAAGTCGAACACTTCTACCACGACGCCCTCTTCCTGAGACTCTTTCAGTTGCTCCAAGAGATCTTTGTTAATAACGTCCATGCAGAAACCTCCTCTATCTAATCAATTGTAGTATATCTGCTTTCATGCAATTATCAACCAACTTGTTTAATTGCTCCTCGTTTGTCGATAGTCCCTCTTTTTTCAAAATGTCGCGCACCTCGTTCTTAGTAATCGGCTTTTCAAACAACGAAAGCAAAGCGAACGAAAAATCATTAACCGCACACATTCTATGGGTGGCACAACTCAGCAGTACTCTTAACCCCTCTTTTGAGCGTCCGACTTCTTTAACAAACGAACTTTTAACCAATTGAAAACCGTTATCGTGCATTACATAATCGGCATCGATATTTGTATTCAGCAATCCATAATGCAACAGTTCTTCTATCGCCCTTGTCAGCTCGAGGTCGCCCTGATCAAGAATAAGAGAAATGCTACAATCGGCCTCCAATAAACGGGCCAACTTAAGGTATACCAACTGGGAAACAGCATAGACATGATGGTATTCAGAATTATAGAAGTAGGCAAATGGCTCAACGAGCACGACAGAGGTCTTGGAATCCAGCCAGATTCGATCAGCTGGATTTAGACTAGTTAGCCGTCGCTTTACTTTGGTCAAATGTCCCTTATACCTGACAGCGTGAATAGAATCTAGGATCCAGGTCACCTCTGAAATATGAAGCCGCTGGGGCAAGTCAATTGTGTCGCTACCGTTTATGACCTCTTGCATATAAAAATCAATATGATGCTCATCAGATAAGGATTTTGCTTCATTTAAAGTTAAACCAGTGCCTGAAACATAATCCACTTCGAGGCGCAAATCCTCATATTGGGACTTCGGCATTACAGAGACACCATACTTATCGGGATGATTCCAAACATCCGACCCCATAACGAGACCAAAATTCGTAAATCCTCTCGTGGAATATGGAACACCACATACCTGTTTTGAATAATTCAAAACATTCTCTGTATAAGCTAAGGTGTTCAGAGCCTCTTCTTTAGTTTCGGTCGGAAAGCCAATCATAAAAAATAGATGAACAGGAATACCCGCATTGAGACAATCATGGACATTGCGATCAATCCAATCAACTCTCGTGTTCTTCTTCATTAGATCAAGAACTCTTTGGTTGTATGACTCGAGGCCAAACTGAATCTGCCTACATCCACTTTGGTATATCTTGTTAAAAACTTCTGTACTTAGGGTTGGAGAGAACCTCGTTTCTCCATGCCAGAAAAACGTTTTTCCCGATGCGTTTATTTCATCCGCGAGTTGCTCCATTCTTTTGCCTTCGAATGTTTCATCCACAAAAGAGAAAACTCTCGTGCCGTATTTTTCATTTAACCGACACATTATTTCAAATACTCTCGATATAGGCATCTTTCGGTAACAACCACCGGTGGCACCGGGAATGGTGCAGAAGGCGCAATGATTAAAACACTGCCTAGAGGAATAAACCGGCAATATTAACTCAGGCATGAAGTATATAGAAAGGGCGAAGCCATCGAAATCGGGAACTGTATCGTTGATAAATGTTTGCTCAATCCGATGGTTTTTATATATCTTTCCACCTTTAGCATGGCAAAGGTTTGGAACACAGTCGAGATTGTCATCACCAGAGTCAAGAGCCTCAAGAAGACGTGCAAGCGGCTCTTCGCCGTCATACATCATTATCGAATCAATGTATTCAAAAAAGGGATGCCATTCTTTCATGCAGTCATCTGCTAAACGAGTAATGTAATTGCCGCCCAATGAGACGTGTTTAACAGATGGACATTCTTCCTTAATCAGTCTCGCTAACGTAACTGCAGAAATCAATTGGAAACAGCCGCTCACCGAAATCCCAATAAACTCGAATTTTTCCCTCTGAATACGCTTAAGAAAGGCAGTTTCATAGAAGGAAATAAACGGATTATGCAAGGTATCCGCAAGCGATTTCATTATTTCTGGTGTCGAATAATAATCATAGGGCAGATCTATGGAGTTGAACGTGTATTTAACTCCATATGAGACGTGATTTATGATATAGAGTGCATTTCTAAAAATGTTTTCAGCATATTGTCTTTCTTTTAGATTAAAGTATCTCTTCGATCTGAAAATATCTTTTGCCTCGTCAACATTAAGTGCCGACTTTTGTATCAACTCGATTGTTAATTGAACATTCGAACTAAACGAATCCTTTGATTCCCGATACCTTTTACAGCACTCTTCGACATGTCTAAAAGATAGGAGGTCATCGTAAAATTCCACGTTTAAGTCAACAATGTCAACTTTGTATTGTTCAACCTCTTGAAGATATGACTTCAAAACAGGCAAGGCAAGATACGGCCCCACTGGACTCCATCCTGGGGGAAATACTAAAAGCGTTTTAGGCATATCAACGTCACATCTTTCGCAAATAATTCAATTGAAACACAACTACCATCATAATTGAAAATACACCAAGTCCTGTAACGAGAATTGAGAACATCGCGATGCTCGTGAACAGCGAAACAAGAAGTGTTGAAATAACAACAGCAACCGATTGCAAAGACTCCCTAATTGAAAACAGGCTTATCGATTCAGATCCGTCTCTCGCCAAATCCTGCAGCGATGTTATGAGAAGCACATCTTGAATGGCGTTTCCGGCACCGACGATAAAAAGGAAAATAAACGATATCCCAGACGCATAGCGATAGCCAAACGCCAGATACGCACCGAGCGCAAGATACGTCACAAAACAATATGATTTAACGCAATCGGAACCACTGATTAAACGACCATATATTGTATTTCCGAACAACAGTCCGATTGTAAGACTACTCTGAAGGAATCCGTATTGTATCGATGACGAGTCAAATTGCAATTGCGCTATAGCTGGCAAAAGAGAATTCAGAGAGCCGAATGCCACGCCACTAGAAATATCGATTAATAGGAAACCAATTGCCAAGTGCTTCGCGCTAAGATCACTAAATGCAGTCCTGTTTTTTTCATTTTTGCTTATTCCCTCTTTATCATTAACCTCGATAACCGACGGAACATCTCGCAGCAACCAGAACGACGCGGCAAAAGAAAGCGCGTCTAATGCAAGAACAGCCTCCGCCCCAAATTGAGCGACAACAAAACCGCCGGCAACTGGCCCCAGAACCATCATCAAATTCTGCAGGAACCCAAACGAATTATTAATTACGTCGCGATTGATACTATTCGTATTGGCTCTTAACAACGAGTAAAAGCAGGGCATTTCTACCGTTCGGCAAAGCGATACCGCGCACGTAATAGCAAACATACTCCATTTACTATCAACAAAAATATAGCAAACGAATAATCCCGCGCGAATTAAGTCTGCCAATCTCATGGCCTGCAGTGTCCCGATACCCATCTTCTGAGGCAGCTGCGCGAGCGCAACTGAAAACAGAGAGGGGGCAAATCTGCAGCAGACCATCAAAGCAGTTGCAGAAACATCGTGAGTTACCTCGTAAATCAGCATTGGCAAAGCAATATTCGCACACCAATTGCCTATTTCGCTTATCCCTCTAGCAATATATAGGACCCGAACCGGACGGCTAGCTCTCAATACCGTGAACATCACGATTAACCTCGTATTTCAGGCCTCGTTCATCCCTTAATAGGAATCCATAATCAACCAAGTACCGCCTCAACACGGCATAATCAGGATAGAGCTGTGACAGCACACGATTAACCTGAAGCTCCGTATAACTTGTATTTAATTCAAAGAAAGAGACGGCCCATAGCAGCATGATTCTTTTATAGCTTTCCTTTTTTGGAATTGAAACCAGCTCGCCATTCTTGAGAAATCGTTTTTTAAAGTCTATTAGCTCATCCATTCACATCCTCCATTTCATACGCATCTAATACTAAAAATGCATACGCTTTAGGTCATCGCATTCAGCTTCTTTATTCGAACTAAACTCGAACTAATCTAAATTATTTGCTCAGACACTCTTCGAAAGCTCGTTTTTCACTCTGAGTAAAATGCCCTTCCCAGTCAGTCCACGAACAGGAAGGCAACTCACAACGAGCGGAGTCGAAGCCCTCTGCCGTCGGTCGCTCAAAATGCACGATAACCTTTTCAATATCGCCATCTGTAATCAGGTCAGAATGAATGACCTCGGTTCCATCTTCGAATGTCATATACGGGTACATCACGTAAACCACCTCGCAAACATAAATCCAGTTTAGCATCAAGCTATTGCACCAAAGACAGCAGGCCCCCTTGATGAGTTGATGGTATCTGTTAAATGTCACGTATGATTCACATCTGGTGGGTACCCTGATGGCTACACGAAACGAAGCAGATTTACACCGGGAGGACCCCGTATGACAACCAAGTACACCGACGCGCCGCGCACGCGCGTCATGACGCCGGCATCGCTCAACAACGGCGTGCACGAGAACCATTCCATCGGACAGACCATGGCCATCGCGCCCAAAAAGGGCCTGTTCGATGACATTTCCATTCCCCAGATCATCGCCGGCGCCGCAGCTGCCGCCACGAGCGTGGCGCTTGCCTCCAAGATTGGTATCGCTGGTTCAGTAATTGGTGCCGCCGTGAGCTCGGTCATCACCGTTGTGTCCTCGCAGGTCTACCGCCACTTTATCTCTGCCAGCGCCGAAGCCCTCAAAGGTACGCACGCCGCCGTCGACTACCCCGCCGGCGCCTATGAGCCCGTTGAGCTTAATGCCGAGGAGCACCTGGGCGGCGGCGCGACTACGCAGGAGATGCGTCAGGTCGCGGGACGCGCGACCACGGCGCGCGTCGCCCCCAACAGCCTGCGCGCCAAGGCGGCGGAAGAGCGCAGCCAGACGCAAAAGAAGGTCATCATCTTCTCGATCGCCATCGCCATCGTCGCGGTTATCGCCTGCGCCGGCGCCATCCTTATAACCACCGCCGGTGAGGGTCTGGGCGAGCGCCCCGAGCCAATCCTTTCGTCGCGCACGACCGAGCAAGACGCGGACAGCGCCGGCCAATCGCAAAGCCAGCAGAACGACTCACAGGCCAACTCCGCACCCACCGATTCTTCCTCGACCACCCCTGATCAGTCGCAAGGCACCGATTCCTCTTCGAACAGCGGCGGCACACAATCCGGAACGACCGACTCCAGCCAAACGACCGACGGCTCTCAGCAGAGCACGGGTGACCAGACGAGCGGCAATGCATCGGGCACGGGCTCAACCGACAACAGCAACACAAACAGCTCGAGCGGAACCGCATCCGGCACGGCATCCGACAGCTCGAGCCAAGGCACGACATCGGGCAACTAAGCACGATCGCCTCTCACAGATAACCGACCTGTATAACGGGCGCGAACCGGCAACGGTCGCGCCCGTTTGCTTTGGGCGCCGAGGTGGCAAGCCCTGCGCGATGGTAAGATGCTTTGGTGTGTAAAGAGGAGATTTGCCATGAGCAAGACAATAGTTAAGCCCACGCTATCGCTGGGCAACCACATCTATCTGTATCGCCTGCTGCGCGATGCGATTGGATGCGGCAAGCAAACGTTTATGACACAGGTCGAGGAGACACTCGCCGCTGGCGATATGACCGCTTATGACCTGGGCTTCGAGTCCACGCGCGAGCTGCTCGAGGAACTCGACGACTGCATTAAGCTGACCGTCTTTAAGGGCGGACGTCTGTATGCCACCGTCATCGCCAATGAGGCCTGGGATGCTGCCCTTGCCAAGGGCGAGGACAAGCCCAAGGCCGCCAAGGGCGCCAAGCAGTCCTACAAAAAGAAAAAGCGCGGCGAGAAGGACCTGAAGGCCGTGCGTCCCAAGCACGTTAAGCGTCCCGAGCCCGAGTCCGTGGCCGAAGTCGCTCCGGAGCCCGAGCCCGAGGTAGAGGCTGAAGTCACTGCTGAAGTAACGGCAGAGGTCGAAACTGAAATCGCTGCCACGACCGAGCCCGAAGTCATGGCTGAGCAGGAAGCCGCCGTTGAGCTCAACGAGGTTCCCAAGTCGAAAGCCGAAGAAACCGCCGGCCAACCCGAGACGCCTGCGTTCCAAAACAGCGATGTCTTTGGCGACAACGCCGAGGACGACCAGTCCGACGAGCCCGCGAATCAAGACGCTACCGAGGCGACGCCGGAACCCGAGACGCCGCAGCCCGCCATCTCGCTCACGGTTGTCTATGACCCCGAGAACGCCAACGCCGGCATCACCACCATGGTATCCACGCCGGTCGAGGCCAAGCCGAACGTCGAGGCAGAGGACACTCCGCAGGCCGGTGCCAAAACCGGGACCGAAGACACGTCCATCTCCGTGGAACCGACAGATTCCATAGCTAAGCCAGAAGCGGCATCTGAGTCTGCACCTGTCATTGAGTCCGCATCCGCACCCGCCTGTGACCAGGCTCCCACACCTGCACCGACTCCGGTCCCCAATTCAGCACCGGCCCCCGCTCCCGCAGCACCGACCATCCCCGGGGACTTCCCCATCGATTTCGCGACCGAGGTCTTCTGCCCTAGTCCGCTGCTGCACCAGCTGTCGACTTATCTCCCCTACGGCGCCGACACCCTCGGCATCGTCGGCGAGTACTACTGGATCGCTCGCGAGCGCGGTACCATCGAGGCTGGCCGTAACCGCGCGAGCTTCCCCCTGCGCTACACACAGGCCGGCAAACGCCACGAAGTCACCGTACGCATTCGCCGCAACACCACCGGCGGCCTCGGAGCCACCTGGGCCATCGACAAGGTCGAAGCCCCGGTCGAGTAAAAAACGGCCTCGGATAGCCAATTGACCATCCGAGGCCGTTTGAATTCAGGCCTTTTAGTTGTCATCGGCGCATATAGACACCAGAGAAGCAAGCTCATCCTCAAGTTGCGGAGCAAAGTATCTAAAAGAAACCTGCGCTCCAGTCGGTATCGACTCAATCATATTCGCAGCATTATCTGAAACTCGGTACGATGCAGTTTCACCTGTCTTCAAATCCTCTATTGAGCAGACAGCGTCTTCAGCATCAATCGACCTAAGCACGCCTTCTCCTTGTAACATCACATCGGCATGCCCGCCAGCTATTTCTAATGAACCTGAGTCTGTCGCAGTCACTTCTCCGGAACCTCCGCGCGATATCTCTTCCTTTGTTGAACAGCCCACCAATGAAGCCATCAGCACCAAAGACAGAGCTAGACGAATCGCCCTACTTCGAAAAAGTCGTTCCATAAGTCCACGCATAATAGCTCTGATCATACTTCAGGAAGGATAAAGATGAATTCCAGCCGTCCGCTATGCCAATCATCTGCCTTGTCTCTCCAGTTTTCTTACCAGTAAGTGTGGCGTAAGCCTCCGCTGTTACAGAATGGGCTGATCCGTTGTACAAACTCGCATGTAAAACATTCGGTCTATTAGAGTTAATCTCATTTTGAATGCTCGCGATAGCCGGAGAGGAGACAGTGCGGGCGATAAGAGTACTTCCTCTGCTTGCGCAGTAATTTGTAAACCCCGTTGCACAGGTTGATATCGGCGTTCCGCCCAAAACAACGCCGGGAACAGTCTGTTCTTCATCGGAAAGAGCATGGGTATTGGTGTAATTCCATATCTGCATATATTGCGAAGGGTCGCTATATAAATTGGCAATGCCATACAGTTCCGCAACGTTCGAAAAAGCTGTCACCATACAAGCATAGTGGGCAGTAAGCCTCTTAATCTCGCTTTCATCATATGACATAAACTGAGAAATGGAACGAAATCCAGATACTGTGTAATCCTGCATTTGAGTTGCGTAAATTACGACATCGTTCCAGCTTGAAGGTTTATTCGATAAAACGACAGGCCGTCCTTCTATGGAAACAGCCGGGATTGTTCTTCCGCAATTTGTTGTTATTGAACCGTCCAAAGATTGCACACCGAATTCGAATGGATTGATCATTACGACTGGGTTATTGAAAGAATAAGACTCAACACCAAGATCTCCTCCCCGATCCATAGGGCTGACTAAGCCGTCTCCAAAACGATATCCCGTAAGTATTTCATCATCTGAAGCATCTAAAACCAAATAGCCCGCGGCTCTATTGAATGTCACAACCGGAACAATGTAGCCAAGCGGGGACCCATCAACGTCTACAAAAGGAATAGGGTCAGAGGGCGTATACGAAGAGCCGAGGAGTCCCTTTATATATTTATCGGCAAGCTCTTGCGCAATTTCTGAAGTAAATTGTATCTGCTCACCATCAATATTGCCCGTCGAAGCAAAAACCTCTTTCGGACGTGCGGCTAAGGCGACAATTGAAGACGCGACAAGTTGCAGAAAACGACGACGCGAAAGCATATGTTCTTCTTTCTAGAGGAGCGACTTATAAGATACTCCTATTCTATAACCTTTTTTGTAACGTTACAGCACTGGTTATATTTCAATTCGATTTGCTTATGTCCTTGTAGCCCAATACGTCTTTACGTTTTAAACGGAATTAGAAAATCACTCATAGCAAAAACGGGCTTTAATCCCAAAGAGATGACTTTGATTATGAATCAAACCAGCAGCCAGGGCATAGCTGCAGTGCAATTGCTACAAGAAAGGCCGCCCTTGCTGGCGGCCTTTCTACTTGCTACTAATCGCGCGTCAGCTTGCGGTGAATACGATGCGGCTGGGCTGCGTCCTCGCCCAGGCGCTCGATACGGTTGGCCTGATAGGCCTCGAAGTTGCCCTCGAACCAATACCAGTTGCCCGGATTCTCGTCGGTGCCCTCCCACGCCAGGATGTGCGTGGCGACGCGGTCCAGGAACATACGGTCGTGGCTAATGACCACCGAGCAGCCCGGGAACTCGAGCAGCGCCGCTTCAAGCGAGGACAGCGTCTCGACGTCGAGGTCGTTCGTGGGCTCGTCGAGGAGCAGCAGGTTGCCGCCCTGCTTGAGCGTAAGCGCCAAGTTCAGACGGTTGCGCTCGCCACCGGAGAGTACGCCAGCGCGCTTCTGCTGGTCCTGGCCCTTAAAGCCAAAGCTCGCCACATAAGCGCGGCTCGGAACCTCGGTCTCGCCGACCATCATGTGGTCCAGGCCATCCGAGACGACCTCCCACAGGTTCTTGTCGGGGTCGATGCCGGAACGGTTCTGGTCGACGTAAGAAATCTTGACGGTCTCGCCCACCTCGAGCTCGCCCGAAGTCAGCGGCTCCAGGCCCACAATCGTCTTGAACAGCGTGGTCTTACCGACACCGTTGGGGCCGATAACGCCCACAATGCCGTTGCGCGGCAGGGTGAACGAAAGGTCATCGATGAGCACGCGGCCATCGAACTCCTTGTGCAGGTGATGGGCCTCGAGCACCTTGTTGCCCAGACGCGGGCCCACAGGGATGCGGATGTCGGTCCAGTCGAGCTTCTGGCTTGCGCGGGCCTCGGCCTCCATCTCCTCGTAGCGAGCCAGACGGGCCTTGTTCTTGGCCTGGCGAGCCTTGGGCGAGCTGCGTACCCACTCGAGCTCGGCCTCCATGCGCTTGGCGAGCTTGGCATCGCGGTTGCCCTGCGCCTCAATACGCGCGGCCTTGGTCTCCAGATACGTGGAGTAGTTGCCCTTGTAGGGGTAGAGATGGCCGCGGTCGACCTCACAGATCCACTCGGCAACGTTGTCCAGGAAGTAGCGGTCATGCGTGACGGCAAGGACCGCGCCCTGGTAGTTGTGCAGGAAGTGCTCGAGCCACAGGATCGACTCGGCGTCCAGGTGGTTCGTGGGCTCGTCGAGCAGCAGCAGGTCGGGAGCCTCGAGCAGCAGCTTGCACAGGGCCACGCGACGGCGCTCGCCACCGGAAAGCACATTGACCGGCATGTCGGAATCGGGTAGCTGCAGGGCGTCCATGGCCTGGCCGAGCTTGGAATCGATATCCCAGCCATCGGCGGCGTCGATCTCGTCCTGGAGCTTGCCCATCTCGGCCATGAGGGCGTCCATGTCGCAATCCGGGTCGCACATCTCCTCGCCGATCTTATTGAAGCGATCGACCTTGGCGATCATATCGCCAAATGCCATGCGCACGTTCTCGATGACGGTCTTGTCGTCGTCGAGCGGCGGCTCCTGCTGCAGGATACCCACGGTGTAGCCGGGGGTAAGTCTGGCATCGCCGTTGGAGACTTCCTCGATGCCGGCCATGATCTTGAGCAGGGTCGACTTGCCCATACCGTTGGGGCCCACGACGCCGATCTTGGCACCGGGGTAGAAGCTCAGGGTCACGTCGTCAAGGATTACCTTGTCGCCATGGGCCTTGCGAGCCTGATACATTTGGTAGATAAACTCCGCCATATGCCTGTTTTATCCTTTCTACCTGCTGTTTCCCTATTCTTGATTCGCTTTAGTGGAAACGAAATGAGGAAACCAGCTCTGAAACTTAACGAAAAAGGGGCATGGTTGCCCACACCCCCTAATACTACCTGGGAAAAGTCCCCCAGAACATACTATGAACTGCGTACGCTAGTTTTCCGCAACCTTAGCGAACGGCTCGCTGCGATTTACGCCACAGCAGATACGAATAGACGTAGGCAGCTCCGGCTGAACCAAACGCCAGAACCGCAATCACCGCGGCAACGACTTCACTCGAAAGCACCGCACCTGCCACGCCCATCACAATCAGGCCAATACCCAGCACCATAAAGCAGGCGCCGCCAAAACGCTGCGTACGGCGCCAGTTCTCGGGATCGGCAAGCGCCCAAGGTGTCTTGATACCGAGCGTATAGTTCTGCTTCACACGCGGCAAGTAGTTGCCTACGCCGATGAACAGCAAACCGATAGCACCGGAAATCAGCACGTTGACCGAACCGACCGCCGGCACCACGCCCCAGACCGTAAGCTCTCCCAGCCAGCTTATGGCGCACATGAACAAGGTGAAGGCGATTACGAAGCCCTGATAGAACTTGCCCGAGGTTCGATATGCCTCACCTTTGGGATCGATGCGCGGCACCACGCAGAACATTGCGAGAAGCGCCAGAGGCAGCACGCCGAGCGCGGAGGCCATCCAGCTAGGACCCCAACCATCGACGGCGCCGTTCGCGCCCCAGTGCGTGGGAATCTGTGCAGGCAAGCTCGGCATCACCATGAGGTGCGCTACGACATTGGCGACGCACAGAACGACCAGCGCAATCCACACGCGCGACGATACCCCCGTGGGGTGAATGCCCTTGTTTTCGTTATTCATCCTTATCACCTTCCGTGTTTGTAAAGCCCATAAACCAGCCAATCAAGTCCTGCATGACGGTGGTGTTTAAGCTGTAAACGATGTTTTGGCCATGGCGCTCGTCGGTCACCAGCCCGGCGTTTTTGAGCGTCGCCAAATGATGGCTCAATGACGGCTTGCTAATGTCAAAATGCTCGGCAAGCTCCCCGGCCGTACAATTGCCCTCGCGCAGCAACTCCAAAATGCGCCGTCGCGTTGGATCAGCAAGCGCCTTAAAACCCTCTCCCGGCATAAGACCTCCTCTCAGCACCCCTCATGACGCGCACACTATACTCGATATTTAGATGTTTGTCTAACTATCTAATACAGGAACATCTATAGAACATTCGTTCGTATTTAGCTACAATGGAAGTTGAAGCAGATGGGCCAGCTCCCTCTACCCGAGAAGGAGATGGACTATGAGTATTGACGATGTCCTGACGTTGTTATTGCTTGTAATCGCGGCTGTGGAGCTCGGCATCCACATTGGAGGTCGAATGAAAGAGCCGCCCCCGCGTAATGCGAAGACGGCCACTTCTCACGCTACAAACGTGTTTGGGAGTTGGCCAACCCGCGGCAACGGGTGCCATCTGCTTCATCTTATGCGAATCACTGCCTCATTTCAACAAGCCCCTAGGGCTCAAATGGAATCGCGATAATACCTATAATGACGATAGCTAAAACACGATTCGCTTCCCCATCGGAGGATGTCTATGACCGAAACCACAGCCGCAACCCCCAACGAGACACGCGACACCAAGCTCGAGATCATCATGGGCCGCGAGGCACTCGACAAACTCGCCGCCGCCACGGTGCTGGTGCTCGGCTGCGGAGGTGTGGGCTCCAATTGCTGCGAGGCACTTGCCCGCGGCGGCATTGGTCATTTCGTCATTCTGGATAAGGACATCATCGCGCCCAGCAATATCAATCGCCAGGCCATCGCCTTTCAAAGCACCATCGGCAAGCGCAAGGTCGATGTTATGGAAGCCATGATCCACGACATCAATCCAGCCGCTACCGTCATCAAGCGCACCGAATACCTGTTGAGCGACAACATCGATGATTTCTTCGCGAGTGTTTTGGAGCAGACGGAGGGCAAGATTGACTACGTCGTCGACGCCATCGACACCATCTCGGCCAAGCTCACCATTGCCAAATATGCTCAGGACCACGACATTCGTTTGGTTAGTTCCATGGGCGGGGCCAACAAGCTCCATCCCGAGTGCCTCCGCTTTGCCGACATTTTCGATACGGTACGTGACCCCATGAGCCGCATTATGCGCAAAGAATGTAAGAAGCGCGGAATCAAGAGCCTGCACGTGCTGTTTAGCTGCGAGGAATCGGTTAAGACCCAGCCCCGCGACCCGTCCAACATCCACGAGCGTACCGAGTTGGGAACTGCCAGTTTTATGCCGCCCATCATGGGCCAGATGATCGCCGGCGAGGTTATCCGTCAGATCAGTGGCCGCGGCACCGAGCGCGTGCGCGCCGATGGCCAGCGCCTAGACTAGCGGAGCGCGCCGAGATGGAGCCCCGGTTATTTGATGCACACTGCCATCTTGATCTAATGGCTCACCCGGACGCCGTTGCCGATGAGGCAACGGCGCTGGGCCTGATTCTATTTGACTGCGGCGTCGATCCGCACGACTTTGCACGCGCCAAGAAGCGCGCCTGCGGCCGTTCAAATATCTTTGCCGGCATCGGCCTCCATCCCTGGTGGCTCGCCGACGGACGATGTGGCAACGCTGAAATCAATCTGCTTTGCGAAGTTGCTGCACAAGAACGCTTGATCGGCGAGGTCGGGCTCGACTTTTCCGCTCGTTTTGCCGGAAGCGAGCCGCTACAAGTACAGGCATTTGACCGGCTCTGCGATGCACTCGCGCAGCACCCTCTTGCCGGGCGCGTGATATCAATTCACGCTGTTCGTTCGGCAGGAACCGTACTGAACGTCCTCGAATCGCATGGACCACTCATCCCAAACTCCGACTCCCCCGTTATCATCTTCCACTGGTTTAGCGGTACTTCGGACGAACTCGCCCGCGCGCGTAATGCGGGCTGTTATTTTTCCGTCAACGAACGCATGCTCGCGTCCAAACGAGGACGCGAATACGCACGACAGATTCCACTCGACCGTCTACTGCTCGAGACCGATGCGCCGGCCGAGCCAAACACAGAAACAAGCGCGCAGTCGCTCATCAAATCGCTCGCAAGGACCTCGATGCGCATTGCCTCACTCAAAAACTGTGACGCAAAGCGCATCGAGTCGGTAGTTTTAGCAAATGCGCACTCTGTTTTTGACCTTCGCTAACCACTGTGGGCAAAAATGCCAAGGGACATGCGAATCGCACAACGCAGTCCCTATTTTGGAAGGCAGTACAATTCGGCAGCATTACACCAATTCGTGCATGAGATCACGGTTGCGTGCATACAATTCGTCAAAGATATGACGACGCGACGCATATAGCTCGTGGGCAGCCATATCGGGCACGATTGTTTGTGCAACGCCAAGGACTTGGGCGAGTTCATCCCATGATGCATAGGCGCCACCTGCGAGAGCTGCCATGATGGCATCACCGAAGCATGCGCCCACCGTAACCTTGGCAACCGAGACCTCGCGCCCGCATACGTCGGCGATAGCCTGCATCCAAACTGGATTCTTGGTTCCACCTCCGACAAGCATAATGCGCCCAATTGGCAGTCCATGCTCTCGCTCGATAATGTCGACATGGGATGCAACGGTATACGCGACGCCTTCCAAGGCGGCGCGAACCATATGGGCTCGCGTATGCCTTCCGGTCAGGCCAAAGAAGACGCCACGTGCCTCGGGATCGTTGAGCGGAGTACGCTCCCCCGCAAAGTACGGCAGGCACAGGAGCCCATCGGCACCCGGCGCCACATCGGCGGCATCATGCGCCATGACCGAATATGCATCGGGGCCACCGTGGCCCTCGGCCTCCACGGCGTCGCGATACAGCTCTTGGCGCAGCCACGATGTGAGTGCACCCGCCGTATTGGTCCCCGCGCAGATCCCGTAAGTTCCGGGAATGATAAACGTCCCTGGCCACAGGCGGGCATCATCGACCATATGATCAGCTAGGTAGATGAAATACGCCGTGCTCCCCAACTGAACCATCATATCGCCGGGACGAAATACACCCGTCGAAATGGCCTCGGCACCAGAGTCGCCCGTTCCCACTAAGACAGGTGTCCCTGCCGCGAGCCCTGTCGCCTCAGCCGCGCGCTGCGTAATCACCCCGGCAATATCGGTAGCCGACATTACCTCCGTCATCTGGTCAGGCCGGCAGAAACGAGCACATTCCCGAGCATCAACCCTCCAAGTGTAGCGGTCGTATAGGGGAAGAAAATCCTCCGCCAAGTAACGGTCCACCGTAAAACGCCCCGTCAACTTTGCGCATAGAAACGATGATGCCGTCAGGAACTTCGCGGCACGTTCGTGCACCTCGGGCATATTCTCCTTAAACCATAAGATCTTGGGAGCAATATCTGATGAGCAGGGATCGTGCCCGAAAAGTTCGCGTGCGCGACCTGACCCATATTCGGAAAGGAGCTCGTCAATCTGCGGCTTCGAACGTGCATCGACTCCATACAAAATCGCGGGCGCCAGCGCGTTGCACTCGGTATCGACCGGCACACAGTCGCAACCCAATGCGGAAAGGCCCACGCATCCGATCTGCGCCGCGTTAACCCCCGATCGCATCACCAGCTCGCGCGACAAGCGGCAAAAATCGCCCCACCAAACTGCCTCAGCATCATGCTGGTACCATCCATCACACGGGTTGTCCGTCTCATGTCCACAAGAGGCTTGGCAAACGATGTTGCATCGATCATCGATTAAAACGCCTTTAGAGGCGCTTGTCCCAATATCAATACCCAGATAGAGCGCCATAGGTGCCTACTCCCCTCGCGCCGTACGAGCGGCAGCCATAAAACGAACCACCCGCTCAACATCAATCGGGGCATCCAGCTTTCCGTCGCGCTTTAAGCACGTGCCGACAAACGCGCCATCGTAGTGAGCAAATACGTCAGCCACGGTATTTTCGCGACAACCGGTGCCACATACCACGGGCACTTCGCCAACACGCTCGCGGACCTCGTCGGCAAGCTCGCCCGAAGCGCCACGACCGGCAGCCGAACCGCCGATGACCATCGCATCCGGTAGGCAATTAAAGAGAAGTGAATCGGCAATGTCCGCGGTCGTGCGGTCGTTGAGATAAACCTCGCCCTCGCTCGTGATGAAGTGAAAAAGCTTGAGGTCGTCCAAGCGCAGCGCCGCCTTGCGACGCATGGTGTGAGCGAAATCTCGGTTAATCAGCCCGAGATCACCGGCCCAGGCACCGCAAAAATTGCAGCGCGTGAACTGCGCGTCGACGGCAGCGCACAGCTCGATTGTGGCATCACCATCGTAAATTGCCTCAGCTCCCCAAGGAGTCGACAGATCATGGGACAGAGCCCCGATTACATAGCCCATCGATGCAAGGGTTGAGGGAGAAACATGCTGCTCATAGGGCATCGAGAGCTCATTGGTAATCAAAATGCCATCGACACCGCCCTGCTGCAACGCCTCGAGATCGCGCTTGGCGGCTTCCACGACCTGCGATACGCTTCCGCCCGGGTAATACAGCGGATCGCCCGGCAGAGGACGCAGGTGCAGCATTCCGATAACCGGCTTTTCGTTCTTGAACATCGAAGTTAGAAACGACATAACGTGCTCCTTCATAGGGTTATTGCAGGGACGTTACTCCCCCAGCACCTCGACGTACACTTTTCGCTTCTGCGGACCGTCAAACTCCGCAAGATAGATGTTCTGGGCACTTCCGCACACGATGTGGCCATCTTGGACGGGAAAGAAGCAACTGTTTCCACAAATCATGCTCTTGATATGCCCACAGGAGTTGTTACCGGTGGCTCCATAGCTCGGCAGGAAGTGTGCATGCGCATAGGGGGCATCGAGTGGGGCGATGCGATCAAGCGTCTCCATAAGATCCGTCTCCACGCAGGGCAGCCCCTCGTTTACCACGATTCCGCAGGTCGTATGCGACAAAATAATCGCCGCCAAGCCATTGGTCACCGAGCTGCGTTCGATGGCAGCGTGCACGTCCTCGGTAATATCGATGAACTGGTCCGGAGCAGTCGATAGATAGCTCAATGTCTCGAGCGTCACCATGTTCACTCATCCCCTTCAAGAAAACGCAGGGCATTACCCCAGTAGAGCCTTTCTCGCGCATCATCGCGCATGGGCACGGTATCGAGCGCCCGCTTGAGTTTGAATGCACGGAAGCGCGGCGTATTGCTGGCGAACATCACTTGGTGCGATAGCGCGCGCTCATACCACAGCGGCCCCATATCGACCGTGAAAAGACGCTGCATCATCTCCTCGGGCGAATCGATGTAAGTGATAGAGGTGTCCGCGTAGCAGTTGGGATACTTGAGCAGCATCGCCACGGTCTCGCGCACCCAGGGCCAGCCAAAATGGGTCAAACTAAAACGCACATTTGGATGCGTTGCGATTGTGTGCTCAAATGCAAGCGGGTTACTGCGCGAGAGCTCTGCGCCCGGCTCCCAAGACATACCGGCATGGAAAACCATCGGCTTGTTATAGCGCTCGCACAGTTCGTAAAGCGGCTCGGCCACAGCATCATCGGGGGCAAAACCCTGCTTTGCAGGATGCAGGCAAAGCCCCTTTGCCCCCAACTCGGTAAAGGCGCGCTCCAATTCGTCTGCGGCACCGCTCACCTGCGGGTCTACGCTCGCAAATCCCCACAGACGATCGGGATGTGCGGCAACCAGCATGGCAATCTGGTCATTGGTGCCAAAGTGCCCTCCGCATGCCGTGGTTACATCGAGCGGCATGAGCACGCTCTTCTGCACATCGCAGACGTCCATCTCGACTTGAAGCTCATCCCAATCCATGGGGCCCATATGCCCCATACCAAATTCTCGTGACCAAAAACCGAATCCATCAGGCTCATCACCCGGCGTACAGATCTCGCCGTAGAGCATAGGATGGACCAACATGTCGATAACCATTTCGTACTCCTTTCCAGGCATTTGACCCTAGTACGGCTCAAACGAACCAATCACTCGGGACGACAGCTCAGCGCCCGCCTTCATACACGCCGGAATATCAAGGCCATCGATCACGCCCTTGGTAAACCCGGCGATATACGAGTCGCCGGCACCCACGGTATTAACGACCTTCTCCGCCGGCACGATCCCGCACTCATAGAAGCGCTCACCGTCATAGGCAATGCTTCCCTTCTCGCCAAGCGTGGCAACTGCCACCCGCGGCCCCAACTTCTGTACGTGACGTACCCAATCACGCAGCTCCGGAGTGTCCTCTTCAAACGACATAAACGCATAGTCTACGTAAGGAAAATGAGCCTCGCAGGCATATTCGGGATCCTGGCTGAACACCGAGAAGTCCATAACCACCGTCTTGCCCGCATCATGCCATTCGGGCAGGAGGTCCAAACAATTGCCAAACAGGTCGGTATGAATGATGTCATGCTCTAGGATAAACGCCCGGTCATCTTCATTCGGTCGATATGTCTCCATAACACCATCGATTGCCTCGAGATGCACGCGATCGACGCCGTCTTTCAATGCCATGAGCATCACCGAGGTGTCGCCATCCTCCACCCGCAGATGTGAGATATCGAACCCCTCAGCGGCCAGCGCCTCTCTCATCTTGTCTCCGTACTCGTCCTTGCCGACAACCGACACGGCGGATACCGAAACTCCCATTCGTGCAAGATGGATACCCCAGTCAATGCCATTACCAGTCGGATAGAACACGCCGATGTTTTGATAGACGTCCGCACAGCAAAAACCAGCCGCGCACGCTTTAATACCCATGGTCTTCTCCAATGTTCAAAAGGGGACCCACCACATGGCGAGCCCCCTTTTCGCGTTTCGCTTATTGTTTTGCATCGGCCGTCCAAAGCCTCATAGCCAGACCGCCGTACGCTTTCTTAAGCTATTCGACGATTGGTGCTCCGTGGCCCCAAGAACCTTCCATGCCGCACACGGTCGAGGCAAACCCGGCAGCAAAGTCGAGCGCACGCTCGATGGCCTCGGCGCCATCTTCACCACGCTTGGCGGAATCGAGATAGCACATCAAAAACGAGGTGAGGAACGAGTCGCCCGCCCCCATGGTGTCCTTCATGTCCGTTACCGGTTTAGCCAGCTGGCGGTAATAACGCTCGCCGTCGTAAGCAATGCAGCCCTCGGCGCCCGCCGTAGCCGACACAAAACGCGGACCCAAGCCCTTCACCCATGCCAGACGCTCGCGAATCTCGTCCTCACTCGCGGCATCCGCCGCACTAAAGAAAGCGAAATCGACGTAGGGCGCAATCTGCTCGTAGTACTCGTCGGTGGAGTCGTCCGAAAAGTCAAAAGAGACCGTGACGCCCGCAGCCTTCAGCTTGGGCAGCTCGCGCTCGGTAAAGCAATAGTTGCCCGAATGAACCACATCGAACTGCTTCATGTACGAAAGGTCAAAGCGATCGAGGACATAGCGCGCATCGCCACGGATACCGCCCTCGTTGGAGCCAAGGAAGACACGGTCACCGTCAACGACGGTGACGCGAGCCGCTCCGTTCTCGCCAATCATCTGCTCGCACTTGTCAAGCTCGATACCCTCATCCTCGAGGCTTGCAATGACATGCTCGGCAGCGGCGTCATTGCCAAAAATGCCCATGTATGCGGAGCGTGCGGCACCGCATTTCTTGGCATAAACGGCGAAGTTCACCGCATTGCCGCCAGGATACATGGTATGGATATGCTCGTAGCGATCGACGACGTTGTCGCCAAATCCGAGCGCGTTAACGTTAAATGCCATGGCCTTTGTCCCTTCTAGTACTCGACAACACCCATATAGCGACGGAAATCGGGATCGTGATCAAACACCTTGCCGCGTGCAGCACGCAGCTCGCAGTTCATGGCATAGAACAGCACCGGGTCCAGATAGGCACGGACGCTCGCCGGCACGGCTTCCATACCGTACTCCTTGGCATCGAGCACCATCAGCGTATCGGTATGCGTCTTAAGGAACGCCAGGGCGCGCTCGTCCATAGCACGGCACTCGCTGGAGCCCATCTGCAGGAAGTAAAAAACGCCATCCTGAGTAGCCTCGAAGGGGCCATGGAAGTACTCGGCAGAGTGGATGTAGCTGCAGTGCTGCCACTGCATCTCCATAAGAGAGCAGATAGCGAAACCGTAGGTCTGGCTAAAGTTGGGACCGCTGCCCAGAATATAGAAGAACTCGTGCTCCTGGCAAAGCTTGGCAAAGCGATCGCCCAGCTCGGCATTTACCTTCTCGCGTGCCGGGGGAAGAATCTTATCCATCTCGGCGATACCGGCATACATATCGGCAAGATCGGCGTAGCCCTCCTGCTGATCGAGCAGCTCTGCCGCAAGCGACAGCGAAATACCAGCGGGGACCTCGGCCTGCGGCACACCCTCGCCCCACGGGTAGACCCACGTGGTCCACTTGCCGGAGTCGATCTTAGATCCAGCGTTGTCGGTCTGGGCGATCACCGTAGCGCCGGCAGCAAGGGCAATCTCGCAGCCCTCGACGACCTCGGGGGTGTTGCCACTGTGGCTACAAGCGATGACCAGGGACTTCTCGCCCAGACGACGCGGACGCATAATGTCGAATTCACGCGCGGTATAGATATACGAAGTGAAGGTGGTTGCCTCGCGCTGCAGAAGCTCATGAGCCGGGATCAAATCGATCATGGAGCCACCGCAAGCAATCCAGTAGACGCTGTCGAACTTGCCCTTCTCGGCAATTGCCTCTTTGATCAGATCGTGTGCGTTCATATCCAGTTCCTTTCTTGTTTGGTCCGCAATCAATGAGATTGGCTGCGTGGCCGATAGTTGTTTTAGTCAATCAGATATTTCTCGAATGCGGCCATGTTCTTGGCATCTGCCGCCGCCGGGTCATCGTAGTAACGACCGTCCGTGATTTCCTGGCCCAGCATGCCGTCAAAACCATGGGCGTTGAGCGTGGCGACGAAGGCGTCCATATCGTGCTTGCCATCGCCCCACACCAGATGGCCATACGGGTCACCGTCGATAAAGTGCATCTCGTGAATTGCCCCATCACCAAAGGCGGCAAACCAGTCCTCGAGCGTCTCGCCTGCAACGCCCATCGCGGTTGTATCAACCATGGGCTGTAAGTACGGGCTCGCGACCTCGTCAATCATGCGCTTCGCATCGGAAACCGTCGTCACAAGGTTGCTCTCCTCGGGACGCAGGCTTTCCATCGTAAGCACCAGACCGTGCTCGCCGGCATACTCCGCTAGAATGGACAAGTGCTCGCGGCTGCGCTTCCAGGCTTCCTCGCGATCCTCGTCCCAGTCGCCCCAGCCCGAGTTGACGGACATACGGTCGCACCCAAGTACCTCGGCAAGCTCAATGCCGTGCTTAAAGTACGCCAGGCTGCGCTGTTCATGCAGCGGCTTGCGTGCGCAGTATTGCCAAGGATAGACAACATTCTCGGGGCACAGAGTACGATACCTAAGCCCACGGTCTGCAGCCTTTTTCGCCAGGACCTCAGCCTCAAAGTAGCCCGTGTGGTCGAGCGTCACATGCGGCTCCGCACACCACAGCTCAATGGACTCAAAGCCCAAACGCTGCTGCGCGTCAAGGAAGTAATCGAGCGACCACATGATGTAGTGGATATTCATGCCCGCAATCTGTTCGCGGCGCAGCGTCGGTTTGGATTCAGACACCTTATGCCTCCTTATTTCGATCGAACACGATTTGTCCGTCCGACATCGTCATATCAACCGCAAGATCGCGTGCGTCGCGATAATCGAGGTCGAACACATCCCGATCGAGCACGCAGATATCGGCAAGCTTGCCAACCTCAAGCGTACCCAGCTCGTCTTCGCGCATCAGATCGTACGCGCCCCCGGCAGTCCAAGCGCGCAAGAGCTCGACAAGCGTCAGCACGTTGGCCTCATTCACGGGCAGTCCATCGTCGAAGTATCCGCCGCACGCGCTGTAGATTGACTCGCCCAGGCTCGGAATCAGCAGCGGCAAATCCGTACCACAGCACACCGTGCATCCGGAATCTTCCATGCCGCGGCGATTCCAGCTGTGTAAAAGTCGCGTCTCGCCAATTTGTCGACGCATCATCGATAGGCAATCCTCGCGCCGGTCCAGCGTCAGAATCTGCGGATAGACCTCGCAAATTCCACCTAACTTGCCAAACTCGATAAGATCGGTCGGGTCAGAGTTCTCGAGATCGGTAATCGCATGGCGGCGAAGCATCCGTCCATGTTCGTCTCGAGGCAGCGAGGCATAGAGCGCCACGGTGCGACGAACGGCGCCATCTCCCTGGCAATGCAAGGAATATCGGAAGCCGTCAGCATCAATTGCACGTAGCTCGTTCTCAATCAGATCCCACTCGGGCTCCTCGACGACCGTCTTGCCGGCGGCTCCCGCATCGGCCGCGTCCTCATAGGGGTCAATCATCTCGGCAAGCCCCGCCCATACGCCGCGATCGGTCATACGGTTGAAGCCAGAAAAACGAACGAACGGTCCCCGGAAGCGCTCTCGTGCCTCGCGGGCATATGCCAGATTTGCACCAGCGCCCACCGGCTGCGACATCATAGAGACGCGAACCGTCAGCTCACCAGATTCCTCACGGCGAGCCATTTCGTCGGCAAAGCCGTAGTAGTCATCAAACGCCATCTCCTTGATGGCGGTAACGCCGCGCTCGTTAAGCATGCTCATGTAGTCCGAATACCCCGCACGTACCTCGGGCAGCGCGAGGAAATCGCTCATCATGCGCCAGATCTTCTCGGCATAGCACGCCTGCGGTGTAAAGCCGTATCGCGCACTGGCGGCAGCATTGAGAACGCAGGTCTCCGCACCCGGTGTAAAGCAGACGACAGGGATATCGCCAAAACAATCGTCAAACACAGCCGCCGTATTTGCGTTCTCGGCATCCGATGCCAGCGTTTCGGGTAGGTTGTGGCCAAAAGCCGCCGCGCAATCCGGATGATCTTCTTTCCATGCACGCAAGAGCGACACGGCCTCTTTGGCATCGGCGACGCCGGACAGATCAGACCCCAACGTCCGCAGCGCCCAGCCCGTATAGAAGGTATGCACATCGATCAGGCCAGGCATGACGGTGCGGTCGCCCAGGTCAACTACCTCGTCCGCTTGGGTCAAATACGAAGCTACCTCACACTTGGTGCCAACAGCCTCAATTCGATTGCCACGGACCGCTACGAAACCTTCAAACGGCAGGTCCCCCGTACCGGTAAAGACGCTCTTAGACGTCAGGACCGTCAAACGATCAGACATCACAACCACCTACACCGGAAGCATGCCAGAGATTGCCGTTACGATCAGGCCAAAGACGACCATGAAAATGAAGAACTTCCAAATGGTCTTCCACCATTGGCCAAACGAGATCTTTGCCACGGCAAGGCCGGCGACCGTCATGCCCGCCACGGGACTGATGGTGTTGATGGTCTGATTAGCAAACTGGAGCGCGGTAACGGCTGCCTCGGGATTGAGGCCCATAAGCTCGGTCAGGGGGCCCATAACAGGCATGGTGAGCGCCGCCAGGCCAGAACTCGAGGGAACCAGCAAAGAGAGCAGGCCAAGGACGATATACATAAACGTGGTGTAGACGGCGGCGGGTGCACCGGCGAGCGCAGTAGCGAGCGCCTGGAGAATGGTGTCGATGATCATGCCGCCCTCGGCGATGACCAGAATACCGCGAGCGATACCAATAACGATGGCGGCGTACGCAAAGTCGGCGAGACCTTTAACGAACTCCTCAGCAATCGTCTGCTGGTCAAGACCGCCCAGGATACCGGCAAGCAAGCCCATGCCAAGGAACACGGCGGAAATCTCATTCATGTACCAACCCTGGGTAACAAGACCCCAGACGATAATGCCCATACCGCAAGCAAAATCGATAAGCACGAGCTTCTGACGGATAGTGAACTCTTCCTCGATGGAGGCATCGGTCACGGAAAACTCGATACGCTTGAGCTTATCGTCCTCGTACGTAATGGACGACTCGGGGTTTTTCTTGACGCGCATGGCGTAGCGCATGGCCCATGCGATACCGACGGCAGTGAAGATGGCCCAAGAAACGGCGCGCAGCCACAGTTGCGGATTGCCCTCGATGCCGATAATGCCCTGTGCGATCAAGACGTTAAACGGGTCGATGGTCGAAGCACAATATCCCAGGTTAGGACCAAGGAAGCAGATGATGAATGCCGTCATCGAGTCATAACCGATACCCATCATGATGGGAATGAAGATGGCATAGAACGGCAGGGCTTCCTCAGACATACCAAACGTAGTGCCGCAAATGGACAGCAACGTCATCGTGATGGGAATGATGAGGATGTCCTTGTTCTTGAGCTTTTTAATCACACGGCTCATGCCGGCATTCAAAGCGTTGGTCTTGGTGATGATTGCGAACGATCCGCCAATCAATAAGACGAACGCAACGACGTCGGCAGCCTCTTGGATGCCCTTAGTGGGCGCTTGCAGGACCGCGAAGATATCCTGACCCAGATTGATGGTCTCGCCGGTCTCGGAATCGGTGTAGTTCTTATCGACCTGTTCATAGGTTCCAGCAACGGCGACTTCACGCTCGCCCGCCGCTGTCGAAATCGTCTTGCGCTGATACTGACCAGAGGGAACGATCCAAGTCAGGACCGCAAAGACAACGATCAGCAAGAACATGATCGTATAGACATGCGGTAATTTGAACTTAAAACGTCTGTTTGTCTTCTTCGCCTTCGTATCTGACATAGATACCTCCAAAGAACTCGAGACTGCATCGCATCTCGCTTCAACGTCTGCACAAGGCAAACGTTCTATGACGTTCTATAGATTACCAGCAGCTTTTCTCGTCATCAAGATAATTTCAAACTGATTGCCGCAACGCGGTTGAACGGTTGCGTTTGCGCCGTGAACGGTATGGAAACGCCCGGTGAGATGATCCACCGGGCGTCTCCATTCGCAATGTCCTAGATGTCAAAAACGTAGCGAGACCCAACGATCCGCTGACGACCGATGATAAACGGCCGCCGCTGCTCATCAAAGAAGAAGGCTTCCATATAAAACAAGGGTTCGCCAACGGGAACCGCCAGCAACCGAGCGACCTCGGGCGATGCGCACGCGATCTCGAGCGTGCACGGGTCGGTAAACGCAGGCGTCCGCCCCGTCCGGTTGCGCACGAACTCAAAAATGGATTGGTTAGATAGAGGCGCCGTTGATAGATAGGCGTTGTCCTCGTAAACGTATATGTTGTTCTCAAGCATGACAGGGACGCCATCGGCAGTACGCACGCGCTCAACGCAAATCAAGTCAGTTCCAACGGGAACACCAAAGAACTGTGCTTCGGTGGAATCCGCCGGCAGTATCTTTCTCGAAATGACACACGCCCCCGGTTCCATTCCGTTAGCGCGGCATGCGTCCGAAAAACTCTGGACGTCATCCTTCTGGCGAATCTTGCGCTTGAGCTTGGGGGCATTGACAAACGTGCCTTTCCCCTGTCGCTTCGTTAGATAGCCCTGTTGGACGAGCTCCTCAATAGCGCGTCGCACGGTAACGCGGCCAACTTTATAGCTCTCAGCCAATTCGAATTCGTTGGGTATCCGCGCACCTGCCTTGTAGGCACCGGAGTTGATTTCGTTTTTAATGATATCAATGACCTGTTGGTACAGCGGTATCGCTGCTTTACCGTCAGTTAGCCCTTCAGTCGGTGGCATATACCCTCTCCCAGCGCAATTACGTCTAAAACGGGCTTAAGGGCATTCAACAAGTCCTTAAGCCCGCATTAGCTTAAAGTATGCTAGGTGTCGCACCAAAATGTCGGGTATTTACTCATCGGACCCGAAAAACGCGCAACTAACGCGCTCTTACGCGAGTTCCAGCAGGTCCGGCAGCTGATCGATAATCTTATCCGCGGCGTCCTGACTAAAGCCAAAGCGCTCCTCGCGCTTGGCGATGACTGTCAGACCGGCGCGCTTGCCGGCAGTGATGCCAGGCACCGAATCCTCAACGCAGCAGCAGCGATTCGCGGGCAGCCCCAGCAGGTCCAGCGCATGCAGGTAGATGTCGGGCTCGGGCTTACTCTCCTTAAACTGCTCGCCGCTCACCACATACTCAAAGGCATCCGACAGCCCGCACGCGTTGAGCACTTCCTCGATGCTATCCATGGGAGACGAGCTGGCAAGCGCCACGCGAACGCCACGGCGTGGCAGCTCTCGAATCGTATCCACGGCGCCTGGGTTAATCAAAGCCTGATAGTCGCGCGGACGCTTATGCGCCCACTCGTCCCAACGGGCCAACGCTTCCTCGCCAGTGAAATGCCCCTTACCGGCGCGCTCAAACCAATCGACCAGCATATGCAGGAAGAACTGATGCGAGGTACCGACTTGCCCATTCAACTCCTCTTGAGTCAGGTTAAGCCCAAGCTCCTTGGCAAACGCGGCAGTCTCGCCCAGGTAGTAATACTCGGTATCGACAATGACACCGTCCATGTCAAAGATAACGGCGTCGAACGGAAATGCGGACACGGCACCCTCCCTAACAAAAGGGCGCCCGCAAGCAGGCGCCCAAACCATGCATTAATCGGCGATTCTAACCCAGCAGCTTATCCAGCGCCACTGCAATACCGTCTTCGTTGTTATTGGCGGTTACCATCTGGGCAACTGCCTTAACCTCATCGACGGCGTTGCCCATGGCAACACCGGTGCCGGCCCACTCAATCATGGACTTGTCGTTCTGGCCGTCGCCAAACGAGACGACCTCGCTGGCATCGATACCGAGCTTGGGCAGGGCACCCTCGAGCGCACGGGCTTTGTCGATACCGGGCGCCGTGTACTCAAAGTACCAGTCGGCCGTAAACATGCCCGAAAGCGTCTGGGTAAAGGGCGCATACATCTCCTCGTAATGCGCCTGCAGGTAGGTCGGATCACCCGCCGTCAGCAGCTTGTCCACGGGATAAGTGTCCACGACCTCATGCAAGCTCTCGACCTCGCGAATCTTAAGATCGCACGCATCGCGCTCATACTTGACGATATTCTTCTGCAAGCCGTCAGGCAGCGTGATCATGCAATGGTACGAGTCCTCGACGTGCAAATCGCGACCGAGCGAAATCATAGGGATCACGTCGAAATTGCGCAGATGATCAATCAGACGGTGCAGCTCGTCAGCCGGCATGGCCTGGTCAAAAAGGACCTCATCGGTCTGAGCGTCGACCACGTGCGCGCCATTAAAGGCAACTAGCAGACCATCATGGTTTTGAAGGTCGAGCTCCTGCGCCAAGGCGTGCAGCCCCCATGCAGGACGACCCGAAGCCAAGATGAGCTTAATGCCCGACTCCTGCGCAGCGAGCAGCTTCTCGCACGTACGCGGGCTGATGACCTTTTGGTCGTTGGTGAGCGTACCGTCGATATCCATTGCGATGGCTTTGATTGCCATATATGCCTCCCTGTCATTGAACAACCTTGTCTGAGCCATCATACAGAACACCCACGGCGGCGCTGTTTGCAACGGGAAAAATGTCATATTGTCCCAAACATGAACGGCGCGCCTTCGACGATTGCGATGCCCGTCGAGGCGCCTCCCGATACATTCCATCCTATCCAAATAGCAAGGGGCCCGTATCCCAACGGATACGGGCCCCTTTCAGCCATAAGCCAACTCAGCCGTAAAGACTACTTGCGATGAGCGCGATAGAACTCGATGAGCGCCTGGGTCGAAGCGTCCTGCTCGGCCTTGGCGGCGTCGTCGTGGAAGGCCGGGGTGATCTGCTTGGCAAGCTGCTTGCCCAGCTCGACGCCCCACTGGTCGTAGGAGTCGATGCCCCAGACCGTGCCCTCGACAAACGTGATGTGCTCGTACAGGGCGATGAGCTCGCCGAGTGCGAACGGGGTCAGCGTGTCGCCGAAGATCGAGGTCGTCGGACGGTTGCCCTCAAAGCAGCGGGCCGGGACGATCTGCTCGGGCGTGCCCTCGGCACGAACCTCGTCGGCCGTCTTACCAAAGGCGAGCGCCTTGGTCTGGGCCAGGAAGTTGCCCAGGAACAGCTCGTGGACGTCCTGGCCGCTGTCGGTTGCGGGGTTGGCAGTGTTGGCGAAAGCGATAAAGTCGGCCGGGACCACCACGGTGCCCTGGTGCAGCAGCTGGTAGAAGGCGTGCTGACCGTTGGTACCGGGCTCGCCCCAGAAGATCTCACCGGTATCGGAGGTCACAGCGCTGCCGTCCCAGCGGACGTGCTTGCCGTTGGACTCCATGGTGAGCTGTTGCAGGTAGGCCGGGAAGCGGTGCAGATACTGGCAGTACGGCAGCACGGCGTGGCTCTTGGAACCGAAGAAGTTGACGTACCAGACGTTGAGCAGGCCCATCAGCGCGACGGCGTTGTTCTCGAGCGGGGTGTTGCAGAAGTACTCGTCGATGGCGTGGAAGCCCTCAAGGAACTGCTGGAAGCGCTCGGGGCCGAGCACGACGATCAGCGACAGGCCCACGGCGGAGTCGACAGAGTAGCGGCCGCCGACCCAGTTCCAGAAACCAAAAGCGTTGGCGGGGTCGATGCCGAAGGCCTCGACCTTCTCGAGTGCGGTGGAAACGGCGACAAAGTGCTTGGCCACGGCCTCGGCGTTCTGCTCATCGGAGCCGTCGATGGCACCCTGAGCCTTGAGCTGCTCGAGCATCCAGGTCTTGACCTCACGAGCGTTGGTGAGGGTCTCGAGCGTGGTGAAAGTCTTGGAGACGATAATCACGAGCGTGGTCTCGGGATCGAGGCCCTTGAGCTTCTCTGCCTGATCGTTGGGGTCGATGTTGGAGATGTAGCGGCAGTCAATACCGGCGTCGGCGTAGGGACGCAGGGCCTCGTAGGCCATGACCGGGCCCAGATCGGAGCCGCCGATGCCGATGGACACCAGGTGCTCGATCTTTTTGCCGGTAACACCCTTCCACTCACCGGAGCGCACGCGCTCGGCGAAGGCATACATGCGGTCGAGAACCTCGTGCACGTCGGCGACGACGTCCTGGCCGTCGACGATGAGCTGGCCCTTCTCGCTTGCCGGGCGGCGCAGCGCGGTGTGCAGGACGGCGCGGTCCTCGGTGGTGTTGATGTGCTCGCCGGAGAACATGGCGTCGCGGCGCTCCTCGAGCTTCACCTCGCGGGCAAGATCGCACAGCAGCTTGACGGTCTCATCAGTCACCAAGTTCTTCGACAGATCGAAGTGAAGGTCGCCGGCGTCAAAGCTCAACTTATTCACGCGGTCGGCGTCAGCGGCGAACCAGGCCTTGAGGTCGATGCCCTCGGCCTCGAGCTTCTCCTGATGGGCCTCGAGCGCCTTCCAAGCGGCAGTCGACGTAGCGTCGATGGGTGCGGCAACAGTTGCCATAAAGTCCTCCTCAGCATACGGGCGCACGCCTCCATGCGCCCGGACATTCAGATGCCACTATTCTAGCGCAGGTCAAGACCATAATCAGCGAGCGTTGCCAATCGGCCCCCAAACGGCGACCGGCCAAAAAGGGACAGGTTTGTTTTGGCAGGTCAAACGCTTTACCAATCAAATAGAACCTATCCCTTTATGGTAAATATTAGGCCGCGGCGCACACGCTGCCGAGCAACTCACGCAGAGGAGACCCAATGCCCTCCAGCAGTTCGGGCGCGATAATGGCGAAAACGGGAACCTCGCCGACACCCACAACGGCGGGCACTTTTCCCTCGGAGACGATGCATCCATAAGGCACAAAGCCGTCCTCACCGGCATCGAGCGCCGCCATACGACGGGCGAGCTCGCGCGCAAAGCCGGCCGTATCGGCATCGCCGATCGCCAGGACAAAGTCCACGCCTTCGTCGGTCGCCAGGGCCACGGCTTCGTCGATCAGCTCGTCTCCCCCGTCGCCCCCGACCAAACCGCAGCGGAAAAGCACGCGCTCGAGCAGGGCGCGATCGAGCGAGCCCAGCGCCGCCGAAACGAGCTCATCACGCGTGTGCTTGTCGCCTCCCAGCACGACCAGTGCCTTGGTGCCGCCATAGTGGGCAACCAATCGCCCGCACCAGCGAGCCACATCCCCATCCGCAACCAAGCGCGTCGGCATACCAAACCCATAGTCGACCATTATCCCCACAACCCTTCCGTGCGTATAGGCGGTATCAATCGTTAGACTCATGCTACGAAGCGAGGTTTTCCGAGCTGTTTCGCGCTCTTTAGAGCTGCGTTAAAAAACCCGATGCAACCGCACGACCATACCCGCCAAAGAGGGACAGGTTTTGACGATGTCCGCGCAAGCAGGTATTATCGAACATGTATTCGATAAGAACATGTGTTTGATGGAAGGACACGGATGGCGCACGAGCAGCACACCTATATCTGCATCGACCTCAAGACGTTTTATGCCAGCGTCGAGTGCGTCGACCGTGGGCTCGATCCGCTCACCACCAACCTGGTCGTTGCCGACGAATCGCGCGGGCGCACGACCATCTGCCTCGCCATCACACAGGCCATGAAGGACCTCGGGATACGCAATCGCTGCCGTCTGTTCGAAATTCCCGATGGCATCGACTACATCACGGCCGTACCGCGCATGCAGCATTACATGGAGGTGTCGGCGAAAATCTACGGTATCTATCTGGAATACGTCAGCCCCCAGGACGTGCACGTCTACTCCATCGATGAGTGCTTTATCGACGTGACGCCCTATCTGGACCTCTATCACACAGATGCGGAAGGGTTCGCCTGCACGCTGCGCGACGAGGTCCTCGCGCGCACCGGCATCACGGCGACGGTCGGCATCGGCCCCAACCTATTCCAGGCCAAGGTAGCGCTCGACATTACCGCCAAGCACGTACCCAGCCGCATCGGCATACTCGACGACGAGACCTTTCGCAAGGAGATCTGGCCTCATCGTCCCATTACCGATATCTGGGGCATCGGCCCCGGCGTGGCAGCCCGCCTCGAAAAGTACGGCGTCTACGATCTGATGGGTGTCGCCGCGCTCGACGAAAACCTGCTTTACGATGAGCTCGGCGTCAATGCCGAATATCTTATCGACCACGCCTTTGGGCGCGAGCCAACGACCATCGCCGATATCCAAGCCTATCGCCCGCAAGCGACCTCGACCACCACGGGGCAGGTGCTCTCGAAGGGCTATGCCTACGAGCAGGCCTACACCGTCTTGCGCGAAATGGTCGATGCCGCCGTGCTGGATTTGATCGACAAGCACGTGGTGTGCGACAGCATCTCGCTCTTTGTGGGCTATGCAAGCGAGCGCGCCGACATACGCCGGCTCAACGTCAGCGGCACGGCGCAGTATATAGACGGCTGCGGACACCTGCGCTCGAGTACATCGAGCATCGAACCCACCGCAACTGCCGGCCCCGAGCTCGCGCCCCGTGCTCCCAAGCCCGTCCAGCGCGATGACGAAAGGCGTCGTCTGGTGCGCGAAGCGCAGGCAATCGATGGCATCTTTGTGGGCGAACACGGCGGCAAACCGCGTGGTGGCTATGCCGCGCTCTTTGCGCACTCCAACGCCTCGCGAAAGCTGCCCGAGCGCACTAATTCGTTTAAGAAGATCATGGGGTATTTCGATGACCTTTGGGCACAAACAGTCGATCCCAAACGACCGGTCAAGCGCATCAACCTGGGATTTGGCAACCTCATGCCCGAGGAATTTGCCACCATCGATCTGTTCAGCGATATCGAGGCCGATGAGCGCGAGCGCGACCTGGCGCGCGCCGTCCTGGCCGTGAAAGGCAAGTACGGCAAGAACGCGCTCGTCAAGGGATTAAGCTTTACCGCCGGCGCCACCGCGCGCGAACGCAACGGCCAAGTTGGAGGACATCGTGCCTAAACCCAAGCAGCAGCCCGTGCGCCCGCCGACCGCCTTCGAGCGCCTGGCGGACCCCGAGGGCAGACGCCGCGCCGCCGACCCCAAGCTCACTGCCAACGGTGCCGTGCGCGCCAACCGCGCCGCACAGTTTATGCCCTTTGCCGCCCTCACGGGATACTACGAACTCGTGCGCAAGCAGGAAATCACCGTCGAGCCAAAACGTGAGCTCACGGAAGAAAAAGCCCTCGTACTTTCTAAAAAGCTCGAGGGTCTCAAACGTGGCGACTTGGTTCGTGTCAACTATTACGATACATACGGCTATCGCAGCCGCACCGGCATCCTCGACGAGGCGCTCCCCGCCTTCAAGCTCCTCAAGCTCCGAGACATCGCCATCAACTTCGACGACATCCAAGACATCGAACTGCGCGGACGAGCCTAGCCAAGGAAGCGCATCCAGGGCGGCGCTTACAGCGTCATGACGTAGTAGCCCGCATCTTTCACGGCCGTCTCGAGGACACCACGATCAACCGGCTGCTTAGAGCGCACGCGTGCCGTGTGGTCCGCATACGTCACCGTTGCCCACACGCCATCCAGCGCATTGAGGGCATTGGCTACGTTCTGAGCGCAGCCGTCACAGCTCATGCCGCCGATGAGCAGCTCATCGCTATAGGGATAGTGTGACGCATCGGTATCCACCACAACAACCTTTTTGGCCTTCTTGCCGCTCGTACCATCGCTGCAGCAACTCTTCCCGTGTGTCGAAGCGGCAATGCGACGCAGTCCAAAAAACATGCCGACGGCAATGACGGCCAGCACGATGAGATTCGCAGGGTTGAGCAAGTCACTCATGCGCTCCCCTTTCAAGTAGCACTATCTAGATACCCCCATGGGGTGTCCCCATCTTAACCCAAAATCATGTCTGTTCGGTCAATTAGTTTCCCTCTTCAAACTTTTTTGTTGACCATGGCTTACTTTCGTGTATAAGTTTTCCTAGGCTAACAGTTTAGATCCGTAAGGAGCGCCGTGACTCGAACCATAGATATCCCAACGTTTCAGGCAGCGGTCGTGCGCAACTGCTCTCCCACGCTCGCGGGCATCAAGCCGGCATCGCTCTTTACCTATCCAGGCACCTACGCCCACGGGAACGGCTCGACCACAACCGAAACCATCGCAGAACGTCGAGCACGCCTGCTCAACGTTATCGCCCAGTGCAATCGCGAGCTTGACCCGCTCGGCATCCACCTGAGTGTTTTGGTCTGGCGGCCCTGCGGAGCACTCGTGTACGTGTACCGAGCCAAAAGCCTCGCCACCTATTTCGCAGACCCTCGCGCCCAAACAGCGCTCGCCTCGGAAGGCTACGACACGAGAGACCTTTCGACATGCCTTGTGCATTTGGCATCACGCATCACGCTCGCGAGCAATAACGTCGCGGAATGCGCTTGTAGCCAGACTCGATGCGCACTACCCCAGCAAGCTAGCTGCAGCAACGACTGCACCTGCGAGTTTCCGCACGAAATAGGCTACTTCCTTGGATATCCCTACGACGACGTGCACGAGTTTATCGTCCAGCGCGGCGAGAACTACAAGGTCTTTGGGGCCTGGAAGGTCTACACGAATGTCGAGCAAGCGCTTGCGATGTTTGACGCCTACCGCGCTTGCACTCAATACCTCACCTTTGTCTATCAGCAGGGCTGCAGCTTGGCGCAACTTGCCCAGGCAACCCGATAGAACATAGAAGCCGCGGCAACCTGCCGCACAACTGAAAGGACTCAACATGAGCAAGATCGCCGTCGTCTACTGGAGCGGCACGGGCAACACCGAGGCCATGGCAAACCTCGTCTCCGAAGGCGCCACGTCCGCGGGTGCCGAGGCTGAGGTCATCTCCTGCGCCGACTTCTCTGCCGACAAGGTCACCAACTATGACGCCTTCGCCTTCGGCTGCCCCGCCATGGGGTCCGAGGAGCTCGAGTACGACGAGTTCCAGCCGATGTGGGATGAGGTCAAGGAAGTCCTCGGCGACAAGAAGGTCGTCCTCTTTGGCTCCTATTCGTGGGCCGAGGGCGAGTGGATGGATAACTGGAAAGCCGACGCCGACGAGTCCGGCGTCAACGTCGTGGACTCCACCATCTGCTACGATGCGCCCGACGATGAGGGCGAGGCGGCCTGCAAGGCCCTGGGAGCGGAGCTGGCCTAACGAAGCCGCCAGAAAGTCGCAAGGCAACTAACAGCCGAGCACCGCACAACAACAGTCGCTCATGCCCAAACAAAAACGGGGGCCGGATACTATCCGATCCCCGTTTGTTATATCGACAATTTCGACGCGCCGCTACGAGATATTGCCCAAGAACGCCTTGGTGCGCTCGCTCTTGGGGTGGTCGAAGACCTCGCTCGGCGTACCCTCTTCCACGATAACGCCACCGTCCATAAAGACGACGCGGTCGGCGACGTCGCGGGCAAAGCCCATCTCGTGCGTCACCACGATCATAGTCATGCCATCACGTGCCAGGTCGCGCATGACGCCCAGGACGTCGCGAACAAGCTCGGGGTCGAGCGCCGACGTGGCCTCGTCAAAGAGCATGACGTGCGGGTTCATCGACAGGGCGCGGGCGATCGCCACGCGCTGCTGCTGACCGCCCGAGAGCTGGCTCGGCATAAAGTCGATGCGCTCGGCAAGACCGACCTTGGTCAGCTCCTCGACGGCAATCTTCTCGGCCTCTTCCTTGCTGCGCTTGAGTACCTTTTGCTGTGCGAGCATGACGTTCTTTTTGACTGACAGGTGCGGGAACAAATTGAACTGCTGGAACACCATACCCAGATGCGTACGTACCTTGTTAAGGTCGACGCCCTTGGCGCAAACGTCCACGCCCTCAACGACGATCGAGCCGCTCGTGGGATGCTCCAGGCGATTGATGCAGCGAAGCATCGTCGACTTGCCCGAGCCCGAAGGACCCAGGACTACGACGACCTCGCCCTTGTGCACATCCAGATCGATGTCGCGCAGGACCACGTTATCGCCGAAGGCCTTCTGGAGGTTCTTGATGCTGACGACGACCTCGTTCGAGTTATTGGTTTCGCTCATGATAGGACCTCCTTACAGACCGGCGATGTGGTCGGCGGGCGTCGCGACGACCTGTCCAGCGCTCTTGGCGGGACGCTTCTTCTTGGTTTCGGCCGTCCCCAGAAGCCTCGCCTCAAGACCGCTCACCAAGCGAGCAAGCGGCAGGGTGATGACCAGGTAGAACAGCGCGGCAACCACATACGGCGTAATGGAACCCGTCGTGGCCACGATGGTACGGGCGTTCATGACGATCTCGACCACGCCCACGGCCGCGAGCAGCGACGTATCCTTGTAAAGCAGGATAAACTCGCTGGTCAGCGTAGGCAGGACATTGCGGAACGTCTGCGGAATCATAACGTAGAGCAGCGTCTGGAAGGCGTTCATGCCCAGCGAGCGCGCGGCCTCGTTCTGGCCCTTGGGGATCGACTGAATACCGGCGCGGAAGATCTCGCACAGGTAGGCGGACGAGTTCATGGCCATGACGATGACGCCCAGCACATAATCGTCAACCTTGACGCCGGCCAGCGGCAGGCCAAAGAACGCGATGTAGATCTGCAGGAACGCCGGCGTACCGCGGATGATATTCACATAGATGCCGGCAAGGCAACGCAGGATGCGCGACTTGGAGATGCGCATGAGTGACAAGGCAAAGCCAAAGGGAATGGCCAACGGAAATGCCACGAGCACGATCGAGAGCGACATGAGGAAGCCTTTGAAGACGATCGGCAGGCTCTGAACCAAAATGACCGGGTTCAGGAACAGGCGAAGGAACATGTTGGAATTCCATGCCTCGACCCACGGCTGCTCCTTAAGGTCGGCCAGGAAGTTATCGAATGCCGTCACGCCCTTAATCTCGACGGAAGGAATCTTTGAGATCTTCTTGGTTGAACCGTCAGCCAACGTGTAGGTGCCGCTAAAAGCCTCGTCGCCGCCCTCGACGGGGAAGGTCACGCCGTAGACCTCGACACGGAAATAGCCGCCGGCCGGAGCCGTCTCGCCAAAATCGATCTTGAGCGTCTGGCCGTCGACCTTGCACGTAGGCTTCATGGGCGTACGGTCCATGAGGTCATCGCCCGAGAGCATCGTCAATCGCGTGTCATCGGCACCAAACGTCGTGCCGTCGACAAACGTCAGCGAAAGACCGCTCAGCTCCTCGTCGGCATCGGCCTGAACTTCCCAGGTAATTCGCGTCTCGGTGCCGCCGACCACAGCGCTGCCCGAACCGGTATTGGGTCGGGCGGTGATCTTTGCGGTCTCAAGCGCCTGGGCGGTCGTGGGCGCATATGCCCCCGCGCACACCAGCGCGAGCGCCACGGCCATGACGCAGGCTAGCTTTTTGAGCAAGGCGGGCAGTGGAAAACGCTGCTCCGCGGCTCCTTTGTTCAGTCGAGACAAGGTGGCTCCTATCGTAGAAGTTGCCGGCAAAACGAGACGGAAACGCTCTCCGTCAAGAAAAGCGCAAAGGCCCTCTCCGCAAAACGGAAAGGGCCCGCGCGCAATCAAGTGACTATTTTACTTGATGTTGTACTTAGCCATGAGGGCGTCAACGGTACCGTCGTCGGTCAGGTCCTTGATGGCCTGGTTGATGTCGTCCTTGAGCTTGGTGTTGCCCTGGTTGATGGCGATGGCGTACTCCTCGCCGGTGCTGACCTGCTTGATGGTCTGGCAGGTGTTGAACTGCTCGGCGGTCAGCTGGCTGGCAACGGAGCGGTTGGTGACTACGGCATCGCCCTTATCGGACTGCAGGGCGCTGAAGCACTCGGTGGCGTCCTTGTAGGGGACGATCTTGGCCTTGGGGAAGTTCTCCTGGGCAAAGGCCTCGGCGGTCGATCCAGACTGGACGATGATGGTAGCGTCGGCGTTGTTGAGCTTCTCGCTGTAGTTGTCGGCCGTGATGTCGGTGTTATCGACCTTGGTCACGATAGCCTGATCGTCCATGTAGTAGGAATCGGAGAAAGCGACTTCCTTCTCACGCTCGGGCGTGTCGGTGATAGCCGCGATGGAAACGTCATACTTGGCGCCCGAAGCAACGCCGGGGACGAGCGTGTCGAAGTCGTTGTTGACGTACTCGACATCCAGACCCAGCTTGTCACCGATAGCCTTGATGAGCTCAAGGTCAAAGCCCTGGTAGTCGCCGTTGTCGTCCTTGTACTCAAACGGAGCGTACTCGGCAGAGGTGCCGACGGTCAGCGTACCGTCCTTGACGAGCGCGTACTCCTTGGAGCCATCGACCTTCTCGACCTTCGCGTCGTCAGAGCTGCTGGAACCGGCATCGGAACCAGAGGTGGCGTTGGACGAGCCGCAGCCCGTCAGTGCGAGGGCGAGTGCCATGGCGCCCGTGGCGGCAAATGCGCCAAGCTTCTTGAGCTTCATAATCAGTCTCCTTCCAATGACCCCACGTGATTCAGGGGCCTGCAAAAACTGAGGGTTATTATGCACCCGCTTGGAAGAATCCGCAATTAGAAAACTGATTGAAACAAACCCATAACGTGAATGGAGCACTCCACTTTATGACAGTCATTACTGCTGCAACGACCTTAACAGTTTGATTTCAGCCGCATAACCTGTAAGTTCATTCGGCGTCTCCAAAATAAATGGCAATGCGCGCAAGCGGCTATTCGATACAATATTCTGCATAACCTGCATACCGCCGCCAAATTCCTCGCTGCCAAGGTATCCCTTGCCGATGCACTCGTGACGATCTTTATGGGCGCCACAAGGGTTCTTCGAATCGTTGATGTGTACGGCATGCAGGCGATCGATGCCCACCACGCGGTCGAACTCGTCGAGTACGCCGTCCAGATCATGGATGATGTCGTAGCCGGCATCGCTCACATGGCAGGTGTCCAAACAAACGCCCAGCTTATCGGACAGCTCTGGACACTTGGCGGCAACGCCCTCGATAATGCACGCCAGCTCTTCAAAGCTACGGCCCACCTCAGTGCCCTTACCCGCCATGGTCTCGAGCAATACCGTCGTCTGCTGGCCCTCAAACATCACCTGGCACAGCGTGTCGACAATCATCTGAATGCCGGTGTCTGCCCCCTGTCCCACATGCGCACCGGGATGGAAGTTGTAGTAGTTGCCGGGCAGTGCTTCCAGACGCTGCAAATCTTCCGCCATAGCCTCCAAGGCAAACTCGCGCGCCCGCTCCTTAGCGGAGCAGGGGTTATAGGTATACGGGGCATGCGCCACCAGCGGTCCAAAGTCGTTTTGCGCCATAAGCTCGCGCAGAGCCGCCACGTCATCCATGTCAAGGTCTTTTGCCTTGCCACCGCGCGGGTTGCGCGTAAAGAACGCAAAGGTATTGGCGCCAATGGACAACGCCGTCTCCCCCATCGCCCGATAGCCCTTCGTCGTGGATAGGTGACACCCGATTGTCAGCATCTCCAACTCCCCCTCATCAGTTGCGGTGAAATACGGTCTATTGGTGCCTTATTTTGGCGCAAACAGACCGTATTCCACCGCAAGATATAAAAGGGGCATCAGGGGCACGGTCCGCCGAGCCCCCCCCCTGAGCACCAGCACCGCAGCCTAGAGCGTCAAGCGAATCGCATCGATAATCTGCGCGCAGCGCTGCGTGGCGGCAAGAGGCATAACGGGGCTTTCAAGCTCTCCCGTCTGGACGAGCTGCGTCGCATGCTGAATTTCGCCGTAGAAATCATCGACCTCAAATGGGGCGTCGATTTCGAGCACTCGACCGTCGGAGTACTTCACATGGGCGAGCTCGGGGCGATGGAGGCGCTCGATTTCCACCGAACCCCGTTCGCAGGCAATCGTTAAGCGGCTTTCATATGCTGCTTTGCCGTCGCACACCATATGAATGGGTATACCGCCGACACTCATATGGATCTCATCGGCCCAATCCACGCGGCCGCCTAATACGTCACGCCAGCGAACTTCACGAGACGAAACATCGCACGCACCCGCAAGCAGATCCTCAAACCACCCGACCGCATAGCAGCCCATGTCATATAGACAGCCACCCTGCAACGGATCGAGCAGATAACTCGAAGGGGACTCACCATAATCGAGTTTTTGCACGCTTTCGATCGAGACGATACAGCCGAGCTCGCCCGACGCAAGCAAACCCTTCACGCGAGTATGCATCGGACAAAACCGATTTTTCATCGCCTCCATAAACGGCACACCGCACTCACGGGAAACAGAGGCGATCGCATGGGCCTCTTCTTCATTCAAAACGGCCGGCTTTTCGCACAGCACGGCCTTTCCCGCGCGCAGTGCCCGACAAGCCCAATGTGCATGCATGCCATGTGGAAGAGCCAAGTAGATTGCATCGACATCGGGATCGGCAATCAACGTATCATAAGCCGCATCGCCGCTATCGTCAGCCGTGGCATAACTGTGCGCGGCATCAATCGAAAACGCTCGACAAAATTCCTCGACATGTGCAGGAGTGCGGCCGGCCGCAGCCACCAGCCGTGCCTCGTCGACCTTCTTGAGCGACGATGCAAATCGATGCGAAATGTGCCCAGCGCCCAAAACGCCCCAACGAACCTCACGCAAATCATCACATGAATCCCGATAGCCCACGACAGCTCCCTTCAGTTGCGGTGGAATAGTTCCTGCTATCGCCCTATTCTGCCGCAAACAGGAACTATTCCATCACAAGATATAAAAGGGTCATGAGGAGCGAGTTTTGCTGAAGACTTTAAGCGCGGCCGTTACGGGGCCAGGCTGGAAACGTCGGCGCGCGTCGTCGAGACGCTCGGGGATATCGATGTGTTGCGGGCAGTGACGCGCACATTTGCCGCACTTGACGCAATTGCTCACGAGCTTGGGCTCGCTCGTGCGCACCGCGCTCGCTGTAAAGTATTGCGACAGCCCCGTAAACCAGCTGTGCGCATAGCTCGCGTTGTAAGCGGCAAAGCAGCCGGGAATGTTAATACCCTTGGGACATGGCATGCAGTAGCCGCATCCCGTGCAGGGCACGCGATTCGATTTTTCAAACTCCGCCAGCACGCGTGCGATGGTATCGAGCTGAGCGGCTGTCATCGAATCCGGCAGGGCCCGATCGGCCAGCACCGCGTTCTCGTCCACCTGCGCGGTATCGGTCATGCCCGAAAGCAGCATCGTGACTTGAGGATGGTTCCACACCCACGAAAGGCCCCAAGCAGCCGGCGTCTTCAGGTACGGATCGCGTACGTCATCGAGCACGGCGCGGGCCCGCGGAGGCAGCTTGCCCGCCAGGCGTCCGCCCAAAAGCGGTTCCATCACAAACACCGCGAGCCCGCGCTCGGCGGCTGCTATAAGTCCCGCCGTTCCCGCTTGGTAGCGCTCTCCAGCGTAGTTGTACTGGATCTGGCAAAAATCCCAGTCATACGCGTCGAGCATCGTCAGGAAGTCCGCCGCACTGCCGTGATACGAAAAACCTATCTGGCGAATACGCCCCGCAGCCTTTTGGTGCGCAATCCAGTCTTCGATGCCCAACGCCACCACGCGCTCCCACTGGGCGGGCGAAGTGATGTTGTGCATAAGGTAATAGTCGATATGGTCGGTCCGCAGGCGGCGCAGTTGCTCGTCGAAGAACCGGTCGAAATCCTCCGCGCACTTGCACGAAGCGTGCGGCAACTTAGTCGCGAGCAACACGCGGTCGCGCAGACCCAGGCGCTCAAGTGAGGCGCCCACGCACACCTCGTTACCGGGATAGAGATACGCGGTATCCAGATAATTAATCCCCTGCTCCACCGCACGGGAAATGATGGCATCGGCTGTCTTCGCATCGGGGTGTCCCGGCGCACCGGGAAATCTCATGCAGCCCAGACCCAGAGCGGATATTCGGTTACCACTTTTGGGGTCAACGCGATATTGCACGGCCCCTCCTTTCGCCATCAGCGCCCCGGCAAGGCGAAACACAATGGTCACGCGGCCGAAACATCGTGGAATCGCAATCGAGAACGTATCGTAACGCAGCAGAAATCGAGCTGTCACGGCACCGCTTTAACATCAGCAAAAAGCCCGATGAAAGGAGCAACAAACAAATACGGCCATCCGGTGCACGCAGCATGGTCCGGCGGCATACAATCCATCAGGCGCCCCTTACGCGGGTGCCTTTTATATGGGGAGATGATTCGCATGCAGATCAACAAGGTCGCCTTTATCGGCAAGGGCGGTGTCGGGCTACTCTACGGCAGCATGATTGCCAAGGCCCTCGGCAATGACGCCGTCGAATACGTTATGGATGACGCCCGTTTTGAGCGTCACGCAAACGATGCGCTCACCGTCAACGGCAAGCCCTGTGCGCTCAAGTCCGTCCGCGCCAGCAAGGCAACGCCCGCCGATCTGGTCATCCTGACGGTCAAGACCACCGGTCTCGACCAAGCACTCAAGACTATGGAGCGCGTCGTGGGACCCAATACGCTCATCGCCTCGCTGTGCAACGGCATCACGAGCGAGCAAAAGATTGCCGAGCGCTTTGGCTGGGAGCATACCGTTCTTGGTATTTGCCAGGGCATGGACGCTGTGTTTCTCAACGGAGAGCTCACCTTTACCAACACGGGCGAAATCCGCTTTGGCGCGGCGGCCGGTACGGATCCCGCAGCCATCACCGCAATCGACGAGCTCTACACGCGCTGCGGCATCGCACACACCGTCGAGAGCGACATTGCGCACCGCATGTGGGCCAAACTCATGCTCAACGACGGCATCAACCAGACCTGCATGGCCTACGGCGGCACGTACGGAAGCGCCACGGAGCCGGGCTCCGAGCAGCGTCGCTGCCTTGTTTCCGCCATGCGCGAAACGCTTGCGGTCGCCAACGCCGAGGGCGTTGAGCTGACCGAGGCAGACCTGACGCAGATGGTGCACCTCATCGAAGGAATCGATCCCGCCGGCATGCCCTCGATGGCGCAAGACCGCGTCGCGCGGCGCAAAACCGAGGTCGAGGAGTTCGCCGGCACCATCTGCCGTCTGGCGGCCAAGCACGATATCCAGGCACCGCAGAACGAATGGCTCTATCAGCGCATTCGCGATATCGAGGCAAGCTGGTAGCGCCCGACTCACCACGTCAACAGACTCAACAGCAAAGCCGCCGCAAGGGCACTCCCCTTACGGCGGCTTTCATCTTCATCTATAACCAGTAGTCGATGTCCCGACGGTCAGAGCTGCGACTCCGAGGCCTGGCCCTCATCGTCGCGACAAAGGACTACACCCGCACTTCCCAGCAGCGCGGCCGCAATCAGCGCGCCAACCACGATTGGAGCAGCCCCGCATGACCCCTGCATGCCCGCAATGAGCGCGGCCGTAGGACCAAGGCAACCAAGCGTCAATGCAACGGCGGCAACGGCGATATCTCGAGCATTCACAAGACCACTTCCTCCACGAGAAAGACTTTGTTTCTCGTGACTTAGTGTGCCCCGTGCCCATATGCGCGGCGTACGGCCACGGTAAGCGCTCTGTTAACTCAAGCATGCACAAAAAACGGACGCCTTTACGTTGCCCAAAGGCTCGGTAAAGACGCTCGCCCGTCATGTCCAATTGGCTTATGGCAGATTACCAACCGGTATAGTAGTCGGTGGTTCCGGCTGCGCAGCCGGAGTCATAGACCTTGCACTCACCCTTGGAACCGGTAAACGTGGAGCCTTGGGCCTTATCGCCCGCGGCAACGACATAGTAACCATCGGAATCGCGCCAAAAGCCCTCGGAATCCTGCGTCCACTCGCCCGTGCGGTGGTGATACAACACGTTGCTGCTGTAATAAGTCTCGCGGCGGCCGTTATAGTTATTGACGCCGCTCGAGCGCGTCAGACCCGAGCCGTTCGCGTAATACGCAGCAGACGTATAAGACGAGCCGAAGCCGGCGTTGTAATACGAAGCCTGAACGGCCTCAGCGGCCTCGGCTTCGGCTGCGGCAGCCTCGAGCGCCTCGCGCTTGGCATCCTCAAGCGTGGAGCGAAGCTCGTCGAGCTCGGTCGACTTGGCGTCGACTTCCCCCATCGTCAACAGGCTACCCGCACCGTCGATGCAACCCTGCAACACAGCGCGCTCGTCATCGGTAGCATAGTCGCCATACATATTCATAATGATCTGAGCGCGCATCTCCAGGGAATCGCGCTTTGCCCCCATCGAGGCGTTCCACTCCTGCATAGAGCCATAACCGTCGCCGCGGTAGTCGACGGGCTGCACCAGCGTCGCCTCGGACGGCGCAGATCCGACCGTATCGGATAGTGTTGCCGCATGGGCATCAGTTGCGCCGGCGCCCGCCAAAAGTGCCACGGTCAGAGCGGCGGAAAGGGCGGCGGCTTTCGGTTTTCGTGAATCGATCCTCATGTAGCTGGAAACCTCCGTAGTGCGTTTTTGCTGCGTGTGAGCTGCGTGTGATTCAATCGCGCTGCATAGTACCCCGAGCAAATCGCGACCTGCGGTTTTACTCAAAAGGCGCACGTCAATTGCGTAAAACTCACATCCTCTCAACAGGAGTTTTCCACAACTCGAATGCATAAAGCATGTCAAAAACCCTGTTTTTGCACCCTCTCTATGCAAAAAAGGCGCCTGTGCAACCATTGTTCGCACAGGCGCCTTGAGCAGGCATTTTATGCAGTTATACCTATCGAGTCGCAAGGGGTCCTTGCACAAGTCGCCTTACTCGTCCAGCGCGGCGAAGGCCTGCTTCAGATCCCAAATGATGTCCTCGGCGTTCTCGGTACCGATGGAAAGACGGATCGTGGAGGGCGTGATGTTCTGCTCGGCGAGCTCCTCGGCAGAGAGCTGGGAGTGCGTGGTGGTAGCCGGGTGCACGACGAGCGACTTGACGTCGGCCACGTTGGCGAGCAGCGAGAACACCTGCAGATGATCGATGAACTTCCAGGCAGCCTCCTGGCCACCCTTAATCTCAAAGGTGAAGATCGAAGCGCCGCCGTTGGGGAAGTACTTCTGATAGAGCTCGTGATCGGGGTGCTCAGGCAGGCTCGGGTGGTTCACCTTGGCGACATGGCTGTCACCAGCCAGGAACTCAACGACCTTCTTGGTGTTCTCGACATGGCGGTCGACGCGCAGCGACAGGGTCTCGGTGCCCTGGAGCAGGACCCAGGCGTTGAACGGGCTGATGCAGGCACCCTCGTCACGCAGCAGGATGGCGCGAACATAGGTTGCGAAGGCGGCGGGACCGGCAGCCTCGGCAAACGAAACACCATGGTAGGAGGGGTTGGGCTCAGCGATTTGGGCGTACTTTCCGCTCGCCTTCCAATCGAAGTTACCGCCGTCGACGATCACACCGCCCAGCGAGGTGCCGTGGCCGCCGATGAACTTGGTTGCGGAGTGGACAACGATGTTGGCGCCATGCTCCAGCGGACGGAACAGATACGGGGTGCCGAAAGTGTTGTCGACGACAACCGGCAGACCGTGCTTCTTGGCGATCTCGGAGATGGCGTCGATGTTGGGGATGTCAGAGTTGGGGTTGCCGAGCGTCTCGAGATAGATGACCGTGGTGTTGTCCTTGATGGCACCCTCAACCTCTTCCAGGTTATGAGCATCGACAAACGTGGTCCCGACGCCAAACTGGGAGAGCGTATGCTCCAGCAGGTTGTAGGAACCGCCGTAGATGGTCTTCTGAGCCACCACGTGGTCACCGGCCTGGGCAAGAGCCTGCAGGGTATAGGTGATGGCAGCGGCACCGGAGGCGACGGCAAGACCGGCCACGCCACCCTCGAGCGCGGCGATACGGTCCTCAAAGACGCCCTGGGTGGAGTTGGTCAGACGGCCGTAGATGTTACCAGCATCGGCAAGACCAAAGCGATCGGCGGCGTGCTGGGAGTTGCGGAACACATAGCTCGTGGTCTGGTAGATAGGCACGGCGCGGGAGTCGGATGCGGGGTCGGCGCTCTCCTGGCCAACATGAAGCTGCAGGGTATCGAAACCAAAGGTGTGCTCGGGGTTGTTGATGAACTGGCTCATGATGATCTCCTTGATCGAACAAAAGTAAATAAAAAGAGAGAAGTAAGTCGCTGTCTCCTGATCACGCCGACGGGCGCAAACAGGAGCCCGGCATTCGTCTTGGTAAGCAATTCATATGCGGGCCTCCTTTCGCATCCCGGTTCCGTGGTTGGCTTAATTACCTACCGCCTTTGTGTGTTTTGAATAGTACGAGCATTATTTCCCTCGGTCAATCACTTAAAAGCGCTAACCTGTTATCGTTTTTATAGATAACAATCGGAAGGATTGCGTCGATGACCCTCCAGCAGCTTCGTTTTCTGATCGCCGTGGCAGAGTCCGGCTCAATCAACGCCGCAGCTCAGCGCCTCTATACCGCTCAGTCCAACATCTCAAACGCCGTCAAAAGCCTGGAACAGGAGCTCCATCTGGAGATCTTTACGCGCTCCAGCCGCGGCGTCACGCTCACCAACGACGGCACCGAGCTTTTGGGCTATGCGCGTCAAGTCGTAGAGCAGGCCGATATGCTCGAGGCCCGCTACGAGGACGGCGGCACGCCCCAGGCGCGCCTTGCCATCTCGGCCCAGCATTACGCTTTTTCGGTCGAGGCCTTCGTCAACGTCGTCGAGCGCTGCCGGGACAGCAAGTTCGAATTCATCATGCGCGAGACCACCACGTCGCAGATCATCGATGACGTCCGCGCGTTTCGCAGCGACATCGGCATCCTCTATCTGGACGACTTTAACGCCCGCGTTCTGCAGAAGGCCTTCGCCGATGCCCACGCAAGCTTCCATCCCCTCTTCGACGCGACGGTCCACGTCTTCGTTAGCGAGCGCCACCCGCTCGCACGCCGCCCGCAGCTGTCCCTTGCCGACCTTACACCCTATACGCGCTACAGCTTTGAGCAAGGCACCTCGAGCTCCTTCTATTACGCCGAGGAACCTTTTAGCTATATCCCTTGCGACCGCAACATACGAATCTCGGACCGCGGAACACTTACTAACTTACTTATCACGTCGAACGGTTACACCCTGTCGACCGGTGTCCTCTCCAATGAAATGCAATGGGGTATGGCATCGATCCCGTTAGCAGACGCCCCAACGATGCACGTAGGCTATATCATGCACGACGAGCGCAAGCCCTCTCCCCTCTTGCAGCAATACCTCGACGAGCTCAACCGCATCATCCGTGCCAACTAACTGTCGGAAGACGGGGTAGAAATCGTAGATTGCTAGCCCCCGGCGGGCATGGCGCTACAATGGTCACTCACACGAAACGTACCCAACGAAAGGAAGCCCGTGAAGGTCATCATCTATACCGACGGCTCGGCCCGATCAAATCCGGGACGCGGCGGCTACGGCGCCGTGCTCAAATACACCAACCCCGCCGGCAAGACCTTCACCTCCGAGCTTTCGCGCGGCTACGCCAAGACCACCAACAACCGCATGGAGCTCATGGCGGTCATCGTGGCGCTCGAGGCACTTAACCGCCCCTGCGAGGTCGAGGTCCATTCCGATTCGCAGTACGTCGTCAACGCCTTCAACAAGCACTGGATTGACGGCTGGAAAAAGCGCGGATGGAAAACCGCCAACAAGCAGCCCGTCAAGAACCGCGACCTGTGGGAGCGCCTACTCGCCGCCAAAAGCAAGCACAAGGTTGAGTTCATCTGGGTTAAGGGTCACGCCGGCCATGAGCTCAACGAGCGCTGCGATGAGCTCGCCACCACGGCGGCCGACGGCAGCAACCTCGATATCGATACCGGCTTTAACGAGAGCGACCTGTAACGGCGTTTTCGCACGCTATTTCCTGCCCCCTCGCGCTACACTCATCCTGTAGACCAAACAACGTAGGGGGGACGTATGCTGCGCATCGCGACCATCGGCACATCCATGATCACCGACGACTTTATCCAAGTCGTCAACGCCAACGACCAAGCCGCGTTTGTGGGCACGCTTTCACGCGATGCCAATCGCGGTGCTGCCTTTACCGCCGAGCGCGATGGCGAGCGAAACTTTATCTCACTCGATGAGCTTGCGGCAGCCGCCGACGTCGACGCCGTCTATATCGGCAGCCCCAACGCACTTCACTACGAGCAGGCCCTTGCCTGCATCGCCGGTGGCAAGCACGTCATCGTCGAGAAGCCCTTCTGCGCCACCGAAGCGCAGGCGCTGGAAGTCTTCCGCGCTGCCGAGGCAGCAGGTGTCGTGGCCCTCGAGGCCATGCGTCCCCTCCACGATCCCGCCTTCCACGCCATCGAGGACGCCCTGGGCGAGATCGCCCCCATCCGCCGCGCCTCATTGCGCTTTGGCAAATATTCCTCGCGCTACAACGAGATTCTCGCGGGACGCGCCACCAATATCTTCGACTGCAATATGGCATCGGGTTCCCTCATGGACATTGGCGTCTACACCGTCGAGCCCATGGTCGAGATTTTCGGCATGCCCTCCGGCCTTACGAGCATGATTACTCTGCTCGACCCCACCACGCGACAGCTCACGCACGGCCCCATCGACGGCTGCGGATCCATCCTCGCCAGCTACGGCGGTGGCCGTATCTCCGTCGAGCTCGCGCACTCCAAAATTACGAATGACCTGCTGCCCTCGCAGATCGAAGGCGAGCGTGGCACTATCCAGATCGATCATCTGTCCACGCCCCGCAACGTCCGCATCGACTACCGCGGCGACGTCGTACGTGGCTCGGCGACCGAGGCACCGCGCGAACAGGGCGACAACGGCCGCGTGCTCGACCTGCCCGAATCGAGCAACACTATGGAATACGAACTCACAGACTTTATCAGCGCCATCGGCGGCATCGATAACGTTAAGGAAGAGATTTGGGAGACCCCGGCGGGACGCCACGAGCTTGGCCACTACCGCGATGTCACGCTCGTCTCACTGCGCATCATGGATGCCGTGCGCCAGCAGGCCGGCATAACCTTCCCGGCCGACGCAGGCAAGCAGGCATAGCGATGGGCCTCTTCGATACGTTCTTCTCCAGCGTCACCGGCGGCAGTCGAGAGCCTCAAAAACCATCAAACGTCGAGCTCGAGCTGCGCCGCAGGCTTACCGTACTCGCAAGCGACGAGGCCACTCAAGACACTCCCCTGCGCTATTTCCTGCGCTGGGCGGGGCAAGTCCAAGGCGTTGGTTTTCGCTTTACCAACACCAACCTCGCACAGGCACGCGCACTCACCGGCTGGGTGCGTAACATGGAAGACGGCTCAGTCGAGATGGAGATACAGGGAGCTCCGGCAAACATCCTGTCTCATCTCGAGGCGCTTCATGCCTCCTATGAGCGCATGGGAACGCGTTTTCGCCTCGTAGACGCCCAGACCCGAGCCCCACTTGCCAATGAAGACGGTTTCATTCCTCGTTATTAGTATTGTGTGCTAAATACGGTATCATTTACCTACGACCGTTGATAGAAAAGAGGCGAGGCGCATGGCGGTGCAAAGAAGGAATACCAAGCAGCGAAAGCTGGTTCTTGACGCTGTGCGCCAAAGCTATAACCATCCCACCGCCGACGAAATCTACAACGCCGTACGCGAACAGGATGACAAGATCAGCCGCGGCACGGTCTACCGCAACCTCAATCTCTTAGCCGACGCAGGGGAGATTCTCTCTATTAAGACGCCGGGCGGCAGCCGCTTCGATCGCACCATCGAGCCGCACGCACATATCATCTGCACCTCGTGCAGCCGCGTCATCGACGTGCCGCTCCCCTTCGATGCCCAACTCGACGACAAGGCGTCCGAGCAAATCGGCTGGCACGTCACGTCGCACTACACCATCTTTGAGGGTCTCTGTCCCGACTGCCGGTAGATGTTTGGGACACGCCTTAAAATCCACCTTTCTGCACTCTGCAGCAAAAAGTCGATTTCTAGGCATGCCACATATATCTACTCGGCGAGCAGGCGATGCAGTTCCTCTTCGACCGTGCGCACGTAGCGGACACGGTCATTGACACCGCGCATGGTAGGGTTGCAGCTCTCCATCAGATAGGGATGGCCCACGACGTTGAGCATGTCGCGATCGTTCTCATTGTCGCCAAACGCCATCATCGCATCGGGCGAGATCCCCAGGGCACGACCATAATCGGCAAGCGCGGACCCCTTGCCCGAGTCAAAGCCGATAAAGTCAGTCCATTCGGTTCCCGACGTCATCACATCGACTCGGTCGCTAAAGAGACGCTCGAAATACTCCAGGGCCACCGGCTGATCAATTTCGGGCGTCTGGAAGGCAATCTTAATGACATCCTCGTCGATGTCCTCGGGACGGTCGACCACCGCCACATCGCAGTGGACCTCATAGCGCAAATGGTCGACGAACGCATCGTTGCCGCTCATGGTGTAGAGGTGCCCCTCGCACGAAAGGGTCACGTCGGCATGGGGATACGCAACCACGGCATTCGCGATATCCATAGCAAGGCTACGCTCCATGGAACGCTTGACAACGGCATGCCCCTCGCTCATCACCAGGGCTCCGTTTTCGCATACATAGGCGAGCTCATCGGCCACCGGGGCAAACAGGTAGCGCAGGCTCGCATATTGACGGCCGCTCGCCGGCATAAACACAATGCCGCGACGATGTAGCTCATCGATGAGCTCAAACGCCTCGGAACGCGGCTCGCGCTCCCCCGGATGCAGCAACGTGCCATCCAAATCGCAGGCGATCAGCTTGATTCCCTCAAGACCCATATGTTTCCCCCAAAACATCTCATCAACAGCAAGACGGACTTTGAATCGTTGCCTCTCAAAGTCCGTCTTGCATATATGCGCGTTAACCACGCGCCGCCTTTACGATTGTAAAGTCGGGAGCCATACTCACGACAACATCCGCCGCGCTCGACGCAAAGCGCCGACTGGCATCGAGCTCGCGCGTAACCACCGAGAGCCGAACACCCTCGACACCCCGGAGCATGCGGCCCAAAACAGGCTGCACCGGCGTATACATGCGCACGGTATGCTCGTCCGAGTCGCCTCGGAAAAGCGGCGCGTGCATATTGCCGATCTCCCAGCACGCATGCGCGAGCGCAATCGGGTCCATGCGGTCAACTTCGACTAAATAAACCTCGGCGCTGCGCAGGCGCACGACAACCGCCACGGGCGCCATGCCCAAACGGTCAATGGCGAGCACGTCGCCGTCGGCAAGACGACCGCCGTCGGACGCCAGCCGAACATCGACCGTGCGCCCCAGCTCCGTCACGCCCACAAACGTGCGCGCATCAGCCTGGTCCCAATCGAGCAGGAGCTCGTCAACTTCAAAGACACCGCCCAGCTCCCGGCGAAGTAGGAGTTCATAGGACGGATCGTTGAGATTTCCCAAGCATGTCGTCGAAACCAAGCGTTCAGGCATGCTCTAGCCCTCGACCTCGACGAGCTCGATATCAAAGTTGAGGTCCTTGCCGGCCAGCTCGTGGTTGGCGTCGAGCGTCACAGCCTCGGGCGTCACGTCAATGACGACGGCGGGGACGGGCATACCGCTCGGCGTGGACAGGAAGAGCTTCATGCCCTTCTCGATCTGCTCGATGTTGGGAACCTGCTCGGCCGGGAAGGTCAGGACCATCTCGGGGTTGTGCTCGCCGTAGGCATCGGCAGCCGGGATGTGCACAGTCTTCTTCTCGCCCACCTGCATGTCGACAACAGCAGCGTCGAAGCCCTTGATCATCTGGCCGGCGCCGCAGGTGAACTCCAGCGGCTCGCCGCGATCGTAGGAGCTATCGAACTGCGTGCCGTCATCGAGCGTGCCGCGATAATGAGTCTTAACCTTCTTGCCCTGGTTGGACATGGTAACCTCCGTGATAAGGGCGGCGCACAACGCGGACCGCCATGAACATATGGCGCTAACTATACCCTAGTCATACAATTCAAGGACAGTTTGCAAAGAAACGCTGCAACCGGAGGAACTATGGCATTTCCCGTATTTGACCTACACTGCGACACCGCCGACCGCATCGGCTGGGCCACGCTCGATCTCGACCTGCGCTTTACCGCGGGCACCGACGGGTATTTCCCCGGCGACGAAACGCATCCGCAGGATTTCGACCTCATCGAGGGCAACGCCTGCGCCATCTCGCTCGCAAAGATCGGCAATACGCCGTGGGCACAGTGCTTCGCCACGTTTGTCCCCGACGAGATTCCCACCGCCCACGCCGCGCGCTTCCAAGCGCAGATCATGGCGCACATGAGCGGCCAGGCAATGCTCAACCACGACCGCATGGTCAACGTACGCAGCGCCGCCGACATTCGCCCTGCGCTCAAGGGCGGCAAGGTCGCCTGCATCCACACTATCGAAAACGCCACGTTCTTTGCCGAGGACCCCGCGCTGATCGAGGTGCTCAAGAGCTTGGGCGTGCTCATGTCATCACTCAGCTGGAATGCGCAGGGACCGCTCGCGAGCGGACACGATACCCACGCCGGCCTCACCGCCGCCGGCATCGAGGCGCTTACGCAGATGGAGCACGCCGGCATGGTGCTTGACGTCTCCCATCTTAACGACGAGTGCTTTGACGAAGTTGCCGCCCGCGCCACGCGCCCCTTCGTCGCCAGCCACTCCAACTCCCGTGCGGTTTGCGGCGTCAAGCGCAACCTTACCGACGACCAGTTCCGCACCATTCGCGACATGGGCGGCATCGTCGGCCTCAACTACTGCAGCGAGTTCCTGTCTAACGAAGCAACCGACGAGACCGCTGCAGATGTCACCTTCGACCAGCTGGCGGCCCATATCGAGCACTGGCTCGACCTGGGCGGCGAAGATGTCATCGCGCTCGGCGGCGACTGGGACGGCGCCACGGTGCCCGCTTTCCTCTCCGATGCCAGCATGATGCCCGAGTTCCAGAACATGCTCTCCAAGCACTTTGGCAAGACCGTGATGCAAAAGCTCTGCAGCGACAACGCGCTTGCCTTCTTTGAGCGTTATTAGTTTCACATCCCTTGAGCGGGCCGGCATGCCGAACGGTCGACATGCCGGCCCGTCCCCAACCCAAAGGACCGCTTTTGACGCAGCAATTTACGATTTCCGTATCTCGACCGGATGGGACGGCCTTGCCCGTCATCGTTACCAAAAAACGCGTCAAGAACTTCAACCTACGCGTCACATCGAGCGGTGAGGTCCACGCCAGCGCACCGCTCGGCGCCGGTCGCGAGCGCATCGAAGCGTTTGTGAAGCGCAACAGCGCCTGGATTATCGGCCGACTTGCCCAGCGCGAGCAACGTCAGGCGACGGCGCGAGAGCCGCTCAGCCCCTCGTCCATCATTGCACTTTGGGGCAAGCCCATCACGGTACAGGACGCACTCGATCACAACTTTGCATCGCCCGCACCGCGGCCCAAGCAGGCCACCTTCGCAAGTTTTATGGGTACCGACGAATCGGACGAAGGCCCACAGGCCAAGCGGCGCGCAATCCTCGACGGCCTAACGTCCGACGAGCTCCAAGCCCACATCGACCAGCTCTATACGTCCGAGGTCACATCGGCGCTGCGCGATATGGTGCACGCGTACGAAATCGCAATGGGTGTCGCCGTCTCCCGCGCCTCCGTGCGCAGTATGAAGACGCGCTGGGGCTCATGCACGCCCAAAACCGGCGCCATTCGCATCGCACGCGAACTGGCCGCCTACCCTGTCGAATGCCTCGACATGGTTGTCGCCCACGAGCTCGTTCATCTGCTCGAGCCGAGCCACAATCAACGGTTCCATGCCCTGCTCGACACGTACTGCCCCGACAATAGAGCCCTGTCGCAGCGGCTCAAAAAACCGCCCGCCGACGAGCTCTAGCGTCGCCTAACGCACGCGCTCGATCTCGACGCCGCAGCTTGCCAGGGGCAGGCCAACAGGAGCCCACGGCTTATCGAGCTTGATGCGCACACCAAGCAGCGAGGGATAACGACGCAGCAGCATCTGGGCCACACCCTCGGCTGCCGCCTCGATGAGTTTAAACGTGTGCTCGCGCAGATAGCCATCAACATCGTGGCACACCGAGCCGTAGTCAATCGAGGCATCCAGGTTATCGTGCTCCCCCGCCGCGCGCAGGTCGGCATAGAGCACCAGAGAAACGATGAACTTCTGACCCAGCGCGTTCTCCTCGGGATACACGCCATGGTTGGCAAAAACCTCAAGGCCGTCAATGACAATACGATCGGCATGGCGCAAATCGTCATAGCTCACATGGGGCACCGCCGTTGCGGTGGATATTTCGCCCCTTCCACGGCGGGCGAGCTCGGCGCCTTCAGTCTTGGTTGCATTCTCGGGCAGTTTCTTGTTACTCATCGCGATCGTCTCCTTCGTTTAGAACCCCGACCGCGCAAACTAACTACACGCGAATCGACAGGTTCTTTTTATCATCGCTCCAGTTGCAAGCATTGCGCGCGGGGCATGCAAAGCAGGCGCGCGACGCTTTGTCGGCCGCATAGAGCAGACGCTCAAGCGGTTGGCTGTTCACGCGCAGCTTTCGATGGCCCAGAATGGCCGTCTTAATGGCTGCGGCATCGGCCGGCTCAAACGCCACATCATCGGGCATGCCGCCGAGAATCGCATCAGCGACGCGTTCGCTTGCAACATCATGGGATATACCCGATTCATACTGTTCATCTTTGCCGATATCGTGAAGAAGTGCCGTGGCGTAGATGACCTCGCGGTCAAATTCGAGCTGCTCCTCGAGATTCTTGATCCACATAATGCGAGCGACATCGAGCAGATGGTCAATACCGTGGCGGCAGAAGATGCGCCCCGATTCCAACTGTACGATGTTGCCCAGGTGCCGCCGGAACAGCCCGTTGGCACAAATGTAATCAATGCGAGGCATGGCACCAAAGGGGGCCAGGCCCGAAGCCATAAAGCCGCGACGCGACGTCCCCTCATCGGTCTTCGATGTAAAGTCGTTGACGACTCTCATGGTTAGCGGCCCAGCATCCTAAAGAAACGCTCCTCGAGCGCGGGATCGGTCTCAAAGACGCCGCGGCGAGCAAGCGTCACGGTCTTGGTGCCGGGCTTTTGCACGCCACGCATCGTCATGCACATATGCTCGGCCTCCATCAACACAATCGCTCCCTGGGGAGCGAGATAATCCATGAGGGCATCGGCAACCTGTGTGCACAGTTGCTCCTGCAGCTGAAGACGGCGGGCATAAACCTCAACCGTGCGGGCGAGCTTGGAAAGCCCAGCCACCCGACCGTTAGGGATATAACCAATGGCGGCCTTGCCATAAAACGGCAGCAGATGATGTTCGCACAGCGAGTAGAACGTAATGTCGCGCTCGATAACCAAATCGTTCGAAGCGACGGCAAAGGTTTTGAACAGGTGCTCCTCGGCACTCTGGTCCATGCCGCCGGCGATCTCACCATACATACGGGCAACGCGCGCCGGGGTCTCCAGCAGGCCCTCACGAGTTGGGTCCTCGCCTATGCCCTCAAGCAACAGCTTAATGGCGGCCTCGACTTTTTCCTGATCGACCATCTGGGCCTCACTTTTCCGATTTCACGTTCGCACTATGGTACCACGCCCTCCGGCATCGACCACAAGCTACATAGTATGGGTCGAATAGACCGGATCGTCCCGCCAAAGCTCCACGGCGTCGCAAAGCGCAACGTTCTCACGCTCGGCACGGGCACGCGTGGCGTTCATATCAATCACGCGCTGATTGCTCGAACCCCTAAAGCGCAACGAGATATCATAAAGATCCTGAACAAACGGGCCATCCACCAACATGTCGAGGCAGGCAAGGATACGGTCCGTCACCTCAGTATGGTGACGACCACCCGGCATAAGCTCCTCGAGCACGTCACCGGTAAAGCACCAAATAGTCTTCCCCGACTCCACCGGGTAAGCCGCGCGCACGCGCTCAATGAAATCAACGAGCCCCGCCTGATTCTCGGGCTCCATAGGCTCGCCGCCCAGAATCGTCAGACCATCGATAAAGGGATGATCGAGGCTCTCGATAATCTTGTCCTCGACGGCACGATCAAACGGCTCGCCCGCGGCAAAGTCCCACGCGACGGAGTTAAAGCAATTCTTGCAGCCACGACGGCACCCGCTCACAAACAGAGAAGTGCGGACGCCTTCTCCATCAGCAATGTCGAAATACTTAATGTTCGCGTAGTTCATAAGTAACCTTCCTGGGGGTCTGGAGCATATCATCCCGTCCTCAAACATTCTCGGCCTGCGGCCTGCGAAACTGCGGGCGGGACGATATGTCCCGGCCTCATGCAAAAGGCAACTCAATGAACGAAGCGAACATCGAGTATAGGGTTCGAGGTCCAATAAAAACTGGGTTGCGGCTCAACCGCCATCGCAAGTAAATCGCAGCTGCAGCTCGAATTATTTCCGCTAAGAACTTCGAGGAGTGAGCAGACCGCGCGCTGCATCTCAGCTACGTCAACTTGGCTGAGCCGAGAGGGCCGCTTGGGCTTTTGCTCGATATGAGTTCCGCACGCAAAGAAGGCCACTTAATGTGGCCTTCGTCTTGCGCAGGACTGTCCGAAATAGCGAGCAAATGCCCAAGCGGCCCTCTCGGTTCAGCCCCGGAGCGGTATTAGAGATGCAGCACGCGGTCGCGGATCTCCTCGGTTCGACCCTGGTTCCAGAACTGGGTACCGATGTAGCCGCACGTACGACGAGCGACGTTCATCTTCTCCTGGTCGCGGTTGCCGCAGCTGGGGCACTCCCACACCAGCTTGCCGTCATCCTCGACAATCTTGATCTCGCCATCGTAGCCGCACACCTGGCAGTAATCGCTCTTGGTGTTGAGCTCGGCGTACATGATGTTGTCGTAGATGTACTGCATCACGCGAATGACAGCCTTGAGGTTGTCCTGCATGTTGGGAACCTCAACGTAGGAGATAGCACCGCCCGGCGAAAGCTGCTGGAACATGCCCTCAAACTTAAGCTTGTCGAAGGCATCGATCTCCTCGGACACATGGACGTGATAGCTGTTGGTAATGTAGCCCTTGTCCGTCACGCCCGGAATAATGCCAAAACGACGCTGCAGGCACTTGGCGAACTTGTAGGTCGTCGACTCCAACGGCGTACCGTACAGCGAGAAATCGATATCGCTTTCGGCCTTCCACTCGGCGCACTTGTCGTTCATGCGCTGCATGACGGCCATGGCAAACGGCGTGCCTTCCTTCTCGGTGTGGCTGTGGCCCGTCATGTACTTGACGCACTCATACAGGCCAGCATAGCCCAGGCTGATGGTAGAGTATCCGCCCACGAGCAGTTTGTCGATCGTCTCGCCCTTCTTCAGACGCGCCAGGGCGCCGTACTGCCAAAGAATCGGCGCGGCATCCGAAAGCGTACCCATCAGGCGCTCATGACGGCACAGCAGGGCACGGTGGCACAGCTCAAGGCGCTCGTCGAAGATCTTCCAGAACTTGTCCATGTCCTGATGCGAGCTCAGCGCGACATCGGGCAGGTTGATGGTCACAACACCCTGGTTAAAGCGGCCATAGTACTTAGGTTTGGTCGGGTCATAGTTCAGCGCGTTGGCGACATTGTTAAAGCCGTTGCCCGAGCGGTCGGGCGTCAAGAAGCTGCGGCAACCCATGCAGGTGTAGCAATCGCCGTTGCCGGCGGTCTCGCCCTTAGACAGCTTGAGCTCGCGCATCTTCTTCTCGGAGATGTAGTCGGGCACCATGCGCTTGGCGGTGCACTTGGCAGCCAGCTGGGTCAGGTAGAAGTACGGGGAATTCTCGTGAACGTTATCGTCCTCGAGTACATAGATAAGCTTGGGGAATGCCGGGGTAATCCACACGCCGGCTTCGTTCTTAACGCCCTCGTAGCGCTGACGAAGCGTCTCCTCCACGATCATGGCAAGGTCGTGCTTCTCCTGCGCTGAGCGAGCCTCGTTGAGATACATGAAGACCGTCACGAACGGCGCCTGGCCGTTGGTGGTCATAAGGGTCACGACCTGATACTGAATCGTCTGGACGCCGCGACGGATCTCGTCACGCAGGCGGTCCTCAACAACCTCGCGGACCTTTTCGGGAGATGCGGAAACGCCGAGCTCCTCGAGCTCGCGGGCGACCTCGCCGCGAATCTTTTGACGGCTCACCTCGACGAACGGGGCAAGATGGGTCAGCGAAATCGACTGGCCACCGTACTGGGAGGAAGCAACCTGGGCGATGATCTGCGTCGCGATGTTGCAAGCCGTCGAGAAGCTGTGCGGCTTCTCAATCAGCGTACCCGAGATAACAGTACCGTTCTGGAGCATATCCTCCAGGTTCACCAGGTCGCAGTTATGCATGTGCTGGGCAAAGTAGTCCGAATCATGGAAGTGGATCAGACCCTCATTGTGAGCATCCACGATCTCCTGGGGCAGCAGCACACGCTGAGTCAGGTCCTTGGAAATCTCGCCGGCCATGTAGTCACGCTGAACGGAATTGACGGTCGGGTTCTTGTTGGAGTTCTCCTGCTTGACCTCTTCGTTGTTGCACTCGATGAGCGACAGAATCTTGTCGTCGGTCGTGTTCTTCTGGCGCTTCAGGCTCTGGACATAGCGATAGATGATGTAGTGGCGGGCAACCTCGTAGCAGTCGAGACGCATGATCTCGTCCTCGACCAAATCCTGGATCTCCTCGACCGAAACGGTGTGGCCCGCGTTCTCACATGCCTCGGCGACGTTTTGTGCCGCGTAAACCACCTGGCGGTCGGTTAGACGAGAGCTCTCCTCGACCTCCAAGTTGGCGGCGCGGATGGCATTGACGATCTTATCGATGTCAAAGACAACCTCGGTGCCGCTGCGCTTGATGATCTTCATCCTCTTGCCTCTTTCGCATCGTAGCCTCATTGCGCTTCAGAGCCAAACGATGCCCGGCAGGGCTTGCCCCTGTCTTGCGGCGCCGTCGCGCAATCTGTGTTCTCGATAAACCATAAGCCTCCATGCGGACATTCCCAGGAGCCGATCAAGCGGCTCAAGGATACGTTCAAAAGAGGCAGTTAAGGTCTTCGTTCTCTGTCCGCCATCTATCATACGACAAAGAGGCATCTATATCCTGTATTCTTTTTTTAGATCAAACACAACATATAGTGTTTCAGCAGGTCAAAGCAATTAGTCATTTTGCAGACGCATTAAAAATGAGGGGTATTTGACAAGTCGGTAAAACGTTACCAACACGGCTACCTGCATGGCAGTTATAAAACCCCCTTAGTCAAGCCGCTGACAAATCCTACCAAAACCAAGCCGCTCACGCCAAAAGAATCCAAAAGATTATGCTTGACCAACATGTTGCGGTCATGCCTTGCCGAGCCTCATGCAACCGCGGCACGAATCCTTGAAAGATATGTGTATGCAAACGGAGAAGATGAGAGTTTCCTCGGATGACTACTGAGAGGCATCCCGGAAGATCAAAAACTCGAAATTTGGTGACGTATTTGGCGACCCATTTGGCGACCAAAACAAAACAGCCCAGAGGCGATGCCTCTGAGCTGCGAACATTTGGTGGGCGTTAGAAGATTTGAACTTCTGACCTCTTCCGTGTCAGGGAAGCGCTCTCCCCCTGAGCTAAACGCCCAAATGGAGCGGACAACGGGGCTCGAACCCGCGACCCCAACCTTGGCAAGGTTGTGCTCTACCAACTGAGCCATGTCCGCTTACGAGGATTAATCTTACGTGATACCCGCATCCTATGCAAGAACTTTTTTTGAAAAGTTTTGCGACGCCCTCGCGAACCTCGCAAAGACATCAGCCACCACGGAAAGCACAGGCAAACGCAAACTCGCCGCAAGAGGCCCCTACAACTCAGCGAGCATGATCCAGGCAGAACTGTCCTGCGCGAGCCTGCCGTCTACAAGCGGTGATGAGGTGAGCAGGACCCTGCCCGCCGGCAGCTCCACGGGTGCTGCACCGAAGTTCGTCACACACGCCCAGCCGTTGTCGCGGCGATAGGCGATGACGCCACCCTCAGCGCCCTCGGCACCATCCGCAAGGCCGGTGCGTCCGTCAAGATCAAGCCACTTAAGATCGTTGGCGCACCCGCGCAGCTTGCGCCGCAGCCAGAGGGCGTCACGATAGAGCGCAAGCATCGATGTCGGGTCCGCTTCTTCCCTATCGGCAGCGTAATCGGAAAACCATGCAGGCTGCAGCAGATGGGGCGCCGCATCGGCGTCCGCCGGTGAAAACCCAAACGATCCGCCCTGCGCGGGATCGTCCGCCGCCACCCACGGCAGGGGCACACGGCAGCCGTCTCGCCCCTTCTCGCGCTTCGGTCCGTGCGTATTGGTCGCAGTAGGATCTTCGAGTGCGGCCCACGGGATATCGGCCACCTCAAAAAGGCCGAGCTCCTCACCCTGATACACGTATGCCGAGCCCGGAAGCGCCAGCTCGAGCAAAAGGGCCGCCCGCGCGCGGCGCTCGCCGAGTTCACGGTCCTCGTCATAAGACGACCCGTCGCGTAAGAGCCAGTCGAGCGCAATCTGGTGGTAGCGCGTCGCCTTGATCTGCGGCAGGGCATAGCGCGTCGCCACGCGCGGCACGTCGTGGTTGGAGAGCACCCAGGTCGAGGCGGAATCGGATTCTATAGCTGCCTTCAAGCCCTCCTCGATTGCAGCGTGCATGTCATCATAGGTCCAAGTGGCCTTGGCAAACTCAAAGTTGAATGTCTGGCCAAGCTCGCTGGGACGCGCGTAGAGATACTGGCGCTCGGGCAGCACCCACGCCTCGGCAACGGCGCTGCGTGGCGGATCATAGCGGTCGAACACGCGGCGCCACTCGCGATAGATCTCGTGGACCTCGTTGCGGTCCCACAGCGGATGGGTGCCGTCGTCAACCATGTCATCGCCCTCGGCGAGATGCCACCGGTCGAGGTCATCGCGGTCGAGATCCTTGGCAAGACCGTGCGCCACATCAATGCGAAAGCCATCGACGCCTCGATCGCTCCAAAACGCCAGGACGTCGCAAAAGAACGCGTGAACCTCAGGGCATGACCAGTCAAAGTCCGGCTGCTCGGGCGTAAACATGTGCAGATACCACTGACCGTCCGCAACACGCGTCCAGGCGGGGCCGCCAAAGTTGGCATTCCAATTGGTGGGAGGCAGTTCGCCGTGCTCGCCGCGACCATCGCGGAAGATATAACGGGCGCGCTCGGGCGATCCGGGGCCGGCGGCAAGAGCGGCTTTAAACCAGGGGTGCTGGTTGGATGAATGGTTAGGCACGATGTCGACAATGACCTTGATGCCGCGCACGTGAGCCGCAACGATCATGTCATCGAAGTCGTCAAGCGAGCCGAGACGTGGGTCGACATCGCAGTAGTCCGCCACATCATAGCCACCATCAACAAGAGGCGATGGGTAAAACGGGCTCAGCCAGATGGCCTCGATACCCAGCTGCTCAAGATAGTCCATCTGCTGGGTAATGCCCGCGATATCGCCCAGACCCGAACCAGTCGAATCCTTAAACGAGCGCGGGTAGATCTGATAGATCGCGGCATCGGACATCCATGGGCGCGACGAGGACTTTTCTGTAGCCATGGGATGAGTCTCCCTTGCAACGAGGTTTTGCGAGATGCCCACGATGATACGCCCAAAGCGGACATTCGCGGCAAACGTCACAGCCACGCCCCAAAACGCTCGCTCCCTCTCGGGCTCGAGCCTCCTGTGGCGAATCAATCGATTAGTGAAAAGAACGGAAGACCCACTTCCCCGGCCACGGCAGCGAGCGGGCTCCGGGTGCCCCAAGTTGCCGCGAAAGAGGAGGGAAGCGTACTTTATGTACGCGACCGACGATTGAGGGGCAAGATGGGGTGCCCGGGGCCCGCGCAGCGTCAACAAAAAACGCGGTTCGTTAGAACCGCGTAAGATAGTTGGAGCGGACAACGGGGCGTCCGCGTATCCGCTTCGCGGATCCGCACCGGCTTCGGCCGCCTGCCGGCGTCCTCGCCAGCTCGCTACAAACGCTCCGCGTTTGCTTAACGCTCGCTCCCTCTCGGGTTCGAGCCCATGCGCCGGGTACGAAAAAGCCCGGCTACCGTAGTAGTCGGGCTGTTACGTTTGGAGCGGACAACGGGGCTCGAACCCGCGACCCCAACCTTGGCAAGGTTGTGCTCTACCAACTGAGCCATGTCCGCATATGTAAAACAAAACGGGCGCCGGAGCGCCCGGATGTTGCCTGGAGGCGAAGCCCGGATTCGAACCGGGGGTAAAGGCTTTGCAGGCCTCTGCCTTACCACTTGGCCACTTCGCCGAAAAAGGACCGCCTAAACGGTCCGGAAATGCAATGGAGCGGACAACGGGGCTCGAACCCGCGACCCCAACCTTGGCAAGGTTGTGCTCTACCAACTGAGCCATGTCCGCTTGCGGGTTATTAATTTACGCGAGTTGTCCAAAAGACGCAAGTACTTTTTTCAAAAAACTTGTCTGCCGCATGTTCTTAGTAGCTAAACGCGCTAAAGCGATTGGCTAGGCACACGATTCCAGCGCTCCGCTAAACAGCTTCACCATCTGCACGCGCGTGCCGGCGCCGTCCGTACGACGAGCAACCTCCACGTTATCGACGAGCATACGCATAAGCTTGATACCACGGCCGCGCTCCTCTGATGCGACCGGTTCGCTCGTTTCATCGATAGAATAGCCGGCACCTCGATCAAGCACCTCAACCACAACGCGATCGCCATAGGCCTGAACCGTCAGGACGCACCCGATACCGCCCGCATGGTCATAGGCATTACCCAGCGCCTCCCCCGACGCCAATGCGACATCGTAGCGCTCGTCACGGCGCAACGGAAGCGATTCAAGGAGTTCGGCGATGCGATGTCGGTAGTATGGAAGATTCTCGATACCCTGACGGACCTCGACGCTCTTACTCCAGCGAGGCAGCTCCCCCACCGGAATGGCGGGAATAGACTCCCGTGCCGGCCCCGCGACATGAAGGATATCGACAAGCCGAGCAATCTCCAAAAAGCGAACAACTTCACCCGATGCATTGACGAGCGAAAGCAGGCCTTCTCGCCTCATGAGCTCACGAGCGCGCGTAAGCAGGAATGCCAAGCCCGTCGAATCGATAAAGCTAACAGCCTGACAGTTGATGACGACACGACGCACGCCGCGGCCAATCAAAGCATCCAACCGCCGACGCAGCGCAGGCACCGTGGCGATGTCGATATCGCCTGGTGGCGTCAAAACCGCTATGTCATTCCACTCATTCATACGACCATGGTTCCCCAAAAAAGCCCACTCGATGCATTCGTTTCCCCAACCGTACGGATTCAGCCCGCCCAGCGTCGTCTATGAACGACACCGTAAAAACTCAAGGGACACCAATGCAATGTCATCGTCCAGCGCCGATTCGGTAAATCGGTCAAGCTCGCCCAAGACCTTGCCGCAAATGCCCGACACGCCCTCACCCGAGACAGAGAGCAGAAGGTCGCGAAGGCGCTGCTCGCCAAAGAAAGCACCCGAGCGGTCACGCGCTTCGATTGTTCCGTCGGTGTACATAAATAGCATGTCACCAGGAGCGAACGTAAACACGCCTGTCTCGTACACCATGCTCTCAAAGGCACCGATTACCCCCGATTGGCATCCAAGCAGCTCGACCTCTCCCCCACGAGCCTCGCCGCCACCCAGCGGCATCGACTCTGGCCTGATGACCATGGTCGGAGGATGGCCCGCCGAACAATACGTTGCGCGTCCGGCTTTAAGGTCAATCTTGGCGATAAAGGCCGTCACGAACGTCTCGACCCTCGAAAAGCCCATAAGCATGCTGTTAAGGGAGCGTGCCATGCGGGCCGGTCCAGCGCCCTCCCAGGCATATGCCGTCAGGGCCGTCTTGACGAGTGCGGACATCGATGCAGCCTCAATGCCTTTGCCAGACACATCGCCCAGAATCATGACGGCGCAATCGTCGGGAAGACGGATGAGCGTATAGAAATCGCCGCCGACCAACGCCGAGTTCGTGGCCGACAGGTACACCGAATCGGCGGCGATTCCCGGAACATCCCCCAGTGAATTTCTCATGCCAATCTGGAGGGTCTGAGCGATATGGCGCTCCTCACGCTTTTGAGATTCGCCTTCATAGATCAGTTCAAAGTCATGAGCCAAGTGCACCAAGTAGTCATATTCAAGGTCATCAATCGGCTCTTGGCTACCATCACGAAGCAGCAGTGCACGCGTCGTCGGCCCCTTCGCAACAGAAGCAGGAACGATTGCGTCGTTACTGTGCTTGCCATCGCCCTCAGGGCGTGGGCGCCCCGCCTCGATGCCAGCGTCGACGTAGAGACCCTGGCAAGGCAGGCCATGCGCTCTAAGCCAGCCTCCCATAGGCATCGATTCGTCAACGCGAGTTATACGGACGTGTTTAAGGTCCTCGGCACTCGTGCCGCCCAAAACAGATGCCTCAAAGCCATCAGGGGCAGCCCCCAGACGTGCCGCTGGCGCCGTCGTGGAAAAGAAAAGCTTCTCGGGATCGTCCGGCAAAGCAACGCGACTGCCGCCTTCAAAATCTATGACGTAGGAATCCAGACTGGCGTCATACTCAACAGGGCAAAAATGGCAGTTGAGCATATTGCAGATCTCGGACGATACCGCCTGGGTAGCCGCGGCGGAATCGTCTAGAAAGGTAAACAACTCATCCCGCAAGACATTGAGCGAGCGGCCAAGCTCGGCCGTGCGACGGGAGCGAAGGCTCGATGCCATGCCGACCAGCTGGATAGACAGGTAATCGCAAATGACCTCGAGCACATTAACGTCATAGGCGAGCGGTGCCTGGGGGCGTTTCCAACCAACTTCCAGCACGCCAAGGATCTGCGTACCGTAAAAAACGGGAAGACAGATTTCACTGCGGTACGGAGGCATATCCTGCATGCGCAACAGGTGCTTAGAACGATTATCCAGGTCCATGAACATACCGGAGGCGGCCTTATCGCCCTCAAGGTCCTGTTGAATCGACAAGCGACAAGCACGCGACTCGCGAAGAACATACGTCGGAATGCCAGCGCCATACGGCAAAAACTCAGGCAGGTAGCTGTCGTACAGCTCCTTGGAAACACCGCGAAGTTTAAAACCACCGCTCTCAGAAAAATAGATAGCGGCACCCGAAGCATCGAGCGTTCCTACAAGCTGGTTCAAAACGGTATCAAGTAGGCTGGGCAGCTCATCGGAGCCCACGGTACTCATAATGACCGAGAGCGTGCCAGAGAGGCGCTTGTTCGCCACTCTAAGCTCCGAAAGCGCACGCTTGAGTTGCCGGTCGTGAGAATACTGTTCCTCGATACTGTGAAGCGCCACCAGGACACGTGGTGCGCGGCGCCCAAAGATGTGTGGAGGCGTTACGGAGCCCGCACGAACCAAGACGGGAATAAAAGAGCCGTCACTCAGCTTGAGCATCAGTTCGTTCTCGGAGCCATCAGTTTCAAATGGCAGACGATGTTCCGTCGCACGTTCAAAAGCGGACGAGTACAGGACGTCTTTAACATCTCCGCCGATGACGTCGGCGCGTTCCTCGCACATCAAACCAAGTAAGCGATTATTCACATGCAGAATGGTTCCGTCGAGCTCGCAGATGATGACAGCATCGCTCGTGATCTCGACTAGTTGGGCAACGTCTGCCCACTCGTTGCGTTCAAGCGTTTCCATCGTGGACCTCACCGTCTATCGGTAACAAAAAAGCCTCCGAAGAGGCTTCTCAAATGCGATGGTGTCGGAGGCGGGACTTGAACCCGCATGACCAAAAAGCGGTCACTAGCACCTCAAGCTAGCGCGTCTGCCAATTCCGCCACTCCGACATGCTATGTTGTTGATTCGCGGTTCGTTTTGTTGGACCCGCGCGTTCAACGAGGAAGATAATAACCTATGATTCGAGAACTGTGCAAGCACTTTTTTGAAAAAAGTTTACGAATTTGTAATTGCGCAGGTAGATCCGCATGTCCGGCCCCGAATCGGTGCTGCCTCCCGGCGCGTCCTCGGGCATGAGCGATATTTTGCTGCGCACTTCGTGCTGCAAAATATCGCTCCCCCTGCGGAATGCGCCGGGAGGCAGCACCGATTCGGGGCCTACCAACACATACTCCAGGCACAGTTCTCAAACATGTTCTGGGGCTGATGCAAATTTGGTGGCTCGGCAAAGCCGAGCCCTTATATGGGGAGGCCGGAGCCAAAGCTCCGGCCTCACTCAATTTCAAATTAGATTAAGTGAGCGATCACGGAATCGCACCCCCCTACGGCGGTAACACAGGGCCCGTGCTGGACTTAGTTTTCAGAACATTCCGCACTGATATCTTCTGTATTGAAGACGTCGATGATGCACCCGTATA
>CAUHCN010000003.1 GCA_959604825.1 uncultured Collinsella sp. | reverse complement strand
GGCGGCATGACCAGAAGGTCAATGCCGCCTCGTTTCAAGGCACCTTGCTCGCTCTGGCGGGCTTTCGCTGTCTGCGACAAAACATCGGCGTTGTTATGGGTGGTCGTTGAGGATGTTCTTAAATGACTACTTGAATTGCTAATTTGTGCGGGTTGTGGTTTTGTGACCTGCTGAAATTTAAGATACTGTACAACTGTACGTTAACTCATCTTCGTAGTATATTGCTACCCGCAAAACTCAATACCATTGTGCTTCGAGACGCTAAAGCGCCTACGTACAATGGTTGTTGATAGTACGATTTGATTCAACGACAGGATGGATGGTCCAAGCGTGAGTCTCGGCAGCAAACTATCCGATGCAAAGGTCTCCTTTGCGATATTCAAGCGTGACATTAAGCGACTGCTTGTGAACCCCGTCGCCTTGGTGGTTACCCTGGGCGTGTGCGTTATCCCCTCGCTGTACGCTTGGTACAACATCGTGGCTAACTGGGATCCATATGGAAACACCCAGGGCATTAAAATCGCTATCGCCAACAACGATCAGGGTACCCAAAACGACCTAGTGGGCGAGCTCAATGCGGGCGATAAGGTGGTCGATCAGCTCAAGGAGAACGATCAGCTGGGCTGGACCTTCGTCGACTCGGCGGCCGATGCCAAGGAGGGCGTCGAGAGTGGTGAGTACTATGCGGCCATCGTAATCCCCAAGAACTTCTCGGATAACCTGGTTTCGATGCTCGACGGCAATTACCATCAGCCGAAGCTCACCTATTACGTCAACGAGAAAAAGAGCGCCATTGCGCCCAAGGTGACCGATACCGGTGCCAATACTATCGAGGAGCAGATCAACTCGGAGTTTGTCTCCACGGTGGGCGAGACTGTTGCCAGTATCGCCAAGGATGCCGGTGTCGATTTAAAGGACAAGGCAACCCAGACTCAGGACTCGCTGACAAGTTCGGTGTCCGAGGCATCCGACACCTTGGGTGAGGTGCGCGATTCGATTGGCGATATGAATGCCGCCATTGATAAGACGAGTGGCGCTATCGCCTCGGCTGATGCGGCGCTTGCCGGCTTGCAAGGTCAGGCACCGTCGCTGACGCAGGCAATCTCCCAGGGCAACGACCTGCTGGGCGAGGCTCGCGCCACGGCGGGCAACTCTATCACCTCGCTCTCCAAGGCACTCTCGGAAGGTAGCCTTGCACTCACCAAGACGTCAGCCTCCGCGAACGCTGCGATTGGCAAGCTAACGGGTACGGTCACATCTACGACCACCCGCATCGACAACTCGCTCGAGTCTCTCCAGGCGACGATCGATCACAATAAGGCCGTTATCGGGCACTTGGAGATTCTCGTTAATGACACGTCGACAGGTTCCGAGGAAATTGACGCGCGAATTGTATCGACCATCGATTCGCTTCGCGAGCAAAACCAGAAGCTGCAGAGCATCAAGGATGGCCTTTCTGCACAGTCGAGCGCCATGGCAAACGACGCTACGGCAATCTCGAACGCGAGCAACGCACTCAACGCGGCAATTCAGACCGGTACGGCTAACCTCGGTCAGGCTCAGACCGATCTGGGTCAGAACGCACTTCCGAAGGCTTCGAGCGCGCTTGACTCCTTTGCCGCCGTTTCGGGCGATTTGACCGGCATTGTGTCGGGTATGACCCCCACGATAGCGAGCGCGCGCGGCACGCTGGCGCAGCTCGACGCCACGCTCAAGCAGGCAAAGACCACGCTGTCCCAAACCGACGCCTCCCTTGCCAAGGTTCAGGACAAGCTCGCGACCGCCGCCAATGACATTGCGGCGCTGCAGACCTCTGAGTCTATGGGCGAGTTAGCCGACCTCATGGACGTCGACGTCAATGACGTGGCAGATTTCATGGCATCTCCGGTTGAGCTGACGTCCAAGTCAATCTATCCGGTCAAGAGCTTTGGCTCGGGCATCGCGCCCTTCTACACCAATCTGGCGCTGTGGGTAGGCGGCTATGTGCTCATCGCTATCTATAAACTCGAGGTCGACCGCGAGGGCATCGGTAGCTTTACGGCGCGTCAGGGCTACTTTGGCCGCTGGCTGCTGCTGGTGATCCTGGGTGCGTTGCAGGCCATCATCGTTACGGTGGGAGATCTGGTCATTGGCGTTCAGTGCGTCAATCCGCTGCTCTTTGTACTGGGCGGCATCGCTATTTCGTTCACCTACGTCAACATCATCTATGCGCTGTCCACCACGTTTAAGCATATCGGTAAAGCCATTGGCGTCATCCTCGTCATTGTGCAGATCCCCGGCTCGTCGGGCATGTATCCCATCGAGATGATGCCCGGCTTCTTCCAATGGCTGCATCCGCTGCTGCCCTTCACCTATGGCATCAACCTGCTGCGCGAGACCGTCGGTGGCATGTATTCGTTCAACTACCTGTTCAACCTGTGCATCCTGGGCGTGTTCCTTGCCATCGCACTCTTTATTGGCTTGCAGCTGCGTCCGCTGCTGCTCAACCTCAACCTGCTCTTTGACAAGCAGCTTTCCACGACGGGCCTCATGATCTGCGAGTCCAACGACCTGCCGCGCCAGCGCTATTCGCTGCGCACGGCCATGCGCGTCATGCTCGATTCGGATTCGTACCGTCGCGAGCTGCTCGATCATGCCGTGGCGTTTGAGCATCGCTACCCGTACTACATCAAGGGCGGTTTTGCCGCCGTGGTAGGCGTGCAGGTTCTGCTCTTTGTGCTTTCGACGGTGCTCGATATCGACAATAACGGCAAGATCATCCTGCTCGTTATCTGGATCATTTCGGTTATCGCCATCTGCGGCTGGCTCATCAACATCGAATACATCCGTGCGAGCCTCAATACCCAGATGCGTATCTCGGCGCTTTCGGACGAGGACCTTCGCCGCGAGATGCGCGAGCACACGGCTGCCATCCCTGCCGCCCGTCGCATGTTTGGTCTCAACGCCAGCGAGCGTGGCGCCAAGGGAGGCGAACAGCCTACGAGCCGTCTGTCGCATATCGGTGCGCATCGTAAGGCTCAAGATGCCGACGGCGCTGACAACGTAAACGGAAACGACGGGGACACCACCTCGCTTGGCAAGCACTCTAAAGGAGGTGAGGCATAAATGAAGAACATCCTGCACCTGTTTAAGCGTGATGTCCAAAACGTGTCTCGCTCCGTGATCGGCATGGTCGTCGTGATGGGCCTCATTATCGTACCGTGCCTGTACGCGTGGTTTAACATCGCCGGCAGCTGGGATCCGTACGGCAACACCGGCAGTCTTAAGATCGCCGTGGTCAACACCGATGAGGGCTACGAGAGCGACCTGATTCCCGTCGAGGTCAACGTGGGCGAAAACGTAACCGCCACCCTGCGCGGCAACGAGAACTTCGACTGGGTCGTCCTCAACGACCGCGATAAGGCGATTGAGGGCGTTAAGTCGGGCGCGTACTACGCTGCCGTCGTTATCCCTAAAACGTTTAGCGCCGACATGATGACGCTTTTCTCGACCGAGGTGAAGCATGCCGATATCGAGTTCTATGAGAACCAGAAGGCCAACGCCATCGCACAGATCGTGACTGAAAAGGGTTCGAGCGCCGTCCAGAGTCAGGTCAACGAGACCTTTACCAAGACCATCACGACCATCGGCCTTAAGACCGTGTCCAGCCTGCTCGACTATATGAGCACCGACCAGGTGAGCAACTTTATCGCCAATCTGTCCTCGACGCTGGGCGATTCGGTCGAGGACCTGCAGGACGTTCAGGCGAGTGCGACGTCGCTCGCGGGCATTTTGAGCTCCACGTCCGATTCACTGACATCGGCGGGCGGCATGCTCAAGCAGACGGGCACCGTTGATGAGTCGACGAAGCAGCTGATGGAGCACGCCAAGAGCGGCATCAATGATTCCAAGGAAGCGCTCAAGGCCGCCAACGATGCCGTTGACGCGGCGATTGACGGAAGCGCGGGCTCGTTCGACAACGTGTCCGCCGAGCTTGCGAAGGCATTCGATGCCGCGAATCAGCATGTTAACCTTACGGTGCCTCAGCTCAACGAAGCCGCAGCGGCGCTCAATACGCGTGCTGACGATATCGATGCGATGGCCGATCAGCTCCGCAACCTTGCCGACCAGGTGAGTGACGACAAGTTCAAAGACGGTCTCAAGTCCGTTGCTACGTCGCTGGGCAGAATTGCCGTGGAGTACCGCAACAATGCGAAGGACCTGACGGCGACCGCAAAGTCCCTTTCGGACGGCATGGCGGAGGTCAACAACTCGCGTGCCGAGGTCGACCAGGCCATCGCCGATGCCAAGGCGGGTATCTCGGGAGCCAAGTCCGACTACGATTCCACGTTCTCGGTTAAGGCCAAGGAGCTCAAGAAGACCATCTCGGGCGTTCTGGATTCCCTGAACGGTATCTCGGGTGACTTGGATAGCGCTGTGAGCGGTCTGACCGACGCCTCTGGCTCGCTCGCAAAGGGCCTCTCCAAGGCTGCGACGCTGGTCAACAAGGCTTCTGATCAGTTAGGCGAGGCGTCGGACAAGATCAGCGCTTTTAAGGACGAGCTTGATAGCGCTCTGATGTCGGGTGACCTGGCCATGATTAAGACAATGATTGGCAACGACCCCGAGGGCCTCGCCGTGTCGCTTTCCGGCCCCGTCGCGCTCGACCGCAAACCGGTCTATCCGATCCGCAACTACGGTTCGGCCATGGCACCGTTCTACACGATTCTGTCGCTGTGGGTGGGCTCGATTGTACTGGCGGCCATGATGAAGGTCTCGGTTGACGATGAGCTCATCAACGAGCTGATCCCCGTGCGCCTGCACGAGATCTACCTGGGCCGCTACCTGTTCTTTGGAGGTCTGGCCCTGCTGCAGGCGACACTCGTGTGCGCGGGCGACATCCTGTTCTTTGGCATTCAGTGCGACAACCCGCTGCAATTTGTGCTGGCGGGTTGGGTCGCGAGTCTCGTGTTCTCCAATATCGTCTACACGCTTACGGTTTCGTTTGGCGATATCGGCAAGGCGCTCGCCGTCGTGCTGTTGGTTATGCAGGTCGGCGGTTCGGGCGGTACGTTCCCCATCGAGATGACCGGCCCTGTGTTCCAGGCGATCTATCCGTTCCTGCCGTTCACCCACGGCATCAACGCCATGCATGCCGCCATGGCTGGCGCCTACCATATGGAGTACTGGATTGAGCTAGGCATTCTGGCGAGCTACCTGATTCCGTCGCTGGCCCTTGGCGTCGTCTTCCGCCGCCCGGTCATCAAAGCCAACGACTGGATCATCGAAAAGCTGGAGTCGACTAAGTTGATCTAGTTCAGCCAGGTAAACGCCGTCGGAACATCGAGATCTTCCAGTTTGATACTTTATTATGCTGGATTGCGATGCAACACCGGTTGTTGCTACAGTAGCGGGGCGTGCCGGGGGTCCGGCGCGTCCCGTTTTTATTTGACCATGAGGCGGCACGCAGCCATACGCGTGCGGACACCACGCCCAGATTGAGTGTGAGGATGTTCCATGGCCCAATACGCTGCCAACGAAATCGAAAACTTGCCCGATAGCCCAGTAGCCCGTGAGGATTTGGGCGCGGGCGGTATTCCCCGGGGCGCCGGCGCACGCTCTCCGCTGTTCTGGAAGGTTCTGCTCCTTTCGGTGGCGGTCATCTGGGGCTACTCCTTTACCACTATGAAGGACGCACTCGGCACCATTCCGGTGTTCGCGCTGCTCTATGTACGTTTTCTGCCCGCAGCGTTGGTCATGTTTGCCGTCTTCCACAAGCGCATCATCGCGCACCTCAACGCTCGCAACCTGATCGTTGGCCTGAGTATGGGCGTGCTCATGTGGGCGGCCTATGCGTTGCAGACGGTCGGTCTGGCACATACTACGGCGGGCAAGAATGCTTTTTTGACGGGCACGTATTGCATCCTTGTGCCGTTCGCGAGCTATTTCCTGAGCGGCGAAAAGCTCACGCGCTACAACTTGGGTGCCGCGCTGCTGTGCCTAGCGGGCATTGGCCTCGTCGCACTCGATAGCGTTGAATTCAACATTGGTGACGTCATTACGCTGGCGGGTGCGGCCTTTTTCGCCATCCAGATGGCGGTGACTGCCAAGTACGGTCGCAAAATGGACATCAACGTCATCACGTTTTGGATGTTTGTGGGCAACGGCGTGCTGAGCCTGGCAACGTCGCTGCTATTCGAGACCCAAGCGCCTCTGTCCGTGTGGACGCCGAGCTTTATCAGTGCGATGGCGTTTCTCTCGGTGGGCTGCACATGCGCGGCTCTGCTCATCCAAAACGTCGGCCTGGCGCATGTCCCGGCCTCGACGGGCTCGCTGCTCCTTTCGATGGAGTCGCCTTCGGGTGTGCTGTTCTCGGTGCTGCTGATGGGGGAGGCGCTCACCTCGCGCCTGCTCGCCGGCTTTGCGCTCATCTTCCTGTCGATTATCTTGAGCGAGACTCACTTCGATTTTTTGCGTCGAAAGCCGCGCCCGCAATTGTAAACAACTTGTTGCGCCGCCCTCCCGGGGCGGCATTTTTTATGCCTCGCCCTTAAAGTAGTACCTTGCACTTTACGCTATCAAAGTGCTTGCTGCAAAAACGATACTGGAGGGCATCTATGGCACCAGCTTTGTCCGATCTTCAACCGCAATCAGCGCCCAAGGCCACCGCAGCGGCGCAGACCGCTATCGGTGACGGTCTCGTTGCAGAAGCTCAGGCTTTTGCAGACGAGCTCGCTGCGTGGCGACACGATCTTCACCAGATGCCCGAGCTGGGTAATAGCCTCCCACAGACCTCTGCGTATATCCAAGCGCGCCTGACTGAGATGGACATCCCATTTGCCACGCTCGTTGATGGTTCCTGCGTTGTGGGCCTTGTCGGCGCCGGTGCCGCCGCGGCCCAAGGCAATGGCGTCTGCACGGATGAGCAGGCCGGTACGGTCATCATGCTCCGTGGCGACATGGATGCCCTGCCCGTTGCCGAAGAGTCAGGTGAGCCTTTCGCCTCTACGAACGGCTGCATGCACGCATGCGGACACGATATGCACGCAACGGCGTTGCTTGGAGCGGCGCGCCTGCTCAAGGCCCGCGAGTCCGCGCTTGTTGATGCCAACGCCACGGTTAAGCTGCTGTTCCAGCCGGGCGAGGAAACCTTTGAGGGTGCCCGCGCCGCCATCGCCGACGGTCTGCTGCAGAACCCGCGCCCCCAGGTCGCCTTTGCCATGCATGTCAATAGCCAGTCGCCGCTTGGCCTGGTGCTCTACGGCAGCCCGGCGCTCTCGGGCGTGTACGGTTTTCGCATCACGCTTCAGGGCAAGGGCGGCCATGGCTCGAGCCCCGAGATCTGCATCGACCCCATCACGGCCGGCGTCCATGTGCATCTGGCGCTTCAGGAGCTCATCTCCCGCGAGGTGCCGGCGGCCAAGGAGGTCGCGCTTACCGTTGGCAAGTTCGCCGGCGGTCAGGCCGCAAATGTCATCCCCGACACTTGTGTGCTCGAGGGAACGCTGCGTGGCTTCGACGTCGAGCTCATGGAGCGCCTCAAGACCCGCATCGCGGAGGTCGTCAAAGGCGTTGCCACGACCTATCGTACGCCGGCGACTATCGAGACACTATCGGATGTTCCCCCGCTCGTACTCGACGACGGCATGACGCAGGCGTCGCTTGGCTACGTGGGCGCGGTGCTGCCCAAGTCCGCCTTCCTGCCGCTGTTCCACGCCATGGCGAGCGAGGACTTCGCGTTGATCTCGAGCGAGATCCCGAGCGCGTACTTTACCGTGGGCGCTGCTGTGACTGATACGGACGAGCATTTTGCTCAGCATCATCCCAAGGCACGTTTTAGCGATGCCGAGCTTCCCCTTGGCGCCGCGGCTTATGCCGCCGTCGCTTTGGGCTACATCGCCGACCACCGGTAGCACCCAATCTTGCTACTCGTTTGCTTAAAAAGGAACAGTATGTCTCAGCAACGTAAGTTCTTCCCCGGCTGGCTCGTGGTGGCCTCCGGCTTTGTGATCATGGCCACGTGCTACACCATTTTCGTCAACTGCATGAGCCTGTTCCAGCCGTTGATCGTCAGCGACCTGGGCATTTCCCTTGCGCAGTACACCATCTCCAACGCCCACTATCGCTGCGTCTAAGCAGTTTGGCATGGCCGACCTGGGTAAGGTCACGGGCACCATTACCTCGCTCGAGATGGTCGGCGGCACCGTGGGCGCTATCGTCTCGGGCGTGCTGTTCGATGCCACGGGCTCCTTTGCGAGCACCTGGATTGTGTGCCTGGCATGCTCCGTTGTCATGCTCGTGTTCCTGCTGGCATCCGAGCCCATCGCCGCCAAGCTGCGCGCGAGCGTGGCGGGGGAGTAGACGTCCGTCGCTCTTTTCTATTTGCCCCGTTCTATCCGTGGCTGCCCTGGAGGCCGAATAGATGCTCGTACCATCATTCGGTTTCCAAGGCGGCCACGGATCACAAACAGCGGCGGCGCATCTGGCCGAACGAGTCCCCATACCCTCGTTCGGTCAGACGCGCCGCCGCTGTTTGTGTTTGTGCCGTATAATATCCACTACCTATGACGCGATACAAAAGAAAGGTGTTTGCCCATGCAGGCACAGAAGGCGGAGGGAACCCGCGACCTTATCGGCGCCGAGATGCGCGCCTGGCAAAAGATGCAGCAGATTGCGGCCAGCGTATTCGAGCCGTTTGGCTTTAAGCCCATCGAGACGCCCGCGATCGAGCAGGTGGACGTCTTTGTCCACGGCATCGGCCAGTCGACCGACGTCGTGCGCAAGGAGATGTTCCGCGTGTTTAGCGGCGCCAACCTGGAGCGCGTCTTTACCGAGGGTACCGATACCAAGCTCAAGCCCAAGCAGCGCCTGGCACTTCGCCCCGAGGGCACGGCCGGCGTGGTGCGCGCCGTCGTCGAGAACAATCTGGTGCCCCAGGGCTCCACGCCGTTTAAGGCGTACTACGCCGAGGCCATGTTCCGCGGCGAGCGTCCCCAGAAGGGCCGCCTGCGCCAGTTCCACCAGGTGGGCATCGAGTGGCTCGGCGCTCCCGATCCGGCGGCAGACGCCGAGTGCATCATTATGCTCATGGAGTTCTACAAGCGCCTGGGCTTCGATCTTTCCAAGCTTCGTCTGCTCATCAACTCGATGGGTGACGCCCAGTGCCGTCCGGCTTACCGCGAGCAGGTTAAGCAGTTCATCCTCGATCACGCCGACGAGATGTGCGATGAGTGCCGTGAGCGCGCCGAGCTCAACCCGCTGCGTGCCTTCGACTGCAAGAACGACCATTGCCGCGAGATCATGGCCGACGCGCCGCTGATGGGTGACAACCTGTGCGATGAGTGCCGCGAGCACTACGAGCAGGTCAAGCGCTATCTGGATGCCGCCGGTATCGAGTATGTCGAGGATCCCACCCTGGTGCGTGGTCTGGACTACTACACCCGCACCGTCTTTGAGGTCGAGGCTCCCGGTGCCGGCGTCGGCTCCATCGGTGGCGGCGGCCGCTACGACGGCCTGGTCGAGCTCGAGGGTGGCAAGCCCACGGCGGGCGTCGGCTTTGCCGTCGGTTTTGAGCGCGCCCTGCTGGCCCTGCAGGCCTTTGGCAGCGATTTGGGTGCCGATGAGGCCCCGTGCGTCTATGTCGCCAACGCTGGCAAGGAGCTGCGCCAGAACGTCTTTGCCATTACGCAGGAGCTTCGCGCCGCAGGCATCGTGACCGAGGCCGACTATCAGGGCCGTTCGCTCAAGGCTCAGTTTAAGCAGGCCGATAAGGTGGGCGCCAAGCTCATCTTGGTCCTGGGCGGCGACGAACTTGCCGCCGGCAAGGTCAAGGTACGCGACATGCAGAGCCATGACGAGGTTCTCGTCGATCTGGCCAACGTCGTCGAGGCGGTTCGCGAGCGTCTGTAGCGTATGATTTTTGAGCTGCGGACCCGCTAACATGTCCCGCTCGCGACGAGCTATTGTTACGGGGGTGTTTCGCATTTATGCGGAATGCCCTCGCTTGCATATGCCGCCCACCGAGAAATACGACCATTTGGGGCAAAAACCCTTGCAATGCAGAAAATACTTTTGTGTGGTAAAGCGCAATCAGTGTCGAAAGTATTTCTCAAACGCCTATAATGAATACCGCATGTTACGTGCATAGAAGGAGGAATGGGAGGAAACGTGGCTGAGAACCTAAGCAACCAGTCTGTACCCGAAGCCGCGGCGCGCGTCGCTGCCGTGGTCAACCGCCTCGTTAACCGAATCGGCTCGAATGCCGAGTCCAGGGAGCGTCTCGCCGAGATCGAGATCCCCGAGGAGCTGCGCGACAATCTGGCGCTGTTCTTGCGCCTGGAGCGCCGTGTGCTTAGCGAGTATGATCCCGAGATCGCGGACCTGTTCGACAAGATTTTGACAGCCGAGATTGTGGTCAATGCCGGCAACCCCGGTACCTGCGCTGCCGACGAAGCCGTCGACGAGCAGGGCGTGCCCACCGCCGACGAGCCCACTGCCGTGGCATTTCGTGAGGTCGTCGATTTGATCGACAGCCTGCCGCTCGATAAGCAGCAGGTCATCGTTCGCGCCTTTACGAGCTTTTTCCATCTGGCAAACCTGTCGGAGGAGAACTACCGTGTGGCGCAGCTGCGCGAGCGCGAGGCCGGTGCGTCGACCGATACCGAGGTCGATCCTGCCAACGAGCTTACCGTTGCCTATCACCAGCTGGTGAATGAGCTGGGTGTCGAGGGTGCCAACGAGCTGCTCGACAAGCTCGAGTTCCACCCTGTCTTTACCGCACATCCCACCGAGGCCCGTCGTAAGGCCGTCGAGGGCAAGATCCGCCGTATCTCCAACCTGCTGGAGGAGCGTCCGCGTCTGGGCGGCTCCGACCTGGTGGAGAACGAGCGCCATATGCTGCAGGAGATCGACGCCCTGGTGCGTACGAGTCCCATCGCGCTCAAGAAGCCCACGCCGGTCGAGGAAGCCGATACCATCATCGACATCTTCGATAACACGCTGTTCGACGTTATCCCCGTTATCTATCGTCGTTTTGACGATTGGGTGCTGGGCGACAAGGCCGGTACTGTGCCGCCGCTGTGCCCGGCGTTCTTCCATCCCGGCAGCTGGATCGGTTCCGACCGCGACGGTAACCCCAACGTCACCGCCAAGGTGAGCCGTGAGGTCGCCGCCAAGTACTTTACGCACATGGTGCTCAAGCTCGAGGACAAGTGCCGCCACATCGGCCGCAACCTCACGCTCGAGGCTACCTACAGCAAGCCGTCGGCCGAGCTCATTAACCTGTGGAACCATCAGGTCGAGATGAGCCCTCGTTACACGGCCCGCGCCGAGCTGATCTCCGAGCACGAGCCGCATCGCGCCGTCATGCTCGTCATGGCCGACCGCCTGAACGCCACCGTCCGTCGTATCACCGACACCATGTACCACAGCGCCGACGAGTTCCTGGATGACCTGCGCGTCGTCCAGCGTTCGCTGGCCGCCTGCGGTGCCGTCCGTGCTGCCTACGGCCCGGTCCAAACCATCATCTGGCAGGTCGAGTCCTTCGGCTTCCATATGGTCGAGATGGAGTTCCGTCAGCACTCCGTGGTGCATGCCCGCGCCCTTAAGGATATCCACGAGAACGGTATCCATGGCGACCTGCAGCCCATGACGCGCGAGGTCATCGATACCTTCCGCGCTATCGGCTCCATCCAAAAGCGCTACGGCAAGAAGATGGCGCACCGCTACATCATCTCGTTCACCAAGAGCGCCCAGCATGTGGCCGACGTCTTTGAGCTTGCCCACCTGTCCTTTGCACACGAGGAGGATGTCCCCGAGCTCGACGTGATCCCGCTGTTCGAGCAGCTCGAGGACCTCGAGGGCTGCGTCGACGTGCTCGACCAGATGCTTACGCTGCCCGTGGTGCAAAAGCGCCTTGCCCAGACCAACCGCCGCATGGAGGTCATGCTGGGCTATTCCGACTCCTCCAAGGACGCCGGTCCTACCACGGCCATGCTCGCGCTGCACTCCGCGCAGGAGCGCATCGCCAAGTGGGCCGAGAAGAACGATATCGACCTGGTGCTCATGCACGGTCGCGGCGGTGCCGTGGGCCGTGGTGGCGGCCCGGCCAATAAGGCCGTGCTGGCGCAGCCCAAGGGTTCGGTCAACTGCTTCTTTAAGCTCACCGAGCAGGGCGAGGTCATCTTTGCCCGTTACGGCAACCGCACGCTGGCTCAGCGCCATGTTGAGTCCGTTGCTGCCGCAACGCTTTTGCAGTCGGCCCCGAGTGTCGAGAAGACCAACACCGAGACCACGCAGAAGTTCTGGGATATGGCCGAGAAGCTCAACACCGCAAGCCACGAGCGTTATCTGGACCTGCTGAACACCGAGGACTTTACACCGTGGTTCTCGACCGTGACGCCGCTGACCGAGGTCGGTCTGCTGCCGATCGGCTCGCGTCCCGCCAAGCGCGGCCTGGGTGCCAAGTCGCTCGACGACCTGCGTACCATTCCGTGGATCTTCAGCTGGAGCCAGGCACGCATTAACCTGGCCGCTTGGTACGGCCTGGGCACCGCCTGCGAGCAGTTTGGCGATCTGGACCAGCTTAAGGCTGCCTACCAGGAGTGGCCGTTCTTCCGCACCTTTATCGACAACATCGAGATGTCGATCGCCAAGACTGACCAGCGCATCGCCAAGATGTATCTGCACCTGGGCGATCGCCAGGATCTATCCGAGAAGGTCTTCACCGAGATGCAGCTCACTCGTAAGTGGGTCCTTGCCATCGTCGGTGACGAGTGGCCGCTGCAGCGCCGCCGTGTGCTTGGCTGTGCCGTTCGCGTGCGCAACCCCTACGTCGACGCCCTGTCCATCGCCCAGGTCCGCGCCCTTCGCGAGGTGCGTATGAACCAGGACGAGATGACCGAGGAGAAGAAGGCCGAGTACATGAGCCTGATTCTTTCGACTGTGACCGGCGTCTCGGCAGGATTGCAGAACACGGGGTAATCGATAGCCCTGTGGCTCTCACCGGGACCCGACGGGTTTCCCTCTGAATGCGTCCTCGCACTTGAAGCCCCCTTATCCTGCTCCTTCGGAGCTGCGGATAAGGGGGCTTCGTGCTGCGGAATGCATTCAGAGGGAAACCCGTCGGGTCCCTTCGTCCTCGGTCTTCGGGGATTGGGGCTGAAGGGAATAAAGCGCGCTTCGCGCTTAGTGTGGAGTGCGGCGAGGGCTTCTTGCGTCCTGCGGAGTGCGCCGGAAAGTAAACATACGGCGGCCCCTGCGATGTCCGGTCTTCGGCGGATTACTGGCTGGGGGAATAATGGCGCGCTTCGCGCGTTTGGAAAAGGCTTCGTGCTGCGGAATGCATTCAGAGGGAAACCCGTCGGGTCCCTTCGTCCTCGGTCTTCGGCGGATTACTGGTTGAAGGGAAGAAAGGCGCGCTTCGCGCCTTACGACTGTAGCGGCTGCGGTCCCGTTTGGGATCGCGGCCGTTTTGTTGTGGGTCAAATATGAACGTTGTGTTAATGAGTCGGTAGACGGTGGTGTTTTTCGGTGAGCGGCGTATCCTTCCAACGGTTTATCTAGTGTGTCAGTTGAAAAGGAAGAGGGCGCTCGTCATTGTTTGAATGTGAACTGCCGTTTGACCACAAGACGTTGCATCTGGAGCTCGAGGATAAGAACTTCGCGGGTGTGATGGAAGGTCATCAAAACGAGTTTAAGACCACGAAATCGCAGGAAGAGCTGGTAGAGGAGTCACTTGCCAACCCTTATGGCTCGCCTTCGCTCGAGGAGCTTTGTGCTGGCAAGAGAGATATCGTCATTATTAGCTCCGATCATACGCGCCCCGTTCCCTCGCGTGTGACGATGCCTATTCTGCTGCATCACATCCATTCCGCTGCACCCGAGGCTCGCGTGCGTATTTTGGTTGCTACGGGTATGCATCGTCCGTCGACGCACGAGGAACTCGTCAACAAGTATGGCGAGGAGATTGTTGCCAACGAGGAAATCGTTATGCACGTCGCGACTGACGACAGCATGATGAAAAAGATTGGCACCCTGCCTTCCGGTGGCGAGTGCATCATCAACAAGATTGCCGCCGATTGCGATCTGCTGCTTGCCGAGGGCTTTATTGAGCCGCACTTCTTTGCCGGTTTCTCTGGTAGCCGCAAGTCCGTCCTGCCTGGCATCGCCAGCTACAAGACCATCATGTACAACCACAACGGCCAGTTTGTGAATGATTCCCACTCGCGTGCCGGCAACCTGTGCCACAACCACGTGAGCGAGGACATGTTTGCTGCCGCCGAGATGGCTCACCTTGCCTTTGTGCTTAACGTGGTGCTCAACGGCAAGCACGAGGTCATCGGCTCCTTTGCCGGCGATATCCACAAGGCGCACGAGGCCGGCTGCGAGTTCGTGAAGAGCCTTGCCGGCGTTGAGCCCGTCGAGTGCGAGATTGCCATCACCACCAACGGCGGCTACCCGCTCGACCAGAACATCTACCAGGCTGTGAAGGGCATGTGCTCTGCCGAGGCCACGCTTCCCGAGGGCGGCGTGATTATCGATGTCGCCGGTTGTGCCGACGGTCACGGTGGCGAGGGCTTCTATCACAACATCGCCGACAACGATCCTGCGGAGTTTGAGCGCGCCTGCATCGACCGTCCTAAGGACGAGACCCTGCCCGACCAGTGGACGAGCCAGATCTTTGCCCGCATCCTGGCGCATCACCCTGTGATCATGGTTACCGACCTGTGCGATCACCGGATGATCAAGGATATGCACATGACGCCGGTCAACACCCTCGATGAGGCGCTCAAGCTCGCCTTTGAGATGAAGGGTGCCGATGCCAAGGTGGCCGTCATTCCCGATGGCCTGGGCGTTGTCGTCGCTCAGCACTAGTACGCGGCCTAAACGAATCGTTTATAACCGACAAGAAAGATAAGGTTTTATGCTTACCAAACTCCTCTGCGAATTCGGCGCAACGGCCCTCATGATCATCTTTGGCGTGGGCGTGCACTGCGATACCGTGCTCAAGGGCACCAAGTATCAGGGTTCCGGCCATATGTTTGCCATCACCACTTGGTCTTTTGGCATCTCGGTCTGCCTGTTTGTCTTTGGCGGCGCCGTGTGCATGAACCCGGCTATGGTGCTCGCCCAGTGCATCGTAGGTCTGGTGCCGTGGGGCAGCTGCATCCCCTTCATGATCGCCGATATGCTCGGCGGCTTTGTGGGCGCTGTAATCGCTTGGCTTATGTACGCCGATGAGTTCAAGGCTTCCGAGGGCGTCGTCGACCCCATTGCCCAGCGCAACATCTTCTCGACCAACCCCACCACCGAGGGCACCAACTATGCCCGTAACTTCTTCTGCGAGGCTATCTGCACCTTCGTGTTCATCAGCGCCATCCTTGCTGCTGCTAGCCGCGCCGGCGAGAACGTTCTGATGCTCGCTATCTGCGTCGGTCTGATCGTTTGGGCCGTCGGCATGGGCATGGGCGGCATCACCGGCTTCGCCATGAACCAGGCTCGTGACCTTGGTCCTCGCATGGCCTATCAGGTGCTGCCGATCAAGAACAAGGCCGATAACAACTGGAAGTACGGCCTGCTCGTTCCTGGCATCGCGCCGTTTGTCGGTGCCGCTCTGGCCGCGCTGTTTGTGCATGGTTTCTTGGGCATGTTCTAGTCCAAGGCTACATAGGTTGTTCGCCGTCCGCATGGGGTAACTTCCCAGCGCGTCCTCGGACATGCAAAAAGGCTCGCTGCGCACTTTATGCGGCGAGCCTTTTTGCGTCCTGCGGAGTGCGCTGGGAAGTTACCCCATGCGGACGGCTGCGGGGTCTTTGTTGCGTTCGCACAAGCAACCCAACATATATATCTGAATTTGGATGGGAGGGGCTTGTTGCTGTTGGGGGGCATTGAAGCGCGAGTGGCACTTTGGGATGCGTGGCGGCCTGGGTTGGGGCGATGCTTTAGGTTGAGCCTCTTACTTAGTTGAAGAGGGGTTTTATGGCTGATAGGTAGTCTTTGGCTACTTCGGCCTTATCTGCTTGGAAGTTGTGCCAGGCCCACCATTGGACCATTCCTACGAAGCTTGAGGCTATGTGGTGTAGTAGGAAGCTGCGGTCCATGGTGCCGGCGGGGCCGTTTGGGTCGGTAGGGACGGTTTCGGCTGCGCGCGACATGATGGTCTTGCGGAGACAGTCGGCGAAGACGCGGGGGCCGGCGCCGGCTACGAGGGCTCGAACGCCCTGACGGCGTTCCCAGAGGTTGTTGAGGATATGCTCGACCTGCACGAGTGGGTCGTCGAGCGGTGTGCCATCGTCGTCGAGGGCGTGGGTGCAGATGTCGCTCACGAGCTCGGACAGTAGGTCGTCTTTGCTCTTAAAGAGGCCGTAGAATGTCGCGCGGCCTACGTGGGCGCGCGCGATGATGTCGCCGACGGTGATCTTGCCGTAGTCCTCTTCGCGTAGCAGCTCGGAGAACGCCGCGACGATCGCGGCGCGGCTTTTGGCCTTGCGGGCATCCATGGCTATGCGTCCTCGTCAACGAGGAGACAACGGAGCGTGCCGGAGCAACCCTCGTAGGGGCGTTTGCCGGCGCCGTAGCCGACGGCTTTGATGCGGTAACGGGCCGGCAGGTGCTCGGACGTGCGCAGTGCGGCGACGATGGCGGCGCCCGTGGGCGTCACGAGCTCGCCGGCGACCGGTGCGGGCGTGAGAGCGATATTGCCTGCTTGGCATAGGTTGATGACGGCGGGCACCGGGATGGGCATAAGGCCGTGGGCGCAGCGGATGGTGCCGTGGCCCTCGGAAAGCGACTCGACCACGATGTCCTCAATACCCAGGTCATCGAGGCAGATAGCGACAGAGCAGACGTCGACGATGGAGTCGACGGCGCCTACCTCGTGAAACAGGACGGTGTCGGGCGTTTTGCCGTGAGCCTTGGCCTCGGCAGCAGCGAGTACGGAAAAAATGGCAAGGGCGCGACGCTTGGCGCCATCGCTTAGCTGTGAGCCGTCGATGATGGCGGTGACGTCCGCCAAAGAACGGTGGTGGTGGGCGTGATGGTGACCCTCGTGGCCATGACCGTGGCCCTCATGGTCATGCTCGTGGCAGTGCTCGTGTTCATGCCCGCCATGATCATGATGGTGGTGCTCATGCTCGTGTGTGTGCTCGGCAGCTGCTTCGTTGCCGTAGAGCCAGGCCATGTCGTGGTCGTGGTTCTCGAGCTCCTCTGCCAGCTGAACGTCAAAGTCGCAGGCGTCGATGCCATGCTTGTTTACGCGCGTCACGGAGATCGAAAAGCCGTCGACCGGCAGCGTGGCGAGCTGTTCGCGCAGGTGCTCCTCGCTGGCGCCCAGGTCGAGCAGGGCCGCGACGGTCATATCGCCGCTGATGCCCGAGGTGCCGTCGATGATAAGCGTATGCTGATGGTTGGACATGGAATGCTCCTTAACGGGCGCGGGATGTACCGGCGCTCAGATGATTGATAAGACTTGCCTGGTAGGCGGCACCAAAGCCGTTGTCGATATTGACGACCGAAACGCCACTGGCGCAGGAGTTGAGCATGGCGAGCAGCGCGGCTACGCCACCAAAGCTCGCGCCGTAGCCCACGCTGGTGGGAACGGCAATGACCGGACAGCTCACCAGGCCGCCGATAACGCTCGCCAGGGCGCCTTCCATGCCGGCGATGGCGATGACCACCTGCGCCTGGGCAAGTTCCTCGGCATGAGCGAGCAGGCGGTGCAGGCCGGCGACACCCACGTCGTAGAGGCGGTCGACCTCGTTGCCGTAGAACTCGGCCGTCAGTGCCGCCTCTTCGGCGACGGGCAGGTCGCTCGTGCCGGCGCAGGCGACGACAACGCGTCCGTTACCGGTGGGGGAGGGCTTGCCACCCACCAGGGCGAGCTGGGCGTTCGGGGCATATCCCAGGTCGATGCCGTTGCCGAGAAGCTCCGAGGTACGGGCTGCTTTTTCGCTGTCCAGGCGCGTGACCAGGATGCGCTCCTGGCCGGCATCGCGCAGCGCTTCGATAATGGCGGCAATTTGCTCGGCGGTTTTACCGGCGCCGTAGACAACCTCGCCGGCTCCCTGACGCACCCCGCGCGAAAGATCGAGCTGCGCAAAACCCAGATCGGCGGTTGGCGCCGTCTGGAGGCGCGTGAGGGCGACTGCCGGGGTGACTACTCCGTCGGCAACATCGCTCAGCAATTGCTCAAGATCTCGCTTATCCATATATGTTCCCTTCGACGGCGCAAAGTCTAGCACTCAAAGGGTATGTTTCCGAACACTAAGACAAAATTGTTCGGAAACTATAGGACAGACTGATTCTATTGTTAGAAGGATCGACTAGTCGCGCAGGATGATATCCATGGCGAGTATCAGGTTGCGCTCGTCGATGGCAAACGGGGCGGCTTCGCGCGTCTTGGGCTTGGCGCAAAACGCGATGCCCGTGCCCGCGGCCTGAATCATGGGGATGTCGTTGGCGCCGTCGCCGATCGCGACGGTGTGGGCCATGTCGACACCGCACTCAACTGCCCAATCTAGCAGCTGAATGAGCTTGGATTCCTTGGTCACAATGTCTGCCGCCAGCTTACCCGTGAGCTTGCCGTCCACGACTTCCAGACGGTTGGCCAGGCAAAAATCGATGCCCGCGGCGGCCACGATCTTGTCGGCGACCTCGTGGAAGCCGCCGCTCACCACGCCGACCTTCCAGCCCTTGCTGTGCGCCGAGCGCACAAGCTCCAGCGCGCCGGGAGTAAACGTCACGCGCTCAAAGGTGCGCTCGAACACGCTCTCATCCAAGCCGGCAAGCAGCCCCACGCGCTCCTCGAGCGCCTGCTTAAAGTCAAGCTCGCCGCGCATGGCGCGTTCGGTGATCTGTGCAACTTGCTCTCCCACGCCGGCTTCCTCGCCCAACAGGTCGATGACTTCCTGGTTGATGAGCGTGGAGTCGATATCCATAACGATGAGGCGTGCAGTCATGGCGGGCCTTTCCGAGTGCAGTTGTATTGGGGCACATTGTCGCACGCGGCGCGCCTGGGCGACGGCCAGGCCGCGTCAATTGTTTCGTCTCCGTCAAGTCTTTGGGCAAGAGTTACTTTTTCGCGGTACATCGACACAGGTGCGATAAGATAGAACGCCATGTCCGGCTGCGCGGTTTACGCAGGCTGGGCAAATCTGTACGACGCCGCCCGGAACGACACGGGGCGGCACAGATCCATAAAGGAGGATCACTGGTATGAGCCAGACCCGTCCCATCGATGAGCATTCCATGCACACCCGTACCTGCGGCGAGCTTCGCTTCGAGAACGTGGGCGAAGAGGTCACCCTCACCGGTTGGGTGAGCCGTCGCCGCGACCACGGCGGCCTTATCTTCTGCGACCTTCGCGACCGCGAGGGCATTACGCAGCTCACCTTCGACCCCGAGCACTCCGATGGCGATGCCTTTAAGATCGCCGAGACCATGCGTCCCGAGTGGCCCATCAAGATTCACGGCGTCGTGCGCGCCCGTGGCGAGGAGACCACCAACACCAAGCTCGCGACCGGCGAGATCGAGGTCCTGACCGACCACGCCGAGGTGCTCAACACGTCCGTCACCCCGCCGTTCCAGATCGAGGACGGCATCGAGACCAGCGAGGACACTCGCCTGCGCTATCGCTATCTGGACCTCCGCCGTCCCGAGATGATGGCCAACCTCAAGCTGCGCTCCGACTTCACCTTTGCCATTCGCGAGGCGCTGCACAACCGTGAGTTCATGGAGGTCGAGACGCCCTCCCTGTTCAAGTCTACGCCCGAGGGCGCCCGCGACTTCATCGTCCCCAGCCGCATCCAGCCGGGCAACTTCTACGCCCTGCCGCAGTCCCCGCAGCTTCTGAAGCAGCTGCTCATGGTCGGTGGCGTCGAGCGCTACTACCAGGTTGCCAAGTGCTTCCGCGACGAGGACCTGCGCGCCGACCGTCAGCCCGAGTTCACCCAGGTCGATATCGAGATGTCCTTCGTGGACCAGAACGATGTCATGAGCGCACTCGAGGAGGTTCTTGCCGATGCCTTCGGTCGCATGGGTGTCGAGATGCCCACGCCGCTGCGTCGCATGAACTACTGGGAGGCCATGGACACCTATGGCTCCGACAAGCCCGATACCCGCTACGGCATGCACCTGGTCGACCTGACCGACATCTTTGCCAACTCCAAGTTCAAGGTCTTCGCGACCGCTGCGAACGAGGAGGGCTCTGTCGTCAAGGCCATCAACGCCAAGGGCGCCGGTGCCTGGGCGCGTGCCAAGATCGATAAGCTCGCCGGCGTGGCCTCCACGTTTGGCGCCAAGGGCCTGGCCTGGATCGCCTTCCGCGAGGACGGTTCCATCAACAGCCCCATCGTCAAGTTCTTCTCGGACGAGGAGATGGCGGCTCTGCGCGAGCGCATGGACGTCGAGCCCGGCGACCTTGTGATGTTCGCCGCCGGCCCGCGCCTGCTCTCCGACGAGATCCTGGGCGGTATGCGTTCGCACATGGCCAATGCGCTCGAGATCAAGCGCGAGGGTCACGACTTCCTGTGGGTCGTCAACTTCCCGCTGTTCCATTGGGACGAGGATCGCAAGGCCTATGCTGCCGAGCATCAGCCCTTTACCCTGCCGACCGAGACCGACATCGCCAAGATCGAGGCCGATCCGCTGGCAGCCGGTTCGTGCACCTACGACTTTGTCATGGACGGCTTTGAGGCCGGCGGCGGCGGTATGCGTATCCACAACGCCGAGATGCAGATGTCCATGCTCAAGCTCCTGGGCTTTACCGAGGAGCGCGCCGAGTCTCAGTTTGGCTTCCTCATGGAGGCTCTCAAGTTTGGTGCGCCCCCGATGGGCGGCTTCGCCCTGGGCCTGGACCGTGTGTGCATGCTGCTCACCGGCTCCGACTCCATCCGCGATGTCATGGCGTTCCCCAAGACGGCCAGCGGCTCCGATCTCATGTCGGGCGCCCCGAGTGCCGTTAGTGGCGCCCAGCTCAAGGACGTCAGCCTGCGCCTGATGTAGGCAAGCGACTACATATTGCTTGTAACGAGGGAAGGACGTGTGCCTTCCCTCGTTTTTTATGCGCGGGCGTTGCGAGGGCATAGGTTGACTGGGCGTCGCGGAAACTGCGTCCCAGAATTTGCACCCAGAGCGGGATGGGCTTTCCGCTAGGGCCGCTCAGCGGAAACTGCGACCCGGAATTTGCGTCCAGAGTGGGCTGCGGTTTCCCAAACAGGGCCCTTTGGGAAACTGCGACCCAGACTCCAGCCAAATAACGGGACGCACTTTCCAGTCGAGCTTCTGGCGGGTCTCGACAAGCATCTAACGCTACAATAACTACCACGTGGCTGGGTTTGCCGGCCGAATGTGCGATGCCGCGGGAGGGGACATGGTCGAGTTTACAAAGACGATTAAAGATCCGTTGGGACTGCATGCCCGCCCGGTTGCGCTGCTCTACGACATCATTGCCAAGCACCGTAGCGACGTGTCGGTCAGCATCGGCGACCGCCATACCGACGGCCGCGATGTGATGGGGCTCATGGCTCTTTACGGCGAGTTCGGCGAGGATATTGTGTTCCGCGTTTCGGGCGTGGATGAGGCCTCGTGCGTCACGTCGATCAGAAACCTCTCGCTCTAAAGCGCAACAATGTGACGGAGGGACAGTCCCTTTTTCATATCTGTTTCGTATGGGAAACTTTTTCGAAAACTGAATAGGGACCCTTTCCAAAAAGTTAACCACGTGCTAGTTTACTGTAGCGAACATAGACGTGGTTAACTTTTGCTGCGTCGATGTTGAGGACGAACTGACGTTAGGAGCTCACTCATGTCTTGCGGACCGCAGATGCCGGCTATGCCGCTTTCGATGGTAAAAGCGGGCGAAACCGTGCGCGTGTCTCGCGTAAAGGGCAATGAGGACATGAAGCACCACCTCAAGGACCTCGGCTTTGTCGAGGGCAACGAGATTCACGTGGTGAGCTCGAGTGGCGCCAATATCATCGTCACCGTGCTCGGCGCGCGCTTTGGCATCGATACCAAGGTCGCCATGCACATCATGACTGTCGGTTAGTTCGCAGCATTCCATAAAAGCTGAAAGGGGGAAAAGAATATGAAGACGTTGGGTGACGTTAAGGTGGGCGAGAGCTCTACCATCGTCAAGCTTCACGGCGAGGGCGCGCTTCGCCGTCACCTTATGGACCTGGGACTCATCAAGGGCACTTCGTTCAAGGTCGTAAAGGTTGCACCGCTCGGAGATCCGGTCGAGATCAACGTGCGCGGCTACGAACTCTCCATCCGCAAGGAGGAGGCTGCCGTCGTCGAGGTCCAGTAAGGGCCGGTGGCACATATTTCTGCAGATAAAGTTAGGTTTTTCTAACTCAATAATGCAGTGTTGAAGCACATTATCCAGCCCGCGCGGAGAAAGCAGCGCGGGCACACAAGGAAGAAGGATTGAATGGCGGATTCTCAGATCCATGTCGCGCTGGCGGGTAACCCCAACTGCGGCAAGACCACGCTTTTCAACCTGATCACCGGCGCCAACGGCTACGTTGGCAACTGGCCCGGCGTCACGGTTGAGAAAAAGGAAGCCAAGCTCCTGAGTGACAAGAACGTCACGATTACGGACCTCCCCGGCATCTACTCGCTTTCCCCCTACAGCCCCGAGGAGCAGTGCTCGCGCGACTACCTCATGAGCGGCGAGCCCGATGTGGTCGTCCAGGTCGTCGACGCCACCAACCTGGAGCGCAACCTGTACCTGGCACTTCAGGTCATCGAGACCGGTCTGCCCGTGGTCGTTGCCCTCAACATGGCCGACCTCGTGGAGAAGAACGGCGATAAGATCGACACGGACAAGCTTTCCAAGAAGCTCGGTTGCCCGGTCATGATGATCTCGGCCCTTAAGAACAAGGGCATCACCGAGCTCTTTGAGCAGGTCAAGAAGTCGGCGGCTGCCAAGGCCGACGTGCCGGCGCATAAGTTTGATTCCGCCATCGAGGACGTTCTGACCCACATCGAGAACAACCTGCCGGCGAGCGTTCCCGCCAACAAGCGTCGCTACTACGCCGTCAAGCTGTTTGAGCGCGATGCGGACGCCTGTAAGCTCATCAACCTTACCAAGGAGAAGGCCGATCGCGTTGAGCAGCTGGTCGCCCAGTGCGAGCAGGATTGCGACGACGATGCCGAGTCCATCATCACCGGCGAGCGCTATGGCGTGATCGCCCACATCATCGACGAGTGCCTCACCAAGGCTCCGGCCAAGATGAGCACCTCCGAGAAGATCGACCGCGTGGTTACCAACCGTATCTTGGGCCTGCCGATCTTTGTGGTCATCATGTTCTGCGTGTACTACATCGCCGTTTCTACCCTGGGCGGCACGGTGACCGACTTCACCAACGACCAGCTCTTCGGCACCGACGGTTGGTACGTGCTCGGTCAGGGTCGCGATGCGTATGATGCGGCTGTCGAGGCTGTGGGTGAGGACGCTGCCGATTCGATTGACCCGGCGGAGTACGGCCCCTATGTCCCGGGTATCACCACCGTGGTGCACGACGCCCTCGTGGCGGGCGGCACCGAGGACGGTGGCCTGGTCGATTCGCTGGTCTGCGATGGTATCGTCGGCGGCCTGGGCGCCATCTTTGGCTTTGTGCCGCAGATGTTCCTGCTTTTTGTGATGCTGTCTTTCCTGGAGGACTGCGGCTACATGGCGCGCGTCGCCTTCATCATGGACCGCGTGTTCCGCCGCTTTGGCCTGTCCGGTAAGTCCTTTATCCCCATGCTCGTGTCCTCGGGTTGCGGCGTCCCCGGCGTCATGGCCACCAAGACCATCGAGAACGAGAAGGACCGCCGTATGACGGTCATGACCACCACGTTTATTCCCTGTGGCGCTAAGCTGCCGATCATTGCCCTGCTCATGGGTTCCATCATCGGCGATTCTTCCACCACCGCCGCGTGGATCAGCCCGCTCTTCTACTTCCTGGGCGTCTTTGCCGTCATTGCTTCGGGCCTCATGCTCAAGAAGACCAAGCTCTTCGCCGGCCGCCCGACGCCGTTTGTTATGGAGCTTCCTGCCTACCACTTCCCGGCGATCCGCTCTTGGGCGCTGCACGTGTGGGAGCGCTGCTTCGCCTTTATCAAGAAGGCCGGCACGGTCATCTTTGCGTCCACCGTCGTCGTTTGGTTCCTCTCCAACTTTGGTAGCTACAACGGCGCCTTTGGCTACCTGCCTTCCATGGAGGGCATCCCCGAGGAGTTCATGGATTACTCCGTGCTTGCCATGTTCGGCAACCTGGTCGCTTGGATCTTCGCCCCGCTCGGCTTTAGCACCTGGCAGGCCACCGCACTGACCGTCTCGGGTCTCGTTGCCAAGGAGAACGTTGTCGCCACCGCCGGCTCGCTGCTGTCCGTTGCCGACGCCGGCGAGACCGACCCGAGCCTGTGGACCGCGTTTGCGGCTATGTTCCCGACCATGGGCGCTTGCGTCGCCTTTGGTGCCTTCAACCTGCTGTGCGCTCCGTGCTTTGCCGCTATCGGCACCATCCGTAACCAGATGAACTCCGGTAAGTGGACCGCGATTGCCATCGGCTACGAGTGTGCCTTTGCTTGGGTCATCGGCCTGTTCATCAACCAGTTCTATAACCTGCTTGTTCTTGGGCAGTTTGGTATCTGGACGGTTGTGGCCATCGTGCTGCTGGCTGCGATGCTCTTCCAGATCTTCCGTCCCATGCCCAAGCATGCATGGACCGACGAGGACGAGACCAACACCGCTTCTGCCACGGTTTCCGCCTAAGTCCGAATAAGGATTAGCCCCTTTTCACGAGCCCGGGTGTCCCAGTGACACTCGGGCTTTTTGGTGGGGGAGATGTGACGTTTCCGCAGATAAAACCGACCAAAATAAACCTGTCCCTTTTTGGCAGGTGGAGAATGGGGTAAAGTAAGTAGTGGTTAACTAGAGGAGGCTTGCTATGGCACCTATCGATATTGTTGTGCTGACCGTTATCGCCATTGCGTTTGTCGCCGTGTGCGTGCGCATTTATCGCAAGGGCACCTGCGCCGACTGCGCTCAAGGTGGCGTTTGCACGGGACGTTGTTCCAACAAAAAAACCTGCGCCGCGCTTAAGGGTGTGGACAAAATTGCCGAAGACTTGGGCCGCGGGATCAAATAAGGCCCGGACATCCAGGCATCCAGGCGCCTCGCGAGTATCCGTTCGCGGGGCGCTTTGCACATATGGGGGCGAGCGCGGTGAGTTAAAGAGTGATTTTGGGGTATCGCTAACTATGTGGTCAACGGCCCGCTCACTGTGGTCCATGCTGTAGCCGGCGCCAAGCTCGCCGTCGAGGGCATGACCAGCTACCTGGGCCTCTAACTCCACCCCGCTCATCAGTTGCGGTGAAATGCGGACTGTTTTGGCTGTCAAAGGCCTTATCTACTCCGTATTCCACCGCAACTTTTTTGAGGGGTGGGCTAGAGACGCTGCATGCGGTACCCGACACCCATGTGCGTCTGAATCATCTTGGGGTGAGAGGGGTCTGCCTCGATCTTCTTGCGCAGGGTGCGCATGAACACGCGCAGGCTCGCCAGATCGCTGTCCCAGCTCGTGCCCCATATCTCGCGGGTGATGAAGGTGTGGGTGAGCACCTTGTCGACGTTTTTCGCCAGAAGGACGAGCAATTTGTACTCGGTTGGGGTGAGCGAGAGCTCGCGTCCGTCTTTCGTCGCGTATCCCGCGGCGTAGTCGATATGCAGCGGACCGTTGTCGAACGTGCTCGCTTCTGTCGACTCGCTTGACGCCATCGAGGAGCGCCTCAAATTCGCACGGACGCGCGCGAGCAACTCATCCACAGAAAAGGGCTTGGTGAGGTAGTCGTCTGCCCCTGCGTCAAGTGCTGCAATCTTGTCGGAATCTTCGGTGCGCGCCGAAATGACGATAATGGGGACTGCCGACCAGCTTCGGATCTTCGTGATGACCTCGATACCGTCAATGTCGGGAAGGCCGAGGTCGAGCATGATGAGGCTGGGGCCGTGCGACACCGCATCCATGATGGCGGCCTGGCCGTTGCAAACCTTGCTCACGACATAGCCGTGGAGGTCAAGCGCGGTCGAAACGAGGTTTTGAACGGTCAGGTCATCTTCGACCAGGAGGATGCGTGGCTTAGCGGCATTATTCATGAATCTCGATCTCCTCGGCGGGCAGGGTAAAACGGAAGACGGCCCCATGGGGGTGGTTGTCGCGAGCTTCGATGACGCCGCCATGCGCCTCCACGATGGAGCGGCAGAGCGACAGCCCAAGGCCGATGCTTCGACGCGAATCCACGGGCCGCGTATTGCGTGAGGTGAAGAAGCGCTCAAAGATATGAGGCTTGTCGCAGTCTGCCACACCCGGCCCATCGTCTGCGACGTCCACCACGACGAACGCGCCCTCGCGACGTGCGCTGATGGTGACAGTCGAGTCCTCGGGCGTGTATTTGAAGGCGTTCATGATGAGATTCGTAAGCACCTGCATGATGAGATGGACGTCGATGCGTACCAGCAGGATGTCGTCAGTGTGCTCGATGGTGACGGTACGTCCATGCGATGCTTGGGCGACATGGCTGAGGGCGGCCTCGATGACCTCGTCGATGAGCTCGGATGTGAAGTTGAGGCGAATGGTGCCATCCTCGACGCGTGTGATGGCGAGGAGGTTCTCCACGGTATCGATAAGCCAGAGGGAGTCGTCGTAGATGGCATCGGCAAGATCGCAGCGTTGTTCGAGGCTGAGCTTCTCGTCGCTCTTCCGAAGGATTGCCGCAGATCCGGATATAGCCGTGAGGGGTGTCCTCAAATCGTGGCCGATGGAGCGCAAAAGGTTGGCGCGCAGCTGCTCGTTTTTCGCCAAGACCGCAGCCTCTTCGCGCTCTTGCGCCGCCCGGTCGCTTTCGAGCGCCAAGGCGCATTCGCCTACGATAGATAGGACGATCGAATGCTCGAAGGCTTCGATCTCGCGCCCCTCCAGGTCGATGCCGATGACACCGAATACCTTGTCGCCGGTGCGAACCGCGAGGTAGAGGCAGCGCGCCTCAGGCAGGGTCCGCGTGCTTGCGCCCGCGCGCTTGTTGTTGGTGTAGGTCCAGGTTGCAACGGCGCGCTCGTAGTCGGTGAGCAGCGACGCGGATCGGTTTTCGGTGCCAGCGGACTCATAGAGCGTCTTGCCGAGCGTGCCGTGTTCGGCGGTGTAGAAGACCACGTCGAGTTTTAGCAGTTTGATGAGTTGGTTCATGGCGACGCGGGCGCACTCCTCCGCGCTATGGGCTTGCTGTAAGAGCTGGTTCGTTTCGAGGAGTACGCGCGTTTTGAATGCGTTCTCGGCGGAGGTGCGGGCATTGTCGGCGATGCGCGCAGTTAACTCGCCGGCGACCATAGCGGTAGCGAACATGATGCCGAACGTGACCAGATAGCTTCGGTCGTAGCTGGCGAGCGAAAACAGAGGCGTGACGAAGCAGAAGTTGTAAAGCACTACAGAGAGCACGCTCGATACGATCGTGCAGATACGCCCCGTCGTGGTGACGGCGGTCAGCAGGGCCGTGAGGATATAGAGGGATATGATGCTGGAATCGGCAAATCCCAGATGGCGGAAAGCCGTGCCGATCGCCGTGGCGACAAGAGAGAGGGCCAGCGTGCGAAGCACGTCACGGCTGCTGGGCGGCTGCAGGGCGAGCGCATGGCGGCGTCCTTTGGGTCGGGAGGGCGGAGTCGACTGGTCTGGAATGATGTAAATGTCGAGGTTCGGGGCGAATGTTATGAGCTGTTCTACGAGAGATTTGCGGCCAAAGAGGGCCTGACGGACGCTGCTGTGCTCGCCCGTGCGCCCCATGACGATCTTCGAAATACCCGACAGGCGCGCGAACTCGGAGATCTGAAACGCGACGTCGTCGCCATAGACGGTTTCCATATGTGCTCCGAGCTGCTCGGCTAGGGCGATATTGGCTGCAAGCTTGGCGCGCTCATCATCGCTCATGGCTTGCGTGCGCGGGCTTTCTACGAACAGGGCGACGAGCTCGCTGCGAAACGCTTTCGCCATGCGTGCGGCGGCACGGACGATGCGGGGATTGGTCGGCGCCGGGGAGACACAGACTAAGATACGCTCCTTGGTGTAGTAGTCACGGTTTCCCAGCACGCGTGCGGCGTCTGTGAGGTGGCCGGTGCGATCGGCGCAGCGGCGCAGCGCGATTTCTCGGAGTGCGGTGAGGTTTTCGACGGTAAAAAAATGCTGTTGCGCTCGGTCGGCTTGTGCGGGACGGTAGACGAGGCCGGCGCGAAGGCGCTCAAGTAGGTCTTCGGGCTCTATGTCGACGAGCTCGACCTGGTCGGCATCATCGAAGATACGGTCGGGGATTCGTTCGCTCACGACAACGCCGGTGATGGATGCAACCATGTCGTTTAGGCTCTCGATATGCTGAACGTTTACGGTCGTATAGACGTCGATGCCTGCATGTAGAAGTTCCTCGACGTCTTGATAGCGTTTGTCGTGGCGAGACCCCGGCGCATTCGTATGGGCGAGCTCGTCGACAAGGATGAGCTGAGGGGCGCGTTCGATAGCCGCATCTAGATCGAACTCGCTGAGCGCAATGCCGTTGTGCTCGATGAGTTTACAGGGCACGTTCTCAAGCCCTTGTGCAAGATGGGCAGTTGCCGGACGTTCGTGCGGCTCGATGTATCCCGCGACGACGTCGACACCTCGCCGCTTGGCGGCGTGGGCGGCTTGAAGCATCGCATAGGTTTTGCCTGCACCAGCAGCGTAGCCAAAGAAAATCTTGAGGTGTCCCCGGCTGGTTCGGGCGTCATCGGCGACCTCGTCTTTCTCAATTGCCTTGAGGATGAGGTCTGGATTGACGCGAGTGTCCGATGCGTCGCGCTGCATAGCGTAGCCTTTCTGAAACGTTGTCCATGCGTGCATACGCGGTGAGGACGCCACTGTATGCTCGCGAGGTCGAGTATAGGCGCACTGCAGCCGCAATAGTGCTTTCTACCTGCATCTTTACGGCATCTTAAGGTCGTGAGCCCCGGCCCTCACGCCTCTTTAATCTCTAGAAGCGTTTACTGTCCCCAGGCGCTTGCGGGAGCAGGCGTCCGAGACATCGGACCGCGCGTGAAAGGGGCGGTAATGGACATCCTCATTCCCATTATCGGAGTCGTCTGCATCGGACTCCTTATCTATTACATCTACATTCTGATGAGGAGTGATTCGTAAACTATGGACGCTGCGATTCAGTACATCTTGTACTTTGCCGTGCTCGTCGTCCTGGCCGTTCCGCTCGGTCGGTTCATGGCCCATATCATGGATGGCGAGCATACGTTCCTGTCGCCTGTGATTGCTCCTGTGGAGCGTGGCGTCTATCGTCTGCTTCGCATCGACGCGGCAGAGCAGATGGGGTGTAGGCGCTATCTGGCGAGCGTGCTGGTCTTTTCGGGGATCGGCCTCGTGGCCCTTGTGGCACTCCAAGCGCTTCAGCCCTTCTTGCCAGGCAATCCCCAGCACCTGCCGGGTGTGTCATGGGACCTGTCGTTCAATACGGCCGCTTCCTTCATAACCAACACCAATTGGCAATCCTATTCCGGTGAGACCACCCTGTCCTACCTTGTGCAGTTCATGGGCCTCACCGTGCAGAACTTCTTGTCCGCCGGCACCGGTATTGCGGTCATGTTCGCGCTGATCCGCGGCTTCCGTCAGGTCAAGGAGCAGGGTCTGGGTTCCTTCTGGGTCGACCTCACCCGCACCGTCCTGTATGTGCTCATCCCGCTGAACCTCGTGTTCGGCATCTGCCTGGCTGCCGGTGGCGTCATCTCCAACTTCCAGCCGGCTCAGAAGGCTGAGCTCGTAGAGCCCGTCGCTGTCCAGCCTAATGCAGACGGCGGCTGGAGCGTCATCGACGGCGCCCAGATCGAGGGCGATACGGTCAAGGTCGACGGCAAGGTTGTCGAGGGTGCGCGCGTGGTCACCGAGCAGTTCCTGCCCCAGGGTCCCGCGGCTCCTCAGGTCGCCATCAAGCAGTCCGGCACCAACGGCGGCGGCTTCTTCGGCGTGAACTCAGCCCATCCGTATGAGAACCCCAGTGCCTTCACCAACATCATCGAGATGACCAGCCTGCTGCTGATCCCGGCCGCCTGCTGCTTCACCTTCGGTATCGGCGTCAAGAATACCAAGCAGGGCAAGGCCATCTTCGCGGCGATGCTTATCCTGCTCGTGGTCTTTACCGGCATCATCGCCGTTAACGAGCATGCGGGCACCCCGCAGCTGGCCGATGGCGGAGCGGTCAATATCGAGATGACCGACGGCCAGGCCGGCGGCAACATGGAGGGCAAGGAGAGCCGCTTCGGTATCGCCACCTCCTCCACGTGGTCGGCTTACACCACCGCCGCTTCCAACGGCTCGGTTAACTCCATGCACGACTCCTACACCCCGCTGGGCGGTTTTGTCCAGATGCTCCAGATGGCTCTGGGCGAGGTCGTCTTCGGCGGCGTGGGCTGCGGCCTGTACGGCATGATCGGCTTCGCCATCCTCACAGTGTTCATCGCCGGCCTTATGGTCGGCCGCACGCCCGAGTTCCTGGGCAAGAAGATCGAGCCGGGCGAGATGCGCTGGGCAGTTGTCCTGTGCCTGGCAACTCCGTTTGCCATTCTGGCGTGCTCGGCCATCGCCTGCATGGTGCCCGGTCTTGCCGACCAGCTCTCCAACGGCGGGGCGCATGGCTTCTCCGAGGTGCTGTATGCCTTCACCTCATGCGGCGGCAACAACGGCTCGGCGTTTGCAGGTATGAACTGCAACATTCCCTGGATCAACGTCATGCTCGGCCTCGAGATGCTGTTCGCCCGCTTCATGCCCATCATCGGTACGCTGGCTATCGCCGGCTCGCTGGCCAAGAAGGGTAAGGTCGCCGAGAGCGCCGGTACCCTGTCTACCACCAACGGCATGTTCGTATTCCTGCTCGTGTTCATCGTTCTGCTGATCGGTGCCCTGAGCTTCTTCCCGGCCCTGGCGCTTGGCCCCGTTGCCGAGTTCTTCCAGATGATTGCGTAAAGGAGGGCGCAGATTTATGACTATGCAAAAAGACATGATGGGCCGCGCGGTCCGCGACTCGTTTGCCAAGCTGGACCCTCGCGTCCAGATTCAAAACCCGGTCATGTTCCTGGTGTGGCTTTCAGCCGTCATGACCTCCGTCCTGGCCGTCGCTTCCATCTTCGGTGTGCAGGACGCGGGTGTGCCCACCTACTATGTGGTCACCATCGCGGTCATCCTGTGGCTCACCGACCTGTTCTCGAACTTCGCCGAGGCGCTTGCCGAGGGCCGCGGTAAGGCTCAGGCCGATTCCCTGCGTGCGGCCAAGAAGGATGTCGAGGCCCATCGCATCGAGTCCGTTGAGGACAAAGAGCACTTCACCGTCGTTCCCGGCACCGAGCTCACGCGCGGCGACCTGGTGATCGTACGCGCCGGCGAGCAGATTCCCGGCGACGGCGACGTCATCGAGGGCGCTGCCTCCGTTGACGAGTCCGCCATCACCGGCGAGTCCGCCCCCGTGGTCCGCGAGGCCGGCGGCGACCGCTCTGCCGTTACCGGCGGTACCACGGTGCTGTCCGACTGGATTATCGTCAAGATCTCCAGTGAGCCCGGCCAGAGCTTCCTGGACAAGATGATCGCGATGGTCGAGGGTGCCGCGCGCAAGAAGACCCCTAACGAGATCGGTCTGGAGATCTTCCTGGTGGCCCTCTCCATCGTCTTTATCCTGGTCACGCTGGCCCTGTATTGTTACTCCTGCTTCTCGGTCGGTCTTAACGACATGGTCAACCCCACGGCCGTGACCACGCTCGTGGCGCTGCTCGTGTGCCTGGCGCCCACCACCATCGGCGCCCTGCTGTCCGCCATCGGCATCGCCGGCATGAGCCGTCTGAACGAGGCCAACGTGCTGGCCATGTCCGGCCGCGCCATCGAGGCCGCTGGCGACGTCGACATCCTCATGCTCGACAAGACCGGCACCATCACCCTGGGTAACCGCCAAGCCGCTGAGTTCATCCCGGTCGACGGCGTCGATCCCGCGGAGCTGGCCGATGCCGCCCAGCTTTCCTCGCTGGCCGACGAGACCCCCGAGGGCCGTTCCATCGTCGTGCTCGCCAAGGAGCAGTTCGGTCTGCGCGGCCGCACGCTCGAGGATAAGGGTATGGAGTTCATCCCGTTCACCGCGGCAACGCGTATGTCCGGCGTGAACTACGAGGGCAATGAGATCCGCAAGGGCGCTGCCGATTCCGTTCGCGCTTATGTGGAGGCTGCCGGCGGCGTGTTCTCCCAGGAGTGCGACGAGGCCGTCGAGCACATCGCCAAGGCCGGCGGCACCCCGCTGGTCGTGACCAAGAACTGCCGCGTGCTGGGCGTTGTGTACCTCAAGGACATCATCAAGTCCGGCGTTAAGGAGAAGTTCGCCGACCTGCGCCGCATGGGCATCAAGACCATCATGGTGACGGGCGACAATCCGCTCACCGCCGCGGCAATCGCCGCCGAGGCCGGCGTTGACGACTTCCTGGCCGAGGCCACCCCTGAAGGCAAACTCGAGAAGATCCGCGAGTTCCAGCGTGAGGGTCACCTGGTCGCCATGACCGGCGACGGCACCAACGACGCGCCCGCTCTGGCCCAGGCCGACGTCGCCGTGGCCATGAACACGGGCACCCAGGCTGCCAAGGAGGCCGGCAACATGGTCGACCTCGACTCCAGCCCCACCAAGCTCATCGATATCGTGCGTATTGGCAAGCAGCTGCTCATGACCCGCGGCTCGCTCACGACCTTCTCGGTCGCCAACGACGTCGCCAAGTATTTCGCCATCATCCCGGCGCTATTCTCGCCGATCTACCCCGGGTTGGACGCCCTCAACATCCTGGGGCTCACCAGCCCGTTGTCTGCCGTGCTGTCCGCCATCATCTACAACGCGTTGGTCATCGTCGCGCTGATTCCTGCCGCCCTGAAAGGCGTGAAGTACCGCGAGCTTTCGTCCGGCCAGCTGCTGACCCACAACCTGCTGGTGTGGGGTCTGGGCGGTATCGTGGCGCCGTTCGTATTCATCAAGATTATCGACATGCTGCTGGCCTTGTTCGGCATTGGCATGATGTAGACGGAGGTTTGTATGTTCAAAGGTATCGCATCGCGCGCACTTGGCGTGTTCGCGCTGTTTACCGTTGTCTGCGGCCTGGGCTATACGCTCGTCGTGACCGGCATCGCTCAGGTTGCATTCCCGTATCAGGCGAACGGTTCGCTCATCAAGGTCGACGGCAAGGTTGTGGGTTCCGAGCTCATCGGCCAGAACTTCGATGACGAAGCCCACATGTGGGGTCGTATCCAGAACGTGTCAATTGTCGAAGGCGAAGACGGCGAGCTTATGGCGTATGGTGCCCCGTCCAACCTGTCCCCGGCGAGTGAGGAGTACCGGCAGCTTGTGGACGCGCGCGTCGAGAAGATTCGCGCCTCCAACCCCGACGCCGGCATGGATGCCGTGCCCGTCGACCTGGTGACGCGCTCGGGGTCCGGCCTCGACCCGGAGATCTCCCCCGATGCCGCCGAGTACCAGGTACCGCGCCTGGCGAAGGCCACGGGCAAGAGCGAAGGCGAGGTGCGCGACATCATCGCCCAGTGCACCAGGGGCCGATTCCTGGGCGTCTTCGGCGAGCCCACGGTCAACGTGCTCAAGGTGAACCTTATGCTGGACGGCGCGCTGTAGGTGAGGGAGTGGCGGATGAGGGCATGACTGACTATCTGAGCCCTCAATTCCACCCCGCCCATCAGTTGCGGTGAAATACGGACTGTTTTGGCTGTCAGAAGCCTTATCTACTCCGTATTCCACCGCAACTTTTTGTGGGTAGAGCAGAAGTTGGAGAAGCGCGTGCGGTTGGGTGCTGCGCGGTTGCTGCTACGATAAGTGCGTCAGTAACTGCCGCCGAGCGGCTCAAACGAAAGGAACCCTGTATGGAGTCCTCCGCCTATCCGATGCTCTTTAGTCCGATCAAGGTCGGTACGACCGAGGTCAAGAACCGCGTCTTTATGCCGCCGGTGTCCACCAACCTGGCCGATCATGGCTATGTGACCGACGACTTGGTCGATCATTACCGTGCCCGCGCCAAGGGAGGTGTGGGCCTGATCATCACCGAGGTCGTGACGGTCGAGCCCACCTATACCTATCTGCCGGGTGACATGTGCTGCTACGACGACACGTTTATCCCTGGCTGGGAAAAGCTCGCCGCAGCCGTCCACGAGTATGGCTGCAAGATCATGCCGCAGCTCTTCCATCCCGCCTACATGGCCTTTAACATTCCGGGCACGCCGCGCCTCATCGCCCCGTCCTTTGTGGGCCCGTCTTATGCCCGCGAGGCACCGCGCCCCATCACAGTTGATGAGATTCACGAGCTCACGCATCAGTTCGGCGACGCCGCCGTGCGTATGCAGAAGGCCGGCGTCGATGGCGTTGAGGTCCATGCGGCGCACGCCCATGGCATGCTCGGCGGCTTTTTGACCCCGCTCTACAACAAGCGTACCGACGAGTACGGCGGCTCGCTCGACGCCCGCATGCGCTTCTTGCTCGAGGTCATCGCCGAGATTCGCGAGCGCTGCGGCAAGGACTTCATCATCGACGTCCGTATCTCGGGCGACGAGTACACCGATGGCGGCCTGACCCTCAACGACATGATCTACGTCTCGCGCCGCTTGGAGAAGGCCGGCGTCGACATGATCCACGTGTCGGGCGGCACTACCATCAAGCGCGGCTCCGCCATTCCCGCCGCCGGTACGCAGCAGGCCTCGCACGCCGCCTGCTCGCGCGAGATCAAAAAGCATGTGAATATTCCCGTTGCCACGGTCGGCCGCATCAACGAGGCATGGATTGCCGAGGAGCTGATCGAGGACGGTGCTGCCGACATCTGCATGATGGGCCGTGCCAATCTGTGCGATGCCGAGTTCTGCAACAAAGCGGCTGCCGGCAACGCCGACGAGATCCGTCCCTGCATCGGCTGCCTGCGCTGCCTGAACGGCATTATGTTCGGCAAGCGTATCTCCTGCACCGTCAACCCGGACGTGGAGCGCGACGAGGCCGGCTACGAGCCTGCCGCAGAGGCCAAGAACGTTCTGGTCGTGGGTGCTGGTCCTGCGGGTATGGAGGCAGCCTACATTGCCGCCAAGCGTGGCCACAACGTAGTGCTCGTGGATAAGCAGGACGAGCCGGGCGGCGAGATGCGCATTGCGGCCGTTCCGCCGGCAAAGCAGGAGCTCACGCGTGTGATCAAGTATCAGTACCGTCGCTTGGCCGAGGCAGGCGTCACGTGCGTCTTTGGCACCGAGCTCTCGGCCGAGGACATTCAGCGCGACTACGCGGGTTACGAGGTTGTCCTGGCTTATGGCGCTGAGCCCATCGCTCCGGCCTTTATGCAGGGCTTTAAGCAGGTTATGACGGCCGACGACCTGCTGGGCGGCAAGGCTTTCCCGGGCAAGAAGATTGTCATCGTGGGCGGCGGCACCGTCGGCTGCGAGACGGCCGATTACCTGGCCCCGTTGGTCAACGACCTGTCGCCGGCCAATCGCGACGTCACCGTCATCGAGATGACCAAGACGCTTGCCGCTAACGAGGGCGGCGCCGGTCGCGCGGTGCTCATCACGCGCATGCTCTCCAAGGGCGTTCACGTGCTGACCGAGGCCAAGGTGACCGAGATCACCGAGGACACCATCTCGTACGAAAAGGATGGCCAGATCCACACCATCGCCGATGCCGATACGCTGGTGCTTGCCATGGGCTATCGTCCCAATACCAAGCTTGCCGACGACCTTGCCGCTGCCGGTGTCTCCACCCACGTGCTGGGCGATGCCCAGAAGTGCGGCAACATCCGCGACGCCATCGGCGACGGCTACAAGGTTGCCTGCGAACTCTAGTCAACCCCTTGCTGCATGAGGAGGGGCGTCTCTGCGCCATCCGATAGCAAAACAGCGGTGGTGTCCCGGGTTTCGGGATGCCGCCGCTTGCTCTTGTGATCCTGGCGACGCGAGCGCGCCCTATTTCACCTCAACTGAGGGAATGGGGGATGCGATAGTATTACGGGTGATATTCGACAAACCGTGAGCTTCATACGAGGGCTTTATGGAACAACACCAGCATTATCAGAGCCTGCAAGATCAGGCATATAACGCATTGCGCTCCAAGATTATCTATGCCGAGCTCAAACCCGGCACGCGCCTTTCGGCGATTGGTCTGGAAAAGGAGACAGGAATCGGGCGCACGCCCATTCGCGAGTCTTTTGTGCGCCTGCGCGAGCAGGAGCTGGTGGAAACGCGTCCCAAAAGCGGCACCTATGTCTCAAAAATCAGCATGGAGCATGCCGAGAACGCCTGCTTCTTGCGCGAGAAACTCGAGAGAAGCGTGCTTATTAAATGCTGCTCTGCCGCCACGCCCGAGCAAAAGCAGCGGCTTGAGCAGATTCTTGCCGAGTCCGAATCGCTCGACCATCGCGAAACGCGTCGCTTTTTCGACTTGGATAACCTGTTTCATGAGACGTGTTTTGAGATTGCCGGCCGCCATATGTTGTGGGATTGGATGAAGAGCGTCAACACGCATTTTGAGCGATACAACTGGTTGCGTATGGTGTCGCAGGATCTGGATTGGGAACCGATTCGTCGGCAGCATCGCCGGATTCTCGAGGCCATTAAGAAGGGCGACACCGACACGGCGAGCTATTTGGCAGAGACGCACTTGCATCTGATGCCCGAGGAGCAGGGCCCGGTTATCGCCTTGCATCCCGACTATTTCGAGCTGCCCAAAGACTCGGCTATCTAACTCGCGCCCTTTATTAGCTGCGGTGAAATTAAGATCGTTCTGCGGGTCTGGTGGCGTAGGCAGTTCGCATAAATGCCTAAAATGGCCCAGACTGCCGACAATTAGGAAACGGGGTGCGCTATGGCGCAGATGAGGATTAAGGACATTGCCGTCGAGGCGGGCGTGAGCCCGGCCACGGTCTCGCGCTATCTCAACAACCGCCCCGGGCAGATGACCGAGGAAACCCGTGCTCGCATCGCGGCGGTTATCGAGCGCACCGGCTATCGCCCGCGTGCCGCCGCGCGCAACCTGCGCAGCTCGCGTACCAACCTCATCGGCGTGATTCTGGCCGACATCGCTAACCCGTTCTCCAGCGCCATGCTCGAAGGGCTTTCCGCTAGTGCCGCCGCGCGCGGCTGCTCGCTCATGACGGCCATTAGCGGCAACGACCCCGCCAAGGAGGCAGAGTCGCTCACCAGACTTATCGATGCCGGCGTGGACGGCCTGGTCGTCAATACCTGCGGAGGCAACGACAAGGCAATCGCCGCGGCCGCGGGGCGCCTGCCCGTCGTGCTGCTCGACCGCGATGTTGCCGACGGTGGCATCGATCTGGTGACCTCTAACAACCGCGAGCTGGTTGCCGGCCTGGTAGACGCCTTGGCCGCTGCTGGCAGCGAGCGCCTGTGCCTGCTCACCGAGGCAAGCGATGACAGCCCCGTGCGTCGCGAGCGCGCCGAGGCCTTTGCCGACGAGCTTTCGCGCCGCGGTCTTGCGGGCGAGGTCGTCACCCTGGCCGACGGTGGCGCCACGGGTGTCAGTCGCCTGGACGAGACCATCCGCGGCTATGCGGGTAAAAAGCTCGGCCTCATTGCCGTCAACGGTCTGGTCTTCCTGCGTCTGACCGAGGCGCTGGCACAGCTGGGTCCCTCGCTGCCGGCGGGCCTCAAGATCGCAACGTTTGACGACTATCCCTGGAACCACGTGCTCTTTGGCGGTGTGACCACGGCAGCGCAGGACACTCTTACCATTGCCGAGCGCGTAGTCGAGCGTCTGTCCGAACGCATCGACATCGTTACCACTACGGTGGGCGATGCCGCAAAGCTCGCCCCCAAGCGCATCGAGATCCCCGGCCACATCGAACACCGCGCTTCGACCTCACGCTAACCATTCGTTCGCAACTGCCTGTTCGCACACGTTTTTTGAGCGCTTGATACGCTTTAACCCTGCGGAAACATTTTTCTGCGATAGTATCTGCGATATAGACCAGTCGAAACCCGCCCGAAAGAAAGGGGAGCGACATGAACCAGCAGAACATCGATTACGTACTCCGCTCCGTAGAGCAGCGTGACATCCGCTTTGTGCGTCTGTGGTTTGTCGACATTCTCGGCCGCCTCAAGAACTTTGCCATTAGCCCCGAGGACCTCGAGGTCGCTTTTGAGGAGGGTATTGGCTTTGACGGCTCCGCTATCGAGGGCTTTGCCACGCCCGAGGAAGCCGACATGCTCGCATTCCCCGATGCTTCGACCTTCCAAATCCTGCCGTGGCGCCCGAGCCACAACGGCGTCGCCCGCGTGTTCTGCGACGTGTGCACTCCCGATCGCGAGCCCTTCGCCGGCGACCCGCGCGCTGCGCTGCGCCGCATGTTCCATAAGGCCGAGAAGGCCGGCTACCTGTTCAACGTTGGTGCCGAGCTGGAGTATTACTACTTCCCCGACGAGCGCACGCCCGAGCCGCTCGACAACGTGGGCTACTTCGATCTTTCGGTGAGCGACGCCGCACGCGACCTGCGCCGCAACACGGTCCTTACGCTCGAGAAGATGTCCGTGCCCGTGGAGTACACCTTCCACGCCGCCGGTCGCTCGCAGCACGGCATGAGCCTGCGCCACGCCGAGGCCCTGAGCATGTCCGACGCCATCACCACGGCCAAGCTCATCATTAAGCAGCAGGCTTACGAGAGCGGTTGCCACGCCTCCTTTATGCCCAAGCCGTTGGCGGGCGAGGACGGCAGCGCCATGTTTTTGCATCAGTCGCTGTTCGACCACGACGGCAACAACGTCTTTTGGGGCGAGGCCGACGAGAAGTACCATCTCTCCGACGTCGCCAAGCACTACATGGCCGGTATCTTGGCGCACGCGCGCGAGATCAGCGCCATCACCAACCCCACCGTCAACTCGTACAAGCGCATCACGACGGGCGGCGACTCTGTGCCGCAGTACGCCACGTGGGGCCTGCGCAACCGCGCAAGCATGGTTCGCATCCCGGTCTACAAGCCCGGCAAGCAGCTGTCCACGCGCATCGAGCTTCGTAGCCCCGATCCCATGGCCAACCCGTATCTGGTCAACGCCGTCACGCTGGCTGCTGGTCTCGACGGCATCGAGCGCAAGCTGGAGCTCCCGCCCGAGGCCACGGCCGAGACGCTCAAGCTTACCGACCGTCAGATGGTCGAGGCCGGCTACACGCCGCTGCCGCGCTCGCTTAAAGAGGCACTCGACGTCTTTGAGGACTCGCAGTTTATGAAGGATGCCCTCGGCGATCACATCCACGGATTCTTCCTCAAAAAGAAGCGCGACGAGTGGCATAAGTTCGAATCCACGATCACCGAATGGGAGATCAAGCACTACCTGGCGAACTCCTAATCGCGCTGGCTTGTTCCAGTACGATTGAGCTCATTTCTTTGGAGGCCGATATGTCCGAAAAGAGTGCCCTGTTCATGGCGCGCACGACGCGCTTCCACGAGTTTGCCCGCAGCTTGACGACTACCCTGGGTGTCGAGGTGAGCCTGGCAACCCCTGATTCGCCAACTGCGGCGCACGACTTTGACCTGCTGATCCTCGATTCCGACGGCATCCGCAGCGACCGCATCGATCAGATTGCCAAGTGGCTTGACGATCGCGGCGGTGTCCCCATGTTGGTGATCGTCGACGATGAGGCGCTCGGTACCCTGCGCCTGCCGAATCACGCGCATGCCGACTTTGTGTGCCCCACGGCGACGCCCAACGAGCTTAAGGCTCGCGCGCAGCGCCTGATGGGCGAGGAGGAGACCGTCACCGCCGACGATGTGCTCAACATCGATAACCTCGAGATTAATCTGGCTACCTACCAGGTGACACTCGATAACGAGCCCATCGACCTGACGCTGATGGAGTACTCGCTGCTGAGCTTTTTGGCGACGCATCCCAATCGCGCCTACAGCCGCGAGGTGCTGCTGCACCGCGTGTGGGGCTTTGAGTACTGCGGCGGCACGCGCACCGTCGACGTGCACATCCGACGCATCCGCTCCAAGGTGGGCCCGCAGATCGCGGCACACATCACCACCGTCCGCGGCGTGGGCTATCTGTTTAAGGACTAGATTTCCACCACAAAGGGGACAGGCACCTTTGTGGTGGTTTTGACGCAGGTGCGGGTTCCTTTCGAGTTTGCAGCAGAACTTAAGCCTTCCTAAAAGATTGCGTTCTCGTACACGTACGCCCGCATATTGGGGTACAACTCAACGTGAACAATGATGGCCCGCCACATGTTTGGCGGGCCTTTGGTTATTTGACGAAAGGATCGCAGCTATGAGCGAGAACGATTCCCAGCGTCCCCAGGATGCGGGCAACGCCGGCGAGACCCAACAGCAGCCGCGTGTGCAGGTAGAGTCGACGCCTGCCGACAGCAACATTCCCTACGTGCAGGCCTACGACACGCAGACCGGAAAGCCGCTGGGCAGCCAGCAGGTTGTAAACAAGCACACAGTGGTCAAGACTAAGACCAAAAAGCTGCCGATCTTTATTACGGCGCTTGCCGGTTGTGCCTGCGGCGCCCTGCTGGTCATTGCGCTCATTATGAGCGGCACGCTCAACATTGGCGGCGGAAAGAATGCCGTGACGGCGGGTGCTTCGGGTTCATCGACGCAAAAGATTACGATTGATTCCGAGGACACCACGCTGGCCGAGGCCGTTTCTGCCAAGGCGTTGCCCTCCGTGGTTTCCATTACCGCCACTTCGAGCGGCAGCCAGAATGGCTCGCTTTCGCAGTCTGCCGACGAGTCGGACAGCTCGGGCAGCGTCGGCTCGGGCGTGGTGCTCGATACCGAGGGCCACATCCTCACCAACAACCACGTGGTCGATGGCTATGACCAGTACGTGGTGACCATGGACGACGGCACCACCTATGAGGCCGAGTTCGTGGGCAACGATGCTTCGAGCGACCTGGCCGTCATCAAGCTCAAGGACGCCGACGCCTCCAAGCTCACGCCGATCGAGATCGGTGACTCCTCCAAGCTCAACGTGGGCGAGTGGGTCATGGCGATCGGTTCGCCCTTCGGCAACGAGCAGTCTGTCTCCACGGGCATTGTGTCGGCGCTGTATCGCTCCACGGCCATGAGCTCTACCAACGGTAACACCATCTATGCCAACATGATCCAGACCGATGCCGCCATCAACCCGGGCAACTCCGGCGGCGCGCTCGTTAACGACAACGGCGAGCTGGTGGGCATCAACTCGCTCATCGAGAGCTACTCGGGCTCCAGCTCGGGCGTGGGCTTTGCCATTCCCGTTAACTACGCCAAGAACATTGCCGACCAGATTATTGACGGCAAGACGCCGGTTCATCCGTACCTGGGCGCCACGCTTTCGAGCGTCAACGCGCTCAATGCCCGCACCAACAAGCTGAGCACCGATAGCGGCGCGTACGTGGCGAGCGTCGTCGAGGACGGTCCCGCCGCCAAGGCCGGCATCCAGGAGGGCGATGTCATTACCAAGCTGGGCGACGACGAGATCACGAGCGCCGATGGCCTGATCATTGCGCTGCGCAGCCATGAGGTGGGCGAGAAGGTCGAGATCACGCTCATGCGCGGCAAGGAAGAGAAGAAGGTCACCGTCGAGCTGGGCTCCGATGAGAAGCTGCAGAACCAGCAGCAGGACGACAGCGCGACTGACACCGGCAACGGCGGTATTACCGACGAGCAGCTGCGTCAGTATCTGGAGGAGCTGCTTGGCCAGCAGGGCCAGGGTCAAGGCCAAGGCTATGGCCAGGGTTTCTAACGAGCCGTATTGCACATATCGAAGCCAGAGGGGCTGTCCCGCCAACGCGGGACAGCCCCTCTTTTCGCGATGATCCCTTGGAGACGGAGGAAAACGGATCATTTAGAACTGGCAAGGGCATGGTTTAATCGCGCGATCCACCCCAGTCTGGCGGCTGCCGATTCGGTGCGGTTCGAAAGGGTTATTCGGCGCCATGGTGACCGGTGGTACTCTTGTATCCGTTTGAAATCGAGCGAAGGAGTGCCGCTATGGAGCAATCGAGCCTGTTTGGTGACGGCGTGGACATCGATACCGAAACGCCCGCGAGCGTGGATGCCGCCGCACCGGCCGATGCCCGTGCCCAGGCGGCGGCGCGTGCGGCCGAGCTGCGCCACGAGCTCGATTACCACGCCTATCGCTACTACATGCTCGATGCGCCCGAGATCACGGACGCCGCCTTTGACAAAATGCTCGTTGAGCTGCAGGAAATCGAGGCGACCTACCCCGACCTGGTGACCCCCGACAGCTATACCCAGCGTGTGGGCGGCTACGTGAGCGAGCAGTTTACGCCGGTCACGCATATGGCACGCATGTACTCCATGGACGATGCCATGGACCTGGACGAACTCGACGCGTGGCTCCAGCGCGCCGAGGATGCGCTCGGTGCCGGCAGCGTCACCTATACCTGCGAGCTTAAGATCGACGGCCTGGGCGTGGCCCTTACCTACCAAAACGGCACCTTCGTACGCGCCGCCACGCGCGGCGACGGCACCACGGGCGAGGACGTGTCGCTCAACGTGCGTACCATCAAGGATGTGCCCATGCACCTGTCCGAGCCTGCGCTCGCCCACATGGGTGCCGACCGCGAGCGCACCATTGAGGTGCGCGGCGAGGTCTACATGCCCAAGGGCAGCTTTGTGCGTCTGAACGACGAGGCCGATGCCGAGGGCCGCGACCCCTTCGCCAACCCGCGCAACGCCGCCGCCGGCAGCCTGCGCCAAAAGGACCCCAAGGTCACGGCGCGCCGCGACCTGGCTACCTTTATCTACGCCATTGCCGATACCGATCCGCTGCACGTCCACAGCCAGCGTGAGTTTCTCGACTGGCTGCGCAGTGCCGGCTTTAGCGTCAACCCCAACGTGGCACGCTGCGCCACGCCGGCCGAGGTCCACGAGTTCTGTGCCCAGGCCCTCGAGCATCGCGGTGACCTGGACTACGACATCGACGGCGTGGTCGTAAAGGTTGACAGCTTCCAACAGCAGCTCGACCTGGGCTTTACCGCCCGTGCGCCGCGTTGGGCCATCGCCTTTAAGTTCCCGCCCGAGGAAAAGCAGACCGTCCTGCGCGAGATTCGCATCCAGGTGGGCCGCACCGGTGTGCTCACGCCGGTCGCTGAGTTCGACCCGGTGACGGTCGCCGGCTCCACCATCGCGCGCGCCACGCTGCACAACATCGACGAGATCCGCCGCAAAAACGTGCGCGAGGGCGACACTATCATCGTGCACAAGGCAGGCGACGTGATTCCCGAGGTCGTGGGCCCCGTGCTCGACAAGCGCCCGGCCGACAGCGTTGACTGGCAGATGCCCGAGGTCTGCCCCGTGTGCGGCAGCCCCGTGGTGCACGAGGACGGCGAGGTGGCCTACCGCTGCGTGTCCATCGACTGCCCCGCACAGCTCAAGGAGCGCCTGCTCCACTGGGTGAGCCGCGGTTGCATGGACGTGGACGGCCTGGGCGACGAAATCGTCGACAAGATGATCGCCGCCGGCCTTATCCACGATGTCGCGGACTTCTACCAGCTCACAGTCGACGACATCGCCAGCCTGGACACGGGCCGCGTGTATGCCAGCTCCAACAGCAAAAAGGGCGTCAAGAAGGGCGATCCCATTCCGGTGGGCCTCAAGACGGCCGAGAAAATCATCGCCGAGCTCAACAAGTCTAAGAGCCAGCCGCTCGGTCGCGTGCTGTTTGCCTTGGGTATCCGTCATGTGGGCAAGAGTGTGGGCGAGGTCATTGCCGAGCGATTCCTGTCGATTGACAAGCTCATCTTGGCGAGCGAAGAGGACATCGCCGAGTGCGAGGGCATCGGTCCCAAGATTGCGGCGAGCGTCAAGCAGTTCCTGGCCGTGCCCGAGAACCTTGCCGTGCTGGAACGCCTGCGCCAGGCGGGCCTGTCGCTCGAGGTCGACTTGGGCGCCGCGCACGCGCAAGCCGCAGCCGACGCTGGCGTGGCAGGCGAGCTTGCCGACGCACAGCCACTCGCGGGTCTGACCTTCGTGCTCACCGGCACGCTCGTCAACCGCACCCGCGACGAGGCGGGCGCGGCGCTCAAGGTGCTTGGCGCCAAGGTTTCGGGCAGTGTGTCAAAGAAGACGAGCTATCTGGTCGCCGGTCCCAAAGCAGGCTCCAAGCTCGCCAAGGCCGAGCAGCTGGGTGTGCCCGTGCTGGACGAGGCGGCACTTGAACAGATTTTGGCGACGGGTAGGGTCCCGGAGGCATAATGATTTGTTGAGGAACTGCGCAGAGGCTCAGTTCCTCAACATCTCCTTATAGTGTTTGCCTGTTCAATTTCGATATCGTTTCCCTCGTATGATCCAGATGTGTCTACCGAGTCAAAGCGTGAGTAGGAAACTCTTGTCCCAACTTTGATTTGGGAAAGCTTGTCTTTGATTCGGCCAGATGAGGGGAATGTGATCCGGGTTTGCTTTCCAGCGTCGGTGTAGCGGGGACTGTTGTCTGTTTGGATTACGAGTTCCGTTCCCTCAATAGAATGAACGCTGCCGGCTCCAAAGACAAGGTAATCATCTCCTCCGCTATAGCGGGCTCTATCTGTGCATGAAGAAACGGATGCAAACATAGCGAAAATCACCAATATCGTAACCAGGGCAAAGGCCGTGGTGCCATAGCATTTTGATGGTGCCATCCGGTCTACCAAAAGACTGTTCCGTTCAATTTGACCATATTGGGCGTTGCATAGTTAATCGCTCGGGGATAAGTGTTCCATCCGTCGAATACTTCGAGCCACTGCAGTTCGATGCCAGAGCTGCCATTATGCCCAGTAAAATAGCCAGTTACCGTGACTGTATGACCTGATAGCTCGACGGATCCTTTACTGTTTCGGCTGTTGATCCACATATGATACAAGCCGATATTCCCTTGATCGATAGTTGCTCTGTACTGAGCGAATTGAGGCTGATAACCGAAAAATTGAGTATTAAGTGCTCTACCCTTTTGAGCGGCAAGACTTTTAAACGGAACAATTCCATCTGGGATGATCGTTCTTCCGTACTCGACGCCCTGATCATTGGTCTTATACGTTGTTGTGCCAGTGACGTTCCATATTTCTTTATAATAATCGGGATTAAATTGATTAGCGTTTGAACTGGTGAGACCGTAATGCATTGATACAGCGTACAAGGCAGAAACGACGCATGCATACTTATTAGTGCGGGCTTCAACTAATGATTCCGAGACTCCTCGGAACGGTATTCCGTTTAAATCGTCTATTTGGAAATGCAACATCAAGTCATCTTCATTGATAATGACTGCATCCCATGAAGTTGGGTTATTGCTTTGAGGTGCTATACCCTTTTCGGTGACAACCGGGACAGACCGTATATTGTTATAGTTGGTTACACAGTCTCTAGTTCCTGGCACCAAAGTTCCATATTCAATATCGTTGTACGAAATTAGTACGGTTGGGTTTGTGGCCTGTTGGCCGGAATAAGTTGAAATGGCGTTTGATAGAGAAGCTGAAATCGGAAGAATGGTATCGCCGAGGGTTATCTCCTTCAGAAGCCCAGGATATGATGCGTCAAGTATTAAATAACCGTAAGGGCTTCCTTCCCTTGTGACACTGATTTCATAGCCACAGATAAGGCCGATTTGTTGGCATACGGGAACGATTTGCTCGATCTCTAAGTTCGCGGATCCGTCGACGATGGGCAACAGGGAAAGCGCGTAGTCTTGTGCTAGGTCTGATGTAAAAGCGACGGATGAGTTTGAGTCGGCAGCGAATACTCTTGTTGGGCGTGACGCGGATAAGCCGATGATCGAGGCTAGGCCGAGAAGAAACGAGCGACGTGATTGAACTCTGGGCATAATGTCTCCTGCCTATGGGGGGGGGCAATATGCTGTCATTTTATTTGCTACAAAATACAATCTAATTCGGATCAAGGTAAATGGATGGAATTGCTCGATAAATGGTAGTGATTAGCGGACCGGTATCGCGATCCTCGTCACATACGCTCCCGGATCGTCGCTGATGATGTCGTCGATCAGGGCAATCTCACGCGAGGGGCCGGCGGGCGCTAGGCCGTGCTCGTGCATATAGCCGAGCAGCCGCTCGTAGCGTGGGGCTGCCTGTCCGTGCGTGCCGCGGAAGCTAATGGTCAGGCAGCGCGCGGCAGGTCGTGTCTCGACGTCGCCCAAGTAATCATCAGTGTCATCGAGCAGCAGAAAGACCTCATCGTAGCCATCAAAGTCGCCGGCGGCGAGGCGCTCAGCGCCGATCCCGACGCCTAAGTTGCCCAGAAAGACAAAGGTTTCGTGCTGACCCCTCTGCAGTTGGCGAATCTGCCACTCCAGCGCATAGGCGTCGGTAGGGTTGACGCGTTCGCGCAGCACGGCGCAGCGAAGCTCGGGCGCATCGATTGCGCAAATGGTATCGAGCTCGGTGTTCAAGGCGTCGTGAAGCAGGGCAAGCCGGTTGTCAATCTTGCGTGAAACGCGCTCCAGCTCGCGGCGCTTGCGTTCGATGAGCTCCTGCTGCTGAGCCAGCTGCCGCTGCATAAGGGTCACATCGCGCGTGGTCACAAACTCACGGATTTGTGCGAGCGGCAAGTCGAGAACGCGCAGGTGGCTGATGGTGTTGAGGGTGGAGAGCTGCCGCGATCCGTTGTAGCGGTACCCGCTCGCCGGATCGATGCGCGCCGGGTCCAGCAAGCCCATCTGCTCGTAATGGCGCAGCGTGCCCACGCTCAGGTTAAACAGGCGCGCCACTTCGCCAATGCGGAGCAGGCCCTCGGTATGTTCAGTAGGCGTGTCGGTCATGGGACCGCTCCTTTCAATGCGCGGGGTGCCGCCGAGGCCGCGCAACGCGGTCGTCGTATGACGCGAACGAGCCACTATGCCATCAGCTTGTCAAAAGCCCCGCGCCGGTTGAGCACGGTAAATGCAATCACGCAGATGACCGCCGACAGAATCGATCCGCACGGCGAGGCGATACCCATGGGGAACAGCGTGTCGGAATAGGCGTTCGACAGCAGCCACGCGCCTGGCACGCGAATGAGTGCCACAGCCAGCACGTTGTGCGCAAAGCCGATGTAGCTCTTGCCGTATGCAGCGAAAAAGCCGCTAAAGCAAATGTGGATGCCGGCAAAGATTGCATCGAAAATATAACTGTGCATATAGCCGGTACCGGCCGCGACCACCGCGGGGTCCTTGGCAAAAAAGCCAATAAACGCCGGCGCCACCAGCCACATCAGCACCGTGATCAGGCAGCCGTACACCACCGAGATCGTCATGGCGTCCTTGAGTACCTGACGCGCGCGGTCGCCCTTGCCCGCGCCGGCGTTTTGCGCCGTGAGTGCGCTGACGGTGGCACCCATGGAACTCGGCACAATGAACAAAAAGCTGATCATCTTCTCGACCAGGCCCACGGCGGCGGCGTCGACCAGACCGCGGTGGTTGGCGATGACGGTGATAAACATAAACGCCACCTGGATGCAGCCGTCCTGCACAGCCACGGGCACGCCGATCTTAAGAATGCTGCCGAGCACCTCGGGCTGGGGGCGCAGGTCGCTGCGCTTAACGTGGATGTTTGTGCGACGGCTCTTGAGCCACACGAGCGCGAGGGCAACGCTGGCTGTCTGCGCGGTCACCGTGCCGAGCGCCGCGCCCACGGGGCCGAGCCCCATGTGGCCGATAAACAGAAAATCGAGCGCGATGTTGATGATGCATGCCACGCCAATCACGTACATGGGCGAGCGCGAATCGCCTAGCCCGCGAAAGATGGCCGAGAGGATGTTGTACGCGGCGATAAAGGGAATGCCGACAAAGCAGATGCGCAGGTAGGCGGCAGTGCCTTCGACGGCTTCGGCGGGAGTGCCAATGAGTGCCACGATCTGCGGGCACAGCGCGAGCAAGATGCCTGCCAGTACCACCGAGACACCCATAAACAGCGTGATGGTATTGCCGATGGCGGTCTCGGCGCGGTCAAACCGGCGCGAGCCCACGGCGTGGCCGACGATAACCGTCGTTCCCATGGCCAGGCCCACGAGCGTCACGGTAATGATATAGAGCGTCTGCGCGCCATTGCCTACGGCGGTGATGCCGGCGGCGCCGCTGAACTGCCCCATCATGTACAGGTCGGCCATGCCGTAGAGCATCTGCAAAAAGTACGAGAGCATATAAGGCAGGGCAAAGACCGCGATGGTCTTGGGGACATTGCCGCGTGTGAGGTCGTGTTCCATGGGCGGGGCTTTCTGGCTGGGTTTGTTTACGTACCAGTGTAGTGAAAACCCTATAACGATTGTAGAGTCAAGGTTTATGTTGGCAGCAGGGCGAAAAAGTCACGCTCGCGTTCATTTCCAATTGAATACGGGCGTGCGCCCTGCGAGCATGGCGCCTGCACTAGCCTTGCAGAAATCGATTTCGGAGCACTTGACACCGCCGCACGGCGCGCCATAATACGTGGGTTTGCGAACAACGTTTGATGGGGGATGAACCTGCGTGCGCAATCTCAAGATTCTGTTTTCCTATCTGGGGGCATACCGCCGCGATGCCATGCTCGGCGTGCTCTTTGTGACGGCCGAGACGGCGCTCGAGCTGTTTATCCCGGTCATCATGGCAAATATCATCGATGTAGGCGTGCCCGCGGGCGACATCGACTACATGCTGTTGCAGGGCACGTATATGTTGGTATGTGCCGCATTTTCGCTGGTACTTGGCTTGGGCTATGCGCGCACATCTGCTCGCGTCGCCTCGGGGCTGGGCGCTAACCTGCGCGAGGCCGAGTATCGCAAGATTCAGACGCTCGCTTTTGGCAATCTGGACAACTACGACGCCAGCTCGCTGGTCACTCGCATGACCACCGACATCACTGTTATTCAGAACGCTATCGGCAACGGCTTTCGCCCCATGGTGCGCGGCCCCGTGACGCTCATCGTCGGCTTGGTCTATGCGCTGGTGCTGTCGCGTCCGCTCGCTACGGTATTCGCGATCATCCTGCCGGTGCTGGCGATCGTACTGGGCGTTATCACCTATCGCGTCAGTCCGCTCTACCGCCAGCTACAGACCTCGATGGACCATCTCAACGGTGTGGTGCAGGAGGACCTCACCGCCGTGCGCGCCGTCAAGGCGTACGTGCGTGCCGAGCACGAGGAGGCCAAGTTCGACGCCGTCAATACCGAGCTTGCGCATACGGCGACGAAGACCTTTGGCAACGCTGTGCTCAACTTGCCGGTGTTTCAGCTGTCGATGTACGTGGCGGCGCTTTCCATTCTGTGGATCGGCGGTCGCATGATTCTTGCCGGCGAGCTCGGCGTGGGCTCGCTCACGGGCTTTATGAGCTACGTGCTGCTGATCATGAACTCGCTCATGATGATCTCCAACGTGTTTTTGCTGCTCACCCGCGCACTTGCCAGCGTGGAGCGCATCTCGCGGGTGCTCGACGAGCGTTCGCTTATCCAAGCGCCCGACGCTGCCGCTGCCGTGCGCGAAGTGGCCGACGGCAGTATCGAGTTTCGCGACGTTTCCTTTAAATACCGCGCGGATGCTGCCGAGGACGTGCTCGAGCAAATCGACCTTTGCATTGAGGCGGGCTCCACGGTGGGCGTGCTCGGCGGTACGGGCTCGGGCAAGAGTTCGCTTGTGCAGCTGATCGCGCGCCTGTACGACGCCACCGAAGGCGCCGTACTCGTGGGCGGGCGCGATGTGCGCGATTACGACCTGGTTGCCCTGCGCGACGCCGTGGGTATCGTGCTGCAAAAGAACGTGCTGTTTACGGGTACCGTGCGCGAGAACCTGCAGTGGGGCAATCCGCAGGCGTCGGACGATGAGCTCCTCGCGGCCTGCCGGGCGGCATGCGTGGACGAGTTCCTGGATCGCATCGGCGGTCTTGACGGCTATCTGGGCCAGGGCGGTGCCGGTGTCTCGGGCGGGCAGAGGCAGCGCCTGTGCATCGCGCGTACGTTGCTCAAGCATCCGCGTGTGCTCATCTTTGACGATTCGACCAGCGCGGTCGATATGGCGACCGACGCCAAGATCCGCGAGCATATCGCTCAGATTCCCAACACGACGGTGATTGTCATTGCACAGCGCATTGCGAGCGTCATGGATGCCGACCGCATTATTGTGCTGGACGACGGCCGTGTCCACGGTGTGGGCACGCACGAGGAGCTGCTGGCGGGCGACGCCATTTATCAGGAGATCTATGCCTCGCAGATGGAGTTTGCGGGGGATGCGGGCGTCGCGGACGGCGCAAATGCCCTGTCTTCCTCTGGCCCCAGTGGATCACCTCAAGCCACGGAAGGGGGTGAGCGCCATGCCTAAGACATCCGCTCAGGCCCGTCCCACCAATCTGACGCAGACGCTTCGCCGCTTGCTCTCCTACATGGGTCACGCCAAGTTCTCGTTGCTCGCGGTGGGCGTGCTCGCCTCCGTCGCCGCCATCGCGAGCCTCGCCGGCACCTACATGGTGCGCCCTATCGTTAACGGTTTGGCAACGGGCGGCGAGGAATTGCTCACCAGGCAGGTTATCTTTACCGCTGCCATCTACGCCGCGGGCGTGCTCTCGGCTCTGGGCTACTCACAGATTATGGTGCGCGCGGCCCAGCGCGTGGTCTCCGATATCCGCCGCGACCTGTTTGCGCACATCCAGATGCTGCCGCTCAGTTATTTTGACAGCACGCGCTCGGGTGACATCATGAGCTTCTTTACCAACGACGTCGACACCGTCTCCGAGGCGCTCAACAACAGTTTTGCCAACGTGATTCAGGCCGCCATTCAGGTTGTGGGCACTACGGCTATGCTCATCATCCTTAACTGGCAGCTCACGATTATCACGCTCGTGTGCGATGCGGCCATTGTGCTGTATGCGCGCTACTCGGGCGCGCGTTCTAAGCGTTTCTTTGCCGCCCAGCAGGCATCGCTTGGCGACCTGGACGGATATATCGAAGAGATGGTCTCGGGCCAAAAGGTCATCAAGGTCTTTAATCACGAACAGGCCAACGTGGCTGGTTTTGACGTGCGCAACCAAGAACTGCGCCGCACCGGCACCGCCGCCGTGAGCTATGCCAACTCCATGGTGCCCATGACCGTCGTGATTGGCTACGTCAATTATGCCATCGTTGCCGTGGCGGGCGGCATGCTCTGCATCAAGGGACTCGCCGACGTAGGTGCGCTCGCAAGCTACCTGGTCTTTGTGCGTCAGGCTGCCATGCCCATCAACCAGTTTACGCAGCTCGGCAACTTCTTGCTCAACGCGTTGGCCGGTGCCGAGCGCCTGTTTGCGGCTATGGACCTTAAGCCCGAGGTGGACGAGGGCTGCGTGGAGCTGGTGCAGACGGGCGACGCCGCGTGGGCGTGGAAGATTCCCGAGGGCCAGGGCGTGGGCGCGTACGGGCACCTGCATGATGTGGCTGCCGTTGATGAGTCGGGCCGTGCGGTGGCTGCCGACGGCACCGAGCTCACGTGCGGCTTGGTCCCACTTGCCGGCGACGTGCGCTTCCATGCCGTGGACTTTTCCTACGTGCCAGGCACCCGTGTGCTCACGGATCTCAACCTGTTTGCCAAGCCGGGCCAAAAGATCGCCTTTGTGGGCTCCACAGGCGCAGGTAAGACGACCATCACCAACCTCATCAACCGCTTCTACGAGGTCGATGACGGCGAGATCACGTACGACGGCATTGACGTCAAGCACATTGCCAAGGCCAGCCTGCGCGGATCGCTCGGCATTGTGCTGCAGGACACGCACCTGTTTAGCGGCACCATTGCGCAGAACATCCGCTTTGGCAAGCTCGACGCGACCGACGAGGAGGTGCGCGCCGCTGCCGAGGCCGCCTGCGCCGACTCGTTTATCCGCCGCCTGCCGCAGGGCTATGACACGCTCGTGACCGCGGACGGTGCCAACCTGTCGCAGGGTCAGCGTCAGCTGCTCGCCATCGCGCGCGTGGCCGTCGCCGACCCGCCGGTGCTCATCCTGGACGAGGCCACGAGCTCTATCGACACGCGCACCGAAAAGCTCATCGAGCGCGGCATGGACCGCATCATGCGTGGCCGCACCACGTTTATGATCGCGCACCGCCTGTCCACCGTCCGCGACGCCGACGCCATCATGGTCCTCGAACACGGCCGCATCATCGAGCGCGGCACGCACGAAGAGCTGCTCGCCCAGCACGGTGAGTACTGGCAGCTGGCGCATGGCTTAAAAGAGTTGGATTAACCCGTTCGAGCACGATGCTTTGGCCCCTCTATGCTCCTCACCTCGCCTCAAACCATCACAACATTCGAAGTTTTTTGCCAAAAACGGGAAAAGCATCGAATGTTGTGATGGTTTTTCTACCACTCGATCGGGTGGAATCGCTTTCTTGCGCACGAAGGTGTGCGGACCCGTGGGCAGGGGAATAAGGTTGGTTATCCGACTCCATTGGAGGGCTCATGGACCTGCCGATCGTCCTGTCCCATAAGACTGCCTGGCTGTACCACAACGTGGCGCGCCCGTCCGAGCCGCTCTCGCGAGCAAGCAGCCTATACGATGAGGACTCGCTTGCTAGCGAGGCGGAGCCGATTGCGGACCTGCCCAAATTGGGGCTCGATGCCAAGGGGCTGAGGGCTTCAACGGCAGTTGGAATCGTTACCGACTATCTGGTTTCGCTTGGTATTCCACGAGAAGAGCTCGATCATATCGACACGCTCGTCAACTTCGATTTTGAGCGCTCGACGCCGGCTGGATTTAGGTGCCACGTGTTTGGGGCGCCGGTACCTCCAGGCCATCTTATCGAGGTGGCAGAGGGCCTTCTGGTGGTTGATGAGGCCATGTGCTTTGTCCAGGCGGGTTCGTGGATGAGTGAGCCCGAGCAGCTGGAATATGGCTACGAAATCTGCGCCCGATACCATTTGAATCATCTGTCGACAGGCGATTATATCGAGATGGGGCAGAGGTATACCGTTGCCGACTTGATTGCCTATTGCAATGAGAACCGATCTCGTCAGGGGGCTATACGCGCGGCCGCCGTGCTCAAGCGCGTGCACGATGGCGCGCGGTCGCCCATGGAGACGGCCACCGCAATCATGGTCGTAGCAAAACGTTTCCAGGGCGGGCTGGGATACGCCAAAATCGAGCTCAACCATAGGGTCGATGTTCCCAACGAGTTCAAGTGTCTCGCAAAGGCCGGGTATTTCGAGATTGACGTATATGCGCCTGCGAGCGGTACGGGGATTGAATACAACGGCTCGGACCATCTTGATAAACAGCGCAGCGCGTCGGATGCGGAGCGTATGACCGTACTGAGCGCGCTGGGCTTTAGGATGATCGTCCTCACCGGGACTCAGTTTGCCCATCAGCTGCAATTGCACCGGGCGATGAACGCCATTGCGCTCGCTATGGGCCTCAAGTGCGACCGAAGCGAAGCGTTCCAAAAGCGGCAGAACGACCTTCGAGAATTCGTGATTCGCCACTGGGACGGCGGCCTCTAGGGGCGCTTTGGTCTTTCTACGGGGTGCCGCGGGCAGGCAAACCATCACAACATTCGACGTTTTTTGCCAAAAACGGGAAAAGCATCGAATGTTGTGATGGTTTGCGTGCTGAGGATGGGCTTGGAAAGTCCGTTTTGCTCGAAGCGACCTGTCCTGTCGTACGGGTGTCGGCATGATTCTCCCGTGCGGTATTATGTTTTCCGAAGAATAAAACGCCGCGTGAGGGGAGGCTGCGTGGACGGGCACGTGCAACATGACGGTTTTGGCCGCGATATCAACTACCTGCGCATTGCCGTTACCGACAAGTGCAATTTTCGCTGCATTTACTGCATGCCGGCCGATGGCGTGGCGCCCCGTGCACACGACGAGCTACTCAGTGCCGAGGAAATCGCCCGCTTTGTGCGCTTGGTAGCGGGGGAGGGCATTCGCCGCGTGCGCCTGACGGGTGGCGAGCCGCTGGTCAGCCGCCGTATCATTCCGCTCATTCGTGACATCCGCGCGATCCCGCAGATCGAGGACATCTCGCTCACCACCAACGGCGCCCTGCTGCCCAAGTTGGCACCGCAGCTCAAAGATGCCGGGCTTAACCGCGTCAACATCTCGCTCGACACGCTCGACCCTACGCTGTTTGGAAAGATCACGCGTCTGGGTCGGCTCGAACAGACCATGGCCGGCATCGACGCGGCGCTGGCTTGGGGCTTTGAGCCCGTTAAGGTCAACTGCGTTGTGGTGCGCCGACTCAACCAAGATGTGGCGGCCCTTGCGCGGCTGACCGTCGACCGCCCCATCCACCTGCGCTTTATCGAATACATGCCCATTGGCGACGAGCGCACGAGCTCGCATTGCGCCGTGGACCCGCATGCGCCCGCGCTCAATCCCGAGCTGTGGGACGCGAGCGACACCGTGCCGAGCGACGAGCTGCGGGCTCGCATCAATGCCGGGGCCGCCGCGACGGGGCTGGGCGAGCTTGAGCCACTCGACATCAACGACGCTCCTGCCGGCGCGGGTCCCGCGCGCTATTGGCACTTTCCGGGCGCGGCGGGAACGGTCGGCTTTATCAGCGCCATGTCCAACCATTTTTGTGCGAATTGCAACCGTCTGCGCCTGACGGCCGATGGCAACGTGCGTCCGTGCCTGTTCAGCGATGCCGAGTATTCGGTGCGCGATGCCCTGCGCCGTGGTGATGATATGCAGGTACTTTCGATTTGGCGCGATGCCGTGGCCCACAAACCGCAGGAACACGCGATAATTGAGGGCACGCAACGATTCATGTCCCAAATCGGAGGATGATCATATGGCCAGGAGCAGGTACGCCGATGCCACCAAGGCCGCTCGCAGGGCCGCGATGTCTGCCCACAAAGTCACGGCTGCGGCGAATGCTGGCAACGCCGACGCGTCCGCGCAGCCGACTGCCAGCGCTGTCGCCGAGCCCGCCCGCGACGCCCGTCGCGACGAGCTTACACACGTGGACGCCAAGGGCGAGGTACGCATGGTCGACGTGTCCGACAAGGCCGAGACCCATCGCATTGCCATCGCCGAGGGCACCATCCTCATGCATCCCGAGACGCAGACCATGGTGCTGCAGGACCGCGCCAAAAAGGGCGATGTGCTTGCCTGCGCGCGTGTGGCGGGCATCATGGCCATCAAACGCACGAGCGACATCATTCCCATGTGCCATCCGCTGCTCATTACCAAGAGTAAGTGCGACATTGCGCCCATCGCTCCGGCGGGGACGCCGGCCGAGGACGTGCCCGAGGGCTGGGCGCCGGCGCGTTCGGACGGGCAGGTTGGTTTTCACGTACTGGTCACGGCCGGCGTGACGGGCAAGACGGGTATCGAGATGGAGGCTCTGACCGGTGCGAGTGCCGCGTGCCTTACGATCTATGACATGTGCAAGGCCGTCGATCGCGGCATGGAGATCGTCGACGTGCGCCTGCTGCACAAGGAGGGCGGTCGCTCGGGCGTGTGGGATCGTGCAGAGCGTCAGGCCGCTGCTGTTGAGGCTGTGGCCGCTGACGGTGCCGCACCCGCAAGCGCGCCTGTCGCCGTCGCGTCCGCAGCTCCGGCCCCGGCCGTCCCCGCGATCGCGTTTATCGGCTACCAGAACTCGGGCAAGACCACGCTCGTCGAGAAGGTTATCGCCGAGCTCACCCGCCGCGGCCTGCGCGTGGGTTCGCTCAAGCATCATGGGCATCACGGCTTTGATATCGATGTGCCCGCTAAGGACACCTGGCGCCATCACCAAGCCGGATCCAAGCACGTGGGCCTCATCTGCGCCACGCGCTGGGCGGAGTACGCCGACACACGCGAGGAGGACGAGATGCCCGCGCGCGAGCTGCTGTCGCGCTACAACGATGTCGACGTGGTGATCATCGAGGGCTACAAGACCGAGGGCTTCGACAACATCGTGGTCGCGCGCTCCGGTGTCGACCGTCTGCGCGGCAAGAGCTCGCTCGACCTGGTCGATGGCCACACGCTAGCCCTTGCCTGCAACGAGGCCCTGGCACGCCAGGCCTTCGACGCCGGCTTTGCGACCCGGGCCATCAACATCAACGACGCCCGAGCCATCTGCGATCTTATCCAAGATCACCTGGCCTAAAACCTGCCAAAAAGGGACAGGTTTGTTTTGGCAGGTTTTATCTGGGCAAACGTCATTTCCACCACAAAGGGGCCAGGCACCTTTGTGGTGGTTTTTGCTTTGGTAGATGTGTGGGACATGCCTTACAATCTACCAAGTAGTTCATGACGGGCGAAAAACGGAGAGAAGGGTCCTGATGCGTCCTTAATGTTTCATGCGGATAGATTGATTTGACAGACGGTGGCGAATGCCCACCGCCCGTATTCGTATGAAACAAGGAGTCTCCATGCTCGCATCTCTTTTCTCAAAGCCTCAATCATCGCTGTCCGTGCAGGCCAAGCGGCTGGTGGCGATGCGCTTTCTCATCTACACCGGGTTTCAGACCAGTTATTTTATCGGCGTCATCGGAACGCTCACCTATGCAGACGATGCCTCAGTCGTGGCGACATCGCTGGCCGTTCTGTTTATGAACGTTTTCGTGATCCTGGGATCCTTTGCGGGTGGCGCTGCGCTCGACGCCTGGGGTCCGCGCCGCCATTTCTTGCTGAGCATCATCGGCGCTCTTGCAACTGGCACGGCAATCATCGCCTTTGGTAGCGCGACCGGCGTCGTCCTGCTCGGCGCGGTGTTTCTGGGCTTTGTGATGGGATTCGCCCAGCCCATCGCCACGTCCTATCCGGCCTACCTCACCGACGATCCTGTCGAGCTCAAAGACATCAACTCCGCCATCGCCATGTTTTCAAACGTGAGTATCATCGTTGGCCCCACGCTGGGTGGCTTTGTCGCGGCTGCTGCGTCGTCGCGCGCGGTGTTTGTTCTCATGATGCTCTTTACCGTGCTGGCGCTCATCGCCGGTTGGGGCTTTAGGCCGCAGACCAGCCATGTCGCCGGGGATGCGGATGCCGATTCGGCGGAGGAAGGGGAGCGTGCGGGACAAAGCTCCAACCCCAGCACATCCACCCGCGCCACCTTCGCAGCCAGCATCAAGACAGTCTTCACCAACAGTGTCCTCGCCCTGCTGTTCTGCATCATTTTTCTTTCGAACTTTGGCTACGGAGCCTTCGATCCGCTCGAGTCGTTTTTCTATCGCGATGTCCTACGCGTCGGCGTTGAGTGGATGGGCTGGCTCTCGTCGGCCTCGGGCGTGGGCGCGGTACTGGGTGCCGTGCTCGCGCTCCGCTTGCCGCCGCACTTGGTCAACCTAAAAACGCTGCTCGTGGCACTTATGTCCGTGGGCCTGGGAAGCCTGCTCTATGTGGGGACGCCGTACGTGGGTGTGGCCCTTGTCGGTCAGGTCGCCCTGGGCATAGCTTGGGGTGTCGTCAACCCGCTCCACAACACCATCGTGCAGACGACGGCGCCGCTCGAGCAGCTTGGTCGCGTCAATTCGGTCATGGGCTTTGGCAATATGTTCGCTGGCGTGGCCCCGCTGGCGATTGCTCCGTGGCTGGCGGCGACGTTTGGCGTGCAGCAGACGCTCATCGGAGCAGGCATGGTCGTGACGGCAGTCCCCGCGGCGTTGCTGCTGTTTGGGCGCCGGCATTTTGATCGTGCCGCAAGGCAGTAAAGACCATCACAACATTCGATGAAAATCGCGATTTTGCCGAAAAACATCGAATGTTGTGATGGTTTGGCCCACAAACGCCACTTCCCCCACAAAGGGGGCCAGGCACCTTTGTGGTGGTTTTTGCTTTGACGGGCCGCGCCTGTGCCTTGGTATACCATGTACGCCGTTTGCGAATACACCCCACACCGCCGCACAACTCAGAAAGGCCCCCATGGACGCCACCTTCAGCCACATCAAAGCCGTGTTCTGCGATATCGACGGTACGCTGCTCACGAGCCGGCACACGGTGTCCCCGCGCACCGTGGCGGCGATCCGCGCCCCGCGCGAGTGCGGCGTGCTCTTTGGCCTGTGCACCGGGCGCGACGCCCACGCGACCGAGGCCATGTACGAGCTCTGGGGCATCGAAGGCTTGGTGGACGTGCTCGTGGGCTGCGGTGGTGCCGAGGTCATCGACCGCGCGCACGACATCAACGAGCTGAGCTATCCGCTGTCGGGCGAGACCATCGCGCGCATCTGCAAGCACATGGCGGACCTTCCGGCAACGCCCGTCTGCCCCCGAGACGGCGTGTTCTACGTGCCCGAGAGCAACGCGTGCGTCGAGCACCTGTCGCGCGTCGACGGCGTGCCCTACCAGGTGGTCGATTTTGCCGAGTTTTTGCGCGAGCCACAGCCCAAGGTGATGTTTACCATGGCGCCTGAGGTAATGCCGCGGGTGATTGAGCGGGCGTCGACGTTTGCCGATAACACCGTTAAGGCGGCGGCTCTGCAGACCACGCAGCGGCTCTACGAGTTCATGGATCCGCGCGTGTCCAAGACGCGCGGCCTGGTGCGCGTGGCAGAGCTCAACGGCATGGAGCTCCAGAACATCTGCGTGTTTGGCGATGCCGATAACGACACCTGCATGGTGGCTGACGCCGGCGTGGGCGTGGCCATGGCAAACGGCAGCGACGCCACCCGTGCCGCCGCCGATTTTGTAACCGCCAGCAACGACAAAGACGGCATCGCGATCTTTATTGAGGAACATCTGCTGTAGCGCGGGGGAGAACTACCACAAAGGGGGCAGGCGCCTTTGCGCCGGCCTCAGGCGATTTGGGCGAATTGATACCTAAAATCTGCGCGCAAATTCAAATATGGTCGTCAGAACATTACGCTTCTAACCACCGATGGGTTAAAGATATTCTCATCAGTTTGGTAGGGTGTTTCTCCCGGTAAATGACCTGCCGCTCATGGTCAATTATCGACCGTTCACAGGATGTTTGCTCTTGAGCAAAATGTTGTGCAAATAAATCTAATGCCATTAAAAAATAATACGCAACTAAATTACCAGCAGAAACAAAAAATAGATAGCGAATAAACGAAGGCAAATCCGAGCAATTGTCAAGAGAATTGAGAACTCACTACAAAACTATCGGTTTTATTTGCTCAGATGTTTAAACAATCGTTATAATTGCATTACTAAACGAGCGCAATTACAGATTGCGCAGATACGTTTGATGGTGAAAGAGCAAGATCGCGGTCTCTTGGGGAGGAGACATCGATGAAAGCGAATTCGGACAAATCTAAGCAGAGTAATAAAGCGACGCGCCGTGTACTGGCAGGCGTTTTGTGCGGAGCCTCCGTGTTGAGCCTGGTACTGTCGCTCGTCATGCCCCCGATCTCGCAGGCCATTGCCAACGATGCCCAGACGGTTTCTACCGAGGAAACTGTAATGGGGGGGGTTCCTCAAGTGAGTCCGCTGCTGTAGATAACACCAGCGAGGATGCCGAAAACCAGAATAGCGACGAGACCAATGGCGGCGAGGCTGGCTCTTCAAATAGTGCTGAGCAGGCTCAGAGTGCGAATGCGGCTTCAGCGAGAGCGACGGCCACCGTGGAGAAGGGAATTTATGTTCCCACGTCTATCGGTATCGGTACGAATATCGATGTCTCCACCCCCGATCCCGGCGTGGCCACCTACGTCGGCCGCGACATGTACATCGGTGGTAAGCCGAGCGACACTAGTAATCTTGATGCGAAGAACGCCCCCACCGGCTCATATGCCGCTGAGGCGGAGGGCCTTACCTTGGTCCGTGGCAAGCTTGCCATGAATCCAGTCAAAGAGAGCTGGCCCTATCAATCAATTGGTGCTGGTTTCCGCTTTGGCACCGTTGGTTTTGGTTCCCAGTTCCGTCCTGTCGCCGGCAGCACCGTGCTTGCGGTGGCCGGAATTAAAAGTGCGATCACCAAGATGAGCGTTGGTTATAGCGGCGACTCGCCGGAGACGACTACCGTTGGCGCTTGGAAGAAAGGCGCTTGGGTCGGACGGCAGAAATCTTCTGAGGGCGCGACTCCTTCCGGCTTTGCCTACACTGCGCAGATCGCAGGCCCCATCACATACTGGCGCGATAACAATGAACGCCAATCCGTGGTGACAACGCAGGGTAATTGGTACGAGGGCATGAACTCTCAGGAAAGCAACCTGTTCAATCAAACTGTTGATTTGACTAATGTCAACAATAACGATTATTCGAGCTACAACGGTGAAGATGGGTACCTCTCGAAGCTATCGAAACAGCTCAACTCGTTTGCAAATACCGGCACGCTCGAGGTTGGTTTCGCGAGCAATCACAACAACTACGTAATCAACAAGTACGACAAGACGGATTGTAATTATGGCCTGGTGTTTGATGAGTCGTATAAGACCATATATTCGGACTGCGCCGATACGTCGCTCAATGGTAAGAAATTCAAGAATAGCGAGCGTCTTATCACGTTTAAGGGCGACAACACCTCTATGCAGCAGGTGTTCACCATCGATGCTTCTCAGCTGAGCAATACATACAACAACGAGTATTATCGTGGCGTTGATTTCGCATTCGAGGGCATTCCCAAGGGCGCCTCGGTTGTTGTGAACGTTACCGGATCTTCGAATATTGAGTTTCACAATGGCTGGCGCTTTTGGTGGAACGGTACCGAGATTTCGCGTGGTTACGAAACTCAATATTCCGGCAAGGAGCTGGGCGAGGCATACGCGACGGCTTCCCAGTCCATCATGTGGAACTTTGTCGATACGCAAAGCCTTACCATTCGAGGCGGCATCGCGGGAGAAAACCGCGCGGACTGGGGATACGGCGGCACAGCCACCGGTGCCAAGTGGACTGACGACGATCCTGCGGCGGCTATGATCGGATCGATTCTCGTTCCCAACGGAAGTTTCGACGACCATGTGACTACCAACGGCCGCGTTTATGTGGGCGTCGATTTCTCAATGAACAGCCCGAAGGTTGCCGCAGCATTTGGTGAGGGTAACTCGGCTTCCGTCATCGATATGGATCAGGAGCGTCACAACTTCCCGTGGTCTGGGTCGTATACGCCCGACGGCTCCGCCGTTGCGTGGAGCAAGGTCGATGCGGCGAACGGCAACACGTCGCTTCCTGGTTCCTCGTGGGCTATCTATGGTTCTGTCGAGAATGCTGTCGCGGGCAAGGACGCTATCGTGACGGTGACTGACGGTGGCGCAAATGATTACGCTTCGGGTGATGGCAAGCTTCAGTTCAACTATCTGAACCAGAAGGCAAACATCGGCAATTCCAACGATACCAACTACTTCACGTATTACATCAAAGAGGAGACGGCGCCGGCTGGCTACCAGAAGTCAGACACCATCTACTATGCCACTATGAACAATACTGGCGAGAAGCCGAACTACGTTCAGGGTTACGTGGATGAGAACGGCAAAAATGTTCCGTTCGAGAATAACCCCACGGGTGCCATTCCCAACGCCAGGATCACCGGTACGGTGTCTTGGACCAAGGTGGCGGAGGACGACACAAAACACACTCCTTTGCCTGGTTCTGAGTGGAAGCTCACCAAGAAAAAGGACGCCGATGGTACGGCCGACCAGTCCTGGACCGTGATCGACCGGGAGAGCGACCAGTCGACTTCGAGCGATACCACGTGGGCAGACACCGACACCGCGCCTGGCAAGTTCACGCTCGAGGGTCTGCTGCCGGGTACGTACACGCTTGTTGAGACCCAGGCTCCGTTTGGCTACAACTTGAACACCACGGTTTATGAGTTCACGGTGTCCAACGAGGACGGTTCCGTCACGTGGACCGAGGGAAAGAGCCCGACGATTGACGGGAACAACGTCTACATTTCCGACGCCCTTACCACTACGTCCGTGAAGATCCCGGTGACCAAATCTGTTCGCAATACGGACTGGCCGAAGGGCGATAAAGACAAATATGTGCCGTTCGAGTTCAGCATCGAGGCTACGGGGGCAAATAAGGATAGCGCACCTAAGCTTGATCCGACGACTATTTCCGTCGCTCCCGCAGCGGGCTCCACCAAGGTCAACGACATCGTGGCATCCTTTGGCGGTATCTCGTTCTCCAAAAAGTACCTCGCCAAGATCGACGATTCGAACCCGACTGGCGCCAAGACCTACACCTACACGGTGAAGGAGGTCGCGCCTACCACCGGTGCCATCGACAAGCTTCGCTACTCCAAGGCCGAGTACCAGGTGGCCGTCACGGTGAAGGCCGTCATGGATGAGACCACTGGCAAGTACTCCGGCCTCACCACCTCCACCACGGTCACGCAGGTGAAGGACGACATGGGCAACACCGTGAGTAACACCATCGGCAAGGACGCCGCGCCCAACGCCATTCCCGCCTCCACCTTCACCAACACCTACTCCACCACTCTGCCCCTTTCTGGTATGTCGGGCGTCACTCTGACGTACCTTGCCGGCGCGGCGGTGCTTTGCGCTGCTGCGGCCTGGATGCACATTCGTCGCAAGGCGAATGCGAAGGGAGGTAAGCGTCGTGAATAAGAAAGTTTGCTCCTTCCCGATCTTGTTTGCGCTGCTTGCCCTCCTGATCGGCACCTGCGCGGTTGTGTTCCCCGCTTCCGCGCAGGCCGCGCCGACCTCGACCGGTTCCATCACGGTGAGCGGCACCGTGGCGAGCAGCTACGGCGCCTACCAGATCTTTAGCGCCAACGTCGTCGACGGCGACAGCGACGCCAAGATCGCCACCGACCTCACCTGGGCAAGCGACGCCGCGCGCGACGCCGCGCTGCCCGTGCTGCACAGCGCCGGCATGCCCAATTCCCAGACCACCGCGCAGGAAGCTGCCGAGTGGCTCAACACCGATTCCCACCTTACGAGCGCGCTGAGCGCACAGCTCGCTCGTTCCCTCCAGAGCTCTGGCGCCGTGTTCGTGGCCCTTAACGCGGGCACGGCGGCCGAGCTGCCCTGTGGCTACTGGCTCATCGTCGCCGACGACGACGCCATCGCCCAGGGCGAGGCCGGCACCGCGCCGATCATGGCCCTGGTCGGCGGCGCCGCCGTCACCGTCAAGCCCAAGGCGGCGACGCCCAAGGTCCAAAAGCACGTGCTGGAGGACAGCACCGCCGCCTGGGGCAAGGCCGCCGACGCCACGGTCGGCGACGACCTGTACTGGCGCCTCTCGGCCACGGTCCCGGCGGGGCTCACCGCCTACGACACCTACACGGTGCAGTTCGTCGACACCATGGGCGCGGGGCTCGACCCCTCCAAGGTGGCCGCGAGCATGCGCGTGTACGCGGCGGCGGGCACGGACGGCGGCTTCGACGCCGTCTCGGTCGGTAAGGACGACCGTGTCGGCACCGAGCCCGCGAAGGGCTGGACCGATATCACGGCCCAGTGCGCCACCAAGGTAGCGGCGGACGGTAAGACTTTCACCGTGCGCACCGGCGACCTGATCGCCTCGCTCGGCGGGGCCGACGCCTTCACTGCGGGCGCCCGCGTGGTTGCCGTGTACGACGCACCGCTCGCCGCCGGCTGCAACCACGGCATCGCGAAGGGCAACCCCAACGAGGTCTACCTGCGCTACCCGCGCTCTCCCTTTGCCGACCAGTCCGGCGACGCCGGCTTCACCCACACGCCGAGCGACGATGCGTGCGCCTACACCTGGGATCTCGCGCTCACCAAGCGCGGCAGTGACGGCGACAAGCCGCTTGCCGGGGCGGTCCTGAGCATCGCTGACGATCGCGACCGCACGCTAGCGGCCGACGGCACGTGGGATGCAGAGGGCAAGGCCACCGTCACCACGGGCGAGGACGGCCGCGTGACCGTCTCGGGCGTGGACTCGGGCAAGCTGGAGGTCCGCGAGCTCAAGGCGCCCAAGGGCTACACCGCCTTTGAGGGCACGCGCTCCGTGACGGTCAAGGCCGAGGGGCTGGACGTCGACCAGGTGGCCGCCGCCAAGCCCAAGCTCACCATCACGGCCGAGTCGCCCCTGCGCGCCGACAGCGCGGACGGGTCGACGGGTAGCCTGGAGGCGTCGCTCATTAACACGCCCACCGGCACACCCCCTAGCATTACCACCGGAGGCTTTATGCCCTCGACTGGCGATATGGCAATGTACGCCGCGGCCGCCGCAGCGGTCGCCGGAGCCGCGCTCATCGTGGTCGCGCTCCTGGTCAAGCGGGGAGGTGGCAGCCATAAAGAGTAGCTGGCAGCCCCACAGAGAGCGGGGCGAGACGTAGCGAAGCAGATGCTAAGACACAGACAGATGATGACCGATCGAATGAGAATCAAACGGAAAACGGAGGAAAAGAAGATGAGCATGAACAAGAACATTGCACGCCTGGCAGTGACAGCAGGCCTCACGGCGGCGTTGAGCTTCGGCGGCGTCATGGCCCCGGTGACCATGGCGTTTGCTGAGGGTGTGCCAACGGTGGCTACGGAGAAGGGCAAGGTGTTTATCACTGACCCTGGCACTGCTGAATATGCCGACACATCTTTCAAGGGCATCCAGATTTTCAAGGCGACGGTCACACAGAATAAGGATGAGGGCGTTTGGACTGGCGACAAGACACTTTCCGACATTGCTTGGGCAAACGATTCCGTAATGAGGGCAGTGACTACGGCGTTCGATACTGATGAGCCCAAGCCTGCTGGTTTCCCAACCGACGCAGACGCTAAATCTCCTCAGGCGTGGGCCCAGTTCATCAAAAAACACGGGAACGATAAAGATGGTAATAACGTCAATGCCGGAAGCGTGCTCGACAAGATCGCTGCCGCACTTGAGGACTCGAATCTAACCTGGGCAAAACCGAGCGGTTCCAACAAGGGTAACTTTGAGAGTCTGGACCAAGGCTACTGGCTTTTCGTGACCGATGTGCCCAGTAAGACCGGCAATACTGACGTGTACACTTCGCCGATTTTCACCATTGTCGGTGGCTCTGACGTTAATGTAGCCCCCAAGAAGAGCGTCCCCAACGTGACCAAGGCCGTCAAGGACGACGCGACGGATGCCACGTTTAATAAGTCCGCCGACTCCCGCATGGATCAGCCTATCAAGTACCAGCTTGCCGGTACAGTTGCGAGCAACATCAACACCTACAGCACCTATGCGTATTTATTTACGGATAATCTGCCTGGCTCCATGACGGTTAAGTGCGACGAGGACGGCTCGCCGATCGTCGATGTCAAGATTGATGGCAAGACCGTCAAGGCTGATCCTGCATCCGGCTACACAAAAAGCTATTCGGGCGGCGTACTCACCGTTAGCTTTGTAGACCTCAAGTCCTGCGTTGATGAAAAAAATAATGCAATTAGCGTTAACGGTTCGTCTAATGTGACGGTTGAATACGAGGCAAAACTCGACTCTACCAAGATCTTTGATGATAAGGGTAAGATTAAAGATGCTTTCCAGGGTTTGGTTGGCAAACCCCAGAAAAATACGGTTACGCTGACCTATTCTAACAACCCGCACGGCAATGGAATCGGCACCACGGTTGAGCACTCTGCTTATGACTACACCTATGGCATCGATGTCACCAAGGTGGGCTCCGATGATGAAAATAAGGGGCTCGCGGGCGTTGAGTTCACGCTGCAGGAGCAGGGCGATGATGGTAACTATATCAAGGCGGATGGTACCAAGACGCCTGATAGCGAGCAGGCCAAGCTGACGACCGACGCAAGCGGCAAGATCAACGTTGTTGGTCTTGATGAGGGTACTTACGTCCTTACGGAGGTCAAGCCGGCGCCTGGATATAACAACTCCCACAGCGCTGGCATCACGTTCACCATTACTCGCGGGGCGCTTCCGGCAGACGATACGACTGTTGTTAACCCGGGCTGCACTCTTGCTAATGGTACTGATGAGAATCTCGTCAAGGTGGCTCAAACTAATACCGAGGCTGCTGACGGCAAGGTACACCTCACTGTCACCGACCAGCAGGGCTCCGGCCTTCCCCTCACCGGCCTCAACGGTGTGACCTTCACCTGGATCGCTGGTGGCGCGGTGCTGTGCATCGGCGTGGCGCACCTCATCCGCAGCCGTAAGCAGGCTGAGGAGTCCGAGCAGGAGTAACGCTCGCTCACCCATCCCTTTGGCAGGTGGGATGTGATGGCCATGAGACTTGCGGACACTTTTCTCGTCCATCGACGTTCTTGCTTTGCCATTCTCTTTTCGGGGCAGACTCCGCACTGGAGTCTGCCCCGATTTTTTGGGATAACGCAGTCAGCCTCCATCGTCCGATGCGGGCACGTTCGTCATCGCGTTTCTTGACTCGTATGAGGTTCGGTTTAAGGTCCGTAGGCGCACGCGCGGTGCGGACGGTAGAAGGCATTTGCGCCGCAACAAGCGCAAATAAGAATGCCCGGGGTTAGAGGCCCGGGCATTTAACAACACCGGAAACTGCTCGCTCGCGCTTTCGAACACTTACGCGGGGCGTGTCGTTTCCTGTAACGATTGTATCCCGAATCGCCCCGCCGATTCGGGACATTTGAAAACGCAAACACGTCGGGCAAACCCGGACAATGCGGCCAGGCTCCGCTGGGCGAGGAGCCGTGTGTGTAACTATCGAACAAATGTTTGTCAAAATCGCGTTTACCAGCCGTGGGTGCATGCGCTCGCAGTAAAATGGCCTTGCGACGCATCCCGTGCGCGGGCGGCCGACGACTCGATCGGAGGTCCCCAAATGCTGAAATTCCTTAACGCGCTCGCCGCCCTCGCGGCGGTGGGCTCGTTCATCATCGCGTTTCTTGACTCGTATGAGGTTCGGTTTAAGGTCCGTAGGCGCACGCGCGGTGCGGACGGTAGAAGGCATTTGCGCCGAAAGCGCAAATAAGAATGCCCGGGGGTCGGATCCCGGGCATTTAACAAAAACTGAAAACTAGGCCGCCCGCGCTCTCGTACACTTACGCGGGGTGCGTCGTTTTCTATTGACATTGTATCCCGAATCGCCCCGCCGATTCGGGACATTTTGAAAACTCAAATGCTGGCTTATCCTCGACTGGACGGTGCGGTCTAGCTGTGTTGTCGGGCGGGGGAGCCTGCTAATCGGCTATTATTTGTTTAGACAACTTGAGTTGTAGAGGAGTGACTGGCGATGGTGCAGGGCGCCAAACATATGAAGAGCAATAACGCCGCGGACAACGGCGGCTCAAGCCCTCAGCCCAAACCTCAACCAAAGCCCAAGCGCCGCCGCAAGCGGCTGCCGCGCTGGGCCGATCGGCTCATCACTATCGTCATCATCCTTATTGGCGTGGGCCTTATGACCTGGCCGTGGATTTTGGACCGGCTCGAGGCCTCGGGCGTGTTCAACCAGATCAGCACCGTGTCCAGCACCGTGGACGCGCTATCTGCCGAGGAGCGCGAGCGCATCCTGCTCCAGGCGCGCTCCTTTAACGAGCAGCTGGCGGGCGAGGCCACCGAGCTTCCCGCCGACCAGATCGAGCCCTACGCCCAGCAGCTCATCTTTGACCGCGACCCCATGATGAGCTGGGTCGAGATCCCCTCCATCGACGTGAGCATGCCCATCTACCACGGCACGAGCGAAGAAGTCCTTATGGCGGGCGTCGGGCACTTGGAAGGCACGAGCCTGCCGGTGGGCGGCACCTCGACGCATTGCGTGCTCACCGCGCACTCGGGCATGCGCAACCTGAGCATGTTCGACGACATCCACTCGCTGGAGCCCGGCGACCTGGTGCTGCTGCACACCATGAACAAGACGCTCGCCTACAAGATGGTGGACTCCGAGGTGGTGCTGCCCGAGGAGATGGAGTCGCTGACCATCGAGCCCGGCGCCGACAAGGTGACGCTCGTCACCTGCACGCCCTACGGCGTGAACGACCATCGCCTGCTGGTGCATTGCGTGCGCACCAAGTACAACAAGAAGGACGTCGACAAGCAAAAGTCGCTGGCTGGCCGCCACTGGGGCAAGCGCGAGTTTGCCGTGCTCATCGTGGTCGTAGCCATTGTGCTGTTGCTGCTGGATATCGTGATCCACGCGGTCCGCAAGCGCCGCAAGGTCAAGGCCTCGGCATAAGACATTCTCCAGAACCACCGCAATGGGGACAGGCATTTTTGTGGTGGTCGGGGGCTTCCAAACCATCACAACATTCGATGAAAATCGCGATTTTGGCGAAAAGCGTCGAATGTTGCGATGCTTTTCGTTGCGGGCGGGACGGTTTTCGTTGTGGGCGGGACGGTTTTGCATTGTGACGATGCAGATTTTGCTGCATAACCGCCGGGACGCATCCGCCGCCCTCGTTACGTTTTCGCTGCATTTGGGTAAAGCACCTGCTCCAAGCGGCGTTGCCTTGTATACTAGAGCGGTTTATCTGTTATGCGGAAGGGAGCGCCTATGGCACTCAGCGAGAAAGACGTGCGCGGCATCGCCGAGTACGCAAAGATCGCACTGACCGATGACGAGCTCACCCAGATGACGTCCTACCTGAACGACGCCGTCCAGATGCTCGAGCCCGTCTTGCAATATGACTTGCCCGACGTGGAGCCCACGTTCCATCCTATCGGAAGCCTGTCCAACGTGATGGGCGATGACCTGCGCGAGCCCGAGCGCGACCTGCCGCTCGACGTCGCGCTCGAAAACGCCGGCAGCGCGCGCGACCGCTACTTCCGCGTGCCGTCCATTTTGGGAGAGGGGGAGAGCGAGTAATGAAGCTCAATCTCGATCGATTCACGGCCGCGCAGCTGGCCGCGCACGTTGCCGCCGGCGATTTTTCGGCCACCGAGGTCGCTCAGGCCTCGCTCGAGGCCATCGAGGCGCGCGAGGGTGGGGTCCAGGCATTCCTGCAGGTGGCGCCCGAGCTTGCGCTCGAGGCCGCCGCGCGCGTGGATGCCGACCGTGCCGCAGGCAAGCCGCTGCCCCCGCTTGCGGGCGTGCCGCTGGCCATTAAGGACAACATGAACCTCGTGGGCACGCGCACCACCTGCGCTTCCCGCATGCTCGAGGACTACCAGAGCGTCTACACCGCCACCTGCGTCCAGCGCATGCTCGACGCCGGCTGCCTGCCCATGGGCAAGGCCAACATGGACGAGTTCGCCTTTGGCAGCTCCACCGAGAGCTCGGCCTTCCACCGCACCAACAACCCCTGGGATACCGAGCGCGTGCCCGGCGGCTCCTCGGGCGGCTCCGCTGCCGCCGTCGCCGCGGGCGAGGTTGCGCTCTCGCTGGGCTCGGACACCGGTGGCTCCATCCGCCAGCCGGCGTCGCTGTGCGGCGTGGTGGGCTTTAAGCCCACGTATGGCGCCGTGAGCCGTTACGGCGTGGTTGCCTTTGGCTCGTCGCTCGACCAGGTGGGCCCCTTTGGCCGCACGGTCGAGGATGTCGCGCTGGCCATGAACGCGCTTACCGGTGCGGGCCACGATCCGTACGACTGCACCAGCCAGGATTGCGCCGTCGACTTTACCGAGCATCTCAACGACAGCATCGAGGGCAAGCGCGTGGGCATCATCCCCGCGTTTATGGAGGCCGAGGGCCTGACGCCCGAGGTCAAGGCCGCTGTTCAGCGCGCCGCCCAGGAGCTGCAGAACCAGGGCGCCGAGCTGGTCGAGGTCGACCTGCCGCACCTGGACGCCGCCATCGCCGCCTACTACGTCATCGGCCCGGCCGAGGCGTTCTCCAACCTGGCCCGCTTCGACGGCATTCGCTACGGCTACCAGGAGGAGGGCTGCGCCAACCTGTCCGACCAGAGCTCGCTTTCGCGCGCCCACGGCTTTGGTGCCGAGGCCAAGCGCCGTCAGATGCTCGGCGCCTACCTGCTGAGCTCGGGCGTGTACGACAAGTACTACTACGCTGCGCAAAAGGCCCGCACGCTCATCACGCAGGACTACGACGCCGCGTATGCCAAGGTGGACACCATCCTCATGCCCGCCTCGCCGCGCACGGCCTTTAAGTTTGGCGAGATCAGCGACCCCACGCAGATGTACCTCTCCGACCTGTACACCATTTCGCTCAACATCTGCGGCAACGGCGGTATCTCGGTGCCGCTGGGCCTGGGCGAGGATACTCAGCTGCCCGTTTCTGCCCAGCTGGTGGGTCCGGCCTTTAAGGACCGTCAGCTGCTCACGTTTGCCCGCGCCCTGGAGCGCGGCTTTGCCGATGCCGCCACGGGTGCGCCCGCGCTTTCCGTCGCGCCCGCTTTTGCCGGGAAGGGAGGCGAGCTGTAATGAAGGAGCTTTCCGAGGTCCTGCAGGATTGGGAGGCCGTGATCGGCCTGGAGATCCATACCGAGCTCACCGCACTCGATACCAAGATGTTCTGCAATTGCAAGCTCAGCCACGATGACGAGCCCAACGCCAACGTGTGCCCGGTGTGCCTGGGCCTGCCCGGCGCCCTGCCGGTGCCCAACAAGCGCGCCATCGAGAGCATCGTCAAGGCGGGTCTGGCCACCAACTGCGAGATCCAGCGCCACTCGATGTTCTACCGCAAGCACTACTTCTATCCCGATATGGCCAAGAACTTCCAGACCACGCAGGGTCCGGTCGCCTTTGCCATGTACGGTCACCTGGACCTGGACGTGACCGGTCGCGGTGCCGCCGAGCGCCCCGACTGCGCGTTTGGCGAGGCCGAGGCCCAGAGTCTGGCAAGCGCCTCGGCCAACGCCGAGGGCCTGTCCACGTCCATGACATCGACCATGCGCGAGGGCAACCAGCGCGCCGGCCATCTGGCCAGCTACGATGCGTCCAACCTGCAGATGCCCGAGCGTCGCGAGGACGGTTCCTACACGGTGCCCATCCGCATCCTGCGCATCCACATGGAGGAGGACGCCGCCAAGATGGTCCACGTGGGTGGCGCCGAGGGCCGCATTACCGCCGCGGCCGAGTCGCTCGTCGACTACAACCGCTGCGGCACGCCGCTCATCGAGCTTGTCACCGAGCCCGACTTGCGCACGCCCGAGGAAGCGCGCCTGTTTATGGAGAAGCTCCGTCGCATCTTTGTGACGCTGGGCATCTCGGACTGCTCCATGGAGAAGGGTTCCATGCGCTGCGACGGCAACGTGTCGCTGCGCCGCCGCGGCGAGACCAAGCTGGGCACCAAGACCGAGCTCAAGAACCTCAACTCGTTTAAGAGCCTGCACGACGGCCTTGCCTACGAGATCTGCCGCCAGGCCGAGGTGCTCGAGGAGGGCGGCATCATCTATCAGGAGACCCGCCACTGGGAGCCCAGCCGCAAGCGCACCGTGGTCATGCGTGTGAAGGAAACGGCAGACGACTATCGTCTGTTCCCCGATCCCGACCTGGCGCCGTTCGATTTGGACGACGAGTTTATCGACCGCTGCCGTGGCGAGATCCCCGAGCTGCCCGATGCCAAGCGCGCCCGTTTTGAGACCGACTTTGGCATTAAGGCGGCCGATGCCGAGCAGATCGCCGGCGACCCGGAGTTTGCCGAGTTCTTTGAGGCCGCTGCTGCCGGCATGGCTGGCAAGGAGGCCCAGACGGTCGCAAACCTGCTGGTGAACGAGATGATCGCCTACCTTAAGGGCGCGGGCGTGTCGCTCGCCGAGTCCGGCATCGTGCCGGCTCAAGTGGCGGCACTCGCCAAGCTGCTGGCGACCGATGCCATCAGCTCCAACCAGGCGCACGAGGTCTTTGAGGCCATGGCCCAGACCGGCGACGACCCCAACAAGATCGTCGACGAGCGCGGCATGCGTCAGGTGAGCGATGCCGGTGCGTTGCAGCCGATCGTGGACGAGGTGCTGGCAAACTGTGCCGAGCAGGCGCAGCAGTATCGTGACGGCAACCAGAAGGTCATCGGCTTTTTGGTGGGCCAGTGCATGAAGGCGAGCTGCGGCAAGGGCAACCCGAAACTCTTCAACGAGTTGCTGAGAACGTCGCTCTCGTAGCTGCGAGGCCGGGGAAGCCCCGAGTCGCCGGGGTATTTCCTCCAAATTTCAAACAGTCCTATGCAAGACGAAGGCCACATTTAGTGGCCTTCTTTGCATGCGGAACTCATTTGGAGCAAACACCCCGGCGACTCGGGGCTTCCCCGGCCAGACGACTCGGCCGTTCGGGTCAGGCGGGGCTGAATGGAATAGAGTGAATGGGCGCGCCGTTGGCGCGCCCATTGTTTTGGAGGGAACTCATTTTGAGCAAGCACCCGCCCTGCCGGGGCTCCCGGGTTCTGCAACGACTCGGCCGTTCGGGTCAGGTGGGCTGGATTGAATTTGGTGAATGAGGGCGCCGATGGCGCCCTCATTCTTTATATATGTTGGGAACGCCAAGCGGTGGGGGTGGTGCCGGTGTGTTGCTTGAAGGCTTGGGCGAAGGCGGCCTGCTGAGGGTAGCCTAGACGCTCTGCCACCTGCGCTATCGTGAGCGCGCTATCGGCCAAAAGGTCCTGTGCTCGCTCCATACGGCGTCTGCGAATGTAGACGCCCAGGGACTCGCCGGTTTGGGCTTTAAAGGTGGCGCATAGCTTGGAGCGGCTTGTGTAGAGCCTCTCGGCCACCTCGTTGATACCCACACGCCTGCCTTTGTCGAGCGCGCGCTCAATCATTGCCGCCGCTTCCTCGGCAATGGTTACGCTGGCGCGTGTGTCTGCCGCCTGCCGCGCCTGCTTGTGGGCCGCGCGCGAACAGGCGAGCTCCGCGACCATGGTCTCCACGATGCCTTGCATATAGACGTGTCCGCCTACGGTGCGGGCGCGTTCCTCGTTAATCCTGCGCAACGTGTGGCAGATGGCAGACGCTGCCTCCTCGTGCCATGACTCGGCAAACGCCTCAAAGACCCCCGCGAACTCGGCGGGATAGCGATGCTCCAGCTCGTCAAAATAACCGGGCAAAAAGAGGACCGAGCGCGAGTGGTAGAGCTGCCCTGCAAACAGCGGGCTTAGCTCCTCACCGCAGCTATCTTGGACAAAGCTGCAGATCGCGCTGTTCGGCCACGGTCCATGCAGCGGCTTGAGGTTCGCAGGCGTTATGCCGGCTTCGGGCATGCACATGAGCGTGGGCGCGCTGACCTCGCTCACGCACGCGTACGGTTCGGGTGTGTATTCGGCCAGGTACATATCGTGCATCGGGGTAATGTAATGCTCCATAACGATGCAGGCAGGGGAGAGGGGCATGATCCATGCGCGTCCGTGCGCCCGATCGTTTGCCACCTCACCGGTAAAGACGGCGCCCTTGCCGGAAAGCTGCAGACCAAACTGCTCAAACTGCGGTGCGTAGAGCTCGGTTATATCGGTTGCTGCCCGCCGCATTTTCAAAAGCGTCCCCTTCATTTGCGAAAACGTCCACGCCTGGCCCAATTGTGTGCCCTGGCTAACACGCCCATGATAAGTTTCTTACGGTTAACTCTCAAGCCGTTAGAAGGGAATCTCATGGCAAAGGGATCAAAAAAGGAAGGCGGCGGCATCGGCGAGCTACTTGCATATGCCGGTGACCGTAAATTCCTAACGTATTTGGGCATGGCCCTCTCGGCGTTCTCGCAGCTGTTGAGCTTTGGCCCGTACGTGTGCATCTGGCTTGTTGCGCGAGACCTGATTGCCGTGGCGCCCAACTGGAGCGAGGCCGCCGACATCGCGATGTATGGTTGGTGGGCTGTTGGTTTTGCCCTGGCAAGCATCGTGGTCTATTTCGTGGGACTCATGTGCACGCACCTGTCCGCGTTTCGCTGCGCATCCAATATCCGCAAGGCTACGAGCGAGCATCTGCTTAAGCTGCCGCTCGGCTACTTTGACACGCACGCCACCGGTGAGCTGCGCCGTATCGTAGACGGCTGTGCCGCCTCCACCGAGACGCTGCTCGCGCACATGCTGCCCGATATCGCCGGTGCCACCGCCATGGTCGTGGGCCTGCTTGTGCTGCTATTTGCCCTCGATTGGCGTTTGGGCGCGGCATGCTTAATCTCGGTCGTCGTTTCGTTTTGCGCCATGGCCACCATGATGAGCGGCAAGGGCGCCGAGTTTATGAAGGCCTACATGGGCGCGCTGGTCAAGATGAACAAGACCGGCACCGAATACGTACGCGGTATCCCCGTGGTCAAGGTATTCCAGCAGACGGTCTACTCCTTTAAGGCCTTCCACGATGCGATCGCCGAATACGCCGACATGGCGCAAAGCTATGCGGGCACGTTCTGCCGAGGTCCACAGGTGCTCAACCTTACCGCGCTCAATGGTCTTGTGGCATTCCTTTTGCCCGTGGCGTTGCTGTTGGCGCCGGGCGAGACGGACTTTGCACGCTTTATGACCAACTTCACGTTTTACGCGATTTTTTCGGCCGTGGTGCCGACGGCCATGACCAAGCTCATGTTTGTGGGCGAGGCCTCTCAGATGAGTGCCGATTCGCTGGCTCGTATTCGAAGCGTCATGGGTTCCAAACAGCTCTCCGTGCCTGCCCAGCCCAAGCACTCCGCCGGTAGCGATGTGCGCTTTGAGGACGTGAGCTTTACGTACGAAGGTGCCGAAGCACCTGCCGTTAGCCATGTGAGTTTCAGCGTTCCCGCTGGTAGCACCCTCGCCCTGGTGGGTCCCTCGGGTGGCGGTAAGTCAACCTGCGCAAGCCTGATCCCGCGTTTTTGGGATGTTTCCGCGGGTCGCGTGCTCGTAGGCGGCGTAGACGTTCGCGACATGGATCCCCACGAGCTTATGGACCAGGTTGCCTTCGTGTTCCAGACCAACCAGCTGTTCCGGCAAACACTTGCCGATAACGTGCGTGCCTCCAAGCCCACGGCCACTGACGACGAAGTGCGTGCGGCCCTCTCCGCAGCTCAGTGCGACGACATTGTGGCCAGGCTTCCACAGGGCATCAATACCATGCTCGGTGCCGGCGGAGCATATCTTTCGGGCGGCGAGGTGCAGCGCGTGGCACTCGCCCGCGCGATCCTTAAAGACGCACCTATCGTGGTGCTCGATGAGGCCACAGCGTTTGCCGACCCCGAGAACGAGGCGCTCATCCAGCGTGCCTTTAGCAAGCTGGCGGCGGGTCGCACAGTCATTATGATCGCGCACCGACTCTCGACTGTAGTGGGCGCAGACCAAATCGTGGTGCTCAACCAGGGCAGCGTGCAGGAGTCGGGTACCCATGCCGAGTTACTGTCCCAAAAGGGTCTGTATGCCAAGATGTGGGCCGAATACGAACAGGCCGCGAGCTGGAAAATCACTGCAGCGACCGCGGATGCCGCCGTCACGAAGGGAGGCGAGGCCTAAATGTTCGCCTCATTCCAAAAGAAGTACTTCCTATCCGATAAAGGCGTCGCCGGCGTAAAACGCGGCATTTTCTGGACCGCGCTCACCAATCTCATTACCATGGCCGGCATGGGCTTATTGTTCCTGGCCATGGCCGGTTTTGTCGAACATCTCGCCACCGGTGCCGACCTGCCGGATGCCCTGCCGATTGTGGGCGGCCTCCTGGTCTTTTTCGTGTTGCTCTTTGCCTCTAACTGGCAGCAGTATTACTACACCTACTGCATCTTTTACGAGGAGTGCGGCAAGCAGCGTATGGAGATTGCCGAGCGCTTGCGCAAGCTGCCGCTGTCGTTTTTTGGCCGTCGTGATCTGGCCGATTTAACCGAGACCATCATGGGCGACGTCCAGGCCATGGAGCACGCCTACAGCCACGTGCTGGGAGAGCTTTGGGGTGCCATCATCGCAAGCGCCATTGTGTTCGTGGCGTCGCTGTTCTTTTGCTGGCAGCTGGCGATCGCGGCGTTTTGGAGCGTGCCCGTGGCCTTTGCCGTGCTGTATCTGACACGCGGCCCCATGACCCCGGTGTTCGACCATGTGCGCGCCGAGAAGGTCAAGGTTACCGAGGCGATCCAGGAGACGCTCGACTGCGTGCGCGAGATCCGCGCCACCAACCAGGAGGCTCATTATCTTGAGGGGCTCAACGCCGTGATCGATGCCGAGGAGCGCGAGACCACCAAAGGCGAGCTCGCCAATGGGCTTTTGGTCAACTCCGCCTTTGCCATCCTGCGCCTGGGGATTGCCACCACGTTGGTCACGGGCGCTGCGATGGTCGCCTCCGGCCAGGTCGACTTTTTGGTGATGTTTGCCTTCCTGCTTATGGTGAGCCGCATCTATGCGCCCTTTGATCAGGCGCTGATGCTGATGTCCGAGCTGTTTGCCGCCGAGTCGTCGGCCAAGCGCATGCGTTCCATCATGGAAGAGCCCGTGGCGCGGGGCAGCGAGCAGTTTGAGCCCGTAGGCCACGATGTGGTGTTCGATCACGTGGCATTTGGCTATGGTGCGGGCGAGGACGGCCGCGCCGGCGAGAAAGTTCTTACCGATGTGAGCTTTACCGCCAAGGAAGGCGAGGTCACGGCACTGGTCGGTCCTTCGGGCTCCGGTAAGTCCACGGTGAGCCGCCTGGCCGCGCGCTTTTGGGATGCCACCGCGGGCACGGTCACCGTGGGCGGCGTGGATGTTGCGAGCGTGGATCCCGAGGTGCTGCTGCGCGACTACGCCATTGTGTTCCAAGACGTGCTGCTCTTTGACGACACGGTGATGGGAAACATCCGCCTCGGGCGTCGTGGCGCCACCGATGAGCAAGTGCTTGCGGCTGCGCGTGCCGCCAACTGCGGCGAGTTTGTGAGCCGCATGCCGCAGGGCTACAACACCATGATCGGCGAGAACGGCTCCAAGCTGTCCGGCGGTGAGCGCCAGCGCATCTCTATCGCCCGTGCGCTGCTCAAAGACGCGCCGATCGTGTTGCTGGACGAGGCGACGGCGAGTTTGGATGTGGAGAACGAGACCGTGGTGCAGCAGGCGCTTTCCCGCCTGCTCGCAGGCAAGACGGTTATCGTGATCGCCCACCGTATGCGCACGGTAGAAAATGCCGATAAGATCGTTGTGCTCAAGGATGGTGTGGTAGCCGAGCAGGGTGCTCCGGCGCAACTCAAAGCGGCAGGCGGAGAATTCGCCCGCATGGTTGCGCTGCAAAAGGAAGCAGCTACCTGGCAGCTGTAGGAACGGAATGTGACAAAGGGACAGTCCCTTTGTCACATTCAGGGTTTATTTGCGTTTGACTGTGTGCTAGAGGCTCTATATAGAAGTGCTAGCAGTGATAGCAGACAGGAGGAGCGTGATCGATACGAGCGTTGCTGGCAGCATGGTGCAGGTAAATGTCCGTGTGGATCGCTCGGTTAAAGAGCGCGCCGAGGAGGCGCTGCGGCTTTCGGGCGCAACGCTGCCCGAACTTATCAAGAAGGTCGTGGCAAAGGTTGCACAGGGCGGCAGCTCGTGCGAGGAAATCCTTGGGGCTGTTAACGAACGGCAGCGGGGTGTCATGCCAGATGCTCCGTTTGCCGCATCCTGGGCGGCGGCGGATCAGCTTTACGCGGACCTGGGCATCGCTACGTCGCCCGTATCTGACGATCGCGATTGGGACACAATCTATTCCGAAGCCATGGACGAGCGCTATCGCCAAAAGGGGATGATCCTGTGAGCGGGACTTCCCTCAAAATAATGGTGGATGCCAACGTATGGGTTGATTCGTTTTGCGTCGACCATGCCGAGTCGCTTGCCGCGCGTGCGTTTATTGGGCAGGCGACGGAGGCGGGGGCATTGCTGTTCTTTCCGGTGCATATCGCCAAGGACGTACTGTATGTTGTACAGCACGAACTGAAGCGCAGCGTTCTTGCCAGCGGGGGAGCGCTCGGCGAGGCTTCTGCCCGCGCGATTGGCGATGCGGCGCTGGCGTTTGTTCGGAACATGACCGAAAACGCCACGGCCGTGGGTGCAGATGCGTCGGACCTTTGGCTGGCCGACAAATACTTAGCGCTCCATCGCGATTACGAAGACAACTTGGTGCTCGCCGCGTGCAAGCGCGCGCAGGTCGATTACTTGGTGACTAACGATCGCAAGCTGCTCGAACATGCCGATCTTGCAGCAAAGACCCCGCGCCAAATGATGCCGATTCTGGCTTTGGCCGAACGCGGCCGCGCGGCTATCGGTTGACGCAAACTGTTTGCGGGCCTCTTGGACGACGATGCGCCAAGGGGCCCGCGTCTGCTATTTACAAAAGCTCGGCCTTAATGGCGGGACTTTCTGCGAGCTGCTCGGCTGCCTTTTCGTCGGAGCTATCGAGTGCTGCCAGGCTTCGGTAGACCCACTCGTTGACCTGGGTGTTCTTGACGCCTGCGGTCTGCATAAGGGCGCCTACCTCGCGGATTGCTGCGAACAGATCGGCCTTGGGACCCGCGAGCTCGACCTCGATACCGTGGTAGGCGGCCACGCCGCGGTTCTCACTCACGTGGTCGATAAAGCCCTCGACGGTCTCAAGCTGCTGAGTGAGAGCTGCATCATCGTCAACGTCCAGCGCGACGAGTGCGTTCGATACCGTGAGGGCGGGATGTCCGCAGGGGACAAAGCCCTCGATGACATCCATAGCTTCGGTAATGGTTGAGCCCAGGCCTGCGAGGGCATTGACGAGTTGCTGCTTGGTATCCATAACGGTCCTTTCGACGGGTCAATTTTGCTTGGCGAAAATATACGTGACGCGATCGGTAACAAAAGTGCGAAGTGCGGCGCACATTGGGGTCTTCACAGCTCGTGCATAGAACAGCTGTCCGCTTTCAGAACGTGGTAAGATAACACTCCACAAGCGGGGCTCGCCCCGTATGTTCCTTGAAAAGTCGACGGTTATCGGGTGTTTGCAGGCCCGATGCCATCCAGACTTTCCCAGCATTCGGGGGCGACTGGTTTCGACACGATAGCTCTGAGAGAGGAAGCAAGCCGAGGTCTCCTCGCCTCGTTAAACAGGGGTACCGTCAAATTGAATTGACAACAACTCTTCTTTTGAGCCTATGGCTCTCGCTGCCTAATTTATAGCGGCGCGTCAACCCGGTGATTTCCCCGACACCGGCGCGACGTCATGTTAGGGGAATGCTCCTGCGCACGTAATCGGTATGGCGCAGGCTAAGACCGAACCGGTTAGGACGCCGCGAGCGTGTCGCTGCGCGCAAAGCGTCCGAGACAAAACCAGCGACTGAGCTTGGAGATGCCAATCAGGGGGCTTTCGTGGACCGGAGTTCGATTCTCCGCGCCTCCACCATAAGCAACAGGCAGGTAGATATTCGTATCTACCTGCCTTTTTATTTCTAATCCGTACCGCGGAGAATCGAACTCTATGCAGGGGGGGCGTAAAGAAAACGCGTAAGCGTTTTTAGCCCGCGGGCGAGGACGCCGACAGGCGGCCGAAGCCGGTGCGGGTTCGCGAAGCGAACACGCGGATTCTCCGCGCAAAGCCTCAACCCTATGCAGATGCGATGCCGATCGGACTGCAGCCTGCCATGCCCCGCATCAACGTCGCCCCAGGCGGAAAATCCATCCCAGAATTCCGGCTCAGACTGGGATGCGGTTTCCGGATGACGTTTCAAGCGGAAACTGCATCCCGGAATCGACGCTCGGAATGGGATTCATTTTCCGGAAGACGCCTCAAGCGGAAAGTTCATCCCGGAATCCGCGCTCAGAACGGGTCGCGCTTTCCCAACGGCGGTCCAAGCGGAAAGCGCATCCCGTAATCCCGCCTCAAACTGGGACGCACTTTCCGCTGCACCTGCCGCCTCGAAAAACCTGCGCGCCCTCCATTCCAAAACTGGGTAGAAGAAAGCCAAAACGCAATCACAGGAGGTCAACATGACTGCAGAAGATAAGGCAAAGAACGCCGGCAAGGTCGCGCTCGTTTTGGAGGGCGGCAGCTTCCGCGGGCAATTTACCGCAGGCGTACTCGACGTTCTCATGGAGGCCGGCGTCGAGATTCCGGCGGTATATGGCGTATCGGCCGGCGCCCTCAACGGCGTGAACTACAAGTCGCACCAGATCGGCCGTGCCAACCGCATCAACCTGGCTTTCTGCAACGACAACCGCTTCATGGGCGCCGCATCGTTTGCGTCCACGGGCTCCATCGTGGGTTACGACTTTATCTTCAACGATGTCCAGGACCGCCTGGACCCCTTTGACAACGAGACGTTCGACGCGAGCCCCATCGAGATGTACGCCGTCGCGACGGACATGCTCTTTGGAACCGCCACGTACCTCCCGGTCAAAAGCGCCGTACTTGACCTCGACGCCGTGCGCGCCTCGACCTCGTTGCCGCTGGTGACGCCGCCGGTCGAGATCGATGGGCACAAATACGTCGACGGCGGCGTAGCCGATTCGGTCCCCGTCGAGCACGTGCTGGAGGAGGCGGGCTTCGATCGCGCGGTTGTCATTGTCACGCAGGACCGCTCGTACGAGAAAAAGCCCTACGAGTTTATGCCCGCCGCACGCGCTCGCTATGCCGACTACCCCTACCTGCTCGAGGCTATCGAGACGCGCCACGACCGCTATAACATCCAGCGCATGCATCTATGGAAGTATGAGCGTGAGGGCCGCGCGCTGGTCGTTGCTCCGCAAAAGCCGGTCGAGGTCGGTCACGTTGAGCATGATCCGGCAAAGCTCCTCGACCTGTATATTCAGGGCCGCCAGGAGGCAAAGCGCCTACTGAGTGATATCGAGGCATTTGTCGAGCGCTAGTGTCGCGACGTCATGACCCATGGATGACATGTGCAGAAACTCTGGTCGGAGCCAAAATACCTGTTGACTCGTACGGTGAGCGGGGTAATATGGACGGGTTACTTGCAGAGCCCCGTGAATCTCTGTAACAACACGTACTGTACATGGAGGAGTCTAAGTGATTTCGAAATCGACTCACTACGCCAAGCAGGGCGAGGTCCAGCGCAACTGGGTTCTCGTCGACGCCGATGGTGCTGTCCTGGGCCGTCTTGCCACCCAGATCGCAATGATCCTGCGCGGTAAGAACAAGCCCCAGTTCACGCCCAACAGCGACTGCGGCGACTTCGTTGTCGTCATCAACGCCGATAAGGTCCAGCTTACCGGTAACAAGGCCGACACGAAGACCTATTATCGCCACAGCGGCTACAACGGCGGCCTCAAGGCTGAGAGCTTCCGCCAGGCTATGGAGAAGCACCCGGAGAAGGTTATCGAGCGCGCCGTTCGCGGTATGCTGCCCAAGACCACCCTCGGCCGTGCCCAGATGACCAAGCTTAAGGTCTACGCTGGTGCCGAGCATCCGCACGCTGCCCAGAACCCCACGAAGATTGAGCTGGAGGCTTAAAGATGGCTGAGAACACCGTTGTCTACCAGGGTACCGGCCGTCGTAAGAACGCCGTCGCCCGCGTCCGTCTCGTCCCCGGCACCGGCAAGGTGACCATCAACAAGCGTGACGCCGAGCAGTATTTCGGCCGTCATCAGCTCGTTGAGAACGCCCTTGCTCCCTTCAAGGTGACCGACACCGCCGGTCAGTTCGACGTTATCGCTCTGTGCGATGGCGGCGGCATCTCCGGTCAGTCCGGCGCTCTGCGCCTGGGCATCGCTCGCGCTCTTCTGAACGCTGGCGACTACCGTGCTGACCTCAAGAAGGCCGGTTTCCTTACGCGCGATGCTCGCGTGGTCGAGCGCAAGAAGTACGGCCTCAAGAAGGCCCGCCGCGCTCCCCAGTTCTCCAAGCGCTAAGGTTTTATCTCCTTTCGAGATACAATGTACAAGCGGGGCCTGCCGATTCCTCGGCGGGTCCCGCTTTTCTTTTTCGACTAGGGTGGGCGGTTGCATATCGCCTGCTAGGGAAGGAGCGATCCTATGCCCCAGAACATCTTCGGTACCGACGGCGTCCGTGGCGTCGCCAATGCCGACCTCTCGTGTGACCTCGCGTTTCGCCTGGGCCGCGCGGCGACCAAGTTCCTTGGTCCGGATATCTGTGTCGGCCGCGACACGCGTCTTTCGGGCACCATGCTCGAGAGCGCTCTGACCGCCGGCATCATGGCCGAGGGCGGCCGTCCGCACTGCTGCGGCGTCATCCCCACGCCTGCCGTGGCGCTGCTCACCGTCCAGAATGAGCTCGACGGCGGCATCGTCATCTCTGCTTCGCATAATCCGCCGGAGTTCAACGGCATCAAGTTCTTTAGCCGCAAGGGCATGAAGCTTCCCGATGCGGTCGAGGAAGAGATCAGCGCCTGGGTCATGTCCGAGGAAGCCATGGCTGCCGACACGCTGCCGACCGGTGCCGGCGTGGGCCACATCATCAAGATGAAGGACGCTCGCAAGGCATACGTCGACCACGCCATCGATACGCTTGATGGCCTGAGGCTCGATGGCCTGGTCGTTGCCGTCGACTGCGGTCACGGTGCTTCCTGCCAGACTACGCCCGCCGCGCTGCAGCGCCTGGGTGCCACGGTCCATGCCATCAACACCGATTACTGCGGCACCGACATCAATGTCGAGTGCGGCTCCACTCACCTTGAGCCCCTGCGCGAGCTCGTGCTGCGCACCCATGCTGACATCGGCCTGGCCCACGACGGCGACGCCGATCGCGTGCTCTTTGTGGACAGCGAGGGCAATGAGATCGACGGTGACTACATCCTGGCTATCTGCGGTTCTGACCTCGCCGCCCGCGGCAAGCTCGCCAGCTCCGAGATCGTCTCGACCGTCATGTGCAACCTGGGCTTCTCCATCGCTATGAAGGAGCAGGGCTTCGAGATGGTTCAGACCGCTGTGGGCGACCGTTATGTTCTTGAGCGTATGCTCGCGGACGGTGCCGTCATCGGCGGCGAACAGTCCGGCCACATCATCTTCCTGGAGCACAACACCACCGGTGACGGCCTGGTGACGGCTCTGCAGCTGCTGGCCGTGCTCAAGCGCACCGGTCGTACCCTCACCGATCTTGCCGGCATCATGAAGAAGTATCCGCAGGTACTCGTCAACGTGCATTCCGACAACAAGGCTGGTCTGGATGATTGCCAGCCCATCTGGGATGCCGTCGCTGCTGCCGAGAAGGAGCTTGACGGCCGCGGCCGCATTCTGGTGCGTCCGAGCGGTACCGAGCCGCTGGTCCGCGTTATGGCCGAGGCCGAGACGCACGAGCTGACCCAGCGCGTTGTCGACGACATCGTCGAGGTTGTCAAGCGCGAACTTCCCTAATGGTCAAAAACGAGTGCCAAGTGGTAAACTGTTAAGGTTATTTTGGTTGATCGGTATGTCCGAGGGGGAGCATGTTCACTAAAGTCCTAAGGTCTTTTGGTATGCGTGGTCGAGTCCTTACGCTGGATGCTCCCATCTCGGGCGACGTCATTCCGCTTTCCGAGGTAAACGACCAGACATTTGCCACCGGCCTTTTGGGCCAGGGCGTGGCGATTCAGCCTACCGGCACGCGTGTGATTGCACCGGCTGATGCCAAGGTCGAGGCCATTTTTCCCACGGGACACGCTGTTGCGCTTAACACGGTCGATGGCTTGGACGTGCTCATCCACGTTGGTTTGGACACTGTTCAGCTTGAGGGCAAGCACTTTACCGTATATGCGCAAGTGGGTGACATCGTCCATAAGGGCGATGTACTCATTGAGTTCGATCGCGAGGCAATTGCTGCCGAGGGCTACGATGTGACGGTTCCCATCTTGGTATGCAACTCCGTTGAGTTCTCGAGCATCAAGGGCTCCGTTGGCGCGCATGTCGAAGAGATGGACCAGCTCATCGTTGCTCGCGAGCGCTAACAAGTGCACGTGGCCATTAGCCTACAATTCAAACACGTTTACGGAGGGCGCCCTTGAAAGAGGACGCCCTCCGTGGCAAGATGGGATTTGTCCGAAGCTAAAAGGCTTTGGGTCACCGTGGACGGGCAGGGGCCTCGACGCGGTTAGACACGAGACACATACATTACGCGACCTCGCCCTGGTGGCCGCACACGTTGGTTGCGGCCGACGCGGGCCGCGGGCAAGTGCTTGTAAGGGAGCCTTGCCTCTCTTGTACGAGAAAGGACGCGTAATGAAGATCATTAAAGCTAAAGACTACGAGGATATGAGCCGCAAGGCCGCCAATATTATCTCGGCGCAGGTTATCCTCAAGCCCGACTGCGTGTTGGGTCTTGCCACCGGCTCCACCCCGATCGGTGCCTACAAGCAGCTCGCTGCTTGGTACGAGAAGGGCGACGTCGACTTTGCCGAGGTCAGCACCTACAACCTGGACGAGTATCGCGGCCTTTCGCACGACGATCCCCAGAGCTATCACTACTTCATGCGTGAGAACTTCTTCGATCACATCAACATCGACCTGAACAACACGCATGTGCCCGACGGTTCCAACCCCGACGCCGCCGCTGCCTGCTCTGAGTACGATAAGGTCGTCGCTGCCGCCGGCTATCCCGATCTGCAGCTGCTCGGCATTGGCAACAACGGCCACATCGGCTTCAACGAGCCCGATGACCACTTCTCCAAGGGCACGCACTGCGTCGACCTTACCGAGAGCACCATTCAGGCCAACAGCCGCCTGTTCGACAGCATCGACGATGTTCCCCGTCAGGCCTACACCATGGGTACCCAGACCATCATGTATGCCCGCATGATCCTGGTCGTCGCCAACGGCGAGGCCAAGGCTCAGGCCGTGCACGATATGTGCTATGGTCCGGTTACGCCCGAGTGCCCGGCTTCGATCCTGCAGCTGCACACCAACTGCGTTGTCGTTGCCGACGAGGCCGCCCTTTCGCTCTGCGAGTAGCGCGAATCCTGCACCTCGACATAGCCTTGCCTAAGGCCTCCGCTTTGCGGGGGCCTTTTTGCTATCCCTTTCTGTCCACTTGACCAAAATCTTGCCGCAAGCTTGACGAATGCCGGATGCCCAACAGCTTGATTCATTCCATATCAGATTCTATGCAAAAATGCCACTAAAAGGTCGTAGACGGTAGCGGGTGCTAGGCGAGTTGAATGACATAGCTGAACCTTGTTCATTTGCGTTACACTGCCGCTTAGATGGGACAAGCTGACAAGCTCATTTACCTGCTTAAAGACCGATTAGTCGGGGGATTAATAACAATCGGCCCTCGCTGTACAAAAACTTGCCGCTTGCGTACCAAAAGACAACCTAAAACACAAGGTCGCTCTATTCATAGCGCGGCTTGTATGGTCTTGCGGCTACAGTGTCCATACGGTCGAGTTGAGGAGCGGGCATGGTAAACGATTTGAGCGGTATAGACGACCTCGAGCTGATGCCGCTGGGCGGAGGCTATATGGTGCGACGCGAACGCTTGATGAATGAGCTTATCGCCAAGGGCCGAAAGGCCGGCATCGTGGTTCTTTATGCGCCCGACGGGTTTGGGAAGACCTCGGTGCTGCTGCAGTACACCCATGAGGTTAAATGCGACCCGACGCGAGGCCCCGTGCGGATTATCGAGGCCGATCGCGCCATTGGGCGCGAGGTGTTTATGCAGCTCGAGGTGGTTACCGAAGAACTCAAAGACAAACCGCACTCCCTTATCGCGATTGATAATGTGCCAAACCTCGATCAGCACGATACCGAAGACCTCATCGACAGGATTCGCGGCCTGCGCGCTATGGGGATAGGGGTCTTTATCTCCTGTCGTCCTTCAAATCGTCAGCTGATTCATGGGCTGGGCGATTCGGTTAAGATCAATGCGCAGATGCTCAAGGTGCATGCCTATGAGTATTCGGCGTGGGCATCGGCGTTTTCGATCAGCACATCGCTCGACTTTTATCAGCTCACGCAGGGCGTGCCCGAGCTCGTTTCGGCATTGCAGACGGGTCTGTATGGCCAAGGCGACGTAGCCGGTCTGCTCGAAAACGAGATTGTCAACGTATATGGCGCGGCACTTGTCGATCTGGCTTCGCTCGACAATAATGCGCTGTTTTGCGTGGCATGTCTCATGGTTTTGATGGGCGAGGGCAATATCGCGGAACTCGAGGCTTGCGGGGTGAGGCTGTCGATGGTCGACCAGTCCTACTTTGTACGCGACTACCCGATCTTTGGCTTGGATCCCGCCGAGCGGAGTTTTACGTGTCTGGGCACGGAGGATAACGGACGCTTGCGTTTGCGTAAGTTGGTGGCCGAGGTTCGCCCCGAACTTGTTCCGAGGGCGGCCCGGATTTTGCTTAAGGCGGGCCGATGCGATGCGGCGATGGGCCTGGCGGATGCCTTTTTGGACCGTGGGGCGGTCCTTGAACTTGCTGGGCAGTATGGGGTCGATCTGGCTCTGACGGGGCACGGGGCCGATATCTGCCGAGCGGCGCTGGGCACGATCGATGCCGACGATTCGGCTCCAGAGCCAACGCCTGCCGAGGCGCTTGGCGTATATCTGGCAGCGGTCAGCGTGTCCAATACAAAGCTCGCTCGCTATATGGCATCGGTCATCGAGCGCGGGGGCGAACGGGCGGCCTGCGAAATAGACCCTGTTTCATGGAGGGTGGCCCAGACACTGACGGCTGTTTGCTATGGGGACAACGGGCTTGGGCTCCCTACGAACCTGGCCGTGCCAGAAATCGAGACATCCCATACCGCACTCGATATGTTGTCTGCGCATATCGAGGTCAAGCGATGCCTGACCGAACGGGGAGATGACGGCGGCGTTCTACAGCAGCTCAAAACGAGCAAGGCCTACGACTGCGAGCTCGACATCGCGGGGATTGTTATACGGGCCGATAGCATGCTGGTGGAGCTCTTTGACGGGTCGTTTGCGGGAACCGACAAGCGCGACGACGAGATGACGGTGGTGCGGGAGGCGCTCGACGTACGTGGGCTTAAGGCGATGGCTATCTGGGTGCGCATGGTGTTGGCGGCACGGCGGCTCCTTTCCGGCTTGCCGGTAACCGACGACGCGGCATTCAACGAGCTCGATCGTTTTGCCGTGCGCATGCGCGACAACCAGATTCAGCTGTTTGGCCTGTTGCTAGAAGGCTGGCAGTCGCTGGCAGAGGGACGGCCGGTTAATGCAAAGTTCCGTGCGGTCCAAGTGCTCAAACTTGCCGAGGAGTCGATTGCGTACATGCGCGATAACGCATTGCTGTTGGAGCGCGCGGCGTATCTGCGTAACACCTCGATGGTTTCGGTGCGCGAGGAAGCGGAGCTACTCGATATAAGCCAGACGCAGGTTGGTGGAGCGGAGGCCTGGATGGTGGCGCTGCATTTGGCCTGTGCGGGCCGAGACAGCGATCTTGCGGCCTGGATGTCCATGAATCGTGCGGGGATTCTGGAGCCATCGTATCGGCTCTTTGCGCGCCTTGCCATGCATTGTCTGGGCGAGCCGGCGACCAGGATTCGCAAGAAGCTTCCCGTGCGCGAGCTGTCGCGGTACTCGCTGCGCGATGATCTGGAAGGGGAGGGCGAGCGCCTGTTCCAGGCCGGCGAGGTTGAAGCCGTTGATACCATCGACCATATCGAGATTCGCATGTTTGGTGCGTTCCGCGCCGAGCGCGACGGGTTTCCCATCACGGACAAAATGTGGCGCCGCAAGAAGGCGGCGACACTTGCCGAGCGGCTTGCGCTGGGCATGGATGCGCTCGTCGATCGTGAGACGCTGGCCATGGAGTTGTGGCCCCATGCCGAGTTCAATAGCGCCCGCAACAACCTGTACTCGACGATATCGCGCTTGCGGTCGGCTTTGGGACCGACGCCGGATGGCAAGTCGTGTGTGCTCATCCAAAATGAATGCATCGGACTCAACGGCGACTACGTCAAGACCGATGTACGGCTGTTTGACCAGATAAGCCGCGAGGTTTTGGGAAATCGCACGGGTGCGCGCGGGCCCCATTTAGTTGAGCTGTGCCTTAAGATTGAGCAGCTTTATGCCGGACCGCTGTATGTTCCCAATGGCTGTAATCCCACCTACTTTTTGCGTATGCGACGCATTATGCAGTCAAAGTACATCGATTGCATGATTAAGGGAGCAAATGCCGCTCTAGAAGAAAACGATCTGCAGTCGGCGATTTGGCTGGCGGAGTCGGGGCTTCGACAGGAAACGGCGCGTGAGGATATGGTGCGCTGCGCCATGCGTGTCTACAGTGCGGCGGGGCGGAGGCGCGATATCGTCGAGCTATACAGTGGGCATATGCACCATCTGAGGGAGCAGGTCAATGGCGTGCCCGAGCCCGAGACGCGGCGTCTATACGAGCGCTTGGTGGAGGGGCGGCTCAATCGCGTGCTGGTCGAGCGATAAAAAACGGGCGCCCGAAGTACTTGGGCACCCGTAAGCTTGCTATGTGTTGGTTCGCCGGATCATTGACTCTTAGACGAGCTTGATCTTCTCGATGTCCTTGCGCGAGGACTCGCGATACAGCGAGAACTTGCGGCCGATGACCTGGACGACCTCGGCGTGGCAACGCTCAGCGAGCTCTTCGGCGGCCTCGCGGGCGGAAAGGCTGGAGCCATCGAGCACGGAGCACTTAACGAGCTCATGCTTCTCCAGGTAGGCGACCGTCTGCTCGACGGTGCCCTCGTTGACATCGGACTTACCGATGATGATGGCGGGGTTGAGGTGATGGGCCATGCTGCGAAGCTGCTTGACCTGGGCTCCTGTCAGTGCCATGGGTTCTCGCTTTCTATGTATGGGGCGCCCCGCGACGGGGCCTTAATCTACGTGAGCTGTCCCACGATAGCGCAGGAACGGCGCGGTGTGGAGCGCGTTTGCCCAGTTCAAAAAGAATGCGGATGCCGAGTGAGTGGGCGGTGCGGGCTGCGAACAGGCTATGAGCTGGGCGCAGAGACCGGTTCCCATGCAATAAACGCCCAGCGAACCTTACGGATATGGTCGAGCATATAGCACCCCTGCGGCACGCCCTTGGAGCCCGGCTCGCCGGCATGGGGGTTTTCGATCATGTGCTGAGCGATATAGTCGCGCAGGCGGTCGATCTTATCCTCGTTGCCATGCTCGAGCATACGGGAAAAATCCGCCACGCCTGCCTCAAGGCTATCGAAGGTATCGCGACGAGGCGATTCAAAGTATGTAACCTGCGGCAACGCACCCATCTGAATGAGGATGTTGAAGGCGTACACAAAGCCATTGCTGCAGGTAACCGAGGCGCCGATAGCGTTCATCAAGTGCAGATCATAACGCGGGCTGGAGTTGGCGACCATCGTGACAGCACAACGCCGACGAGCCGTGCGGTCGAGCTTGGCAAGCGCATCTTTTAGATTGGTCGTCGTAACCGACCGACTGGCAAAGGCAACATCCACCGCTTTCGCGACCGGTCCAACCAAATCCCAGTCATCGTCCCAGGCAAGCTCAAGCGGCGTAATGCGATCCTCGAGCCCATAGTACTCAATGCCAGCATCAAGCGTGCCCAACATGGCAGGGGAGAAATCAGCCGCAATCACAGGATGCCCAGCCTGAGCAAGCGGAATAGCAATCGACCCAGCCCCACACCCCATATCAAGCACGGATTCACCAGGCTTTAACGCCAACAGCTTCATAAAGTCCCGGGCATACGGGGCAGTCTCAAGAGGTCGAAAATGTCGAGCCCGCTTATCCCATTCAAAAGAATCATCAGCCCGCCGCCGACCAGCCTGCAAGCGCATCCATTCCTCATTCCAATCCGCAGAAAGCAGCTCAGATTGAATTACACCATCAGCCACGGGCCAACCTCCTAGCAACAAAAAAGCGACTCCTCCCAAAAGAAGAGCCGCAACCAGCATATATCAGAAAGAACCGATCCAACGCCAAACCGTCATACCAGCAAAGTGGAGCAGAAGCGAAGCGACTGCAACCGGGATAGAACTCAATCGAGGTCCCGTTGTGCGGGAGCCCCGGGGAGGGCAAATATATAAGGTCGATCGCGAGTTCCGCACGAGCCGGAGAGCACTTAATGTGCTCTCCGTGCGAGTCAGGACTGTCCGAGCAGGCGACCTTATATATTTGCCCTCCCCGGGGCTCCTCGCCAGTCCCCCTCAGCTAGTTCTTCAGCGAGTTCAGCGGCGCCGGGAAGCGTCCACCACGGTGGGCAAGCACAGTGCCGGCGTTGGGGTTCACCGGCATGATGGGCGCACGGCCAAACAGGCCGCCGTACTCGACGCAGTCGCCCACGCCCTTGCCGATAGCAGGAATCACGCGGACGGCCGTGGTCTTGTTGTTGATGACGCCGATGGCCATCTCGTCGGCGATGATGCCGGCGATGGTCTCGACCGGGGTGTCGCCGGGGATGGCGATCATGTCCAGGCCAACGGAGCACACGCAGGTCATGGCCTCGAGCTTCTCGAGCGAAAGCGCACCGGCTTCGACGGCGGCGATCATGCCGGCGTCCTCGGACACGGGGATGAAAGCGCCCGAAAGACCGCCCACGCTGGAACTGGCCATGACGCCGCCCTTCTTGACGGCATCGTTGAGCATGGCGAGCGCGCAGGTCGTGCCGGGGCCACCGCAGGTGCCCACGCCGATGATCTCGAGGATGCGAGCGACGGAGTCGCCGATGGCAGGCGTAGGTGCCAGCGAAAGGTCGACAATGCCCTTCTCGACACCCAGACGATGGGCGGCCTCGCGGCTCATGAGCTCACCGGCACGGGTGATCTTAAAGGCGGTCTGCTTAATCTTCTCGGCGACTTCCATCATCGAGGCGGAATCGGGCAGCTTCTCCAGGGCTGCTGCCATAACGCCGGGGCCCGAGACGCCTACGTTGATGACGGCGTCGGCCTCGCCACCGCCGTGGACGGCGCCCGCCATAAACGGTGAGTCCTCGACCATATTGGCAAAGCAGACAAACTTGGAAGCGCCGACGGAGTCCTGGTCGGCCGTGAGCTTAGCGGCGTCGATGATGGTCTGGGCGGCCATAAGCACGGCGTCCATGTTGATACCGGCGCGCAGGCTGGCGACGTTGACGCTGGAGCAGACGCGGCTCGTGGTGGCGAGCGCCTGGGGGATGGACTGGATAACGCGGCGGTCGGCATCGCCGATGCCCTTCTGGACGAGCGCGGAGAAGCCGCCCAGGTAATCGATGCCGAGCGTCTCGGCCGCGCGGTCGAGGGCATGCGCGATGGGGGTGAGGTCCTCATCCTTGCAACACGCGGCGATCTGCGCCACCGGGGTGACGGAAACGCGCTTGTTGACGATGGGGATACCGTACTCGCGCTCGAGGTTCTCGGCGGTCTCGACCAGATGCTCAGCCGTGTGCGTCACGTGGTCGTAGATCTTCGTGCACATGCGGTCGAGGTTCTCGTCACCGCAACCCATGAGCGAAACACCCATGGTGATGGTCCTGATGTCGAGGTTCTGCTCCTCAACCATGCCGCGGGTTTCCGCGATTTCTGCGGGCGTAATCGCCATCCTTGCGCTCCTATCTGCCAAAACGAGCATAGTCTTTTCTATTCTAACGTGCCGCACGTGCCAAGTGGCGCATGCGGCACGTTTTGGTGCTCGGTTGTTTCCGTTGTGTTACTGCCCAAAGACCTCTTCGGCGATGCGCGCGCTTTCGGCGGCATCCTTGGCGTAGTAGTCCGCGCCGATCTGCTTGGCGTATTCGGGGGTGAGCACGGCGCCGCCTACGATGATCTTGACGCCCGGCACCTCGGCATGGAGCAACTTGATGGTCTCCTCCATGGCGACGACGGTGGTGGTCATAAGCGCCGAGAGGCCGACGAGTTTGATATCGCGCTCCTTGACGGTCTTGAGCACCTCCTGTGGATCGACGTCGCGGCCTAGGTCAAAGACGGTGTAGCCGTAGTTGTCGAGCAGCATTTTGACGATATTCTTGCCGATATCGTGGATGTCGCCCTTGACGGTGGCCACGCAGATCTTGCCCTTGTCGGCAATCTCGCCGGCGGGCATCAGGCGCTTGATGGTGTCGAAGCCCACACGCGCGGCCTCGGCCGAGGCCATGAGCTGCGGCAAGAAGAACTTGCCCTGGTCAAAGAGGACGCCCACCTCGTCGAGGGCGGGGATAAAGTGATTGTTGATGAGGTCCATGGCGTCGTGGTCTGCCAGCAGACGCTCGGTCTCGGCAGCGATCTCTCCCTTGCGGCCCGAGACGACCATGTGGCGGATGGGGTCGTCGTTGCCGTCGGTGCTGGTGACACCAGCGGCGGGCACGGTGTCGGTCGATGCGGCCTGAGCTGCTGCCGGGTTGGCGGCGATCTTGTACGGATCGGTCCAGCCGGCATAGCGCTCGATGTATCCGGTCGAGCCCTCGTCCTCAACGCTCAGGACGCGATAGCTGTAGACGGTGTCCATAAAGCGCTTGGAGCCCGGGTTCATGATGGGGGCGTCCAGGCCCGCGCCGAAGGCGGCAGCCAAAAAGACCGAGCCCAGCAGCGGGCGGGCAGGCAGGCCAAAGCTGATGTTCGAAACGCCGAGCGCGCATTTGACGCCCAGGCGCTCCTTGCACAGGGACATGGCGCGCAGGATCTGCTCAGCCTGGCGCTGGTTGGTCGAGGCGGTCATGACCAGGCAGTCGATGAGGATGCGGTTCGGGCCGATGCCGTAGCGGGCGGCCTCGGCCACGATGCGCTCGGCGATGGCGAAGCGGGCCTCGGCGGTATCAGGGATGCCGCCTTCGTCGAGCGTAAGGCCGACAACGTTGGTGCCGTAGTGGGCGACCAGCGGAAAGATCTCATCCATGATCTGCTGCTTGCCGTTAACCGAGTTGATGATGGGCTTGCCGGCGTAGCGGCGCACGGCGGCCTCGACAGCGGCGGGATCGGTGGAGTCGATCTGCAGCGGCAACAGCGTGGAGCCTTGGAGCTGCTCGGTGGCCTGTTGGATAATCTTGACCTCGTCGATCTCGGGCAGGCCCACGTTGACGTCCAGGATGTCGGCGCCCTGCTCCTGCTGGCTGATGCCCTGGCTCACGACGTAGTCCAGGTCGCCGTCGCGCAGGGCTTGCTGCAGGCGCTTTTTGCCGGTGGGATTGATGCGCTCGCCGATGACGGCGATCTTGTGACCGTCACAGGGAAGGTCCACGACCGTCTGGGCGCTCGTGACCGACATGCTGGGCTTGCGGTGGTGCGGGCTGGGCGTGTGGTTATCGATAAGCGTGCGCAAGGCGGCCATGTGCGCCGGCGTGGTGCCGCAGCAGCCGCCCACGACGCTCACGCCGTCCTCAATCATGCCGGCGACGGCCTCGGCGTATTCGGGTGCCTGGATGTCAAAGACGGTATTGCCGTCATCGTCCACGCGGGGCAGTCCCGCATTGGCCTGCACCATAACGGGCTTGTCGGTGACGGTGAGCATGCGAGCGGCGAGTCCTCGGAGCTCGGCCGGGCCCTGGCTGCAGTTGATGCCCAAAACGTCGGCGCCGATGGCGTCGAGGGTGATGGCGGCGACCTCGGGGCTCGTGCCCAAGAAGGTGCGGCCGTCTTCCTCAAAGGTCATGGTGGCAAAGACGGGCAGGTCGGAGTTCTCGCGGCAGGCGAGGACCGCCGCCTTGATCTCGGCAAGGTCAGTCATGGTCTCGATAATAAAGAGGTCCACGCCCGCATCGACGCCGGCACGCACTTCCTCGGCAAAGAGGTCGTAGGCCTCGTCGAAGCTCAGGGTACCCAGGGGGCGCAGCAGCGCGCCGATGGGGCCGATATCGCCGGCGACGTAGTGGGCACCGGCTGCGCGGGCGCAGGCGACAGCGGCGGCAAAGACATCTGCCACGGTGGCGGTACCGTCGAGCTTGTGGGCGTTGGCGCCAAAGGTGTTGGCGGTGATCACGTCGCAGCCGGCCTCGACGTACTGTCGCTGAATGTCGGTAATGACCTGGGGCTCCTCAAAGTTGAGCAGCTCGGGCAGGGCTCCGGCCTTCATGCCGGCCGCCTGCAGCATGGTGCCCATGCCGCCGTCGAACAGCAGATGCCCCGTGCCCTCGATGGCCGCACGCAGGCGATCGTCCTTAATGCGCAGATCGTCGATCGTGCGCGTCTTGTACGTGGCACCGTTGCGACGTGCGGCATCAACGGGTGCCGCCAATGCAGTGCCGTCAGAATCATGAGTGATAAGCGGAGTAGACATCGATGGCTCCTAATGGCTGGAATAGCAGGTGGTGTGGGCGGCGTGGAAGCGGCAGTGCTCACGCATGCGGCAGATATTGCAGGTGGGGCGGCTCTGGGCGTCGTGGACCTCGCCGTCAAACAGACCGATCACCGCGGTCACGCTCTTGGTGGGCATGAGCAGGCTGGTGGGGGTAACGGTAAGCCCGATGAGCCGTGTGGCGTTGAGCGCAGCCACGATTGAGCGCTGGGCCGAGAGCGGGCAGTCGCCATAGCCGGGACTAAAGCGCCAGTTACCGGCGAGCCCGTGTGCAGCGGCCGCAGCCTTGACCTGCTGGTCCATCTGCTCGACGGCGGCTTCTACATAGGCAGAGCATGCGGCGTCGAGCACGGCTCCCTCTAGGGGCTGCTGGGCTCCCGTGGTACGCAGGCGGCGCTCGGCGTCCATGCCGAGGGTGCATGCCATGAGCGCGGCAAAGCGGGCGTCTTTGAGATGTCGATAGATGTCGCGACCGCGCAGCTCAACGTTGGTGCCAACCAGACGGATGCAAGGCTCTCCCTGCTCGTCCACGCCCGTGGCATCGACGGTAAACACGCGCCGCACGCCGCGGGGCTCAATGTCCAGCTCAAGGCGCTCGACCACAAGCTCAATACGTCGTGACAGCTCGGGCTCAATCTGCTGGCCGCCGTAACCCAGATACCGCAGCATCTCGGCACGGTCGACACGGGGATGGTGCGCAGCATCGACACGGTAAAGCGCCGGCGACGCAAGGTCGGCCGGCACTTCGACAGCGGTTGTATCGATGTGCGGTTTTTCCATTACCCCAGGCGCTCCATAATGGTCGCGGCGATCGCAGGACGATTCATAGTGTACAGGTGCAGACCGGCGGCACCGTGCTCCTTGAGGTCGCAAAGCTGACGGGCGGCATAATCTACACCGGCTGCCTGCAGGCTCTCGGGGTCGTTCTCGTACTTGGCGAGAATCTTGATGACGGGGGAGGGCAGTGACGCGCCGCACATAAAGACCATGCGGCTGATCTGCGACTTGCCCATAAACGGCATGATGCCCGCGGTAATGGGCACGGTGATGCCGGCCTTGTCGGCAAGCTCGCGAAAACGATAGAAGCACTCGTTATCAAAAAAGAGCTGCGTCACAAAGAAGCTCGCGCCGGCGTCCTGTTTTTGCTTGAGGTGTTCGACCGAGAGGTTGAGATCCTCGCAGGCAATGTGGCCCTCGGGGTAGGCTGCGGCACCCACGCAAAAGCCGGCGTCGACGAGCTCGGGGATGAGGTCGCGGGCGTAGGCGTAGTCGGAGGCGGGCTTGTCGTCCTCGGTCGCGCCGGCAGGGAGATCGCCACGCAGGGCCAGGATGTTTTCCACGCCGGCGGTGCGGTACTCATCGATCTTGGCGGCGATATCGGCGTGGGTACGGCCCACACAGGTGAGGTGCGCCACCGAGGGCGTATCGAATTCGCTCGTAATCATATGCGCGATGGGGGCGGTGGTGGCGCCGTTGCCCGAGCCGCCAGCCGAGCAGGTGACCGAGACAAAGCTCGGCGAAAGCTTGCACAGATTGCCTGCCACTTCGCGAGCCGTGTCGAGGGTAAGCTCGCCCTTGGGCGGGAACATCTCAAACGAAACGGGTGCAGTGCCCTGGGATGCTGCCTGCTTAAAAACCTCGTCGACGCGCATATCGTGCTCCTTTAGATATTTAGTGCGATGTATTGTAAGGATTCTACAGCACCACTGTGTCACGGTGGAGTTTTACTCGCTATTTAGGGATACCAATCAAAGATGCCTTGCTATCGGCATTCCCTATAACAACGCAGCTCATTGGGTGCGGGGTGATAAAGACTGGTATCTGATGCGAAATACCAGTCAATTTAGCCCCGTCCTAAATTGACTACCCTTAAACCATGCGGGGAGGTCTGCAATTTATACAGTTCATTGGCTGTTAAGGGTGGCAATACTGCCGCGATGCGGTAACCTCATTGATTGGTTTCGCGACAGCAACACAACGGTAATGTCGCGGAAACACGGCGAGCCTAAGCTATGACTCGTTCGTTAGTAATCAACACCGCTTCTCACGCGGTGCCGATACGAAGGGAGTTCCGTATGGCCGATCTTACTGACCGCTTCGGGACCATGGTGTTCTCTGAGGAAGTCATGAAGGACTACCTCCCCAAGGACATTTGGAAGCGCCTTGCCGCAACCCTCGAGGAGGGTGAGCCGCTCGACCTGGATGTGGCCAACGCCGTCGCTCACGCCATGAAGGTTTGGGCCATCTCCAAGGGTGCTACGCACTACGCGCACTGGTTCCAGCCGCTTTCGGGCATTACTTCCGAGAAGCACGATAGCTTCCTCGAGCCCAACCACGACGGCACCGCCATTACCAAGTTTACGGGCAAGAACCTCATCCAGGGCGAGCCGGACGCCTCCAGCTTCCCCAACGGCGGCCTGCGTGCCACCTTCGAGGCCCGTGGCTACACCGCTTGGGATCCCACCAGCCCCGCCTTTATCAAGGACGATGTCCTGTGCATCCCCACAGCTTTCTGCTCCTACACGGGCGAGGCCCTGGACAAGAAGACCCCGCTGCTGCGTTCCATGACCGCGCTCTCGCGTGAGTCCAAGCGCGTTTTGGCGCTGTTTGGTAAGACCCCCAAGAAGGTCGTTCCTTCCGTGGGCGATGAGCAGGAGTACTTCCTGATCAAGAAGGACGCTTACCGCAAGCGCAGGGACCTGGTCATCACCGGTCGCACCCTCTTTGGCGCTGCTCCCTGCAAGGGCCAGGAGCTCGAGGAGCACTACTTTGGCGCTATCCGCCCCACCGTCTCGTCCTATATGAAGGACCTGGACGATGAACTGTGGGCGCTTGGCATTCCTGCCAAGACCAAGCACAACGAGGTCGCTCCCTGCCAGCATGAGCTCGCCCCTGTCTACGGCGAGGTCAACGAGGCCATCGACCAGAACCTGGTCATGATGGAGAAGATGAAGCTTATCGCTTCCCGCCATGACCTGGTCTGCCTGCTGCACGAGAAGCCGTTCGAGGGCATCAATGGTTCGGGCAAGCACAACAACTGGTCGCTTGGCACCGAGTCCGAGAACCTGCTCGATCCGGGCGACACCCCGCTCGACAACCTGCAGTTCATCGTCTTCCTCACCGCGGTGATCGAGGCCGTCGATAACTATCAGGAGCTCCTGCGCGCTTCCGTCGCCTCGGCCGGCAACGATCATCGTCTGGGCGCCAACGAGGCTCCTCCGGCGATTATGTCCATCTTCCTGGGCGACCAGCTCACCGAGGTTGTCGAGAAGATCATCGATGGCAAAGCTTCCGTCCATGCCACGCGCGGCGTGCTCGACTTGGGCGCCGATACCCTGCCCAAACTGATGCAGGACAACACCGACCGCAACCGCACCTCCCCGTTCGCCTTCACCGGCAACAAGTTCGAGTTCCGTGCCTGCGGCTCCGAGCAGAACGTCTCCGACTCCAACCTGGTGCTCGATGCCGCCGTGGCCAAGTCGCTCAAGTCCTTCGCCGACGCACTCGAGGGTACGCCCGAGGATAAGTTCCAGGACGCCGCGCTCGAGTACTGCAAGAAGGTGCTGACCGATCACCAGCGCATCCTGTTCTCCGGCGACGGTTACTCCGACGAGTGGCCCATCGAGGCCGAGAAGCGCGGCCTTGCCAACAACAAGACCACGGCCGACGCTCTTCCCGCCTTTGTTTCCGATAAGGCTATCGCGCTCTTTGAGGAGACGGGCGTCCTGACCAAGGCCGAGGCTCAGTGCCGCTATGACTGCAAGCTCGAGAAGTACAACAAGCTCATGAACATCGAGGCTACCACGATGGTTCGCGAGGCGCGTCGTACCTATCGCCCGGTCATTACCGCCTATGCCACCAAGGTCGCTAAGGGCCTTGAGACTATTCGTGCCGCCGGTGCTGAGGCCGCCATGCAGTGCGAGCAGAACACGCTCAACAAGCTCTGCAACGGCATCACCGCCATCAACGACTCCATCAAGGCGCTCGACGCCGTGCATCAGAAGGCCGAGGCCCTCGATGGCCAGGAGCAGGCCAACGTGTACGCGCACGAGGTCGTTCCCGCTATGGATACGCTGCGTGCCGCCGTGGATGCCATGGAGGAGATCGTGGCTGCCGACTACTGGCCGGTCCCGACCTACGACGACATTCTGTTCTATGTGTAACAGACACGTTTGATTTTGCGTGCGAAGGGGTCTCGCCTGTGCGAGGTCCCTTCTTTTTTGTCGCCACTGGCGAAGACGGCAGAGGTTCTTGGCTGATTTGGCGCACATTTGGCGCACATTTGGCGCACATTTGGCGCACATTTGGCGCGCATGCGCCGAAACGAAAACAGCCAAGACAAAAAAACGAACCCGCACGACTTAACATCGCACAGGTTCGCACATTTTCGGGTTGGTGCCCCCAGCGGGATTCGAACCCGCGATATCCACCTTGAAAGGGTGGCGTCCTTGGCCGCTAGACGATGGGGACAGCGGGAAAGAGTATAGCAGACTTTTCTATCCGTTCACAAATCGTTGGCAGATTGAAAAACCACCACACAGGAGTGGGTTTCTATTCCGATTTTCAAATATCTCAATCTGTAACATCTGGGCGGGCAAATCGGCTCTATCTGTTACAGATCGAGACAGACGGCGGCAGTCGGGGCGAACATCTCAATCTGTAACAGTAAGATGACTTTTAACGGTCTAAATGTTACAGATCGAGACAAACTACCGTGGCGGGTCGAAACCACCACAAAGGTGCCTGTCCACTTTGTGATGGTTAGGGGAGGAGCTTCATCGCGGCGTCGTGGGCGACGTGCTCGTAGGTGTCGTCGAGGGGCTTGAGCGGCAGCAGGGCGGCGGCCTGTGCGTCGCCACGGCGCTCAAGGGCGTGGGCGATGAGCCAGTCGGCGAGCTCGGGGTTCTTGGGTAGCGCTGGTCCGTGCAGGTACGTGCCGATGACTCCCTTGTAGATCAGACCCTCAAATCCATCGTCGCCGTTGTTGCCGGTGCCCGTGACGACGGACGTTCCGAGCGGCGTGGCATCGGCGTCCAAAAGCGTGCGGCCACCGTGGTTCTCGAATCCCACAAAGGGCTCGGGTGCCAGGTCGGTCTTGACGGCGACGTTGCCGATCAGGCGGTCGAAGCCGCGTACGGTCTCGGCGGCAATGACGCCCAGGCCCTCTATGCGATTTTCGCCCATATAGTACGAACGGCCGAGCAGCTGATAGCTGCCGCAGATGGCGAGCAGCGAACCGCCGTCCTCAACATAGGCCGCGACCTTGTCTTTTTGAGCGAGCAGTTCGTGTGCCACGGCCAGCTGGTCGCGATCGGAGCCGCCGCCCATCATAACGATGTCGGCGTCGGTCAGGTCGAGCGTCTCGCCCATGTGGACTTCGTCCACACGCACGGGAATGCCGCGCCAGGCGCAGCGGCGTTCGAGCGCGATAACGTTGCCGCCGTCGGCGTAGAGGTTGAGCGCATCGGGATACAGGTAGACGATGCGCAGGGGGCGCGAAAGCTCGACCGGCGCAATATCGGTGGGGACAGCGCTACCATCGGCGCGCGTTACGGCGTGGGAGACAATCGAGCTTGCATCGTCGTCTTTAAGCCCGTCGAGCTCCTTGACTAACGGCGGGAAGGCCGTGTAGTTGGCGACGGCGTAGAAGGTGTCATCGGCGGCCTCGTCTGCCACGGCGCCGATCGCCTGCGCGACGTCCGAGATAATCGCGGCATCGATGCCGGCGTACTTGAGGCGTACCTGCATGTCGTGCGCACGCGTGCCTCCGGCAAAGGCGACAAGACCCGGCGTGTCGGCGATGCGCTCGAAGTCGACATCGTAGATCCACGAGACATCGTGGCCGTCGGCATCGTTATCGTTTAGGAAGAAGGCGCAGAGCCTGCCGCCTGCCGTTTTAATGGACTGGATCTGGCGATCGAAGCCCACGGGATTCTTGGCCAGGTTTGCCTCGACGGTGCGACCGGCAATATCCCAGCGGCCCATGCGTCCGCCGGCAGGCACGTAGGCATCGAGCGTGGGCTGCAGGTGCGCCGCGTCCACGCCCAGCTCGTGCGCCGCAAAGAAGGCGGCGGCGACGTTATAGACCATGTACAGGCCGTTGTAGCGCGTGGCGATGTGCGTTGCGGGTGCGTCGGTATTGGGTCCAAAGACCAAGTCAAATTCGTAGCCGTCGTAGGTAAGCTCAACGTCCGTCACGCGACGGACAAGCGCAGGGCGGGCCCAGCCGCACGAGGGGCAATGGTAGGCGCCGAGCTGGCCGTATTGCACGTAGTCATACTCCAGCGGCGCGTTGCACTGCGAGCAAAAACGCGAGTCGCTAATGCGATCGGACTCGGTGCCCGTGGCGCCGTCGATGCCAAAGGCGATGCTCGTGTTGGGAACGCGTGCGGCGATCGCGGCACACAGCGGGTCGTCTGCGTTGTAGATGAGCGTTGTTGCCGGAGAGAGCTCCAACGCATGGGCAATGACGTCTTGGGTATGGTCGATCTCGCCGTAGCGGTCTAGCTGGTCGCGGAACAGGTTGAGCAGCACGAAGTACGTCGGCTTGAGCTTGGGTAGGACGCGCACGGTGTAGAGCTCATCGCATTCAAAAACGCCCACGCGCTTGCCGCCGCCGGCTCGCTTGAGGCCGCTGCGCGCCTCGAGCAGTGCGCCCACCACGCCCGGCTCCATGTTGTTGCCGGCGCGGTTGCATACCACGGTGGCGCCGCTGGCGGCAACGGCGTCGGCGATGAGGTTGGAGGTGGTGGTCTTGCCATTAGTACCGGTGATCACCACGCTGCGGTCGACCAGGCTCGCGAGGTCGCTTAGCAGCTCGGGGTCGATCTTCATGGCGATGCGGCCGGGAAGCACGCCACCCTGGCGTTTGAGGACAGAGCGCAGTCCCCAGCGGGCGATATCGCTCGAGGTGCAGGCGAGAGATGAGCGGAGGTTCATGAAGCCGTTCCTAACATAGATGACATGGTCGGGGCGATCGCGTCGCTAAAAGCCGTAGCGGCGCGCAAATTCCTGGGCAAGCTGCGATACATCTTCGCAGGCGTTGGCCCAGGGGGCAAAGTCGGGGGTGTCCGAGATAATACCGTCGGCTTCCCAAACCGCCTGGTGCGAGAGGTCCCAGGGGTCGCGCGGCTCGGGTCGGCAGGGAAGATACGGCGTCTGGTACATGGGGTTCAGCAAGAAGAACGCGCCGCCCTCGCAACGGTTAGCGAACTCACGCAGCGCGCGCGTCGCCGGGCGCATCTTGTTCGTTTTGAACAGCAAGATCGTGCGGGCGAGCAGGTACCAAGGAGAGTTTTCGAGTGCGTCTGCCCCCATCTGCTCCTCGAGCTGGTGGGCCAGGGCAAAAAAGCCGTCCTGGTCTTCTAGGCGGGCGAGGGCGAGCAGCACGGTGCCGGCGGCCCGGGTAGGATAGCCTTCCGCCTTAAGAACGCGGCGAGCATAGTTGGCAGCGGCGCGGTAACGAGCGCTCGCCATGCACAGCTGCGAGATGGCCTCGAGTGTGTGAAGCCACCCGATAAGGGCCGGCTCGCTCACGGTAAGGTCCGCTGCGGTGACACCGTCGGCCAAAACATTATTGGCCCAGTAGTGCGGGGCCTCCATATCAAACCCGGGCACGCCCTGTTGCAAGTAGTCGGCCGTGCTCGTCTCGAGCTTCATCAGGTCGCCCAGGCAGGCGTCGACGGGCGTGTCCGCCAAAATGATGGCGAGCAGCTGGGCATCGACGGCCAGCGCATCGATGCGGACGATCTTGAGCAGCTCATCACGCATATCGTCGAACAGGCGGTTGCGCGTCTGCTCAAACTCCTCGTCGCTGCCCATGTCCTCGATGCGATGGAGCTCGTCGAGCAGGTGGCGATGAACACCGGCATAGGACAGCAGCGCCTGAGCATGCTCGGACTGCGCATACTTTTGGGGATTCGCGCTAATGTCGTTATGGACAAGCTCGCGTGCTGCATCGGTGAGCTCGGGGTGCGACGCCAGATAGGTGCGCTCCAGGTAGGCGGGGATGTAGACGCTCGGATCCATTAGAGGTCTCCTCCCTTAAACGGCAAGCCCTGCTCGGCCGCCCGCAGTATGCGCTCGTCGATCTGGGAGCGCACGATGTCGTTGGTGGCGACCCAGGCGGCAAAGCTGGCGTTGTCGGGCGCGCCCAGGCCCTCCTGCAGTACCGGCGTCGCCTCGGAGAGTGCAAGGACGAGCTCGTCGGTGGAGCCTGCACCCACGTTGACGCGGGCATAGACGCCATCGGGAAACTCGGTTTGGAAGTAGAGCGCCTCGGCTGCGTGCGGGCACGAGCGCGCAAGGATACGCAGGTGGTGCTCGGCACCCTCGTAGTCCAGCTCGCGCCAGGCTGCGCTCATCAGCGCGATGAGCGTCCACGGGTCCAAGTCACGCTCCGCGTCCTTGGGACGACGGCGCAGCGGCGTGTTGGTGAGATAGGGGACGGAGTGGGCAGAGCGAAAGCGCTTGAGTTCCTCGGCGGGGTATTCGAGCTTTGCCATGGCGAGCATCGCGGTGTGGCGGACACCGGCGGGGTCGTTGGGCGCAAAGTCCAAGCTGCGATTTGCGGCTTGGAGCGACATGCGATAGCGGCCGCTAATGAGGGCGCGCGATGCCAAGGCGGCAAGCCAGCGCAGATAGGGGCGGCACGTAAGGTCGCCTGCGGCCTCGCGCTCGTAGGGGTCCTGCGCCGAGGCGATCTTGAGTGCCAGGTCGTGCTCCACCTCGTCGCACTTGGACACCAGATACTGCACGTATTCCTCGTTGGAGCTGGCGGTGAGGGCGGTCAGCATGCGCTGAGCGTCCCAGTTGGCCGGATCGAGCGCGGCTGCCTCGCGGAGCATGTTCTCGGCAGCTGCCTCTTCCTGCTCTGCCTGGGTATCGTCAGGGATAAAGGGGATGCGGTAGTCGACAGCCTCGACCACCTTGGCAATCAGATGCCCGGCGCGGTCGCGGTCGTGCACGATGAGCGGTGCGGGGTTGCGGGTGAATTGTTCCATCAGGCGCTCTACGGCGGTGCCATCGGTGAGCGGGATATTGTCGCGGCGCAAGGCCTCAAGAACGAGGCGATGGCAATCCTCTTGAATGGGATCGAATGCCATGGGGCCTCCTTTGCTGCGGTTAGGGTTCAAATATCTCTATATAAGGTTCTAGTTTACCCGCATGTGGCACACCGGGGGTGCCGCACTTGGACATGCACCTTTGCACCACGAAGTCGGATGTCGCACAAATGTCGGCACCTTGGACGACCGAGTGGTATCACGGTGCCGCAAACGGTCGATTTTTGGCGGCGAACGGTGCATATTTTGGAGGGGCACAGTCCTGCCCAGGATATGTAGTCAACCTTGATAAAACGTTTGCCCAGCTTGGGAGTATGAATGCCGCACAAGGGTCTTCGGGGATAGAAAAAACGTTTCATCATTGGCGGCTTTAGGTGAATAACTGACCAACCAGAACGGTAAAATAGTGTTTGTCTGAGCGTTGAGACGTTTAGACATCGCGCATTGTCATCGCCGGCAACGCGCAAACCGGTCCTAACGGAGCCAATTGGGTGCTCCGTTATATACGCAAGTCTAAGAGGGGCTTGTTTAGGAGGCACAGTATGGGACGTTTTACCAATCCTCGCGATCTGTACTTTGGTGAGGGCGCTCGCCACGAGGTGAAGAACCTCAAGGGCAAGAAGGCCATCATCGTTTCTGGCGGCAGCTCTATGCGCCGCGGCGGGTTCCTGCAGGACGTCGAGAACGACCTTAAGGAAGGCGGTTTCGAGGTCAAGCTGTTCGAGGGCGTCGAGTCCGACCCGTCCATCGAGACGGTCATGAAGGGCGCCGAGGCCATGCGCGAGTTCGAGCCCGACTGGATTATCGCCATCGGTGGCGGCTCGCCCATCGATGCCGCTAAGGCCATGTGGGTCTTCTACGAGTATCCCGAGGAGTCCTTCGATAACATCATCCAGCCGTTCAGCTTCCCGGAGCTGCGTCAGAAGGCTCATTTCTGCGCCATCTCCTCTACCTCCGGCACCGCTACCGAGGTCACCGCGTTCTCCGTCATTACCGACTACGCCAAGGGCATCAAGTACCCGCTGGCCGACTTCAACATCACCCCTGATGTCGCCATCGTCGACCCCGAGCTCACCTACACCATGCCCGCCAAGCTGTGCGCTCACACCGGCATGGATGCTCTGACCCACTGCATGGAGGCCTACGTTTCCACCTGCGCCTCTATGTTCACCGACGCCAACGCCCTGCACGGCATCCGCGAGATCGTCGAGTGGCTGCCCAAGTCCTATGCTGGCGACCATGAGGCCCGTCAGCACATGCACGAGGCTCAGTGCATCGCCGGTATCGCCTTCTCCTCGGGCCTGCTCGGCATCGTTCACTCCATGGCTCACAAGACCGGTGCTGCCTTCGAGAACGGCCACATCATCCACGGTGCCGCTAACGCCATGTACCTGGGCAAGGTTATCCAGTGGAACTCCAAGGACCCGCGTGCTGCTGAGCGTTACGCTTACGTGGCCAAGGAGATCCTGCACCTTCCCGGCGAGACCAACGAGGAGCTCATCGCTGCGCTCGTCCAGAAGATTCGCGACCTCAATGACCAGCTCAACATTCCGCAGTCCATCAAGGATTACGCGAATGGTGGCGTGAAGGTCGACGCCGAGAACCCGCAGATGGTTTCCGAGGAGGAGTTCCTCGCCAAGCTGCCCGAGATCGCTGCGAACGCCGAGACCGACGCCTGCACGCCCGAGAACCCGCGTGAGACCAAGGCTGCCGACTTCGAGAAGATCCTCAAGGCCTGCTACTACGACACCGACATCGATTTCTAATCGACTCTTGTTATCGTAACGAGGGGCTCCGCACGTATCCGTACGGAGCCCCTTTCTTTTTTCTTTTAGAGAATGGGATAGTTATGGCTGCAATTTTCAATAGCCCCAGCAAGTACATCCAGGGTCCGGACGAGCTCGCCAAGCTCGGCTCCTATGTCGAGCCGCTCGGCGCTAAGGCCCTCGTCATCGTGACGCCTTCGGGCAAGAAGCGCGTCGGTGCCAAGATCGAGGGTGGTTTTGCCGAGGCTAAGGCCGAGCTGCTGTTTGAGGACTTTAACGGCGAGTGCTCCAAGGGCGAGGTCGATCGCCTGGTTGCGCTCGCGCGCGACAACGGCTGCGACATCATCGTCGGCGTCGGTGGCGGCAAGATCCTCGACACCGCCAAGGCCGTCGCCTACTACCTGGAGTCCCCGGTCATCATTTGCCCCACCATCGCTTCTACCGATGCCCCGTGCTCGGCGCTCTCCGTGCTCTATACCGATGACGGCCAGTTCGATAAGTACCTGTTCCTTAAGGCGAACCCCAATATCGTTCTTATGGATACGACGGTTATCGCGGCGAGCCCGGTACGCCTGACGGTGGCAGGTATGGGCGATGCGCTCGCAACCTACTTTGAGGCCCAGGCGACGCACGATGCCGACGGTGGCACTTGCGCTGGCGGCAAGGGCGGCATGGCCGGCCTGGCGCTCGCCAAGCTCTGCTACGAGACGCTTATGGCCGATGGCGTCAAGGCCAAGGTTGCGCTGGAGAAGGGAGCGTTGACGCCTGCCGTCGAGCATATCATCGAGGCCAATACGCTGCTTTCGGGCATTGGCTTTGAGAGCTCGGGCCTTGCTGCTGCTCATGCCATCCACAATGGCCTGACGATGCTGCCCGAGTGCCACGGCATGTATCACGGCGAGAAGGTCGCCTTTGGCGCTATCGTCCAGCTGGTACTCGAGGATGCCCCGACTGAGAAACTCGAGGAAGTCTTGGGCTTCTGCATTGAGCTGGGCCTGCCGGTCACGATGAAGGAACTTGGCGTTGCCGAGCTTACGCGCGAGCAGGCCATGATTGTTGCCGAGGCCGCCTGCGCGCCCGATGACACCATGTGCAACATGCCGTTTGAGGTGACGCCCGAGATGGTCGCAAACGCCATTCTGGGTGCAGACGCACTGGGCCACTACTATCTCATGGATGAGTAAATCAAGCTAAGGAAGGGGCAAAGCCAGCAGATGGCTTTGCCCCTTTTTTGCTAAGGTGCAAAGGGGTCAGGTTACTTTGCACCAATCGTTGTTTGATGAAGGGTGGATTCTCGTATGGCGCTTCCTATGGTTTACGGCGGTCCCGGCCGGTATGTTCAGGGGCCGGGGGAGCTTTCGCGCCAGGGCAGGTATTTGTCATGGTTGGGCTGCGCTGCCTATGTCTTGTTTGACCAGGGCACCGAGGATCGGCTGTGCAGGCAGATTGTCGATGGATTTCTGGACGACGATCTAAGCGAGCCGTTCTTTAAAATTTACAACGGTCCGTGTACGGAAGAGGCTGTTGCCGAAATGGCTAAGGAAGCCCAGGCTGAGTATTGCGACATGGTGGTGGGTATTGGCGGTGGCAAGATGCTCGATATCGCCAAGGCAGTAGCGTTTTATGCCGAGTTGCCGTTGTGCGTATGTCCCACGGCGGCCTCAATGGATGGTCCGTGCAGCGCGATTTCGGTGCTGTATCACGAGGATGGGTCGTTCGACCGCTACCTGATGCTCGAGAAGAATCCAGATCTGGTCGTGGTCGATACCAACGTGGTCGCAGCGGCCCCACTGCGTATGACGGTCGCTGGTATGGGCGATGCGCTGGCAACGTACTTCGAGGCGCGTTCGTGCGCCGCGGCGCACGGCGCCAACGAGCACGGTGGCGCGCCGGGGCACTTGGCTCTGGTTGCGGCTCGTGCCTGCTACGACACACTTATGGAGTGCGGTGTCGCTGCCAAGCGCGATCTCAAAAAGGGGCGTACGTCACCAGCGGTTGAACGCCTGATCGAGTGCAATATTTTGCTCTCGGGTGTCGGCTTTGAGAGTGGCGGCTTGGCGTTGGCGCATGCCATCGCCAACGGGCTGACGATTCTGCCCGAGTGCAAGGCCATGCATGGTGAGGCCGTGGCATTTGGTCTGGTGGTGCAGCTGCGCCTGGAGCGTGCACCCGAGCTTGATCAGGTGCTCGAGTTTTGCCAGCGCGTCGGTCTGCCGACGACGCTCGAGGAGCTGGGCCTTGGCGAGATTTCCGATGCCGATCTGCAGGGTGTTGCAAATGCGGTCTTTAGAAACGAGCGCAATATGGCTAACGAGCAGGCCAAGGCGACCAAACAACAGCTCCTGCAGCTCATGTGCGAGGCATAGTTTGGCGCTTGATTGACCTTGTGCAATCGAGACGGCGATAGGCCATGGGCTATTTGCCTCAAAGGTGCTCCGCGTGTAATTTGCCCGAGGCGTGGGCCGATAGCGTATCATTATCTTTTGCTTGTTTGCACTGCTCAGGGAGGGGCCGCGCATGGCGCAGGAACACGATCTGTTTGATGACATTATCGAAATCAGCAAGGGTTTCGACTTTCTCAAAAACCCGCTTGGCGGTGTGACCGACGCACTCGATCCGTCGGCGCCGCAGTGGAATCCTGCCGACTACAAGGAGCGTCCGCGCGGCAACACCATTCCGTGCCTGACCTGCAAAAACGAAAAGAGCGGCTGCACCGCGTGCATGGACGTGTGCCCGGTCAACGCTATCGAGGTCGAGGAAGACGCCATTGAGATCCTCGACTCCTGTCGTAAGTGCGGCCTGTGCGCTGCCGCCTGTCCGACTGAGGCGATTATTTCGCCGCGTCTGGCGCCCAAAAACCTTTACGACGACATTGTCTCGGCGGCTACGAGCCACGAGACCGCCTACGTTACCTGCACGCGTGCCCTTAAGCGCATGCCGCGCGAGAACGAGGTTGTTGTCGCCTGCGTGGGCGATATTACGGCCGAGACCTGGTTCTCGGTACTGGCGGACTATCCCAACGTGAGCGTGTACCTGCCACTGGGCGTGTGCGATAAGTGCCGCAACACCGGCGGTGAGGACATCCTGGGCGAGGCGATTGCGAAGGCCGAGGAGTGGGCCGGCACGGGCATGGGTCTGGAGGTCGATCCCAAGAGCCTCAAATGTCATAAGCGCCGCGAGTACGAGCGCAAGGAGTACATGGAAAAGATCGCCCGCACCACGGGCCTTACCGTGACAAAGCTCAATCCGGCAACGGCGGCACTGGCCTCGGTGACGCAGAAGCTCAAAGCCCATCGCCATCAGATTACCCAGTTGGAGCGTACGCTCAACACCATGTGCGGCACCACGACGACCAAGCGTCGCCGTTCGCTCACGCACGGGCGGCAGCTGGTGCTCTCGACGCTGCAAAACCACCCCGAGCTTGCCCAGAACATGCAGGTGAGCACGCCGGAGTGCGATTTTGACAAGTGCACGTCGTGTGGCGAGTGCGTCAACGTATGCCCCACGTTTGCCTGCGATCTGGTGGGAAGCGGCCGCTTTGCACTGGAATCCACGTATTGCCTGGGTTGCGGAGCCTGCGTCAAGGTGTGCCCCGAGCATGCGCTCAAGTTAGTTAAGCATGACGCGTCCAATCTGGTCGTCGTCGATCCCGAAGCCGAGGAAAAGGCCGCCCAGAAGGCGAAGGCTCACGAAGAAGCTGAGAAGGTCAAGGCCGAGGCAAAGGCCAAGCTTGACAAGATGCTCGACCAGGTGGAAAAGCTCGCGGACTAGTCAGCGACCTCTATCTCTGCTTCATTCGTGCCGCCGTGGCGTCCGGGTTCGCCCAGATGCTGCGGCGGCGCTATACTTATGCAGTTTGAAGTACCTGTATCAAAAGGAGCTGTCGTGTCCCTTTCCATCGGTATCGTGGGCCTGCCCAACGTGGGCAAGTCGACGCTGTTCACCGCGCTTACCAAAAAGACCGGCCTTGCCGCCAACTACCCGTTCGCCACGATCGACCCCAACGTGGGTATCGTCGATGTGCCCGATAGCCGCCTGCAAAAGCTCGCCGACATCGTCAACCCGGGTCGCATTGTGCCGGCTACGGTCGAGTTCGTCGACATCGCAGGTCTGGTGAAGGGCGCTAACGAGGGCGAGGGTCTGGGCAACCAGTTCTTGGCAAACATCCGCGAGACCGACGCCATCTGCGAGGTCGTGCGCTACTTTAAGGACCCCAACGTCATGCGTGAGGTGGGCCGCACCGGCGAGTTCGTCGATCCCGCCGGCGATGCCGACACCATCATGACCGAGCTCATCTTGGCCGACATGGGCACGCTCGAGAAGCAGCTGCCCAAGCTCGAGAAAGAGGCCAAGCGCGACAAGGAGCTCATGCCCAAGTTCGAGGTTGCCAAGCGTCTGCTTGCCTGGCTCAACGAGGGCAAGCGCGCCGCATCCATGGAGATGACCGACGAGGAGCGCGCCGCTGCCAAGGGCCTGTTCCTGCTCACCATGAAGCCCATCCTGTATGTGGCCAACGTAGACGAGGACATGCTCAACGAGGACCTGGCACCCATCGACGGTGTCAAGCCGCTGCCGATCTGCGCCAAGATCGAGGCCGAGCTTTCCGAGCTCGATCCCGAGGACGCTGCCGACTACCTGGAGAGCCTGGGCCTGGAGCAGCCCGGCCTGGACGTGCTCGCGCAGGCAGCCTACAAGCTGCTCGGCCTGCAGTCGTTCTTTACGGCCGGCGAGATGGAGGTCAAGGCCTGGACGGTGCGTCAGGGCGCGACCGCCCCGCAGGCCGCCGGCGTCATCCACACCGACTTTGAGCGCGGCTTTATTAAGGCCGAGGTCATTGGCTACGACGATTACATCGAGCTCGGTGGCGAGCAGGGCGCCAAGGCTGCCGGCAAGCTGCGTATTGAGGGCAAGGACTATGTTATGGCCGATGGCGACGTCGTGCACTTCCGCTTTAACGTGTAAGGACGACGCATATGTTTAAATATGGCAAAAAAGCTGGCTACATGGGTATTGCGCTGCTCGTACTTGCGGTGATTCCGCTGGTGGTCGCAGCGTGTGTTATCCCCAACATTGGTCCCGAGGTGGCAACAAAGTTTAATGCTGCCGGCGAGGCGACGCGCTGGGGCAAGAGCTACGAGCTGCTGGCGTTGCCGGTGCTCAATCTGCTGCTGAGCGTGGCGACGTACTTTACGGCGGGACGCCAGGCAAAAAACAACGATGACTCCGCCGCCATGGCACGCATCGTGTGCGAGCGCTACCTGCGCAACGGTTGCATCACGGGTGTATTTCTCAACGTAATCAACGTCTACTTTATGTATTCGGCGATTACCGGTATGGGCTTTGGCCTGGGCTTTTAGCTTGCGCCTTTAGGCAACGAGCCTGCAAGCATATTCGATGGCTGCTGCGAGGCCGCCGCTCGATCGTGGTTGAAAGACCATGTCGGCGGCGGCCTCGTTTTCGTATCCGGCACCGCGAAGGGCGAGCGCGACGCCGGCTTCCAGGAGAAGGGGCAGGCCACGCTGGCTGGTTACGATTACGGCAGCCTGATTGAGCGAGCGGCTGTGCGCTTGGCATTGGATGGCAAGCGCACCTTGCGCCGGACAAGGGACCAGAACGGCGGCGACGCGACTTGATAGCAATGCAAATGCTGTGCGCTCATCGGGCGAAAGATATTCTGCTTCAACGACGACGAGCTTGGGCGGTGCGCTGTTTGTGCGAAGCGTGGCTCGGTACGTGCGGACCGAAGAACCCGACATAGAAAACTCCTGTGTATTCGGCAAAACGTAAACTATAGTTTACGTTTATGTTCGGCTCCATTTCAAACTCGGCTGCATGGACGAACGTGCGAAACAGATTCTTGGCAGGCGGGTCGAAGAGACACGCAGAGACCTTGGTATCTCCAAGGTTGATTTTTGTGTGGCGACAGGAATCAGCCGACCCTACCTCGACCGAATCGAAGATGGGACGGCAAATTTCACGCTCAAGGTTCTATTTAAGATCGCGCCCGCACTCGGCATGACGGTGTCAGAGCTTCTCGAGGGGATCGAATAGGGGATACCCGTCGACAACTGAATTACGCCATCGGGATGCGGTCGTGGTTGACTTGGCTGTAGAACAGGCGCTGGATCTCGGCGGCATCGCGTGACTGGCCGAGTGCCCACATGGTTTTGGCTACGAGCGTCTCGGTGGTCATGTCGTCGCCGCGCAAAATACCCGAATGATCGGCGTAAGCGCGGCCGACCTCATAAACACCCAGGTCAAGGCCCTCTTCGGGGACCTGCGTGGTCATAACGACAGTGCGGCCCGAATCGACCCAGCGGAAAATTGTCTCTTGGAACGACTCGCCCGACTCACCAAACTCGGGGATGCCGCCAATGCCAAAGGTCTCCAGGATTACAGCATCGTAGCTATCGGCAAGGGCGTCCAGGATACCCGGGTTCACGCCGGGCGTGAGCTTAAGGACAAACACACGCGGGTCGATACTGTCGTAGAAACGAACCGGGCACTCATTCTGGTGAGTGCCGTGAATCCCGTTGCGCACGATGCGGTCGTTGCGGATGTAGGCAATGGGCGGATAGTTGACACTAATGAACGCGTTAAAGCTCATGGTGCGCTGCTTGCGGGCGCGCGTGCCGGCAATTGCCACGCCGCCAAACACGATCGAGACATCGTGCGAATGCTCGTCGAGCGCATAGAGCAGGCTCTGGTACAGATTGAGCTTGGCATCGGTAAAGGGGTTGCCCATGGGCTTTTGCGAGCCGGTGAGCACGATGGGCTTGGGGCTGTCCTGAATCAGGTAGGAAAGCGCCGCCGCGGTGTAGCTCATGGTGTCGGTGCCGTGCAGAATCACGAAGCCGTCGTGGTCGGCGTAACCCTCGACGATGACGTCGCGGATACGCATCCAGTCGCTCGGACGCATATTGGTGCTGTCGATGTTCATGGGCTGCACGACGTCGAGCTCGCAGAGGCCCGAGATCTCGGGGACGCTCTGGGCGAGCTCCTCACCGGTCAGGGCGGGGGAGAGGCCGTTGCCGTCCTCGGTCGATGCGATGGTGCCGCCCGTGGCGATGAGAAGGATGCGCTTCATGCTGGTATTCCTATCGTATTTGCCGCCCCAGAGGCGGAGTCGTTCGGCAGTATTGTGGCACAGGGCGTCCAATGTTCAAACGTAATACATCATCTGTAATGTTTAGTAACACTCCAATTGCCGTCAAATAAGGCCCAGGTCGTGCGTTTGCCGTGCGCTGATGGCTGCGAGGGACGAGAAACCCCATATAACGTGTACACTATGAAAGTTATTTTCGTTCATTCACGCGGGTGGGCACCGGCTCCCCGCCAACAAGAGGGGGAAACCATGGATCAAAAGGCTTCCGCAAAGGTCCTCGTACTCGACTTTGGTGCGCAGTACGGTCAGCTCATTGCCCGTCGCGTTCGCGACCTCAACGTGTATTCCGAGATCGTTCCCTGCGACATCTCGGCCGACGAGATTCGCGAGATGAACGCCTCTGCGCTCATCCTTTCCGGCGGCCCGGCTTCTGTGTATGCTGAGGACGCTCCGTCCATCGATCCTGCCATCTTTGACCTGGGCCTTCCCGTCCTGGGCTTTTGCTACGGCCATCAGATCACGGCCGTGACGCTCGGCGGCAAGGTCGGCCACTCCGAGGTGGGCGAGTACGGCCGCGCCACCATCACGCGCACGGCTGGTGCCAAGCTCTTTAACTCCACGCCTATGGAGCAGACCGTGTGGATGAGCCACCGTGATGCCGTCTCCGAGGTGCCCGAGGGCTTTACCGTTACTGCCAGCACCGACGTGTGCCCGGTTGCCGCCATGGAGTGCGTCGAGCGCAAGATTTTCACCACGCAGTTCCACCCCGAGGTCAAGCACTCCGAGTACGGTCAGCAGCTGCTGAGCAACTTCCTGTTTGAGATCTGCGGCCTGGAGCCCAACTGGAGCATGGACAACCTGGTCGAGACCATGACGGCCGAGTTCCGCGAGAAGGTCGGCGACGACCGCGTGATTCTGGCCTTGTCCGGTGGCGTCGACTCCTCCGTCGTGGCTGCGCTGGGCGCCCGCGCCGTGGGCAAGCAGATGACCTGTGTGTTCATCAACCACGGTCTGCTGCGCAAGGGTGAGCCCGAGCAGGTGGAGGAGGTCTTCACCAAGCAGTTTGACGTCGACTTTATCCACGTCCACGCCGAGGACCGCTATGCCGAGCTTCTGGCCGGCGTGACCGAGCCTGAGGAGAAGCGCCGCATCATCGGCACGCAGTTCTGGAAAGAGTTCTTCGCGGTCGCCCAGCAGCTCGAGTGCGATGGCAAGCCGGTCAAGTATCTGGCTCAGGGCACCATCTACCCCGACATCATCGAGTCCGGCGCTCGCAAGACGGGCGGCAAGACGGCCACCATCAAGAGCCACCACAACCTGATCCCGTTCCCCGAGGGCGTGCACTTCGACCTCATCGAGCCGCTCGACCACTTCTTTAAGGACGAGGTCCGCGCGCTTGGTCTGGCGCTCGGCCTGCCGGGTCACATCGTGTTCCGTCAGCCCTTCCCGGGCCCGGGTCTGGCCATCCGCATCATCGGCGCGGTCGACAAGGAGAAGCTCGAGATTCTCAAAAACGCCGACGCTATCGTGCGCGAGGAGCTCGACGCCTACAACCAGCGTCTGTTTGAGCAGACTGGCGAGCGCAACTCCGAGCACAGCTGCTGGCAGTATTTCGCGGTCCTGCCCGACATTAAGTCCGTTGGCGTAATGGGCGACGAGCGCACCTATCAGCGTCCGATCATCCTGCGTGCCGTCGAGTCCAGCGATGCCATGACCGCCGACTGGGCCAAGCTGCCCTACGACGTGCTGGCCCGCATTTCCGGCCGTATCGTGGCTGAGGTCCCCGGCGCCAACCGCGTGTGCTACGACATCACGTCCAAGCCGCCCGCGACGATTGAGTGGGAATAGCGAGAACTGGCTTCCGGACTCGCATTTTGATGCTGCCGAGTACTGCCTGGTACTATTTCGGCATCGCCGCAAGGTAAAGCCATCAGCGAAATAACGGGAATAACGGCCTCCGAACCCTCTGGTTCGGAGGCTTTCTTTTTGCATGTCTACCTGGGGAAACGACCTAATTATTCCCGTATACCCCTACTGAGCGGTATGGCGGAGTATTCGGCGGTACGGGAATAATTGGGCCCTGCGGGAATAATTCACAATTCGGGTTCCCCGAGGGGCGATTTCGAGCGGGCGAAACTAAGTTGAAACTGCGGGGTCAATTCAAGCCCTCCTTGATTGCATTCGCCTAGGTCAACAAACGGGAATAAATAAACGCGAAAATCGGTTTACGCAGTTTCGGTAACCCCGAATGCCGCCGAATGACGCCGTGTATCTTGCCGTATTTGAGCACGCAATTATTCCCCCTAACGGTTCTTCCGGGACGTCGATTTCGTACGGGAATAATGGAACAGCTCTCGGAGAACCGGAGGCTGTTCGTAAGGAAATATCAATTTGCCTGGGGAAATGTCAGAAAGAGGTCTTCCAATCGCCACGACCAGGCCCCTCACGCTCGGGTCCAGCACGCACCAGTCCATGATCAGGTCAATGTTGGCGATGACCACGCCAAGGACTCCCTGCAAGATCGTGCGCGCCAGTCGCCAGTACCACTCGTTGCTTGCCAGAAACTCGTTCAAGTCAGCCCACCTTTCCCTTCAAGGACTCGATGTCGTGCTTCGCGACAGTCATGTCCTGCTCGAGCACGTAGGTGCGCTCCAGGACCTGGTTGTGCTTCTCGACCTTCTTCGTGAGGGCGTCGAGCTTGACCTCCATGACGGCTCTGCTCTTAGAGTTGGAAAGGATCACCCCAATCAGCGTTACGACACCAGTAATGCACGCCACGATGATTGACTCCATAAAAGAACTGCCTCCCGAGATCGACTTTTCGTCCTCGGGAGACAGTGTCCGACCGTGTCACAAGTACGCAGATTATGCTCGGAGTTGTCGCTTGACCTCACGTTCTTCTATGCATGATGTCGAGCTGCTTTCTACTCATTATCTGAGGTTATAAGGACGCGTGGAATCGCCTCTTCGCTCGGAACCATCTTCTTCACCAGTGCAAAGCACTCAGCAAAGTCGTCGCCTGGCAGGCAAAAGACCCTATGCTTCTTTGTTCCATTGGGATATGCGACGGCAAACGTCGTTGAACCTATGTCGGTAACAAACTCCTCGTCATCTAGCTCTAGGATACCGGCGACCTTCTCGGCAACTTCATCGAACAGCGCACGATAGCCAAGGCCGCTTGGCTGGTATGCCCAGCTCATCGGCAAGTTATGCTCTGACATCTTACGAGGCTTGTATTTGTAGCTGATCCAATCGGGTGTGATGACAACCATGTCGGTGAATGCTTCATCAACGCTACAAAAGCCCGATTCGCCCTTGATGACGATGCGGGACATCGTAGGCATGCTAACTACAGACAGGTGCTTGTACTCCTCAAAGAATGGATCCTCTGAGTCATCATCAGGCTCTTGGTCATAAACAGTCACGAGCCCTCGGTCCTTTAAGTAGTCAAGCATGGCTTCAATCACATCACGTTCATCCTGCCATTCCATAGTTTGGAAGTATTCGAGATCCTCCACAGGCCTCGCATGGTCAGGAAACCAGTGGTTGAGAATTCGGGTTGTTTGTCGATCTAGTTCTCTTTCGAGCTCGTGCCTCTTATTCCAGTCCAGACCCTTGTACTCAGCTTCAGAAATGCCATGGATGAGCAGCGTGTCAATAAGCTGACGATAGGAATCAAGCCGTAACTGCTCCGCAAGTTTGTATGGGAATTGCTTCGGGCTCAGATAGTGCTCGCGCCAGTAGTCAAGGACTCCCTCTTCTTTCATGATGTCGAGATTGAGCGTCCATGCGTAGCGACCCGCAAGATAGTCTGGGTAGACGTCGAGCTTCTTTGCAATCTGATCCAGCAATTCGGGACGTATCGTTCCCGACTTCACCGCACGAAGTATGGTTTTCTCTGTTCTGCCAATGTCGGCATCAGCCCCAATCTTACGTATGCTCGAGTCAAGCCGGTGTATCACCCACTTAAACCACTCGGGGTCAATTTTCTCTCCAAAAGCATCAGCCTCAGCATTGTTCATCTTGACTCCTTTAGTACGGACATTTTGGTGTCCTAATGGCTGTTCACAGAACACAGCATTTCGTACTACCGTGCATTATGTGGCCACGAGGTACGGACATCAAGCCGTGTAATCAATGCAAAACACTAACGGGCTCCATGTGAGCCCTAGAACGGAGAACTAACAATGGCGACTAACACGCTGGTACCGCATTACGAGGACAATGACATGGATCGCAAGGATCTCGCCGACTTCGCCAAGCAGAGCATGGATAAGGCCATGGACACTAATCACTCTGTTGTCATGCGCCAGATGGAAGTCCTGAGCATGCAGGCCGACGAGACACAGGCCCTGCTCCAGAGCGGCAATCTGACCGACGAACAGTTCGATAAGGTCATGCAGGAGTCTGAGAAGATTCGACAGGCAATGTCCGATACCACGACGAAGCTGCATAAGTCGAACTTCGAGTTGGTTGTGGGCACCTGTGCCGTGCTGTTCTTTGGCGGTCTGTTTTTTACGCTTCGCGCTGCTTAGCCGACATGTATGAGGGGTGATTAATCCATTGTCCCTCATACATGTTTTCATGCCGAGATGTTGCATTCCAACGTGCTTGCAGCATCTATGCGGAAGTGCGCGTGTTCCGTCTTGCTGCTGGCCCACACCGTGCCATATCCGACGACAAGTCCCTCACTGGGAAAGATGGTCGCAACTCTATCGTCCGTCTTCATCGCTGTGTATCTCAATGGTGAGGCTCAAGTTGTTACTCATCGCTGCCTTTGTCATCAATCTCGCGCAGACGCAAAAGCCAGCGTCTCATGCTCCCGTCCCCAAAGAAGCCGAGCAGTGCCCCATCGCAGAAGCGTTCTGCTCTCACGGCTCCGAGCAGAAGCGCCATCACCGCCTGGCCGTCGAGTTCCGATACATCTGCCCCAGACATTGCCTGGCTGCCTCACTCGAGTCCGTTGCGTTCAAGTATGTCGCGGTAATGCGTGAGCTCGTACTCGGGATGCTCGTCGACGAAGTCGTAGATTGCTTGTTCAACGTCAGCAACCGTCGTTCCGTAATTCACGTAGGGTATCTTGATTGGGTCGTCCATGGTGCCCTTGCTCTCTCGGTCTACAACCCAGTTGCCAAATCCCTCGGCATTCTCAATCGCAGGCAGATGTTTTGTCAGGCTCTCAAACATAAGCCGCCTCTTTTGAGAAATGAGCTTCAGCAATACCGTCGAGCTGCGAACGTATTGTCTCGAAGGGCTGGTTCAGGTCCAATGTCCTCACGCTTATCTGGTTACCGCTCATCTGATACACACCATCAGGCTGCACGTCTTCGTCGGTCTTGGCGTAGAGCAGCATGCCCGACACGCTATGCTGCTCGTGAGTGCTGGCGAGCTCCGCTTCCTTGTTCTTCACGTAGGTGAAGATCTGGTATAGGTTGCCGGAGTGGACGCTTTGCTTGCCGAACTGCTGTTGCGTCGTGTGACTGTAGTACTTCGCGTCGACGATGAGGACGGCCCTGCCTCGTGTGAGCGTTATGTCGGTGTGCATGGCGGGGAGCATGTCATCGAAGCTGTCGTCGAGCGCCCAGCTGATGTACGGCGCCCCCGCGGAAAGCTCTGGGTGCTCACGTCTGTAGTACTCGAGGATGAACTTCTCGTACAGGTGGCTCATTCGCTGCTCGTCGAGGAAGTCCATCATGCGGAGACTCCCGCTCTCCCGCGTCTGGAGAAGGCCCTTCACGACCAGCCAGCACACGTTCATGAGCATGCGATAAGTCTGGTTGTTCCGGTCGAAGCGCATGTGCCAGTCTTCGCCCGAAAGGTTCACGTCTTCCACGTCCACGAAGTACGGAAGCAGCCGTCTAAGTGCCTTCTTGCGCGCCTTGTCGATGTCCGAACGAATCAAGAGCATGATCGTCGCCTTGAGGATGCGGTTCATGCGCGTGTCCGTGCTGAACTCGTCGTAGCTGCAAACCAGCTGCCTGCGCAGAATCGAGCGCGTCTTCAAGGACTCGGACAGCTCAATCTTGCCCCTCGGTGAGGAGAGCATTTCCTTGCGGTCGACGTACTCTCGGTCAAGGCCGCGCTTGAGCTGCAGGCTCACGCCCCGTGACAGTATCTCGGCGAGGAGGTCGGCGGTGTTGTCGAACTCCTCGGCTGCGATGCCGCGGTAGCCCTGCCCTTGCAGCGTCTGGAACGCATAGGTGAGCATGTGGTAGATGTTCTGTATCCGGATCACCGGATTGACCTGCGCAACTTGCCGGCCCACTCGTCGACCTTGGTAGGCTCGTCGAACCAGTACTCGCGCAACATCGGCACGAGCTCGTAGTTGACGATTGCCGAGAGTTTATCGTCCGTTACGTCGTCCGGGGACATGCGGCAGAAGTAGCTATGGCCGATGCAGAAGCCGTCTCCCAGCGACTCGTCGGACGCGATCGCCTCGTTCAGCTTCACGACGCAGGAGATGAGCCTATCGAACTTCTCGCTGGCAAGTCCCTCCTGATAGGCGATGAAGCTCTCCGTGTCGAAGGCGGGACGGAGGTCGAAGAACGCGAAGCGGCGGCGCAGGGCGTAGTCGAGCATGGCGAGCGAGCGGTCCGCTGTGTTCATCATTCCAATGAGGTATACGTTGCTCGGGACGTAGAACAGCTCGTGCGAGTAGAGGAGCTGCAGCGTGTTCCTGGGCCCGCGCTTGTCGTTCTCGATGAGCATGAACAGCTCGCCGAAGATCTTCGAGAGGTTGCCACGGTTGATTTCGTCGATGATGAAGAAGTAGTCGTTGTCAGAATCGTCCTTCGCATTCTTGCAGAAGTTGTAGAACGCGCCCTTCTCGAGGTCGAAGCCCTGCGCGTTCGGGCGGAACCCCTCTATGAAGTCCTCGTAGCTGTAGCTCTGGTGGAACTGCACCATCATCACACGTTCGGCGTCCTTCACGCCCATCATGGAGTAGGCCAGGCGCTTTGCGGCGAAGGTCTTGCCCACGCCTGGGGCACCCTGCAGGATGATGTTCTTCTTCGCGCGCAGGACGTTGACGAGGGTCCTGTAGTACTCGCCGTCCATGTAGACCTCCGAGAGGAAGTCCTCGGACGTGTACGCTGGGTATTCAACCTCCTCCGTGTCTTCCTCGACTTCGCCGTCCTCGTTCTCGAAGAACGAGTTGAGCTTCTCAACGAGGTCGGGATAGGCGGTGATGTCCGTCAGGGTCTTCACGGCGAGGAAGTCTTCCGTGTGCCACTCTCCTCTGTTCGTCCAGCGTACCCTGCGGATGTTCGGATAGGAGTCGCCATTTTCGTCGAATTGGTAATCCCCCTCAACGATGCCGCGACCAATAATTACGCTGCGGCCCCGCTTAGCAAAGACAACGTCGCCCGGCTTGATTTCGCGCGAGAACTGCCAGAGCGCGAGCGCGGAGTTCTTCTGCGAGTACTTGCTACTGTACAGGGTGCGCAGGTTCTTGCGGATGTCTTCCTTGCTGGCGTATTTCTCGACGTCGCCGAGCTTGCTCCAGCCGACGCCCATTACGCCACGTGCGTAGAAGTCATCCCACCTCGCGGCACCGTCTCCCGGGGAGTAGGTCCAGTAATGTGTGGTCTTGACCCCCTCGTCTCCAAGGGAATTTTCTTCCGCCTTCTCGGCTGCAGCCTTCTCGGCAGCCTTCCGCTCCTGGTTGACGCGTTCGGACTCCACGAAGGCGGCAGCCGTCAGCGAGGGGAAGTCTGCATACGAGCACTCTTCGCTTCCGAGCTCCGACTTGATGGTGTCGCAAATGGCGAGGTAGCGATCTCCGTCATGAACTGGCGAGTCCTTCTCCTTTGGCGCTATGCCGGCAATGGTGGAGCCAGCCTTTGCCACGTCGGCCATGAACCAACGGTTGCGCGAGTCCAGGCTGATGAAGTTGTAGGGCCTCGCCCAGTAGAGGCCCATGGTGAGCTTCCAGCCAAGTGTGAACTGGATGACGGCGGTATCGAATGCCTCGACGAAGACCTTCCGGGTTTCCTTGTTGTCGTCGGCGGCCAGTGCAAGTTCGGCCTCGAAAACATGCCAAAGGTTGTCGATGTCATTCTCGCCGCGCCGGTCGTCGTTGGCGAAGGCATAGAAGGTCGCGTTGAGGTTGTTGAGCACGGGGATGCCCTCGAAGTCCGTGGGCTGATCTGCCCCAATGTCGAACACCTCGGCGATGCCGGCGATGATCTTTTGCCGGTTTGCGTCTGTGATGCCCTTGTTGAAGAGGCCGAAGACGGTGAACGGATCGATGTCTTGGAGCTCATCTGCCTCAAGCTTAGGGAGACTCATCCCGATCGATTCATAGACAGTTGCTAGCTTGTTTATCAAATCGTCGCGCCTGTCTCGATAGGTCAGCAGCTTGTCAGATAACTCTTCATAAAAGCTAATCCAAGTAAATTTTGTGCTGGTCATTATAGTCACTGCCTATCTTTTGCCTCTGCCAAGGCGCCTTGCTTTCAATGTCTTTCCATATGCGTCTACATGCGCGACAGGTATCTTTATCGAATCTAAGTACACCAACGAGTATCTCTGCATCAATGTAATCCAACGCTTCGTCGATATTGCGCCCATTTCTTACTACTCCGTCAATTATGCTGATAACGTTTCTTTTTAGCTCGGGATTAATGTTCAATAGACCGGTATTGAGAACAGGGATATTGCCAACTTTCTTGGGCAGAATCTCAAGCACACCGCCCCCACAGCTTCTGCCGTAAAGCTCCGTGAATGCGAACGCAATGCTGTTGTAATAGGCGATAATAGAACAGACGTTTGATAAAATAATTTAGTATCAGATAGCGGGCACGGTTTCAATCGAATCCGTGCCCGCTGCTGTATGCGTGCCCTTGCACGCCCAATATGCGCCGTAAAATCCGTCTTCTTCAACGTCAAAGTGAATGCGCTTCGTTTTTGCCTCTCAAAATCTTATTTTCACGATTTGCATTTTCATCCCGTTGTTAGCGCCGGGCGATTTTAGCCGCTAATAGTCAAACGATTTTGACCAATTCC
>CAUHCN010000002.1 GCA_959604825.1 uncultured Collinsella sp. | reverse complement strand
CCCTCCCGTCCTCGAAGCGGCAGAACCAGGCAAGAAGGACGGCGTCGGCTGCCAGGGTGAGAACGAGGCTAGCGAGCGCAGTCGTGAGGAGAGGGCCCGCCGCGCGTGCGGCGTCGATGAAGGCCTCCACCCCGAGCGACCCCAGGCGCGCGGGCCAGGCGAGCGGCACCCAGCTCAGGGGCGTCGCCAGAGCGCCGGTGAGCTCGCCGGTCATGAGGCCGTGCGCAAGTCCGCCCACCGAGAAGAACGCGAGGAGCACCCCCGCCGCGCCGGCGCCGATGGCGGCGTTGCGGCCGAGGCGCAGGGCCACGCCGAGCCCCAGCGCGTAGAGGGGCAAGCTGCCCAGCACGATGCCCGCCCAGGCGGCCGCAAGCGGAGCGGGCCCGAGCGGCAGGCGCCCGGCGACGGCGAGCACGGCCCCGAACACGCCGAGCGCCACGGCCAGCGCGCCCGCGCCGAGCGCCGCAAGGGCGAGCAGCTTCGCCGCGACGGCGCGCCCGCGCGAGGGGACCGCCGTGAGGTTGGCGAGGCGCCCGGCAGCGCGCTCCTCGTCCACGGCGAGCCCGCAGACGATGGCGGACATGAGCGGCATGAGGGCGCCGAGGAACTGGGCGCAGGCGTCCGCGCCCAGCGCCGGGTCCCATCGGGTTACGGAGAAGTACTCGCCGCAGGCAAGACCGGCTGCCAGGCCGCAGGCGAGGTGCACCGCCGAGAGCGGGGAGCGCGCCAGGCGCAGGGCCTCGGAAAGCAGGGCCCGCGGGAGAGTCATGCGCGGCGTCGGATCGGAGAGTCGTGTCATGGCCATCACCTCTCCTCGGAGTGCGCAAACCAGGCCGCGCCCGCCGCCGTGAGCGCGGCGAACGCGAGCGCACTGACCGCAAGACCCGCCAGCGTGAGCACGCCGTCCGCCGTGAGCGCCCCGCCGAGCGCCATGTCCGCCGCGAGCGGCTCGCCGCTCGGCAGCACGGGAATGAAGCTCGTGGGGATGACCATGCTCGCCGACGGCGGAAAGAGCTGCGGCAGCGGCATCAGCGACCAGGCGAACCCACCCACGAGCTGCGCGGCGAGCGGGCAGAAGATGCCCGCGAGCATGCCGAGCCTCGCCGTGAGGAAGAGCCCTGCGGGGATCATCCACGCCGCGGTCACCGTGTTGGCGAGCGCGCAGAGGAGCATCGTGAGCGTGCCCGCGGCCGTGAGGCCCTGCGAGGAGAACGCCGATCCCGCGAGGTAGATGCCGAAGACCACGAGGTTCGAGAGCGTGCAGAGCGCGAGGCACCAGAGCGCCTTGGCCCACCAGGCGCGCCCGAGCGGGAAGCCCAGGCCCAGAAGCCCCCGCATCCGCGTGCGAGCATCAGCCCGCGCGACGCACGCCACCACGAGCGAGAGACACACGGGCAGGAAGAGCGCGTACCAGTAGTTCCACGCGCTGAAGATCTGCACGCCCCGGTAGGGCATCGCGCCGAGCAGCGGCATCGGCAGCGCCATGAGCACGGCCAGGCGAACCGGCGCCGCGTGGCGCGATTTCAGGGCCTCGGCGCGCAGGGCCGCGAGCAGGCCGCCTTTCTCACCCGTCATGCCGCCACCTCCCCGCGCCCTCGTCGCCCTTCCCGACAGAAGCTCATGAAGAGTTCCTCGAGGTCCTGCTCGGGACGAAGCGCATCCTCGTAGGCAAGGCGCCCCCTGCAGATGATGCCGATGGTGTCCGCCATCTGCTGCACCTCGGAGAGGATGTGGCTCGAGACGATCACCGTCGTACCCGCCGCCGCGAAGCCGCGGATCTGGTCGCGCAGTTCCTCGATGCCGATGGGGTCGAGGCCGTTGGTGGGCTCGTCGAGCACGAGCAGGCGTGGCCGGGCGATCAGCGCCAACGCGAGCCCCAGGCGCTGCCGCATCCCCATCGAGAAGCGCCCGGCGCGCTTCTTCCCGGTGTCCGCGAGGTCCACGGCGGCGAGCACCTCATCTATGCGGCTCTCGGGAAGGCCCAGCAGCGTGGTGCGCACGCGCAGGTTCTCGCGCGCGGTGAGGTTGGGGTAAAGCGGCGCCTCCTCGATGAGGCTGCCGATTGCGTAGAGGTCCTCGCGGCGCCAGGCGTGCCCGGCAAAGAGGATCTCCCCGGCCGTCGGCCGCAGCATCCCGCAGATCATCTTGAGCGTTGTCGACTTGCCGGCGCCGTTGGGACCGAGCAGCCCGTACACCTCGCCCTCGCGGATATGAAGGCTCACGTCGGCCACGGCGTCCTGCGCCTGGTCGCCGCGGCCGAAGCGCTTGGTGAGCCCACGCGTCTCGAGCATGTAACCCATGGGTTTATCCTTTCTCTTCCGGGAGCGCGGGCCGAGTCACCGTGCCCGCGCGCCTTACCTTTCGGGTTCACCATCCATGGTGGGGCGCGTTTCTAACGAAGCCATAACGGCCGTTGGGTTCTTTTGGCGCCAACCCTTCTCGACCCGCACATCATGATTAATTTGCTTAAGGCAACAACTTTCCCGATCGATGTAATCACCGAATCAAAACGTGTACATCACCCTCCAAAACCGACATTTTTCGGCATGTTTGGAGGCTGATGTACACGAATGTGAAATCCACCGCCGCCCAAAAGCGCCTTCCTCATGTCTGGACTCTCTATGCTTACGCTGGATAGACATCGCCGGAACGGGTATAGTAGCGAAAGTTTTGTCGTTAACCAGCGGGGGAGTCCTGTGGGCATCAAAAAGAAGATCAAAAAGGAGCTTATCGGCACTTCCGATTACCCGTCGAATAAGATCTTTACGATCTCCAATTTCATCACCTTTACGCGCCTGATCCTCACCCTGGTATTTCTGTACCTGTTTGTGACGGATAACAACCGCGTCATCGCCATCGTTATCTACGCCGTTGCCGCCTCTACCGACTGGATGGACGGTCAGATCGCCCGCATGACTAAGACGGTCTCGTGGCTCGGCAAGGTCATGGATCCCATTTGTGACCGTGCGCTGCTGTTCACCGGCGTCTTGGGGCTGGTGGTCCGCGGAGAGCTGCCCATCTGGGTCTGCGTGCTCATTATCGGCCGCGACATCTATCTGGGCATCGGCACGCTTATCGTGCGTCATTATCACCGTCGCCCCATCGATGTCGTCTTTCCCGGAAAGATTGCCACTGCACTGCTCATGACCGGCTTCTCGCTCATGCTGCTCGGGTTCCCCGTTATTGACGGCCTGCACCTTTTACCTTCAACCCTCACGGCCTTCCCGGGCCTCAACGGAAGCTCGGTGCCCCTCGGCATCTTCTTTGTGTACGGCGGCGTGATCTTCTCCATGCTCACGGCTGTCATCTACTCCATTAAGGGCGGAGTGGCCATTAAACAGGCTCTCGCGCATCCCGAGGACGAGGACATCGACTTTCTGAACCCTGAAATCGAAGACTGATTCGTTGGGGTATGATTACGTACGGTTCATTATTTGCGGCACGTCCGCGATAAGTTAGGGGTTGTCATGGACAACATGGTTAACAATATGCCTCAGAATGATAAGACTGCTGACGCTACCTGCGTATTCCGCGTGCCTTCAAGCGACGTCACCGTTCCCGACCTCATGGCCAACGTGCGCATCACCGCCCCCGTCCTGTCCATCGTCAAGGGTCCGCAGACTGGTGCCGCCTTTGAGCTCGAGGACGACGTGACCACCATCGGCCGCGATCCCGCGAACGGCATCTTCCTTAATGACATGACCGTTTCGCGCAGCCACGCGCGCATTATTCGCGAGGGCCTCGGCGCTCGCATCGAGGACCTGGGCTCGCTCAATGGTACCTGGGTCGACGGTGCCATTGTCAACGCGGCCCCGCTGCACGACGGTTCTTCCGTTCAGATCGGTACGTTTACGCTCATCTACCACGAGAGCACGCCGGAGCGCATCGAAACCGGTGAGTAGGGCATGGCCGAACGCAACTATCTGAGTATCGGCCAAGTCGTCAACCTACTTCGAGGCGCATACCCCGATCTTTCGAACTCAAAAATTAGATTTCTAGAGGATGAGGGGCTCATTACCCCTCATCGTACGCCTAAGGGATACCGTCAGTACTCTAAGGAGGACGTTGATCGTCTGGAGGTCATCCTGCACTTGCAGAAGACCCGCTACATGCCGCTCAACGTGATTAAGCAGCGCTTGGAAAACGCCACGGACCTGTCAACGCTCGCCTACGAGGTGGGCTTGCTATCCGATGTTCCGCTCAAGACGGAGCCCAAGGAGACTAAGCAAAAGCTGCATCCCATCGAGACCATTCCCGATATGTTGGGCGTCGAAATTTCGTTTATCCGCTCGCTCGCCGAGAACGACCTCATTCGCATCATCAAGAGTCCGCAGAATCGCGAGCTTGTCGATGGTCGCGATTTTCCGATCATCCGCTACTGCTCCGAGCTGTCGCGCTTCCATATCGAGCCGCGCAACCTGCGTCAGTACGTGTCTTCCGCCAACCGCGAGTCCTCGATGTTTGAGCAGGTGCTCGTGAGCATGCTCGGCATGGATACCTCCGATGACGAGCGCGACGCCAAGCTCGAGCGTGCGTTTAAGAAGCTTCACGACCTGACGGAGGGCGTGCACACCGCGCTGCTCAAGAACCGCGTATTTGAGTCGCTCAACGCCGTGGTCGAGGACGCCGACATTGATGCACTCGATGAGGAGATTGCACGTTCCGAATCCACCAAGGCTAAAAGCGATGGGGCAAGCGTCCCCGCGGTTGCCGCGCACGAGGAGTCGCTCGTGCAACCGTCCAAGGTCGTCGTCCCCTCGCATAACCCGTCTGCTAACACGGGTAAATAATCGCCGTCCACCCGGCAATCCATGAAAGGTCACGCCATGTACGACTTCGAATCTCATATCGTCGATATCCCCGACTATCCCGAGCCCGGAGTCGTCTTTAAGGACATCACACCGCTCTTTGGCAATCCCGAGGCCCTGAGGGCCATGGTGGATGCCCTTGCCGAGCATTTTGCCGATATGGGCATTACCAAGGTCGTAGGACCCGAGGCCCGCGGCTTTATGGTCGGTGTGCCCGTGGCCGTCGCCCTAGGTGCCGGCTTTGTACCCGCACGTAAGCCCGGCAAACTGCCGCGCAAGACGATAAGCGAGAGCTACGAGCTCGAGTATGGAACGGATTCTATCGAGATTCACGCCGATGCCATCAGCTCTAAAGATACCGTGTTGATTCTGGACGACTTGGTCGCGACGGGCGGAACCGTCGAGGCAACAGGTAAACTGGTGCGTGATATGGGCGCAAAGCTTGTGGGCTACGGTTGTATCCTTGAGCTTGCGTTTCTCAACCCGCGCAAGAAGCTCACGCCGTCTGATGACGATGTGGAGCTCTTTAGCCTGGTGACGGTAGACTAGCCGTTACCCTTAGTTACTGGAAAGGAAGCTACATGCGCACAGCAAACACGCACAAAAACATGGCACGCTGCGCTGCTACGGCAACCCTCGCTTGTGTTTTGGGCTTGGGCCTCGCGGCTCCTGCCTACGCCGATACCGCATCCGACCTTGCCGCTGCTCGAACGAAGCTCGAGCAGATCGGTACCCAAACCCAGCAGATTTACGATGAGCTCGCCACGCAGACGCAGGCGCTCGATCAGACTGCTGGCGAGATCACGCAAAAGCAGCAGGAGATCGCTGACGGTCAGGCCAAGCTCTCGACCTATGTCGCCGGCGAGTACAAAACCGGCGGTCTGAGCCTGCTTCAGGTTTTGACGGGTGTCGATGATCTGAGCGATATGCTCAACCGTCTGTTCTACTACGGCAAAGTTTCCGATAAGCAAGCTCAGACCATTCAAGAGGTCAAGGAGCTTAAGCAGCAGCTCACCGATAAGCAGGCCGAGCAGGAAAAGAACGTCGCCGCTACGCAGAAAAAGGTCGACGAGCTTAACGCTCAGCAGGCTGAAGCCCAGAACGTCGTAAACTCCCTGGATTCACAGCTGCAGGCCGAGCTTGCCGCCGAGGCCGAGGCCAACGCCGCGCTGCAGGCCGGCATCAACGCCAGTACTGCCGAGAAGGCCACGGTGAGCAACGAGACTGCTGGTACGACCGAGAACACCAACAACGGTGGTCAGACCAGCAATAACAACAACCAGGGCGGCAACACTCCGGCTCCTACGCCGGCACCTGCTCCGACGCCGCAGCCCTCCACGCCTCCTCCGGCTCCGACGCCTTCTGCTCCGAGCCAGTCCGTCGATGGCGGTTCTGTTGTCTCGCGTGCATACAGCAAACTTGGTTGCGCCTATTCCTGGGGCGGAATTGGCCCGAACAGCTTCGACTGCTCTGGTTTTGTTAGCTATTGCCTCACTGGTCGCTATTGCCGCCTGGGCACCACGGGCACCTTTATGGGTTGGACGCGTGTGTCCGATCCGCAGCCCGGTGACGTTGTGGTCAACTCGTACCACACCGGCATTTACATCGGTGGTGGTCAGATGATTCATGCTTCCGACTACAACACGGGTGTTATCATCAGCTCCGTTGCCGCCGGCATGAACAACAACTATATCTTCGTTCGCTACTAAGTATTCAGATAAAGCAAACGGATATGGACCTCGTGGCTTTGAGCCATGGGGTCCATTCTTTTGCCTTTCGTGCAGGCCGCTATCTAGTTTTGAATACTAGATAGCGGCCCACTCGGTCTGCAAGATGGCTATAATTGTTAGAGAACAATTAGAAAGGACCCTCTATGAGCTGGGCACTTATCTCCGATTCAAGCTGCAACCTCCGCGATTGGCAACCAACCGCGCCCCATACCACCTTTGCATTTGCGCCCCTCAAAATTCGAGTGGGGGAGCGTGAATTCGTTGATGACCTTTCACTCGACGTTCATGAGCTCAACTGCGCTGTTCAGGCGGAGACGAACGCTTCTTCGAGCGCTTGTCCCAGCGTAGGGGAGTGGGCCGAGCTCTTCAAATTGGCCGACAAAACCATCTGCATGCCGATCTCTGAGGGCGTGTCGGGCAGCTACAACGCAGCAGCCACGGCTCGCGATATGGTTCTTGCCGAGGAGCCCGACCGGCAGATTCATCTAGTCAATTCGCGCGCAGCTGGCGGCAAAATGGACCTCATTTTCTTGCTGTTCGACCGCTATCTTGCAAGCAATCCGGATGTCTCATTCGAGGACGCTTGCGCATACTTCAATAGCCTTGAGCAGAACAGCAAAATCCTCTTCAGCTTGTGCAATTACGAAAACCTGGCCAAAGCCGGACGTATCCCTAAGGCAGCCGGCGTCATTGCCAACAAGCTCAATATTCGCATTTTGGGCACGGCGAGTGAGGCCGGTAAAATCGAACTCGTCGGACACACGCGTGGCGAAAAGAAGATGTTCAACAAGATCATCGACACCATGGAAGCCGAGGGTTTTACGGGCGGCGAGGTCGTCATCGACCATGTCGAGAATGAGGCAGGCGCCCAGGCACTTGCCAGCCGCATTGTGGAGCGCTGGCCAGGCTCCAAGACTATCATCATGCCCTGCAACGGCCTGGATTCCTATTACGCCGAGATGCACGGCCTCATCATCGGCTACGGCATGGACGTGGCTTCGGGCCAATAAAGTCCAACCAAGCAAAAATACGGGCGGGACAAAGTGACAGATGGCTCTTTGTCCCGCCCGTTTTATACGTCGGCTAGCTATTAAACCCGTTGAACTTGAGATAGCTCATTAGGTACGCCTTCGAAACGAAGGACGAAACCGCACTGCGCACAAGCAGCGACTCACGCGTTACCTGATGCGCCGTATCGGGAACCGGCGTCTGCTCGACGGAAAACGCCGAACGAATCGATGCCTCGAGCTGATCGACCACGTAATCGAAGGCCGTCGGGGCATCGTAGCTCAAACGCTGAATGTTAAAGAGTGCCTGCACCGCAGCAATAGGTAACACCTGCTTAAAGAGGCAGATAGCGATCAGGCGGGCAATCTGCTCACGGCCATATTGCTTTTTGACCGGAGCAGGCACCAGGCCGACCTTCACGTAGTTATTGATCATCGATGGCGTAATAACGGGCTGCTCTACGCAAATCGAAAGCGGCTCCATCCACAGTGCAACATATTCAATAACCTGATCGCGATAGAGCGTTACGTTGGGCAGCTGGTCATAGCGTGGCAGGCTCAACGCGTTGAGTTTACCCACCATATCGGACTGAATAAATGCATCCGGCAGAACCGTCGGCTGAATATCCTCAGGCTTAATGCTGACCGACGTATCGGACATCGGGATAACATGTTTAACGTGGTTCATAAGAGGCCTCCGTTCGTTTTCTATATTGTATTCTAGGTTATCTAGTTTTGCATACCACATAGCCGGCAAGTAAAAGTGGTTGGACAGCACATTGATGCACCGTCCAACCACTTTGTGTAAAGATAGCAACCTTACATAAGATATATTATCGTACTTATCCGCGGAGAAACGCGTATGCGCTCGTTGCTGCTATGGCTCCGTCAGAAACGGCGGTCACAACCTGACGTAAGCGCTTGGAACGGATATCGCCAGCAGCAAATAGACCTGGCGTGCGGGTCGCCATGGATTCATCAGTCAAAATGCCGCCATCAGGCGCCAGATCGACAAGATGCTCAACAAGCTCGGTATGGGGTTGCGTCCCGGTAAAGACAAAGATGCCAAACGAGCCAGGCTCAAAGGTCTCAGCATGCGTCTTACCGCTTGCATTGTCCTTGAACGTAATTGTCGTGGGCATCGCTTCACCAGAAAGCTCAACAATACTAGTTTGGTACCTAACTGTAATATTGTCCTTTTTGAGTACTTTCTGAACAACACCATCAGGCGCACGGAACTGGTCGCGGCGCAGCACGATGGTCACACTGCTGGCAATGTCTGACAGGAACAGTGCCTCTTCGCATGCCGAATTGCCACCACCGATTACAAAGACCTGTTTGCCGCGGAAGAACATGCCGTCACATGTTGCGCAATATGAAACGCCACGACCGCGATAGGTATCCTCGCCAGCGAAACCTGCCGGACGCGGCGTGGCACCCATGCAAGCGATAACGCTCGAGGCAAGCGTATCGCCCATATCGTGATGCACCGTAAACAGCGCTGCATCGGCATCGTAATCGATACCCGTAACCACGCTCCATGTAACCTGCGCTCCCAGCCCCTCTGCATGTTGCTGAAAACGCTCGCCGAGTTCGGCGCCACTCAAGAGCGGAATGCCCGGATAGTTCTCGACCTCATTGGTCGTGGCGATCTGTCCACCCGACATGCCCTGCTCAATCACGGTCGTCGTCAGGTTGGCACGCGCAGCGTAAATGGCGGCAGCATAGCCCGCGGGGCCTCCACCGATAATCGCAACATCAATCGGCTGATCGGTAGTCATGAAGAATCCTCTCGTCGAAACGTTGTCGTTCTTTGCGCTCATACCCAAATTTACGTGAACATGACACTCATGCACTACAATGATAAATCGCGTAACAAAGCTGAAGGGGAGTTATCGATGGATCAAACGCAGACGAGCAATAGCGCTCCCCTGCCCATGCAAGCCACTCCCCAACCGGAGCAAATGACCGTTTTACCTGCACAAAAACCCCTGGTAACCATTGTGCACGCATCAGTTGGATCGGGCCACAAAGCCGCCGCCAACGCGATTGCACAAGCATTTGACCTTATCCGCGGCACCAAGGGAATCCCTGAGGATATTGAAATTGAAGTGCTCGATATCCTTGATTTTGGACGTATTAAATTCGACGGCAATAAGACCGCGGCTTCTTTTACGGGAGCCACACGCCCCATTTACGACCTGACCTGGCGATATACGCTTACGGGGCATCTTCTCTGGGGTGGCGGCACGGCATGGTCGCGAATTATGTTCCCCGCCTTCAACGAATATATTCGTCGCCGCAGGCCTATAGCCGTGGTCGCAACGCACATCACAGCAGCCAATGTTGCCGTGGGTGCCCGCGTTATTACGGGTATCGATTATCCGGTCATCTGCGTACCAACAGACTATGAAGTCGAAGGCTTTTGGCCCCACAAGGACACCGACCTGTTCTGCGTGGCCAACGAGTTTATGGCCGAAACGCTGCGCCCCCGCAAAGTTCCCGAGTCAAAGATCCGCATAACGGGCATCCCCATCCGAGCCGGTTTCGATTCAAATTACGATCGCGAGGAAGAGCTGAGCAAGTTCAATCTCCCCATAGACAAAACCGTCGTATTGGTGATGGCCGGCGCCAGTTTGCCCCAACCATACGTGCGTTTCCGTGCCGCGATGGACCACACGCTCCCCTTCTTACGCAGCTTTGAGGACATGCACTTTGTCTTTTTACCGGGCAAGGATAAGGAATACGCCGCCCGACTCAAGACGCTCTTCGACGCCATGAAGCTCGACAACGTCACGGTTCTGGACTACGTGGACGACATGGCGGCCCTCATGCACGGCTGCGACCTGGCAATCCTCAAATCAGGCGGACTCACGGTCACCGAGTGCCTGTGCGCTCATCTGCCGATGATCCTGCTGGGCAAATCATACGGTCAGGAAAAGGCCAACACCACGATGCTTACCGGCATGGGCGCCAGCATGCACGTCACCACCGCACGCGAGCTCATCGTGACGCTTCGTCACCTGCACGACCACCCTGAGTCGCTCAAAGCGCTACTCATCAACGGCGAAGTACTACGCCGCCCCCACGCAGCCGAGGACATCGCCATCGCAACCATGGAGCTAGTAGGCAAACCCCAAAAGCGCAAACGAGCCTTCTGCCGCTTCTACTGGGGCGAAAAACCCGCGCATATCCGCTAGCGTCTTAATGTTCGCTTGCCTGTGGGGGCCTATATATCATCCCGTGCTCAAACATTCTCGCTACGCTGCGAAACTGCGCGCGGGACGATATATAGGCCCCCACAGGCAAGCTGCGTTTACGTACTAGCAGCTAAACTAGATTCCCCTCCAGTAAAACCAACAAAGGCGAGACCGGAAAAGATAAATACAGTTAGCCCACGCGACAAAGAGACTATTCCTTTGTCGCGTGGGCTAACTAGAATGTAAATATTTTTTCAAGCATGTAGCCGCCCGCCCGCCTCTCTCACATATCGTTCCACGCGCAGTTTCGCAGCGAGCGAAGCGAAGCGAGAATGTTTGAGCATGGAATGATATGTGTGAGAGGCGGGCGGGAGGGATACGAGCGCCCCGCGAGAATGTTTGAGCACGGGATGATATGTGTGGAGCTCAGGCGAAAGCGGGATACGAGCGCCCCTAGGCGACGCCGCTGGAGCCGAAGCCTCCTTTGCCTCGGTCGGTTTCGTCTAGTTCTTCTACTTCTACGAGGTTGACCGTGGGAACTTCTTGGATGACGAGTTGGGCTATGCGGTCGCCTTTGTTGATTTGGATGTTGTTGGAGGGATCCAGGTTGATGAGGATAACCTTGAGTTCTCCTCGGTAGTGGGCGTCGATGAGGCCCGGCGTATTGACTATAGACAGGCCCTGCTTGATGGCCAAGCCGCTGCGGGGCTGGACGAAGCCGGCGTAGCCATCGGGCAGGGCGATGGCCAGCCCGGTAGAGACCAGACGACGTTCGAAGGGCTTCAGGACGCAGTCCTCGTTGGAGCGCAGATCCAAGCCGGCATCGGTGGGATGGGCGTATTTGGGAAGCTCGACGGTGGGGTCGAGACGCTTTATGTTGACGGTAATGCAGGACATGGAATCACCTTAGCTTGTCGAGCTCTTGCAGAAACTCATCGACGTCTTTGAAATCGCGGTAGACCGAGGCAAAGCGGATGTACGCCACCTTATCGATCTTGGCCAAGCGCTTGAGCACCATGTCACCCAACTCATGCGACGTGACGGCCGTCAGCGTGCGAGAGCGCAGCTCGACCTCGATATCGTCGATAATCTCATTGAGCTTCTTAGTGTCGATATCGCGCTTGATGGTGGCACGCATCAAGCCGACGAGCAGCTTATTGCGATCGAACCGCTGCTTAGTTCCGTCCGACTTAATGACCTCAATTGGGTCTTCGCATCGCTCGAACGTTGTAAAGCGGTAGTTACACGAGCAACATTCGCGACGGCGCTTAATGGTGTTATTTGACTCCTGCATACGGGAATCAACGACGCGGGTATGTGCCTTGCCGCATTTAGGACAGCGCATGGTACCTCCTCTTAAACGATAACAAGAGTACCATGCGCAGCGCGATAATGATTACGAACGAGCAGGAACCTTAAGATGCGCACTGGCGGCGAGCGAACCATGCTCCAGATGATTGACGTTACGGATCATGTCGGAAGTCTCTTGCGTGGAAAGGCCTTCGATTGGATATTCCTCGGCAAGCGACCAAAGAGAATCACCAGGCTGAACGCGAATGGTCTCGTAGGTAACGTTGGAAACGGACTCGGCATACGCGGCGTGACGAGCGCTAAAGACCGACGTAGCGAGGACAAAAAAGAGCGTGAGCGCAACGGCGACGGCAACAATCGTCGAGACCTTCAGGGCAGCGGGAGTCGGCGCGGCAACAGCATACTGAGTGCGAGCAGACTTTACGGGCAAAGGCTGATAACCGGAACGTCCACCCTTGACAACAGTAAAAGCGGGCGCGGCAGGCGTCTCGAGCTTAAGGGCGAGGTTTCCCTGGACCATATTCGTTGCGTTCATCATGTTCTCCTCTCGCGTGTTTTGCTGAGAACAGTTTTATCAAGCCGCGCGGACAAAAATGTCTAGCGCGAGAACGAATGTTCGGTTATTATTATCTTCGAACAGTTGTTCCTGTCAAGCAAAATTCGAACATTTGTTTGACATGGGTAGAGAGGATGCCCTGATGGCTCGCAAAATTACCAAGCGTCAGCAGCAAATTTACGACTTCATCAAGGAATATCAGCAGGAGAAGGGTTATCCGCCCAGCGTGCGCGAGATGGCTTCTGCCGTGGGCCTATCCTCTCCCAGCACCGTGCACGCCCATCTCTCTGCCCTGGAGGCGCGCGGGCTACTCAAGCGCGATGCCACCAAACCGCGTGCCCTGGAACTCTTTAACGAGGACGGTTCCTCTGTCTCAATTTCTAAATCTGACGAGCCCACCGCACCTCGCGGAACGGTCTCGCTACCGCTCGTTGGTCGCGTCGCGGCTGGGATTCCCATTCTGGCCGAGCAGAATATCGAAGACACTTTTACTATCCCGACCGAAATCGCCACTGATCAGGGTTCCTTTATCCTTGAGGTGCATGGGAGCTCAATGATCAATGTCGGCATCTTCAATGGCGATTACATCATCGTCCGTGAACAAAAGAGTGCCATGAACGGCGAAATTGTCGTGGCCATGATTGATGATTCAGCGACCGTCAAGACGTTCTACAAGGAGCAGGGACGCGTACGCCTGCAGCCCGAGAATGACACCATGGAGCCTATCTATGCAACGAATCCCATCATCTTGGGCAAAGTCGTCGGCTTAATGCGCCGGTTCTCGTAATGCAAAAACGCATCACCATCTTTGATACCGTCCGCGGGTTTACGATGATTTCAATGGCAGGTTTTCACGCTTGCTACGATCTCGCCTACCTGTACGACTGGGATATGCTCTGGTTTACCCAGACCGTCTTTCAAGACATCTGGCGCGCCAGCATCAGCTGGGTATTTTTGTTTATCGCGGGTTGGATGTGCACCCTTTCGCGCAACAATATCAAACGTGCCGCCAAATACGCCTTAGCAGCACTCGTCGTCTGGCTGGCAACAACACTTGTCTCAGTCGACGATTCGGTTAATTTTGGCATCATCTACTGCATGGCCGCATGTACCGGCATCGTGGCGTTGACCGATCCCGTCCTTAAGAAGATATCGGCGAGATGGGGCATGTCGCTATGCCTTGTGTTGTTCGCCCTCACCTGGAGTATCCCCAAAACGATCTACCCTGTCCCCTACCTGGCGTGGCTGGGATTTCCGAGCCTTGGGTTTGTTTCAGGTGATTACTACCCCATCATCCCGTTTATCTTTATGTATCTTGCAGGATACTTCGCCGCACATATAGCGCAGGGAATCGATAAGACCGCCCTAAGCTGGGCCTACGCCAACCCCCTGCCGGCGCTCGCCAGCCTTGGACGTCATGCACTCCCCTTTTATCTGCTGCATCAACCCATTATTCTGGGCTTTTTGGAGCTCGTCTACTCGGTGCGATAACGCTTGAGCCGCGGCGCGATACGGGCCGGCAGCTTCGCCACAATACGAACGCCGTCCTCAAGATATTCCTCGTGCAAAAGGGTTCCCTGCTCATGCACCAGCGTGATGAGGGCGCCCTCGCGATACGGGATATCAGCAGAGAGCAACACATCGGTAGCAGCCGCCTCACGAGCAATACGGTCGACGAAATCGTCGAATCCCTCGCCCGTCTGGGCCGAGAACAGCACGGCCTCGGGATAGCGACGACGGAAGCTCAGGCGATCAACGCTATCGAGAAGATCGATTTTATTGAATACGGTCAGCGTTAAACGCTCTCCAGCGCCGATCTCATCAAGAACGCGGTCGACAGCCTCAAGCTGCCGCTCATAGTCCTCGTCAGACGCATCTACGACTTTGAGAATTAGATCGGCACCCAACACCTCGGACAGCGTCGATTTAAAGGCATCGACCAGACCATGCGGCAGCTTTTGAATAAAGCCGACGGTATCAGTAATCGTCATGCCGCGACCGCCGGGCAGGCGATACGAACGCGTCGTCGGGTCGAGCGTAGCAAACAGCTTGTCCTGCGAAAGTACCGTAGAGCCGGTCAGGCGATTGAGCAACGTCGATTTACCGGCATTGGTATAACCGGCTAACGCGACGCGAAACGCCGGTGACTCAATGCGGCTCTTGGACTGGACATCGCGACGCTGTTCAACCTGCTTGAGCTCACGACGAAGCGCGGCAATCTTATTGCGAATCAAGCGACGGTCAACCTCGAGCTGGCTTTCACCCTGGCCAAAGCGCGAACCGATGCCGCCGCGCGTCTGCTCCTTGGCAAGATGGCTCCACATGCCACGCAGACGAGGCAACAGATATTGAAGCTGCGCCAGCTGTACCTGTAGGCGTCCCTCACGCGTCTGAGCATGCAGGCCAAAGATATCCAAGATCAGTGCTGTACGATCGATAATCTTTACCGGCTCGCCCACGGCTTTCTCCAAATAGGATTGCTGCGAGGGCGTCAGGTCGTCGTCAAAAATAACGACATCGGCATCCATGCGATGCACCAGGCCGCACAGCTCTTCAACCTTACCGGAACCGATAAACGATTTTGGATACGGCTTAACCAGACGCTGTGACAAACGCGCCACGCACTGGGCGCCAGCCGTATGGGCCAGGCGCTCAAGCTCGTCAAGCGAACGATCGAGCGGCCATGCATTGTCGCGCCACTCAACACCAACTAATATGGCACGCTCGGGCTCGGGTGCCGTGGGAACAAGGGGGAAACGGGCCATTAGGCAGCCTCAATACGATGCAGGATGTCCTCAACGACCTCATCGATCGTAAACTCGTCCATATCGAACCACACGATACGGTCATCGCGCTTAAACCACGAAAGCTGACGTTTGGCATAGCGACGCGAACGCATCTTGATGAGTTCGCGAGCCTCATCCATAGAAATCACGCCATTGAAAGCATCAATGATCTCTTTATAGCCAATTGCCTGCATCGAAGTCAGGGCATCTCCCAGCCCCTGGTCCATAAGACCGCGAACCTCATCGACAAGACCCTGCTCAAACATCAGATCGACGCGCAGGTTAATACGCTCGTAGAGCACCTCGCGATTACGCGTCAGACCAAACCATAGAGCATGATAATGCTCGCGCGGAACACTAAACTGACTTTTTTGCTGTGCATAGGAGATACCATCATCATGCATCTCGAGCGCACGAATCACACGGCGCACATTATGGGGATGAATAACAGCAGCTGATTCTGGATCACGCTCGGCAAGCAGGGCATGCAGTTCTTCCTCGCCAATACGCTCGGCAAGCTCCTGATAGCCCGCACGACGATCGTCCTCAAGTTCACCCGAGGGAAAGTCCATCTCATCAAGGGCGGCCTTGAGATATAGCCCCGTACCTCCGCAAAAAACCGGCAGGCAACCCGAACCAAGGAGACGTTCAACATGCACGCGAGCGTCAGCCTGATAAAGCGCAGCAGAATATGCCACACCCGGCTCTACAATGTCGACGAGACGCAGCGGCGCCGTACACTCATCGGGCGCCATCTTTGCGGTACCGATGTCCATGCCGCGATAGATTTGCATCGCGTCGCACGACAGCACTTCGGACGAAAGACGGGCTGCCAAACGGTCGGCAACATCGCTCTTACCAACCGCCGTCGGACCGACGATCGCAACGGCGGAAAGACCTGCCCCGGGAGCAACCATTAGCGAGGCTCGCCCACAACGGAGCCGGACAAATACCAGGTCTTGGCAACGTCAACGTCAACATCAACGATCTTGCCAACAAGCTGATCGATGCTGTAACCCTCGGGGATAGGCGCGTGCACAGTCTGATTCTTGGGACTCTTGCCCAGCAGGACCGCGTCGTTCTTTTTACTCGTTCCCTCAATGAGCGCCGGAACCACAGTATGAAGCTCACCCTGGTTATACTCGTATGCCGTGGTCTCGATAACCTTAACCAAGCGGTTGAAACGCTCGAGAATAACCTCATGCGGCGTAGGATCGTCAATCTCGGCAGCCGGGGTACCGGCGCGCTTGGAATAGATGAAGGTATAGGCCTGAGCATAGCGGACCGTCTCGGCAAGTGAGAACGTCTGCTCAAAGTCCTCTTCAGTCTCACCCGGGAAGCCAACGATAATGTCGGTCGAGAGCGCGATGTCGGGCATGCGGTTGCGAATGCGATCGACAAGGCCCAGATAGTCCTCGCGTGTATAACGGCGATTCATCTCTTTGAGGATCCGCGTCGAACCTGACTGGACGGCCAGATGCAGCTGCGGCATAACGGCAGGCGTCTCGGCCATGGCATCGATGGTCTCGGGCAGCAGGTCCTTGGGATGTGAAGACGTAAAGAAGATACGCTCCACACCCGTATCGCCCACGGCACGCAGCAGATCGGCAAAACGCGGCTTGCCAAACAGATCGCGACCATATGAGTTAACGTTTTGGCCCAACAGCGTAATCTCACGCACGCCCTGGCGTACCAAACCGGTCACCTCGTCGACAATCTCCTCGAAGGGGCGGCTCTTTTCGCGACCACGCACATACGGCACGATGCAATAGGTGCAGAAATTATTGCAGCCTGTCATGATGGGCACCCAAGCGTGATACTGGGTCTCGCGATGCCACGGCATGCTCATGGCGTCCGTATCCTCATGCTCATTGGCACGGATATGACGCTTACCATCAAGGAACGCCTCGGCAATGAGCTCGGCCACATGTGCGATGGAATGCGTGCCAAAAATGACATTGACATTATCGACGTTGGTGAGCAGGCCCTCGCCATCGCGCTGCGCGATGCAACCGCCAACGGCAACCACGCGCTTGCCCGAAGGCGAAGGCGGCAGGCTTTTACAGGAATTGCACTGACCGTACAGGCGAGTATCGGCGGCCTCGCGCACGCAGCACGTCATGAAGACAACGATATCGGCATGCGCGGGATCGAGCGCCATGAGGCAGCCATACGAATCAAGCAGACCGCTCACACGCTCGGAGTCGTGCTGATTCATCTGGCAGCCAAAGGTGCGGATAAAGTAGGTTTTACCGGCAAGAATATCGCGTACGGAACGCTGGTCCATGTGCATAAGTCCTAACGATGGGGAGCGGAACGAGGCAAGCAGAAGCTATGCCACAGGCTTAACATCATCCATGACGACGTTATCCATAGCAGCTCGATTGATCTGGTGAACGTAGATAGAAAGGCGGATGGCCGTGCGCGACTCCCCGTTAATGAGGATGTCGGAGAACACGGGCGCGCAGGAAATATCAAAACCGGTTGGAATCAAAAAACCGCGCGCGATAGCAACGGCCTTAATGGCTTGGTTGACGGCACCAGCGCCGACACACTGGATGTTGACGGGTACACCATCCTTGACCATGCCGGCGATGGCGCCGGCAACGGACGCGGGCGATGATTTGCTTGATACCTTCAGGCAATCCATGAAGAAACTCCTGCATTTAAAAGTACGTTTTAACTGCAATAACTGTATCGTACCGAGTGGACTCGGTAAAGGCACTATTCCTCTTTGGCAAGATCAAAGGTCACGGTGATTCGATCACGCGAAACACGAATCTTTGGGTCGCCGCAAAGGTTGAGATAGTACCGGGCAGCAAGGTCATTAAAGTCGCGCTCCACAGCACGCGAAAACTGTGCAATGTCATCCTTGGCAATACGTAGCCCGCGACGATCCTTCGCGAGATCGACAGGAGCCGGCGCACGCGAGGACGAATCACGCTCGCGCAGCAGACGCGCGGTCACACCGCGAACGGGCTTAATCTGCCCTACCAAAATGCGATGGGCCGTGCGCTCGGACATCTCAAGACCCAAACCCGAACAGATACGGATAAAGTCCTCGGCATCAGAAGCAAGGCCTAAACGATCGACAACCGGAAGCTCGCTCTCGTCATCAATGAACAGGAGACGAGACGTATCGAGCCGGCTTGACGCCTGAGCATAAAGGGTCGCGGCAATCTCAGACGGAGAACCAAGATAGACATCGCAACCACGCAACTCTTCGAGCGCAAACTCACAAGCAGCGCGAATAATATTATGCGGACCGCGAGCACAGACATAACGTCCGTCCTCATCCTTGACGGCCTGGGGCCAGCTGGACTGATCGGCACGCTCACTGAGGCGGTTAGCCGCAACGCTCACCTTGAAGGCTGAACCAAGATCGACACCGGACGTGACCACACGGGCCTCGTCGGTGTTCTGCTTGATCGAAAACAATGCCATGCCACGACCGTGAACGCCCCAACGGTCCATCTTCATGCTCTCGAGCTTGGAGGTAACGCGGGCATCAAAGATTCGCTCTTGCATATCCTGCGGAACGCCAGAACCGTTATCCAGAAAGACAAGCGTGCGGACGCCATCTTCCTTGGTCGTGGCGAGATAGACCTTGTCGGCGCCGGCATCGCGAGCATTACGGAGCATTTCGATGACGATGTCCTCGACATGCTGAATGTCGTGCTTAGCCTGGCGCCGCTCGGCCTCCGAAACGCGGAGGCGGACATACCCCTCGCCAAGGTTCTCCTCGACGCGAAGGTTGCCCTCCCCCGACATCGACGCGATAAATGAGATGAGCTCGTTCGCGTCGCTCATGTTATTTAGCGATATCGACAGCGCGGCTCTCGCGAATCACGACGACGCGCACCTGACCGGGATACTCCATCTCTTCCTCGATCTGATGGGCGATATCGTGAGCCAGAACCGTGGACTGGGCATCGGAAATCTTGTCTGGCTGGACCATGACGTGGACCTCGCGACCGGCCTGCATGGCATAGGTACGTTCGACGCCGTCATGAGAGTTGGCGATCTCCTCGAGCTTCTCAAGACGCTTGATGTAGTTCTCGGCAGACTCGCGACGGGCACCGGGGCGAGAGGCAGAGACAGCATCGGCGGCCTGCACCAGGACATCGAGCACCGTGTTGGGGTCGACATCGGCATGGTGAGCCTCAATAGCGTGGACGATAACGGGCTTCTCGCCATAACGGCGGGCAAGCTCGGCGCCGATGACGGCATGCGGGCCCTCGACGTCGTGGTCGATTGCCTTGCCCAGGTCATGAAGCAGGCCGGCGCGCTTGGCGGTCACAACGTCCAGGCCAAGCTCGGAAGCCATCACGCCGCACAGATCAGAGACCTCGAGGGAATGCTGAAGCACGTTCTGACCAAACGAGGTACGGTAGCGCAGGGCACCAAGGGTCTTGACGATCTCGGGGTGCAGGTCGTGGATGCCGGCATCGAAGGCAGCCTGCTCGCCAGCCTCGCGCACGCGCTGCTGAACCAGGTCGGCGGCCTTGTGATACATCTCCTCGATACGGGCAGGGTGAATGCGGCCGTCGGCGATGAGGTTCTCGAGGGCGACACGGGCGGTCTCACGACGGACCGGGTCGAAGCTCGAAAGAACGACGGTCTCGGGCGTGTCGTCGATCACGAGGTTGACGCCGGAAACCTGCTCGAAGGTCCGGATGTTGCGACCCTCGCGACCGATGATACGGCCCTTGAGGTCATCAGAGGGAATGTGCACGGAGGTAACGGTGACCTCGGCAGTGTGGTCGGCAGCGCAGCGCTGAATCGCCAGAGACAGAATCTCCTGGGCGGTCTTGTGGCACTCGGCGCGAACCTGCTGCTCGGACTCGCGAATGATCGTGGCGGCCTCGTGGGTGACCTCGCCGCGAACCTTATCGAGGAGCTCCTTGTGGGCGTCCTCGCGGGTAAGGTCGGCGATACGCTCGAGCTCGGAGGTCTGCTTTGCGCAGAGCTCCTCGAGCTCACGGGAGCGCTTCTCGACCTGACCGGCCTGGCTGGACAGCTGATGCTCGCGCTTGTCGAGAGCGTCGTTGCGGCGATCAAGGGATTCCTCGCGCTGCATCACGCGGTTCTCGAGCGTACGAATCTCGTTCTTACGCTGCTTGTCCTCGGCCTCGGCGGCCTGCTTGTTCTTGATGATCTCCTCTTTAGCCTCGAGCAGAGCCTCTTTTTTGAGGGTCTCGGCCTGACGCTTGGCATCACCGATCAGGGACTCAGCCTGTGCGTGTGCCGACTGGATTTTTTCGTCGGCCTCGTGAAGACTACCCTGCTTGGCGGTGCGCATGTAGGCAATGGCGGCGATGGCACCCAAAACGATGCCAACGAGCGCTGCGATGATAGGCATGCTCACTCCTTTTTATGGATTCGTTACACAACAAAGCGAACCGTCCTTACGAACGGCTCGCGACATTTGAGTAATATGGGCGCAGCTTATGCGGGTCGGATACAGATAAACATATAAACAAACTCATCACAGATGAGCACATATCACAAAGCAAATGACAGTGTTTATCGTACGTTGAACCACAACAACTGTCAAATAAATGGCCCCAGCACGGCGGCTAAAACGCGGTGAACGGCAGGGCCACAAAACGCATACGCCTAAACCGCACATTCCTCACGTTCGGCATCGAGACGTGCCTTAACGGCATCGGCGGCGATGTGATACGAGAAGCCCTTGCCCATCAAAAACCGAACCAGTTTTTCGAATCCGCGCGTCTCTGGAACACGCCGCTTGGCGAGCAGGGCTGACGCACGCGCCAAATCGTCTTCGACGGCAAAATAGTCCTCGGGATAACCGGGAATGTCATCGAGCACGACATGACGGCGCTTGAGCTCGGTCTCGATTTTACGCTGTCCCCAACCGCGCCGCTTGCGTTCCTCGATAAAGTACGAGCAAAAGCGGTTCTCGTCTAAAAAGCGATACTCGGTGGCGCGCTCGACGGCGAAATCGATCGCGGTCTGGTGAAAGCCGTAGCGAGCCAGCTTGTCACGGACCTCGCCCGTCGCATGGTCGCGTCGCGATAGCATCTCGGTCACCATGGTAAGTGCACATTTACGCTCGACGAGCTGCACCGCCTCACGAAAGTTGTCCCAATCACAGGGAAGATCGGGGCGGTTTTTGACATACAGGCGCGCGACCCGCGCGGGAATCCAAATGGACCGCTCAAAACCGCCCTCAAGCTCACAATCGATATGTGCGCAAGGCTTTTTGGACGCATACCCGCTCGAGAACGAGGAGGCCGCCTTCTTATCGGGAAAGACGACCGTGGCCTCGGTCACCGTATACGACATGAGCGTAACCGCTACTCGTCGTCATCATCGAGCATGGCGGAACCATCGATGGCGTAAAGCTCGTCAAACTCCTCAGGCGCAGGCTGATCGGTCAGCTCGACCTCGGATGGAGCATCGTCGTCAAACTCAAGCCCGCAGGCAAGGCGGACCTTATGCTCAATCTCGTCGGCGCAATCGGGGTGTTCGCGCAGGAACGCCTTGGCGGCCTCGCGACCGTTGCCGAGCTTGTCCTCGCCATAGGCAAACCAGGAGCCCATCTTCTTGCAGATGCCGCACTCGACAGCCATGTCCAGAATCGAGCCCTCCTTAGAGATGCCCGTACCGTACATGATGTCAAACTCAGCAGAACGGAACGGAGCTGCCACCTTGTTCTTAACGACCTTGGCGCGCACGCGGTTACCGATAACCTCATCCTTAAGCTTAATGCTGTCGATGCGGCGAATGTCGATACGCACCGAAGAGAAAAACTTAAGGGCGCGGCCGCCCGTCGTGGTCTCGGGGTTGCCGAACATGACGCCGATCTTCTCACGCAGTTGGTTAATGAAGATGCACGTCGTGTTGGACTTGGACAGCGAGCCGGCAAGCTTGCGGAGCGCCTGGCTCATCAGGCGAGCTTGCAAGCCGACCGTGGTATCGCCGATCTCTCCCTCGATCTCGGCACGCGGGGTCAGCGCGGCGACGGAGTCGACGACGATGGCATCGATGGCGCCGGAACGCACGAGCATGTCAACAATCTCGAGCGCCTGCTCACCCGTATCGGGCTGGGAAATCAGTACCTCGTCGATATCCACGCCAATGCGCGCGGCATACGTGGGATCGAGCGCGTGCTCGGCATCGATAAATGCCACCACGCCACCCATTGCCTGGGCCTCGGCCAGGATCTCGAGCGAAAGCGTCGTCTTACCGGAGGACTCAGGACCGTAAATCTCGACGATACGGCCGCGCGGCACACCGCCGATACCCAGAGCGGCATCGAGTGCCAGAGCGCCCGTGGGGATGGCCTCAACCTCAAGCTCGGGGCCGCCGTCACCATACCTCATGATGGAACCCTGGCCGAATTTCTTCTCGATCTCGGCCTTGGTGGTGGCGATCATCTCATCGCGCTCTTTACCCGTCGTGCGAGCATGAACGGTACGTACGGGACCTGAATTCTTGGCCATGAAAAGCCCTCCTCTTAACAACCTGCATCGATAATAAACGAACGGCTGTTCGTGGTCAACCGTTCAGATAAATCATATGCAGGCAGTCTTTCCAAAACCCAACCAAACGCCGACCAAATACTGACCAAATGCTTGACCACATAGGGCCAAATATAAGCAAGGAAGGCGAAAATAAACCTATGACCAGCAAAAACGCTGAATTTGTCAGAGGTCCCTATCTCCACAATTAAGGGGCCCTAAGGCCCCTTAAAACACGTCTATTCCATAGAGTTGAGCAAAAGGGCAATGCGTCCCAATGCCTCCGCGACCGCATGGGCACGAACACACGAACGGTCGCCCTCATAGTGGCAGCGCACAGAGTCCACGACCGGCACTTCCCCATCAGCCGCGCGATACGCCCAGCCAATATAGAAAGTGCCAGCCGGATCGTCCTCAGTGCCGCCGCCGGGGCCGGCATAACCCGTTGCGCTCACTGCAATATCGCTCTGGTACAGCTCCAGCGAACCCGCCGCCATCTCGCGCGCGGTCTGATGCGACACCGCGGTATAGCGGTCGAGCGTCTCCTGATCAACGCCCAAAACGCGATGCTTGATCTCATCGCAGTAGGTCACCGCACCGCCACGCAGCACCGCCGAGGCGCCCGGGATATCGGCAATCGTCGAGGCAATCATACCTGCTGTCAGCGACTCAGCCGTCGAAACCGTCACGCCCCGAGCGCTCGCGCGCTCGACAATATGACGCGCCAGCTCCTCGTTATGTGCGGAAATCTGCTCAAAAGAGTCCGTCATACCCACCAGGACCTAGACCGAAAAGACGATCTTGCGGCAGTTCCAGAAGTACTGGGCGCCCGAGATAACGGTCAGGACAACGGCAACGGCGTACAGGAAGCGCGACACCGAGTAGATGCCGAGCGTCAGCGCCAGCGGGCCAAGGTGCAAGCCGGCCATCGCAAAGACGCACAGGTAACCGCAGATGGAGACCATCGTGGTCGCCGTCTTGTACTTGCCAAGCTTATCGGCGGCAACGACCACGCCGGCGGCACTCGCGACCATGCGAAGGGCGCTCACCAGAAGCTCACGGAACAGGATAATGAACACGGACCACACGGTCACAGCGCCAAAATCCAAGAACAGCAGCAGAGCCGAGAACACCAGCAGCTTATCGGCGATGGGGTCCAAGAACTTACCGAAATCGGTAATCTCGTTGCGCGAGCGCGCCAGATAACCGTCGACCTTATCGGTGCACGACAGGATCACATACAGAATGAAGGCAGCGGCGGCGAGCGGGCCGTCGAAGGTGCTCCAATCTGTACCGGCAACACTCGTGTGAGAAAGCGCCGACACGATCATGAACACCGGGATAAAGACGATGCGAACGCACGTCACGATGTTGGCGGGCGTCCAAACACTCGTCAGTTCCTTATTGCTCTCGTTTGCCACGATGCTCTCCTACTCCACAACATGGCCGATAAGCTCATAGCAGAAGCTATCGGTAAACTCGACCGTCAGAATATCGCCCACGGACGCCTCGCTGGCGTCCAAGTGCACCGCGCCATCGGAATCGGGCGCCTGGAACCAAGCGTGGCCGATCAGCTCGGCGCCGTCCTCGGTCTCCTCGATGCCGTCGACAATCACCTGGGCGCGCTCGCTCACATGTGCGGCGGTGGCGGCAAAACCGAGCGACTCGGCCAGGTCCATGGCCTCCTGGGCGCGCTCGAGCTTGACCTCCTCATCGACCTGACCCTCCATCTTAGCGGCCAGGCTGCCCTCCTCCTGCGAGTAGGCAAAGACGCTCGTGTAGTCAAAGCCGACGGTGTCCATAAAGTCGATAAGGTCGCGGAACTCATCGTCGGTCTCGGTCGGGAAGCCGACCATGGCCGTGGAACGGATCACAATGCCGGGGATACGCTCACGCAGATCACGGAACAGGTCCTCGAGCTCCTGGCGCGAACCAGAACGGCGCATAGCCTTGAGGATGCGCGCGTCGCAGTGCTGCACGGGGATATCGATATAAGGCAGTACCTCGGGCGTATCGCGAATCGTATCGATAAGCTCGTCGGTCATGCCCTCGGGCTGCAGGTAGAGCACGCGGACCCAGACGTTGTGCGGGCGCACGGCCTCGGCGACGGCATGCAGCAGCTGCGCCAGATTGCGCGGCGAGCCATCGGTGACGTCTTCGTCGGCAAAGTCGGTGCCCCAAATACCCGTGTCCTGGCCGATCAGCACGATCTCTCGCACGCCACCGGCAACCAAGTCGCGCACCTCGGAAATAATGCTCTCGGCATTGCGCGAGTGATAACGACCGCGGATATACGGGATCATGCAGAAGCTACAGAAGCGGTTGCAGCCATCGGAGATCTTGACGTAGGCGACAGCGCCCTCGACGGTGCGCTTGACCTGCGGAATATAGGCGGCAATCTCACGCTCGACACCCAGCACGCCATCGATGACCGTCACAATGCCATCCTCCTCGTCGGCCTTCACAAAGGCAGCGACCTCGGGCAGCTCGTCAGGCAGGTCGTCGCCATAGCGCGACGGCACACAGCCGCACATGACGATGGGACAAGAACGAACGCCGTCCTGAACCTCGTTGGCGAGCTCGAGCGTGGTCTCGATGCTCTCGGACGTTGCGGAGGCGAGGAACGAGCATGTATTGACGATGGCGATATCGGCATCCTGTGGGTCGAATGCCTCCTCGTAGCCCGCGGCGGTCAAAAGAGAACGCATGCGGTCGGTGTCAACCTCGTTCTTAGCGCACCCGAGGGTGATGTAGAGCACGGAGCCCAACGGTGTATCCATGTTGGAGAGCAGTCCTTTCGAATGATATTAGCGGTAGTTGGTGAACTGCAGCGGCTGGCCGTAGTCCTGGTCGCGCAGGAACTGGATCACGGTCTGCAACGCGTCCTTCGAAGCAGAGGAAACACGCAGCTTGTCGGCCTCGATAGTCACCTTGACCTTGAGCTTTTGGTCCTTGATGTCCTTGTTGATCTTCTTGGCGGTCGTCTGGTCGATACCCTCGACGATATGGCCGAGCACGCGCACGGTGCCGCCCGATGCCGCCTGCGGAGCATCCCACGAGACAGCCTTGAGGTCGATGCCGCGCTTGATGAGCTTGGAGCTCAGCACGTCGATAATCTGCTTGGAGACAAAGTCGGCCGGGGCGTTGATCGTAAAGAGCTTGTCGCCCTTCGAAAGCTCGATCGTGGCGCCGGAATCCTTCAGGTCATAGCGCTGGGAAATCTCACGCGTGGTTTGCTGGAAGGCGTTGTCGACCTCTTGCATGTTGACCTCGGACACGACGTCGAAGCTGGAATCTTTAGCCATGATGTTTCCTTTCGCGTACGAGCGGCTTAGTAGCTATCGTACGAATAGTCGGTAGAATCGGTGGGCGTCTGGTCGTCAGTTGCGGTATCGGCGCCATCCGTGGATTGGGCATCGGTGCCGTCGGTGGTGTCGGCACCATCGGTGGTGTCGGTACCATCAGAACTTTCACCATTCTCGGAACCAGTCGTCTCCTTCTTGGGAACGGTGATCGTCACACGCGCCACGCCCGAGGTCTTGGTATCGTAACGGACCTTTTCGCCGTTCTTGGTAACGGTGACATCGGAAGGCTTGGACGTGGTGATCTCGATCGAGGACTCAGGCGTGTACTCCTGCTCAAAGGGGCCAGTCGCCTGGGCGCCATAGACCGACTTTCCGTCGACCTTGACCTCAATCCACGCGGTCTTTCCCTTGGCAACGGAGACCTTGACCTTCGTCGCCTCGTTCTCTTCCTTTTTAGCCGTCGTCTTGGTGGCGTCCGAACCGGTCGACTCATCCGTCGCCTCATCGGTGTCTTCGTCCTCGTCGACCGTTTCGGTCTTCTTAGAAGACTTCTTGGTCGTCGTCTTGGTAGCAGCAGGCGTCTCGGGCGTGGTTTCGGGCGTCGAAGATGCGCAGCCGCGCAGAAGTACCACGATGAGCACGATCAGCAGCAACGCCACGGCACCGATGCCAGCGTAGACGATACGCGGATCGAGCCCGTTGTTTTGAGGAGTACGAGATCCGCCGCGTCCACGACTGGAACTGCTGCGGCCACCTCCCTGAGGCATACGACCACGATTGCTATCGGAACGGCCACGATAGCCACCCTGGCCCTGAAGGCCGCGCTGACCCGAGCGGGGCGCAAGTTCACCGCGGCCTTGATAGCCACGCTGGCCCGAACGCGGAGCCGAAGGGCGCTGGCCACACGGCTGAGATTGAGAGCGAAGACGCGGCGTCACCTGCGTGGTATCGGCATCCGCATAGCCACCGCGAGAGCGTCCCGTAGAGGCACAACGGTAACCGCGATCGGAATAGCCGCCGTCGCCGTAGCCGGCACGAGGGTCACGCGCCACGCCGCGGGCAGCGGGAAGTGCACGGTCCTCGGGCATCGGCGTACTGCGGAACCGGTCACGCTGCGAGCGAATCTCCTCGCCCGAACCCGTCTCGGTAATATAACCGGCCTGCTGAGGACGCTGTCCATAGCGAGTCGAACGACCGCCCTGAACCATCAGGAAGCGCCCGTTATCGACCGAGGAACGCGAATTGACGTAGCCGGCGGCGTCTTGGAAACGACCGCCCTGCTGCGACGTCTCGCGTTCGTATGCCATCAGTTCGTCAAAGTAGGCATTGACGACCTCGCGCGGATTGAGGCCCAAAAAACGAGCATAGCTCGAAATCATGCCCTGCGCATAGCCGCGCGGCGGCATCGAAGCAAAGTTACCGGTCTCGAAAAACTCGATGATCTGCGGCCTGATTTTGATGGTGTTGGCGACCTGCTGAATGGAAAGGCCCATTCGGCGACGCTGCTCGAGCAGCATGTCACCAAAGCGTGCAGCCATCAGAATCCTCCAAACTCACGATCTTCACGTGCCATCTCGGCGTCGACAGATTCCAGCGCGGCAAGCCCCTCCTCGTCCAACAGGACCTCGCGCGGCTTGGAACCGTCGGGCGGGCCGACGACACCCTTTTCTTCCAGCATGTCCATAATACGCCCGGCACGCGCATAGCCAACCTTCAGGCGGCGTTGCAGGCCAGATGTGGAGCCCAGCTGCGATTCCACCACAATATGGGCGGCTTCCCAAATGAGCGGATCATCGTCTTGCGGCTCGGCGACTCCGGTGCGGACAATGCCGCCACCAGCCATGGACATGGAAGCGGGCGCCACGGCGGACAGAATCTCCTCGTGGTAGTCGGGCTCGCTCTGCGACTTAACGAACTCGACAATCTCGTTGATTTCGTCGTCCGAGACAAAGCAGCCCTGGATACGGCGGGGCTTGCCCCAGTCGACCTTGGAGAACAGCATGTCGCCCAAACCGGTGAGCTTCTCGGCACCCATCTGGTCGATGATGACGCGCGAGTCGATGCCCGTGGCGACGTTAAAGGCGATGCGGTTGGTGATGTTGGCCTTGATAAGGCCCGTCACCACGTTGGAGCTGGGGCGCTGCGTGGCAACGATCAGGTGAATACCGGCGGCGCGGCCCAGCTGTGCAATACGCACGATCGAGGCCTCGACATCCTTACCGGCAACCATCATCAGGTCAGAGAGCTCGTCAATGATAATGACCAGGTAGGGCATCTTTTGAGGCGGGTTGTCGTAATGCTCAAACTCGCCGGCGGCCTGCTTTTCGTTATAGGTCGAAATCTTACGGACGTTGAGGCGTTCGAATACCTTCAGGCGGCGCTCCATTTCGGACACGGCCCACTGCAGGGCGCTCGCGGCCTGCTTGGGCTCGGTCACCACGGGCACATAGAGATGCGGCAGACCGTTATAGCCCGCAAGCTCGACGCGCTTGGGGTCGACCATGATCAGGCGAACGTCCTCGGGAAGGGCGCGCATGAGCAAGGTCGTGATGATGGAATTGATCATCACCGACTTACCAGAACCGGTCGTACCGGCGATCAACAGGTGAGGCATCTTGGCGAGGTCGGCGACGACCGGCGTGCCCTCGGCGTCGCGGCCGATGGCAAGCTCGAGCGGACCGCCCTTCACATAGGGCAGTACGTCGCCCAGATTGACGTTCTGGCGCTTGCGGTTGGGAATCTCGATGCCCACGAGCGAGGTGCCGGGGATCGGGGCAAAGATACGAACCGACTGGGCGGCGAGCGAAAGCGCAATATCGTCCTCGAGGCTCGAAATCTTGCTCACGCGCTCGCCCTCGCCAGGTTGCAGCTTAAAGGTCGTCACCGTGGGGCCGGCGATCCAGCCGACCACGCGGGCACTGCGGCCAAACTCAAGCAAGGTGGATTGCAGTGACTCAGCGGTCTGCTCCAGCTCCTTATCCGAAGACGCGGCAGAAGCCGACTGCGGGTTGGCATGTAGGATTTCGAGCGGCGGAAGCTTGAGGCCGTCCTCTTCTTCGCCCTCGTTATCTGCGGCGCCGTCGTCCACTCCCCCATCACGAGCCGCAGCCGATTCGACAGCACTCGTGGCAGGCGCATCGGCAACCTTGGGATGCTTCAGGAAGTCGGGAATCTGAGGTGCGGCCGAGACGGGATTCACGGCAAACGGCGGCTCGGACTCGTCGATCTTGTCCGGATCGTCCTCCATCGAAAGCTGTCCAGTGACCTGCCCGCGCTTGGCGTGGCGACGCGGCAGCAAGGTTGTCTTGGCGGTCTCGAGCGGAGCCTCGTCGTCCTCGTCGTCACCCTCGGTGAGCTCAATCTCGCTATCGGACCAAGAAGGGTCGGGCTCGCTTGTGTTGAGCTTGGGCGCAGCCTTGCCCTTCTTGGCATGGCGGCGCGGCAGCAGCGTGGTCTTGGCGCGCTCGGCTTCAACCGACTCGGATACGTCGACAAATGGGTCATCGTCCTCGTCGTCATCGTCCAAAACCGGGTCCACATCGTTGCCCATGACCGTGGTCACGGCAGCATCGGAGCCCTTTTGACGAAGAATGCTCAGGTGCGGACGGGCAACGCCGGGCACCGACAGGGCTTCGTCGTCACCCCACGGGCTGGCGTTGACATCGGCACGACGGCGTTCGGCAAAATCTGCCGCACGATCGCGGGCAGAGCGCAGCACACCGCCCACCGAAAAGCCAATGATGACAAAACCAACGACGGCCAGACCCAACAGAACCACCATCGCGACAGGCTTACCCAGGGCATTCTGCAGCGCACTCGCAATAAACGCACCAATGTAGCCACCCGACACGGAAAGGTTCTGCGGCGTAAACATAAGGTCGCACGAATCGCTCGTGCCCGGCACCATCAGCGAAAGAATGGAGACGACGGCGATAAAGACCACGGCACCGCCCGCAACAGAGCGCACGTTGAGCGGCGAGTCCTCACCCAAAAAGAGCGTGGCGGCAAACAGCAAGATGACGATCGGCAGCACGTAGGCGCCCAGGCCAAAGCCCAGGTGATAGAACCCGGCAACAGCAGCCGTCACGGGCGCTGTTGCCGGTGAGATCACGGCAATGAAGGAAGCGATCGCCAAAACGGCAATGACCACGCCGGCGATATCGCGATTGGCCGAAGGCTCGACCAAGGGCTCAAAATCGTCGAAGTCTGCCTCATGGCCCTTATTGGCACGCAGATGGGAACCGGCACCCTTAGCAGATGCCGGTTGGTTATTGGCCTTATTGCCTTTGGCGTTTTGTGCAGATCCGCGCGCCAAACTAAACCTCCATGACGACCGGGATGATCATCGGACGGGTGCGCGTACGGCTCCAGATAAAGTTAGAGAGCGAATCGCGCACGGCCTTGCGAATGGCATCGGAACCGCTGCTGGTAAAGCTAAACTTACCCTTCTCGATCGTCTTCATAATGGACGCGGAGGCATCCTCGGAGAACTGGTCGTCGATGGCAAACGAGACGCCGCGGCCCGAGAACTCGATGGCCTCGATCTTCTTGTGTTTGAGGGAGACGATGGCAACGGCCGTGACCATACCGTCGTTGGCGAGCTTCTGGCGATCGCGCAGGACGATGGGGTCGGTATCGCCGATACGCAGGCCGTCGACGTAAACGACACCGGACTCGACGGGCGTACCGCGCTTGACGATACCACCGCGCATCTCGAGCGTGTCGCCGTTATCGAGGATAAAGATATGATCGTCCTTGATGCCCATCTTGCGGGCCAGCTGGGCATGGGCGCGCAGATGCACGGCCTCACCGTGAACCGGCATAAAGTACGTGGGCTTGGCCATGGCCATCAGGAGCTTGAGCTCCTCCTGGCTACCGTGACCCGAGACGTGGACGAGAGCGCGGTTCTTATCCCACACGTCGCAGCCGAGCTTGGCCAGGCTGTTGACGACCTGCTGGACGGCCTTCTCGTTGCCAGGAACGGGAGTTGCCGAAAGGATAACGGTATCGCCCTCGTGGATGGAGAGCGTCTTGTGCTCGCCATTGGCCATGCGGGACAGGGCCGACAGCGGCTCGCCCTGCGAACCAGTGCACATGACGACGATCTTGTCGTCAGGCAGGTTATCAATATCGAAGGCATCGATGATATCGGCATCATCGATGTTGAGATAACCGAGCTCGCGCGCCACGCGGGTGTTCGTGAGCATGGAGCGACCGGTCACAACGACCTTACGGCCGCACTTGCGGGCGGCATCGCAGATCTGCTGCAAACGATGGATGTGGCTCGAGAACGATGCGACGAACACGCGACCCGGGGCGTTCTTGATGGCGTGCAGCAGGTTGGGACCAACCTCGGCCTCGGACTTGGTAAAGCCGGGAACCGTGGCATTAGTGGAGTCGGAAAGCAGCAGGTCGATGCCCTGCTTGGCAAAGCGGCTGATAGCGGCATAGTCGGGCGTGACGCCATCGATGGGCGTCTGGTCGAGCTTAAAGTCGCCGGTGTGCATAACGGTGCCCTGATTGGTGCGGATGAACACGCCCAGAGCGCCGGGGATGGAGTGCGTCATCGAGAAGAAGTCGAGCGAGATGCCGCCGAGGTTGACATGGCTGCCGCCCTTGACCTCGCGGAACTTGGGTGCGCGGATGCGGAACTCAGAAAGCTTGCCCTCGATAAAACCGAGCGTCAGCTTGCTCGAGAAGATGGGCACCTTGTTGTTGAGGTCCTGCAGCAGGTACGGAAGCGAACCGGTGTGGTCCTCGTGGCCGTGAGTAACGATGATACCGCGGAGCTTCTCCTCGTTCTCCAGAACATAGGTGTAGTCGGGAAGCACCAGGTCGATACCGGGCTGGGAGTCATCCGGGAACATAAGACCGGCGTCGACGAGCACCATGTCGTCGCCGCACTCGAAGACCGTCATGTTCTTGCCGATGCCATCAAGGCCGCCGAGCGGGATGATCTTCAAGGGAGATGATTTTTTAGCTGCCATAGGTTAGTGTGGTTTCCTTTCTTCGAAACGGGTCTGGAACAACCGACGGGGCGCTTCTGGCAAACCGACCGTCGGGAACGTACAAACATGCATCGCAGAGTCGATGCAATAACCACAGTATGATACCCATTTGCCCACCAACAGACCACCCATGCATCAAAGCCCCATCCAAACCGGTCTATCCCGCCGGTTTCCCGTAGAGCAGGAAACTTCATATGCGGCCCTCCCGGGCGCAAGCAAAAGGGCGACCCCTGTCCGGAGTCGCCCTTGCGGTGCTGGTTATGTACGGCTGTTACTCGGCGTCGTGGTGGCGGCGGGGCTTGCGGCCTCCGTTGTCGCCGGGACGGCGCGGGCGGTCGCTGCGCTCGGAGCGCTCACGACGCGGGCGTTCACGACGCTGGAAGTGCTCGCCGTCGCCCTCGGAGGCACCCTCGGCGCGAGCCGGGGCCTCGGGCTTATCGAGACGATCGAGCGAGATCTTACCGCGATCGTCGACCTCGATGACGACGACCTTGACCTCGTCGCCCACGTTGAGGACGTCCTCGACCTTCTCCACGCGGCCCTTGGCGACGCGGGAGATGTGCAGCAGGCCGTCCTTACCGGGCAGCAGGTTGACGAAGGCGCCGAAGGGCTGGATGGAGACCACGCGACCGGTGTACTCCTCGCCCGGCTCGGGAACCTTGATGATGAGCTTGATGCGCTCGACGGCCTGGTCGACGGACTCGCCGGTGCCGCCGACAAAGACGGTGCCGTCCTCCTGGATGTCGACCGAAGCGCCGGTCTCGTCCTGGATGCCGCGGATGACCTTGCCGCCGGAACCGATGACGTCGCGGATCTTATCGGTCGGAACCTGGATGGAGACGATGCGCGGAGCGGTGCTGCGCGTGGTGTGGCGCGGCTCAGGGATCACATCGAGCATCTTCTGCAGGATGTACGCACGACCCTCCTTGGCCTGCTGCAGGGCGCGGGCCAGAATGTCGAAGGTGAGGCCGGTGGCCTTGTTGTCCATCTGCAGGGCGGTAATGCCCTCGGTGGTGCCGGTGACCTTAAAGTCCATGTCGCCCAGGAAGTCCTCGAGACCCTGGATGTCGGACAGGACCACGGTCTTGCCCTCCTCCTGGATCAGGCCCATGGCGATACCGGAGACCGGGCGCTTAATGGGCACGCCGCCGTCCATAAGGGCGAGCGTGGAGCCGCAGGTCGAAGCCATCGAAGAGGAGCCGTTGGACTCCATGACCTCGGAGACGACGCGGATGGCGTAGGGGAACTCGTTCTCGTCGGGGAGCACCGGAAGCAAAGCGCGCTCAGCCAGGTTGCCGTGGCCGATCTCGCGGCGCTTGGGGCTGCCCATGCGGCCGGTCTCGCCGGTGCAGAACGGCGGGAAGTTGTAGTGGTGCATGTAGCGCTTGCCCTCGGTGGGCTCGATGGTATCCAGACGCTGGCCCTCGTTGAGCATACCGAGCGACAGGACGGAAAGCACCTGGGTCTGGCCACGCTGGAACAGACCGGAGCCGTGAACGAGCGGCAGGTAGTTATCCTTCACCATGATGGGGCGAATCTCATCGGCGGCACGGCCGTCGACGCGCTCGCCGGTCTCGACGACCATGGTACGCATAGCCTTCTTCTCGAGCTTCTTGAGCGCCACGGGAATCTCGCGCTCCCAAGCGGACTGCTCCTCCTCGGTGAACTCGGCACGGATGGACTCCTTCAGAGCCTCGACCTTACCGATACGGGAGAGCTTGTCGGCGTCGCGAAGGGCGGCTGCCATCTCGTCGTAGTGGGCGAAGATGCGCTCCTGGACCTCCTCGACGGGCTGGTCGAGCGGGTACTCCTTCTTGACGATGGCGCCGTTGACCTGCTCCCACTCGGCGACAAACTCGTCCTGAGCCTGGCAGAAGGCAGCAAGGGCCTCCTGGCCAAACTTCATGGCGGCGAGCATGTCGTCCTCGGAGATCTCCTCGGCGCCGGCCTCGACCATCGAGATGAAGTCGGCGGAGCCACCCAGCTCCAGGTCCAGATCGGAGTTCTCGCGCTCCTCATAGGTGGGGTTGACGATAAACTCGCCGGTCTCCACGTTGCGGCCGATGCGCACGCAGGCAAGCGGGCCCTCGAAGGGCACGCCGCCGAGCGTCATGGCCAGGGAGGCACCCATGACGTTGATGACGTCGAAGGGGTTGACCTGGTCGGCGACGAGCGAGGTGGCGACAATGTGCACCTCGTTGCGGAAGCCGTCCGGGAAGCTCGGGCGAATCGGACGGTCAATCATGCGCGCGGTGAGCGTGGCCTTCTCGCTGGGACGGCCCTCACGCTTGAGGTAACCACCCGGGATGCGGCCGGCTGCGTACATCTTCTCGTTGAAGTCGACGGTCAGCGGGAAGAAGTCGTAGTTCTTGCGCTCCTTGGAGACAACCACGGTGTCGAGCATCGTGGTGTCGCCCTGCTTGACCAGGCAGGCGCCGGTGGCCTGCTTGGCAAGCTCGCCGGACTCAAAGGTGTAGGTCTTGCCGTACAGCTCAAAGGTCTTGGATACGAGTGTCATTGTTCTCCTTTACCCCACAGGCCCCTTGCCTGTGGGCTTCTCATGTGACGCGGGCCCCCTGCCCCCGCCACGCTTCAGAGCGTGATTGTTCGCGCCCTTACACAAAAAGAGCGCCCCGCTGCGCAGGACGCTCTTAGCATGTACAAATCCTTACTGGATGTTGTCGCGGATGCCCAGAGCCTTGATGAGCTCACGGTACTCGACGATGTCGTTCTTCTTGATGTAGGAGAGAAGACGACGACGACGGCCGACGAGCATGAGCAGGCCACGACGGGTGTGGAAGTCCTTCTGGTGGGACTTCATGTGCTCGGTCAGCTCCTTGATGCGCTCGGACAGGATGGCGACCTGAACCTTGGGGTTGCCGGTGTCGACCGGGGTGTTACCGAACTGGGCAGTCAGCTCAGCCTTGCGCTCTTTGGAAACAGTCATTGTTTCACCTTTCGTTTCTTGTCGCCCGCGGGCGACACTATTCGCCTCGGACTGGGAAGCCGCCGGTGGAGCGAGCAACCAAGGTCGAGGTACCAACAGGTCGGTATGTTACCACAAGCAGACCGCCCATGCGCATCATCACCGACCCAACATGAATTCCATCGCACGGAGGCGCTGGTCGGTATGCGTCGCCGCCCACACATGCGAAAGCCCGAGCAAAAAAGCTGCTGTATGGGGGTCGATCCTCTCGGTCATAAGCACATCGAAGGTCATGGACATGAGGGCGCGCAGCCATGCGACCTCGCCGGTCGAAACCAGCTCGGCACCCGAAACGCTCGACGCACACGACCCGCACATGAGACCGCCCGCCTGGGGCGAAAAATACGACAGCATGGGGTCTCCGCATAGCACGCAGGCCGAAAAATCGGGTCGATAGCCAACATGCGACAGCAGCTTAAAGACATATGCCGCCACAAGTAGATCCATATGCGCCGCGTCGAGCCCGCTGCCCACCAGGGCAAGCGCTCGCTGCGTGATGGCAAAGGTGAACGGGTCCTCGGCGTCCTCGAATGAGCACACGCGCGCGACCTCGGCAATCGCGCTTGCGGCGCAGGTCGTCTCGTAATCGGGCGCGGCGCCAACCGGCGCTTCCAAAAGCTCGGCCTGAGAAACAACGTCGAGCGAGCGTCCATGCGCGAGCAACATATCGACGGTACAGAACAGCTCGCAGCGCGCAGCCAGGCGTCCACCGGGTTTGCGCGCGCCCTTTGCCACGGCACGAACCTGCCGACCCCGCTCGTCAAGCATCGTCAGGATCAGGTCCGTCTCTTTGAGCTTGGTCTTATCGAGGACGAGCACCTTCGTGCGATATGTACGAGAACCTGCCATTCGCGCCGCGTGTCCCTAATCCTCGGCGTTATAGCCAAAGCGGCGAATCTGGGCCTCGTCGTCACGCCAGCCGGCCTTGACCTTCACGTCCAGCTCCAAAAAGACCTGGGTGCCAAAGATGCGCTCAAGGTCGCGACGGGCGTCGATGCCGATATGTTTGATCATCTCGCCGCCCTTGCCGATGATGATGCCCTTTTGGCCCTCGCGCTCGACATAAATGGTGGCGTGCACACGCAGCACCTTCTTGGTCTGCTCGAGCGCATCGCAAATAACGCCAACGGAGTGCGGAATCTCATCACGGGTGCGGCGCAAGACCTTTTCGCGCACAAACTCGGCAACGAGCGTCTCGTCGGAAGCGTCGGTACCCATGTCCTCGGGGAACCAACGCGGACCCTCGGGCAAAAAGTGCGCAACGGTCTCGATGAAGGCATCGACGTTAAAGTTCTTGACCGACGACGTCACGATCTCGTCGTCATATTCCATAAGCTCGTGGGCGGCCTTAAGCTGCTCCATGACCTGTGCGGGGTCGGCTTCATCGGCCTTGGTGAGCACCAGGACCTTCTTGGAACGGGCATTCTTGACACGCTCGGCAACCCAGGCGTCTCCCCTGCCGATCGGTTTGGTGGCATCAATCAAAAACGCGACAACATCGACATCGTTCAGCTCGAACAGCGCGCTCTTGTTGAGCTCGGACCCCAGGCCGTCCTTGGGCTTGTGGATACCCGGGGTATCGACAAAGACCAGCTGGTAGCCGGGGCGGTTGACGACGGCGCGCATGCGGCGGCGGGTCGTCTGGGCCACCGGCGAGGTGATGGCGACCTTTTTGCCATAGCAGGCGTTGAGCAGCGTTGACTTACCGGCGTTGGGGCGGCCGACCAAGGCCACGAAGCCACTGCGGAAACCGGGCTCAACGTCGCCAAAGCCCGCGAGGCTGTCGTCCTCATCGCACGGGGCGTCGAGCTCCTCGTCGCTCATGCCCTCAAACGGGTCGAACTCCTCGACTTCCTCATAGGCCTCGGTCGCCTTAGCATCCGGGGACTCGTCGTCCAAAATCTCATCGGTAGACTGCATATTGTCGGACATGGGAATCCCTTTCTAAATAAAGCCGAGCGCGTGGGCAAATACCAGCACGCCCACAATCGCGGCGGTGATGGAAAGAACGTATACAGAGGCGGCGGCGATGTCCTTCGCACGCTTGGCCAGCGGATGGAGCTCCTGGGTCGCTAGGTCGACGATAGCCTCCATAGCGGTGTTGCACAGCTCGCCGTGAATCACCAGGCCACAACAGATGATAATCGTGGCCCACTCGGCAATGTCGAGCCCCACGATGCAGCCGGCAATGACGGTGCACACGCCCGCCACGAGCATGACCTTAATGTTGCGCTCGGTCTTGACGGCGGTGACGAAGCCCTCCATGGCGTAAGAAAACGACTTTAAAAAGGACGGATGGTCCTTGTTCGATCCGGGAATCATAGACGGCTCCTAGTCGTGGGCATGGTTGGTGATGGGGCCGACGTGGACTAGCTTGGGGTCCTCGCCGCGCTCGAGCGCCAGATCGCGCAGGATGGCGTCCTCGCGGGCCTCCATGACCTCGGCCTCGTCGTCCTCGATGTGGTCATAGCCCAGCAGGTGCAGCATTCCGTGTACGAGCATCAGACGGCACTCATCAGCGGGACTATTGCCAAAACCGGGGGCCTGACGGGCAATAACCTGCGGGGCCAAGATAATATCGCCGAGCTCGAGCGTCTCATCGGCGGGAATGTCATCGTCAAAGGCCGAATCGCACTCAAACGAGAGCACATCGGTGGTGCGGTCGATACCGCGCCACTCGTGGTTGAGCTCGTGCATCTCGTCCTCGTCGACATACGAAAGAGAAATCTCAACTTCACGCTCAACGCCCTCGGCGGCAAGCACGACCTCGCAGATGTGCTCCACCTCTTGCGCGTCGAGCAGCGTATCGAGCTCGGCATCGTTGCTGATCAATACACTCAACGGGACTCCTTTCGGTCGCGCGAACGCTGCTCACGCACGTCATCATAAGCATCATATGCCTCGACGATACGACCCACCAGGGCATGACGCACCACGTCGGCACGCTCGAGGTGAGAAAATGCCACATCGTCGACACGGCCTAAAATCTTCTCGACATCCGCCAAGCCACCACGACGACCCACCAGGTCACGCTGGCTGAGGTCGCCGGTAATCACGAACTTGGAGTTGAATCCCAGGCGTGTCAGGAACATCTTCATCTGCTCGGGCGTGGTATTTTGCGCCTCGTCGAGCACCACGAAAGCATCACTCAGCGTACGACCGCGCATATAGGCAAGCGGGGCGATCTCGATCACGCCGCGCTCCATAAGCTCATCGGTGCGCTCGCGATCCATCATGTCAAAAAGGGCGTCGTAGAGCGGACGCATGTACGGATCGATCTTTTCCTCGAGGGTACCGGGCAAAAAGCCCAGGTTCTCCCCCGCCTCGACAACCGGGCGCGTCAAGATTAGGCGACCCACCTCGTGACGCTTGAGCGCGGCAACGGCGAGCGCCATGGCCAGATAGGTCTTACCGGTACCGGCGGGACCCGGGCCAAACGTGATGGTATGCGAGCGGATGGCGTCAACATAGCGTTTTTGGCCGAGCGTCTTGGGACGAATAACGCGGCCGCGATACGACAGCAGCACGTCATCGCGCAGCGACGAGGCATCATGCTCTCCATCGCGCAGGACAGCCAAGCAACGCGAGACATCGTCGGCAGACAGCGTGCGTCCGGCAGCCGCCTCGCGAAAAGCATGCTCAAAAAAGCGCACCACGAGCTCGACCTCATCCGGGTCACCGCTCACGGCGATACTGTCGCCACGGGCGACCACGTGGGCGCGAACCAAGCTCTCGAGCGCACGAAGGACGCCGTCGCCGGCGCCCAAAACGCGCGAGGGATCAATCCCCTCGGGAACGGTAAGTCTAATCTTCGAGGCTTCCATGAACCTCCCTGCGCGCATGGACCAAGCCGGAATCATCGACTTCGATGATAGCAACATCGAGCAGGCACGGGGCTGTAAGTCCACAGGTATCGTCAAGACGGGCATGATGGAACGAGCCGAGCGTCAGGTTGTCACCATACTCGAGCACGGCGCGCTCAACGGTTCCCACGCGACGACGAGCATCGGCGATGGCGAGTTCCTGCGCCGCGGCCCGCATACGGCGGCTGCGCTCAGCCATAACCTCTGGCGGTACCTGGTCGGGCATATCGGCGGCAAGTGTGCCGGGACGCTTACTGTAGCGGAACACATGCATGCGCGAAAAGCCCACGCGACGGCATAGCGCCAGCGACTCCTCGAACTCCTCATCCGTCTCACCGGGAAAACCGACGATGACGTCGCACGAAAGGGACGCCTGAGGCAAGTTGGCGCGAATCATGCGCACCGTATCCTCAAACGCCTCGGCGCTATAGGGACGACCCATGCGATGCAAGGTCGCCGTGCAGCCGGACTGCACGGGCAGGTGCAAAAACGGGGCGATACGCTGCGGATAGCGCGCCATAACCTTAAGCAGGCGCTCAGAGATATCCATGGGCTCGACCGAGGAAATGCGCACATGCGGAATAGACGTGCGCTCCATGATGGCCTCGAGCAGCTCATCGATTTCGACATGCTCGTCGGTCGCGCTCTTGCCATCGTAGGCACCCAGGTTCACACCGGTCAGCACCACCTCGGGCACGCCGGCCTCCTGGGCCTCGCGAACTTGCTCGAGCACGGACTCGACGGGCACGGAGCGCTCGGGGCCGCGTGCCTTCCACACAATGCAATAGGTGCAGCGATGGTTGCAGCCGTCCTGAATCTTCACGCCCAGGCGAGAGCGACCGAGCGCATCGACCACGTCGCCATCGCTACAGGCGGGCACGCTATCGGATTCAACACCCAGCACCTCGCAGACGCGCTCGGCGACGTCAATCTTGGACGGCTCGGCGATCACGCGATCGGAGAGCTCCAGCAGCTCCTCGGGATGCAGGTTGACGACGCAGCCGGTTACGACCACGTAAGGCTCGCCCGGATAGGCCAGCGCATGACGAACGGCCTTACGGGTCTTGGCCTCGGCCTCGCCCGTAACGGCACAGGTGTTAATGACGATCAGGTCGGCATCCTGGGGCTCCACCATAGCAAAACCCAGGCGCATAAGATCGGCAGTGATACGGTCAGACTCAACCCGGTTGACACGGCAGCCGAGGTTGACGACGGAAATATGGGGTGCGAGCACGCGGGCTCCTTAATCGAGGATATCGTCGAGGGCACTCTTGATACGGTCGGTCACCGACTTCTTACCGGAAGCGACGTCATCGCCCATCTCATCGGCAAAAGCACGGAGCAGCTCGCGCTGCTTATTGGAAAGATTGGTGGGAACGACCACGCGCAGTTGCACGATCAAGCGGCCACGCGAACCGCCACCGCCAATGCGCGGCATGCCGTAATTATTGACGCTCACGGTGTCGCCGTACTGGGCGCCGGCGGGGACGCACACCTTAACGACCTCGTCGGGCATAATGCCCTCGACCTCGATCTCGCAGCCGAGCGCAGCCTGCGCAATCGAGATATCGCTCACCAGGTACAGGTCGTCACCGTTGCGCTTAAAGCGCTCATGGTCGGCAACGCGCACGTTGACAATCAAGTCGCCCGAAGGCTCGCCGCGAAGACCGGCCTCGCCAAAGCCGCTCACACGCAGCTGTCGACCGGTCGAAACGCCGGCGGGAATATCGATGTCAATCTTTTCATGCGAAGGCGTGCGGCCCTGACCATCGCAGGTCTCGCAGGGATGGTCGATAACCGTGCCCTCGCCATGGCAGTCGGGGCAAGGCGAGGAAGACTGAACCTGGCCCAAAAACGATCGCCGAACCGTCGTGACATAGCCCGTGCCGTGGCAGCGGCCGCACTGCTTTTCCTGTGCGCCCTCTGCCCTACCGGTGCCATTGCAGTCCTCGCAAGGAGCAAAGCGGTCATAGCTGATTGTCTTTTTGCAGCCGAGCGCCGCCTCCTCGAGCGTCACCGAAAGCGAGATGGCCATGTCACGACCGCGACGACGCTCGCGACGGCTGCGGGCGCCACCGCCGGCACCGCCGCCAAAAAACGACGAGAACAAGTCGTCCATGCCCATACCACCAAAGATATCGTTGATATCGACGTAGCCCGAACCACCAGGGCCGTCGGCAGTGCCGTAACGGTCGTAGTTAGCACGCTTCTGCTCATCGGAAAGAACGGAATAGGCCTCGTTGAGCTCCTTGAACTTGGCCTCGGCCTCGGGGTCGTCCGAAACGTCCGGGTGTACGGTACGGGCCTTCTTTAGAAACGCGCGCTTAATCGTCCGCGCGTCGGCATCCTTGTCGACGCCAAGTACCTCGTAGTAATCCCTATTTTCCGACACGACCGAATCCTTCCGACTTTCATTATTGTCACAGTGCGTCCTATACCCAAGCTGGGCCAACCGCAAACAGAGGGTTTGATGTTATTGCATTCCGTAAGGCGAAAGCATGGCCCGTTGCGAGCAGCTCGCGAACCAAACCGACACGAGCGCGAACATGAAGCCATTGGCAAAACCGTTGGCAAACTGCATCGCACCGCGCTTCCACCACAGCAGGCTGCGATGAAGCACGCCGTCCGAAAGCACCATGAACAGGCCCATGGTAAACGGAATAAAGCACATCACGGCAAAGGCCGAGAACACGCCCGAGATGGCCGAGAGTACCAAAAACGGCGCCACGATGCCCATCAGGTAAAAACCGGTACGAGCTTTGCCTTCCAAGCGCTCGGACTCGACATGGGCACGGCCGACTAGATCACCGCCAGCGGCACCGTTAGTGCCGGCGTGACCCATGCCGCCAATGCGGACCTCGTCGCCATCGTGCGTGCCGGCAGGAAACTCAATCGTCTGCTCGGAGGTTACGCGAGTACGACCGCTGCCACCGCAATCGGGGCAGGGGTCGGCCACGACCTTACCGGAACCGCCGCACTCGGGGCAGACCGACTGGAACGTGCCCGCACCAAACAGGAAGGACAAGTCGACGTCGATGTGCCCGCGGCCACCGCAGCTCGGGCAGGTATGGGCATGCTCGGAGGAGACAGAACCCGAGCCGCCGCAGTGACCACAGGTATCGAAGCGCGTATAGCGGACGGTCTTGCGGGCACCGTCCTTGGCCTCCTTGGCGTCCAGTTTGATATCGACGACCACGTTGGCGCCGTTCTCGGGATTGTAGGCAGCCTGGCCGCGACGCTGCTGGCCCCAGGCACCGCCAAAAGGAAAGCCGCCCTCAAAGGGATTGCCATAGCCCGTGTTGCCGGCATAGCCGCCACCATAGGGCGAAGCCGTAGGGGCACCGGCAAAGGGATTGCCAGAACGCATGGCATCGTAGCGCGCACGTTTTTGCTCATCCGAAAGCACGGCGTAGGCCTCGGAAACCTCTTTAAACTTTTCCTCGGCATCCGGCTCTTTGTTGACGTCCGGATGGAGCTTACGGGCCTTTTGCTGGAAGGCCTTTTGAATATCACGCGAGGTGGCGTCCTTGGAGACACCTAGAATCTCGTAGTAATCTTTTTCGTTCATCGTCGCCATGCGCGGCAACCTCCTGCTCACAGCAGCGTATATATTCCGGTAATTCTACCCGAGCGGCCTAAGCTAGATCCCAAAACAGCTCGAACAGAACATTTCCATCGAGCCAGCCCAGGTGTGTCGGTGCTAAACGAGCTCGAACATGGCCCGCGACGACATCTGCCGAAGTAAAGGGTCCCTCATGGACCCCGAGCGTCTCGGGCACCCAAGTGGCAAGACCCAATTCGAGCGCGCGATCACAAGCGGCTGTCAGCTCATCGGCCGGGATGACACGAGCCGCGCGAACCAACAGGTCGGACGCAATACCGCGCGTCATGCGACAAGCGAGCATCAGGTCTTCGGCCGCAGCCTCTCGCTGCGACAGGTATTCGGCCTCAAACGACGTCGCGTCATCGTCGCGCTGAACCAAACGCACACGGTACGCGTCGCCTCGAGCAGACACGCCGGGGAACAAACCTGCAAGACGGTCGAAATCCTCGTCGTCGAGCATGCCCGCGGCAGAACGACCCAGGCCCAGGTAGCCCTGTCCGGTCCAGTAGGCAATGTTATGGGCGCACTCATGGCCGTCGAGCGCGTAGCTCGCCACCTCATACGGATGATAGCCGGCCGCACCCAGGCGCTCACGCGCCGCGTCCATGCACGAAGCCTGATAATCCTCATCGGGCTCGAGCGACTCGTCACGGCACGCCATGCGATAAAGGGGCGTCCCCTCCTCAAGCGTGAGCGGGTAGATCGACACATGATGCGGCGCCGCCGCCAGCACGCCATCGAGCGTGCTCCGCCAGCTTGCGGCCGTCTGCCCGGGAAGGCCGCACATCAGGTCGCACGACACATCGAGGCCAACTTCCTTCACCGTCGCGATAGCCGCAAGTGCCCGATTAGCATCGTGAATGCGGCCAATAGCAGCCAGCTCGGTATTGTCGAGGGTTTGCACGCCCAGAGAGATGCGCGTGACACCCGCCTCGGCAAGCGCGGTGGCGAGCTCGACGGTCAGCGACTCAGGATTGGCTTCGCAAGTAAATTCAACGGGCTTGCACCACATGGAGATACGACGGGCAAGTTTCACCAGGCGCTCCCCAGCCAGTGAGGGCGTGCCGCCGCCAATATAGACCGTGCGGACCTGCGCAAGCGCCCCGGCGTCGCCAAAGGAATCGAGGCGCGCATACAGCTGCTCAAAATAGGAATCGAGCGCAGCATCCAAATCACACAGAGCAAAGCTGCGCGAGTCAAAGTCGCAATAGCGGCATTTTTGAGCGCAAAACGGCACGTGCACGTACAGCGCGGTAACGGCCACCCTTAAGCCTCCAGCGGATGAGCGGGCACCGACTCACCGGCGGCAAGCGCGGCCTCGCAGGCCACCACATCGCGCTCGATATCATCGACCAGCGACATGAACTCCTCGTACGTAGAGCAACGCACCACCTGAGCGCGCCAGGCGGCGGCATGGGGCATGCCTTTTAAGTACCAGCTTGCGTACGTGCGGGCGCGCGACATGAGAGGCAAGAGCTCATGCGTCAGCGTTAGGTGCTCACGCAGAGCGTCCAAGCGCTCGACCGAGGAGCGAGAAGGAACCGGCATGCCATCGAGCGCAAGGGCGCGAGCATCGCCGCACACCCACGGATTGCCGTAGATGCCGCGCGCGATAAACACCGCGCTGGCACCCGAGCCGTGCAGATGCTCAGCAGCGTCCTCGGCCGAGAACACATCGCCCGAACCAATCACGGGAATCTCGACAGCGTCGGCAACCTCATCGACGACCGACCAATCGGCCTGGCCCGTGTAGAGCTGCGTGGCGCAACGACCATGCACGGCGACTGCGGCAGCCCCTGCGCCCTCAAGCATCTGGGCAAATGTCGCGGCATTGCGGTCCTCGGCATAAAAGCCCTTGCGAATCTTGACGGTCACGGGCACGTGCGCCGCGCCCACCGTGGCCTCGACGATCTTCTCGGCCAGGTCGGGCGTGCGCATGAGCGCCGAACCCTCGCCCTTGGTAACGACCTTGCGGGCGGGACATGCCATATTGATATCGATGAGCGACAGGCGATCGCCAACGCGCTCCTCGACGGCGGCGACGGCGCTCGCAAACTGATCGGGCTTGGAGCCAAAGAGCTGCACGCAAATCTGCTGCTCCTCGTCGGCCGGTAGCACCAGGCGCCACGTCTTATTACTGGCATAGGCAAGGCCTGCCACGCTCACCATCTCGCTGTAGGCAAGGTTGGCACCGCGGCGGCGACACATGATGCGATAGGCAGGGTCGGTCACGCCCGCCATGGGAGCCATAAGGAACGGCTGCTCGGCATAGGCGCCCAGCAGCCGCAGACTATATTCGGAAAGAGCCATAGACCTACTCGTCCACCTTGAGGATCGCCATAAAGGCCTCCTGCGGGACCTCGACCGATCCGATGGCCTTCATACGCTTCTTGCCCTCTTTCTGCTTCTCGAGCAGCTTGCGCTTACGCGAGATATCGCCGCCGTAGCACTTGGCAAGAACGTCCTTGCGACGCGCCTTGACGGTGGAACGGGCGATGATCTTGTTGCCGATAGCACCCTGGATGGGCACCTCGAACAGCTGACGCGGGATGATCTCCTTGAGCTTGTCGCACAGGCCACGGGCCAGGCCATATGCCTTGTCCTTATGGACGATAAACGACAGCGCGTCCACCTCGTCGCCCGAAAGCAGGATGTCGAGCTTGACGAGCTCGGAGGGACGATACTCGTTGAACTCGTAATCGAGCGAAGCATAGCCCTTGGTACGGCTCTTGAGCTGGTCAAAGAAGTCCAAGATGAGCTCGGCGAGCGGCATATCGAAGCGCATCTCGACCGATTTGCTCGTCAGGTGGATCATGTCGGTTGTGACGCCGCGGTGCTCGATGGCGAGCTGCATGACGGCACCCGTGTACTCAGGCGGACAGATGATCTTTGCCTTGAGGTAGGGTTCCTCGATACGTTCGATGCGCGTGGCCTCGGGAAGGTCCTGCGGGCTACGGACATCAATCATTTCGCCGTCGGTCTTGTAGACGTGATAGTCGACCGAGGGACTCGTGGCAATGAGGTCCAGGTTGAACTCGCGCTCCAGGCGTTCCTTGACGACTTCCATATGCAGCAGGCCCAGGAAGCCCACGCGGAAGCCGAAACCGAGCGCCACCGACGTCTCGGGCTCCCACACCAACGACGGATCGTTGACGTGCAGCTTATCGAGCGCGTCGCGCAGGTTCTCGTAGTCCTTGTTGTCGATCGGGAACAGGCCCGTGTAGACCATGGGCTTGGCCTCGCGGTAGCCCGGCAGAGGCTCGGGACAGGGGTTGGAAGCCCACGTAAGGGTATCGCCCACGCGAACGGCCTCGGGATCCTTCAAGCCCGTGACCACATATCCGACCTCGCCGACCGTCAGCGCGTCGACCGGGGTCTCGGCAGGACGCTTGACGCCCACGCCGTCGACCAAAAAGTCGCCCTTGGCCTGCATCATGCGCAGGGTATCGCCCTTTTTGATGGAACCATCAAAGACGCGCACCGTGGCGACGACGCCGCGGTACTCATCGAAGTACGAATCCAGAATAAGTGCCTTGAGAGGGGCATTTGCATCGCCCTTGGGAGGCGAGATCAAAAAGACGATGGACTCCAGCAGATCGTGGATGCCCTCACCGGTCTTGCCCGACACGCACACGGCATCGTCTGCGGGAATGGCCAGATCGTCTTCGATCTCGGTCTTAACCTCGTCGGGGTGCGCCGAGGGCAGGTCGATCTTGTTGATGGCCGGCACAATGTCCAGATTGGCGTTCATGGCGAGCGTCGCGTTGGAGACGGTCTGCGCCTCGACGCCCTGCGTGGCGTCGACAACGAGTACCGCGCCCTCACAGGCTGCCAGCGAGCGCGAGACCTCATAGGTAAAGTCCACGTGGCCCGGCGTATCGATCAGATTGAACTGATACGTCTCACCATCGTCGGCGTCATAGGAAACGCGGACGGCATTGGACTTGATCGTAATGCCGCGCTCGCGCTCGATATCCATGGTGTCGAGCAGCTGCGACTCCATGTCGCGTTCGTCGACGGTATGGGTGAGCTCGAGGATGCGGTCACTGATCGTGGACTTGCCATGGTCGATGTGCGCAACGATCGAGAAGTTGCGGATGTGGGAAATGTCAATTGAAGTATTCATGCGGACTATCTTACCCGAGCGGTACAAAAAATGGAGCCTGTTCCATAAAACAGGCTCCATTTATGCGCGTAATCTGTGTGGTGTGAAATTTACAACTTAGGCGTTGATGCTGTTCACGAGCTTGGCAAGACCGGACTTGCGGTTGGAAGCCTGGTTCTTGTGGATAACATGCTTGGCGGCAGCCATGTCGAGACGCTTCGTGACGGTCTTGAGGGCAGCCTGGGCCTTCTCGGCGTCGCCCTCGGCGACGGCGGACTGGACGTGCTTGGTCAGCGTCTTGAGCTCGGACTTGACAGCCTTGTTACGCATGCGAGCTGCCTCATTGGTGCGGATACGCTTCTTCTGAGACTTGATGTTTGCCACTTCTGGAGTTCCTTTCGAGTTCCTTGCAAAAAATGTATGACACCTCTGGGACACGGTGAGGTCATGCAAGCGCCTACTATAGCACGCTCCCTCTCAAAGGGATAGAACGAATTTGTCAAATAGGCAGGTATCATCACGATTTTCTCAAGATGTTCGTAATCCAGAGCAAAAGCGCCGTCTGAGAATCGGCCGAACCCTTGAGCGCGAGCTCCACATCAACGGCACCCTCGAGCGCTGCGACGAGCTCGGTCATCGAAAAACGACGCGCCCAGGTAAGGTGATTCTTGACCTGCCAGGACTGGAGCTTGAGCGTTGCGGCCAGCTCGCGACCCTGTCCGCGCGCATCAAGCGCCTTGGCGACGATCAGCTCACGGATGCGACCGCACAGCAATGTGTAAGTCCACACGTAGCTCTTGGAGGGCAGGAGCTTAAAGAGCTCAAGCGAACGCCGCATATCGCGAGCCGAGACGGCGTTGAGGAAGTCCCAGGGTTGGACCTCGGCCGTACGTACAATCCAGCGCTCAACATCGGCAAGTTCAATCTGGGGCGCCTCGACCATCTGGGCAAGCTTAGCCAAGTCGTTATCGAGCATGCGCGTGTTTTCGCCCGAACGCGAGACGAGCTCCTCGGCGGCCGCCGTCGAAATCGACTTACCGCGCTGCGTCGCCATCTGCTGAACACGGCGCGGCAGTTCCCAGCGCTTGGTACCCGAGCAATCGACGATAGCCTTCTTGTCGATCTTGGCGATTGCCTTATACAGGCGCGTATTCTTGGCAAGTGAGTCAGCGATGATGAGGCAGACCGTTGTTGGGCTGGGACTCGTCAGATACCCAACGAGCGGCTCCGAGACCGCCTTGGCGAGCTTTGAGCAGCCATCGAGGATTACCAGACGAAACTCGCTGCCCATCGGAAAGGTGTTAAGCGATCCGATAATGGACTCGATATCGGGGTCCTTGGTCATGTCTCGCTCGTCGAGGTTGAACTCGACCATACCCGATTTTTCCAGACGCGCTTTCATACGCGAGACGGCGTGGTCGCGCTTAACTCCGTCGGTACCGACGATCAGATATGCCGGCAGCAAACCGGTTTCGGACATTGCGCTCCCCTCCCGCAGGCCTTCGTATTCGTTCCGTGCCATTCTAGCCCAGGGGCCCACCACACGCCAACGACGTCGTCACGGTAGCTGGCATCGCATCGCAAAGCCATTCGCAGTCGGTGTGACGGTAATGTCGCCGTGTTCGATGGTACACGCGAACACACCACCCGCTTCCTTAACGGCATCGATGCAGGCATCGGACGGATGGCCGTATCGATTCCCCTCACCGGCGCTTGCGAGGGAAAGCTCGGGCTTCAGGACGTCCAGCAACTCGCCATCGACTGAAACCTTGGAGCCGTGATGCCCAAGTTTAAGGACATCGATATCCCCCACCTCCTGCACGAATTCCCGCTCTTGGTCGAGCTCGGCATCACCGGTGAGAAGTATTCGCAGGCCCTTGCCTTCCTGAACATAAGAGAGCAGAAGGACAAGCGAGTCCTCATTTCCCTCGCCATCCACGAACTCGAATGGCCACATCACGCGAGCGCAAAATGAGCCGATGTCGACCGTATCCCCACGGCGCACCTGCCGATACTCCACGCCAGGTCGGTTCAATACCTCGGCAGGAGCATCCTCCAGCGCATCCGCCGCCACGGCAATCGTTCCGACCGAAAACTGTTCGAGCACGGCAGGCAAACCACCCCAGTGGTCCTCATCCCAATGCGTCACAAAGACGGCATCGATATGGTGCACGTTATTGCGAACCAACGCCGCAACCACACGCTCGTCGAGCCCGCAGTCGACGAGAGCTACTGCGCCGCCTTGGCGGATAAGAATCGCATCGGCCTGGCCCACATCGAGCACCGTCACCGAAGGCGGAGCGAATCGATCCCAATAGACGTACGGAATCGCAGCCAAGAGCATCAGGCATGCAAGCCCCACCGCCATAGGACGTGCACGGGGACGCGGCCACCAGACCAGCAGAACCGCCAGAAAACACGGCACTAGGTAAATCCACATGCTATCGGGCGGCACGCTCACGTATGCACCCGGCACGGCGGCAAACAGCTGCTCGAAGAACAGCGCGCAACGGGCGGCAATCATGGGCACAACGAGCGCCCAAGTCCGCAACGGTCCCACGAGCGAAAAGGGAGCCAGCGCGATCGACACAGCGAGCAGAACGCTCACCACCGGACCGATGACCGCATTTGCAAACGGAGCAATGAGCGAGAATGTACCGAAGGCAGGAATGGCAATGGGAAGTGTCGCCAGTTGCGAGCACAGCGTGACGGAAAGCACACTGGCAACGCCCGATGGCACACCTAGCTCACCCAACGCGTAGGTCGCATAGGGACAAAAGCACAGAATGGCTAAGACGCTGGCGCATGAAAGCTGAAAGCCCATCTCGAACAGCACCGTCGGCCGCAGTAGCACAAAGATGGACATGGTTACGAAGAGTGCCGAAAGGCCGTGCCGACGACGCCCCGCGCCGTTTACGACAAGCGTCACGAACACCATGCAGCACGCGCGCACGGCCGAGGGAGACGCGCCCGTAAAGGCAGCGTAGCCCACAAGCGTTATCGCCAATATCGCCCGCTGAAGACCACGTGAGCACCGAGTCTTTTGCAATACGCCCTCGATTACAAACCCCACGATAGCCAAATGGCTGCCCGAGACTGCGATAAGATGCGCCGTTCCCGTCACCGAAAACCAGTCGCCCGCCGGCTGGGCGCGCAGCTCGGCCGAACGACCGCAGACGACACCGGCTATGAGCGCACGCGCCGGGTCGGTCGCAGGCGCGATGGACGCAAGCAGCCCATTTCGCAGCCGATGCAGCGGCCTCGGAGAACCTTCATCGACCGACACAATCCGAACGGCTTTAACCTTGCGCACCTCGCCTCGGAGCACGCGCGATCGTCCATATGCATCGTTCTCAAAACGTGAAACGCGACCGATAACACGCACGTGCGCCCCGACCTTGAGCTCACGATCACACGATAGGCGAACCGTTGCCAAGTTCTTACCGTCCGAGCGTGCCTCGCAGGTATAGGAATACACGTCGTCATTTATGGATGGGTCACCCTGCACGACAAACTCGAGACTGCTTGCCGCTCGACCGTCGAGCGTCTTCGAGGCGTTGAGCGCACCCACGGCCCACCACGCCGAAACGACCGCACCCGCTATGAGACCGACGGACGCGGCATACAGCCACCGCTTCAAAGGGGCAAGCCTCGCACAAGAGTGAGCCAGCACAACGAAAACCGCTGCCGCAACGGGAATGGCCCATAGCGGCCCGACCGCCGTCGTCCGCTCCCTCAGCAGCGCATCAGCGGCTATGCTGAGCACCAAGGCGCAGCTCACGCACATGCCGGCACACAGGGCCATCGTCCACGGAATCAGGGGTCGCGGAGGCATCACGTGCTCGCGCTCGGTCGCGCTCATACGCAGATGCAATCTTTGATTTTGGCAAGCTTCTTCTCGCCGATTCCCGACACACGCATCAGATCGTCAACCGAGGCGAAAGCACCGTTCTTTGTCCGCTCATCGATAATCGACTGGGCCATGGAGGGGCCGATGCCCGAAAGCGTCTGCAGCTCTTCTGCGCTTGCCGTATTGATGTTTACTAGGCCTGTTGCGCCACTAACGCCCGACGATGCGGAAGTCCCACCATCAACACCGGCTTCCGCAATGGACGCCTGCTGCTCCCCTACCGTTGGAACGTGAATTTTTTGTCCATCAGTGACCTTGGATGCACGATTAAGCCCCGTAACGTCTGCTTCGGGCGCCAGCCCGCCGGCGGCATCAATCGCCTGAGCCACCCGCGCCCCGTCTTTGAGGCGATATACACCGGGTGACACCACGGCGCCATCAACATCGACATAGACCTCTGCCGCGGCAGACGCCTTAGGCGAAGAGCCTTCAGATGTCTTTCCACTCGAAGCATCGCCGGATCCCGGCTCCACTAACGTGCCCGAACCATCAGTGCGCTCAAACGACACACCGCCGGCACCGCCGCCAAGGTTCGCCATTGCCAGTCCACTCGCCATCGCAATGACGACCAGTATCGCCATCACCACTGTCTTATGACCGAGCAGTTTGCCCGCCCAACGGTCCATCTTTTTGACTCGTTCGTGTTGTTCGCGCTGCGCCATAGCAAAACCTCCCAACACCATCGTGTCAGGAAAGGAGCTCCGCAACAGCCACGCCCCAAAACCGGTTTTTGCGGTCAAACCAAAAGCTGACCAAAACCTTGCACAAATCTGTCCATTTATTCAGGCACACGTCAGCAAATGAACACTTAGCCGCAAAATGCCCAGATGGCAAAAGACCGACGATGCAGGCGCATCGTCGGTCTATGCACAAATTTACTCGTAATCTTGGTAAATCTCACGCGGAGCAAGCTCCGAATGTTTGCGTTTTAAGGTCTTAGGGGCCTTATATGTGTTGCTCTCGAAGTCGATGTACTCTGTCTGCTTGAGCAGGCGCTCAATCATCTCCTCATGATCAAACAGTTCCCAGGCCTCATGCACGGCATCGAGTTTAGCGTGCGTCTCGGGACGACGCGGCATAAACAGCGTACAGCAGTCGGGAGCGGCCTCAGTCGAGATATCGAAGGTACCGATCTCCTCGGCGCGCACGATGATCTCCTGCTTGTCCGAACCGATGAGAGGACGGAACACGGGAATCTTCACGGCTTCGTTGACGGCCATGATGTTCTCAAGCGTTTGGGAGGCAACCTGCCCAAGCGATTCGCCCGTAACGATGGCCCTGGCACCCTCGATGTGTGCAATGCGCTCAGCAACCGAATACATAATGCGGCGATACATGATAACGCGCAGGTTGCTGGGACAGGTGACCGAAATCTCACGCTGGCAGTCGCCAAACGGCACCACGTACAGGCGGCCGATCTGGACACCCGGCTCAAGCGCACGGATGATGTCCTGCACCAGGTATTCACTCGTGTCGGGCGTCTGCGGACGACCGGAGAAATGCACCGGCACGCACACCGCGCCGCGACGCGCGAGCATCCAGGTCGCCACCGGAGAATCGATACCCGACGACAGCAGCGTCACGACCTTGCCGGCAGAACCCACCGGAAGGCCGCCAACGCCGCGCTGGGAGCGCGCATACACGTAGACACTACCCTGAACCACCAGAACGTGCACCATCGCGTCGGGGTCGTGCATCTGGACCTTTTTATCGGGAAACGCCTCACACAGCACCTCGCCAACCTGTCGATTGATATCGATCGAGGTGAGCTCATAGTCAGTATTGGAGCGCTTGGCGTGCACCTTAAACGAATCGAAGGAACCAAACTCGCGCAGCGCCTTCACAGCGGCGGCGCAGTACTCCTGCGGGTCGCGGTTGGTGTGATACGCCAAAGACACACGGGCAACGCCGGGGACGGTGCGGATGACACGCGCCGCCTCGTCGGCCTGATGCTCGTTAAAGGTCACGAGGATATAACCGGAAATTCGAGACACGGCGTTCACGGAAAAGGCGGCCAAGGCCGCCTTGATGTTATCCATGAGGATATGCTCAAAATGTGCGCGGTTCTTGCCCTTCAGCCCAACCTCGTGATAGTGGACTAGGCAGACGCGAGCCGCCATTTAGGCTTCAGCAACCTTGTGGCCGAGCGCCTTCTCGTAACGGGCCTCGTCGTAAGAGATGTCGCCGTCGACAATCTCGTCCATAGCCATCGAGATGGTATCGGCACCGGAAAGCCCGATGGTGATGTCATCAACATCCTGGACGGCAAGCACGCGGTTGTGCTGGCCACGCAGCATGCTATTGATGTCGCAGGCGCGCTTGGAGGCAAGCGAAGCGAGCAGGAAGCGGTTGTGATCGGTCTTCTCCAGAAGATCGTCAATGCAAGGCTTTACAACGGACACGGACCTCAGATCCTTTCATGCATATCGAGAACGCGAACGAGCTCATCGGTCGCGCGGTCGAGATCGTCATTCACCACGACGTCGTCGTAGCGGTCGGCAAGGGCAAGCTCATCGGCGGCGTTTGCCATACGCAGCTCAATCGTCTCGGGCGTCTCGGTACCGCGACCGACTAGACGCTCGCGGAGCACCTCAAGCGAAGGCGGCTTGATAAAGATCAGCACGGCCTCGGGGAAACGCTCCTTCACCTGCAGGGCGCCCTGGACATCGATCTCCAAAATCAGAGACGAGCCCGAGGCGAGCTTGGATGCGACCTCGCTCACCAACGTGCCGTAGCAGTTACCGTGGACCTCGGCCCACTCAACAAACTCACCGTTTGCCACGCGGCGGTCGAACTCCTCGCGCGTCAGAAAAAAGTAGTTGACACCGTCGACCTCACCTTTGCGTGGTGCTCGCGTGGTAGCCGAAACCGTCAGACCCAGGTTCGAGCGGCGCTCGCGCACACGAGTGACGAGCGTACCCTTGCCTGCGCCTGACGGTCCAGAAATCACAAAGAGCTTGGAATCCTGAGCGCTCACTTATTTGGTCAGCTGCTCGAGGAGCTGCTCGCGCTGACGGACACCGAGGCCCTGGACGCGACGAGTAGCGGAGATACCGAGCTCCTCCATGATCTTGGCGGCCTTGGCCTTGCCATAACCGGGGAGAGACTCGATGAGGGTGGAAACCTTCATGCGGGAAGCGATGGGGTCATCGGAGTTGAGCACGGACTCGAGGGACTTCTCGCCCTTCTTGATCTGCTCGCGAAGCTCAGCGCGGGCGTGACGTGCGGCAGCAGCCTTCTCAAGAGCCTGCTTGCGCTGCTCGTCGGTAAGCTGAGGGAGTGCCATTCGTACCTCCAAATAGTTGGGTTATATCTGATTCAATAATTGGCATTTTAGCACGTAGAACGTACAAAATGCCTAATCGCGGCTCCATAGGTTAGACGATACCCGCAAAAAGTGCAATATACTGCGCCCAAAGTTAAGCCCCTGGCCTGCGATTCCACACAAAGGATGGGAAAGTTTACGCAGGCACAGGGGCTATTTTGTGCTAATGAGACCCAAAAGTGGTGACTTAGGGGAATCTTTTACGCAACGTTTTCGACCAGCTCGGCGACGATGGCGTCAAAGGCGGCAACCGGATCGTCGGCACCGGTGATGGGACGGCCCACCACAATGTGGCTTGCGCCACGCTCGATAGCCTGGGAAGGCGTCGCCACGCGGGACTGGTCACCAAGGGCGGCACCCACCGGACGCACACCCGGAGTCACGATCAGGGCATCAGGACCCAGCAGCTCACGCATGTCGTGAGCCTCCATCGGTGAGCACACGATGCCATCGATGCCATTGGCCTGAGCAAGCTTTGCCAAGCGGGCGGCCTCCTCGGCCACGGGAGACTCGACGCCGATCTCGCTCAAGGCATCCTGATTCATGCTCGTGAGCACGGTGATGGCGACGAGTTTGGCGCGGTCCTCACGCGCCTCCTCGGCACCCTCGCGGCAGGCAGCGAGCATAGCGCCCGAGCCCAGGCCGTGGACCGAAAGCAGGTCGGCACCGGCAAGCGAGGCCGAGCGGGCAGCGCCGCGCACCTGATGCGGAATGTCATGGAACTTAAGGTCGAGGAAGACCTTAAAGCCAAGGTCCTTAAAGGTCTTGACGATCTGGGGACCCTCAGCGTAATAGAGCGTCATGCCGACCTTGAGCCAGGCGGCATGGCCCGAAAGCTCGTGGGCGAGCTCGAGCGCGCGCTCACGGTCGCAGTCGAGGGCGACGATAACACGGTCGCGGGCATCATTCTCTAGCATTCGAAAGCACCCACCAGCTCGTTGATGTCCTTTACGCCCTGGGACTCGGCCCAGGCCTCGAGCTCATGCGCGATCTTAAGCGAAGCGCACGGATCGACGAAGTTGGCCATGCCGACCGACACGCAGGTGGCGCCGGCCAGGATAAACTCAGCCGCATCCTCGCCAGTCATGACACCGCCGACACCGTTGATGGGGATATCGACGGCCTGGGCAACCTCCCAGACCATGCGCACGGCGATGTGGTGGCACAGCGGGCCCGAAAGGCCGCCCTTGGGCTTGGCCACGCGGGACTTGCGGGTATGGACGTCGATGGCCATGCCCTGGATGGAGTTGATGACCGAAAGGCCGTCGGCGCCGGCAGCCTCGAGGGCCTTGGCGATCTCGGCGACGTTGACCGGCGCCATCTTCACGAACAGCGGCTTATCGGTCACCTTGCGGCAAGCAGCCATAACGGAAGAGGCGCCCTCGGGCGTGGAGCCCATGGCGGCACCGCCGGCGGCGATATTAGGGCAGCTCACGTTGATCTCGTAGCCGGCAGCCCAGGGGCACAGCTCGACATACATCTCGAGTGCGCGGACAAACTCGTCAACGGAGTGACCGGCAACCTGACAGATGACCTGGCAGCCGTCCTTGGACAGCTGTTCGAGCCACGGACCGGACTCGCGGGCAAAGGCGGCCACGCCGGGGTTCTGAAGACCCACGGAGTTGATCATACCGCCGGGAATCTCGGCCATGCGGGGCGCGGGATTGCCGGGCCAGGGCTCGGCAGCGCAACCCTTGGTGGTGATGGCGCCCAGCTGGGAAACATCAAAGAAGTTCTGGAACTGCCAACCGTAGCCAAAGGTACCGGCTGCGGTGTTAATGGGGTTCTGCATCTTGACGCCGCCGAAATCGACGGCCATGTTCACGGTACCCACTAGAAGACCACCACCTTGGAAGCATCGAACACGGGGCCGCACATACAAGCACCCTTCATACCGTCGACCGTCTCGACATTGCAGGTGTTGCAGGCGCCAAAGCCACAGCTCATCATGCGTTCGAGCGACACCTCGCAGTACACACCGGCCTCGGCGGCAGCGGCGGCGACCTTCTTCATCATGACGGCGGGGCCGCAGCTGGCGACGTAGTCGTAGCCGCCCTCTCCAAGCAGCTCGGCTGCCGGATCGGTGCAAAAACCGTGCGTGCCGAGCGAACCGTCGTCGGTGCACACGTTAACCGTGGCGCCCAGCGCACGGAACTCATCGACACCCACAGCCTTGGAAGCGGTGCCAAAGCCCAGGCACACGTCCACATCAACACCCTGCTCGGCAAGCATGCCGGCAAGACACAGCACAGGCGGAACGCCGATGCCACCGGCGACGAGCAGTGCCTTCCTGGTGCCCTCGGGTACCATCCAGCCACGGCCACCGGGGCCCAACAGGTTAGAGGTGGAGCCAGGGCCCATCTGGGACAAACGGCGGGTATCGTCGCCCACGACGGCGTACCACAGCTCGACGGTGCCGGCCTCGGCGTCGGCGCGGTAGAAACTCAAGGGCACACGAAGCAGAGAAGACGCATCGCCGGGGACGGCGATGTTCACAAACTGACCGGGCTTGAGCGCACTTGCAAGCTTGGGGGCCGAGATAACGAGCGAGAAGATGCCGTCGGCGATCTCCCGGTTCGAGACGACCTCGAAGTCGTGCATGCGTGCAGTGGAAGGTGTGGGCATAGACGCTCCAATCCCCCATGCGGTTGCATGGTCTAAACGAACAGAAAGCGCGGCACCGCAAGGGCGCCGCGCACAAAAGCGATAAGGCTATGCTAGCAGATGCAGCCGTCGGCAAGCGTCTGTTTACCGCCGACAAATACATCGGTGGCACGACCGGTGAGCGTGCGGCCGGCAAAACCGGAGTTCTCGGCGCGCGACTCGTAACCGTCCTCGCCAACCGTCCAGGTTGCGGAGGGGTCGAACACGGTCAGGTCGGCGACAGAGCCCGCCTTGACCTGAACCTGATCGAGGCCCAGAATCTCACGCGGCTTGATGGCCATGAGCTCGACCATGCGGCTCACGCTCATCTTGCCCGTGTTGACCAGCTCAGTGAGCACGAGCGACAGCGAAGTCTCGAGGCCAATCATTCCAAAGGGCGCGAGCTCGAACTCGCGGGCCTTCTCCCACGGGGTGTGGGGAGCGTGGTCGGTAACGATAGCGTCGACGGTACCGTCGATGACACCCTGACGGATGGCCTCGGCATCCTCGTCAGTGCGCAGCGGCGGATTGACCTTGAGCGAGGTGTTGTAGGTCTCGTCCAGGTCGTTCTCGGTCAGGAACATGTGGTGCGGGGTGGCCTCGCAGGTCACCTGGACACCGGCAGCCTTACCGGCACGCACGAGCTCCAGGCCATGAGCGGTGGAGATGTGCTGGATGTGCAGCTTGGCACCGGTCAGCTTGGCAATCTCGATGTCGCGGGCAATCTGAAGCTCCTCGCCGGCGGCCGGCCAACCCTCGAGGGCCAGACGGGTCGAGACCTTGCCCTCGTTGATCTGGCCGTGGCCGACCAGATCCTCGTCCTGGCAGTGGCTCATAAAGACCTTGCCGAACATCTTGCCGTAGTCCATGCAGCGACGGAGCATGCCCGCGCCCTGCACGCCGCGACCATCGTCGGTGAAGGCGACGGCGCCGTGGGCGACCATATCGCCCATCTCGGACATGGCCTCGCCCTTAAGACCGCGGGTCATGGCGCCCGACGGATAGACGCGGCAGTGGCCGACCTCGGCAGCGCGGGACTTGACGAACTCCACGACGGTGCCGTTATCGGTGACGGGATCGGTGTTGGGCATGGCGCACACGCCGGTGAAGCCGCCCTTGGCAGCAGCGCGGGTGCCGCTCTCGATGTCCTCTTTGACCTCGTAGCCAGGCTCGCGCAGATGCACGTGCATATCCACCAGGCCGGGGACGAGATACTTGCCGGAAAGGTCGCGGACCTCGGCTCCCTCGGCGGCGAGGTTCTCGCCGACCTCGGCGATCTTGTCACCGTCGATCAGGACGTCGACGACACCGTCAAGCTCGACGGACGGATCGACGACGTGGGCATTCTTAAGAAGCAAGGCCATTATCGGCACCTCCAAGCAGCAGATACAGGATAGCCATACGCACGCAGATACCGGCGTAGACCTGCTCCAGGATGACGGAGCGTTGCGGGTGGTCGGCCATATAGGAGTCGAACTCAACGCCGCGGTTGATGGGGCCCGGGTGGCAGATAATCGCATCGGGCTTCATGAGCTTCTCGCGGTCCTTGGTCAGACCGAAGAGCTTGTGGTACTCACGAATCGTGGGGAACGGTGCGCCCTCGAGGCGCTCCTGCTGCACGCGCAACATGTAGACGACGTCCAGCTCGGGCAGGACGGAATCGAGGTCGCTCGTCACGTGGTCGCAACCCAGAACCTCGGGCGCCGGCGGCAGCAGCGTGCCGGGGGCGACAGCGTAGGTCTCGCAGCCCATGATCTTAAGGGCGGGGATCAGCGAGCCGCACACGCGGGAGTGCGCGATATCGCCGACGACGGCGACCTTCAGACCGTGGAAGTCACCCTTGTGCTCCCAGATGGTGTACAGGTCGAGCAGGGCCTGCGTGGGGTGGTTGTGCTTGCCGTCGCCGGCGCAGATGACGCTCGCGGGCGAGTTCTGCGTGACGATGTAGGGAGCACCGGCGTGCTTATCGCGAACGACGATGCAATCAATCTTGTAGGCGTTGAGGGTCTCGACGGTGTCGACGAGGCTCTCGCCCTTGACCGTGGAGGTCGAGGAGCCGCCAAAGTTGAGGCTGTCGGCCGAAAGGCGCTTCTCGGCGAGCTCGAAGGAGCTGCGGGTGCGCGTCGAGGGCTCGTTGAACATGTTGACGATGGTCTTGCCCTTGAGCGTGGGGACCTTCTTGATCGCACGCTCGTTGACCTCAGAGAACGCCTTGGCGGTCTCGAGGATGAGCTTGATGTCCTCTTCGGAGTACTCGGTAATGTCGATCAGGTGCTTATGGTTGAACGCCACGGTACTACTCACCTCCCAGCGGCGCGGAGCCCACGTGGGAACCCGGCGCGACGTCGTTAATCTCGACGGCGGTGTGGCCGTCGACTTCCTTCATATATAGGTGCACGTTCTCCTCATGCGACGAGGGAACGTTCTTGCCGACAAAGTCCGGCGAGATGGGGAGCTCACGGTGACCGCGGTCAACGAGAACTGCCAGCTCGATGCGGCTCGGACGGCCCAAGTCCATGACGGCATCCAGAGCGGCGCGGATAGTACGGCCCGTATACAGGATGTCGTCCACCAGCACGACGCGCTTGCCGTCGACGCTGAAGGGAATGTTGGTAGCGTGGATCGCGGGAGCGAAATTGGTCGCATAGTCATCGCGGTAGAAGCTGATGTCCAGGCTGCCGAGCGGAACGTCGACGCCCTCGATCTCCTTGATCTCCTCGGCGAGCTTCTTTGCCAGAAGGTCGCCGCGCGTGACGATGCCGACCAGAGCGAGGTCTTCACAGCCCTCGTTGCGCTCGAGAATCTCGTGCGCGATGCGGGTCATCGCTCGATTGACGGCGGTCTCGTCCATGATGACCGCCTTGGGGGAAGTCGTGCCCATCGATCTCCTTCCTCACATGTCTTGACTGCTGACACAGTCAAAAAAATAGATGCCCGACCGCTTAAAGCGGACCAGACACCCACAGGAAGGGCTGCTCTTTGGCAGCTATGTAATTCCATGTGGGTATCTCGTACCCCTTTAATGGTCAAGGGATAGTGTAGCCAACCTCGAGCTTAATTGCGAGCATAAATACAGAACAATCCGTAAACGGAGCCCAATGCTCCATAAACCTATATATATTTGTGGGACGAGCTTGAAAACGCACGCACGAGCTGGCATAATCCCCTCTGCTGCACGCAAATCGGATCTACGTCCAGGGCCGTGGCGTGAGCACTATCGCCAAAAGAGGAATATCTCTGTGTAGATTACGCACAGGGAGCTGCTTCTGTGCTATAGTTCAGGCTTGTTTGTTAACGCGACATGTTCGTTTGTCGCCCAAGGAGGGTCAGTTATGTCCAAAGTTTGCGAAGTTTGCGGTAAGCACCCCGTTGCCGGTCGCTCCATCAGCCACTCTCACCGCGTCACCAACCGTAAGTTCCGCCCCAACATCCAGCGCGTTTACGTCGTCGTCGATGGTCACCGTCGCAAGATGAACGTTTGCTCCACCTGCCTCAAGTCCGGCAAGGTTGCGCGCTCCTAAATAAGGTCTTACCAACAAGTACCTCGGACTCTCCGGGTCAAAGACCTCGCGTTCATATAGAACTTACCAAAGGCGTCCTCCCCCACGGAGGGCGCCTTTTTGCACTCATTGGGGACAGACTTACATGAGTGTTTTCACGCATTGGGGACAGACTTAGATGAATGCTTTCCTAAGCTCACAGTGCATCGATCGGCCCCAATCCATACCTCAGGCCGCCTCGTTCCAGCCTGTGGTGGCCTTGGTTACGCTTGTAGCGCCGATACCGGTGATACGGGCAATTTGCTTGACCGTGAGATGGGCCCGCCTGAGCCTTAGCAGACAGGCATCGCGTTCGGGGCGTGGCAGGGCCTTGAGCAGCGCAGGATCAATGCTCGGCAGGGCCTCGTGTGCGACGGTAAGGGCATCCTCGTCTGGAATCCGTCGACGCGGAAGAATCTCAACTGACCAGATCCGCTCGGCAACTTCCTTAAGATGCTCGCAATAGCGACGGGAACCCCCGACAATATCGAGCATGGGGGCCGCATCGCAGATATCAAAGGGATCGTATCCCAGCTGGTATGCCTTGTAGCTTGACCAGCGGTAGGCATCAAGCGAGTCGAGCGCACCTTTCACGGGATTGAGATGGATATAATCGAGCAACTGCACCGCCTGCGTGTCCGACTCGACCGCGACCCGCGAATAGCGATTATCAAACAGATGCCCCGTTCTTCCCGTTTTCCGATTGAAATACTCATGTAAGTCTGTCCCCAATGAGCGGGGCAATGCACTAGTTAAAGCGTTTCATTTGATTGAAGCGTTTTAGTGTGCCTTTTACAGGAATCTTACCGTTCGCCGAATAATTTCTTGCTATCATGCAAGGCGTAGGGTAAATCTCCGATCGCAAGGAGACACAAATGGTGAAAAAGTCACCGGAAAACACTACTCCCGCAATTGTGGACAACGTAGAGGCGCTTGAGGCTAAGCTCGCTCAGATGCGAGAGGCCCAGGCGCTTTTTGCTACGTACACGCAGGAGCAGGTCGACAAGATCTTCTATGAGGCCGCCATGGCCGCCAACAAGGCTCGTATCCCGTTGGCGAAGATGGCCATCGAGGAGACCGGCCGCGGCGTTCTTGAGGACAAGGTCATCAAGAACCACTACGCCGCAGAGTACATCTACAACGCTTACAAGAACACCAAGACCTGTGGCGTTCTGGAGCGCGACGAGGCCTACGGCATCACCAAGATCGCTGAGCCCATCGGCATCGTGGGCGCCGTCATCCCGACGACCAACCCCACCTCCACCGCGATCTTCAAGACGCTGATCAGTCTGAAGACCCGCAACGCCATCATCATCTCCCCGCACCCGGCTGCCGCCAAGTGCACCATCGCCGCCGCCAAGCTCGTACTTGACGCCGCCGTCAAGGCCGGCGCCCCCGAGGGCATCATCGGCTGGGTCGATGTCCCCTCCATCGAGCTGACCAACATGGTCATGCGCGACGTCGACATCATCCTCGCCACCGGTGGCCCGGGCATGGTCAAGGCCGCCTACTCCTCGGGCAAGCCTGCCCTGGGCGTTGGCGCCGGTAACACCCCGGTCGTCATCGACGACACCGCCGACGTGCTGCTCGCCGTCAACTCCATCATCCACTCCAAGACCTTCGACAACGGCATGATCTGCGCTTCCGAGCAGTCTGTGACCGTCATCGACACCATCTATGACCAGGTTAAGGCCGAGTTCCAGAAGCGCGGCTGCTACTTCGTCAAGCAGGGTGCCGAGATGGAGGCACTGCGTGCCGCCATGTTCAAGAATGGCGCCCTCGATCACCGCATCCCCGGCATGGCTGCTGCCAAGATCGCTGAGCTCGCCGGCATCGAGGTTCCCGCCAAGACCAAGATCCTGATCGCCGAGGTCACCTCCACCGACCCCGCCAAGGAGGAGTTCTCCCACGAGAAGCTCTCCCCGGTCCTGGCCATGTATCACGCCAAGGACTTCCAGGAGGCCGTCGACAAGGCCGAGCACCTGGTGCTCGCCGGTGGCCCGGGCCACACCGCCTCTCTGTACGTGCACCCCGCCCAGGCCGAGAAGATCAGCCTGTTCGAGCACGTCATGAAGGCCTGCCGTATCGTCATCAACACCCCGTCCTCGCACGGCGGCATCGGTGACCTGTACAACTTTGGCATGAAGCCGTCTCTGACCCTGGGCTGCGGCTCCTGGGGCGGCAACTCCGTCTCCGAGAACGTTGGGGTGAAGCACTTGATCAACGTTAAGACTGTGGCCGAGCGCCGTGAGAACATGCTGTGGTTCCGCGCTCCCGAGAAGGTCTACTTCAAGAAGGGTTCCACGCCCGTCGCCCTCGACGAGCTCGGTACCGTCATGGGCAAGAAGCGCGCCTTCATCGTCACCGACCAGTTCCTCTTCAAGAATGGCAACACCCGCGCCATCGAGGCCAAGCTCGACGAGATGGGCATCGCCCACGACTGCTTCTACGACGTCGAGCCCGATCCGTCGCTGCAGTGCGCACGTCGCGGCGCCAAGCAGATGGCTCTCTTTGAGCCGGACGTCATCATCGCCGTCGGCGGTGGCTCCGCTATGGACGCCGGCAAGATCATGTGGATGATGTACGAGCACCCCGAGTGCAAGTTTGAGGACATGGCCATGGACTTCATGGACATCCGCAAGCGTATCTTCACTTTCCCCGAGATGGGCAAGAAGGCCTACTTCGTCGCCGTCCCGACCTCTTCGGGTACCGGCTCCGAGTGCACGCCGTTCGCCATCATCACCGACAAGGAGACCGGCATCAAGTGGCCGCTCGCCGACTACGCGCTGCTCCCCAACATGGCTATCGTTGACGCCGACAACTGCATGACCGCCCCGCGCGGCCTGACCGCTGCCTCCGGCATCGACGTCATGACCCACGCCATCGAGTCCTACGTCTCCATCATGGCTTCCGACTACACCAAGGGCCTCTCCGAGCGCGCTGCTAAGCTCGTCTTTGAGAACCTGCCCTCCAGCTTCACGAACGGCGCCAAGGACCCGCACGCCCGCGAGGAGATGCACAACGCCTCCTGCATGGCCGGTATGGCCTTCGCCAACGCCTTCCTGGGCCTCAACCACTCCATGGCCCACAAGCTCGGCGCCTTCCATCACCTGCCCCACGGCATCGCCAACGCCGTCATCCTGACGCGCGTCATGCGCTACAACGCCGCCGAGGCTCCCGTTAAGATGGGTACCTTCTCCCAGTATCCTTACCCCAACGCGCTGCATAACTACGCCGAGATGGCCAAGTACTGCGGCATCGAGGGCAAGGACGACAAGGAGGTCTTCGAGAACTTCATCACGAAGCTCGAGGAGCTCAAGGACTTCATCGGTGTCAAGAAGACCATCGCCGACTACGGTGTTGACGAGCAGTACTTCCTCGACACCCTCGACGAGATGACCGAGCAGGCATTCAACGACCAGTGCACCGGCGCTAACCCGCGCTACCCGCTCATGAGCGAGATCAAGGAGCTCTACCTGGACGCCTACTACGGCCGCGAGCCTCAGGACTACGCCGTCTGCTAGTTTTAGCACGGTTTTTAACGGCGGGGGTGCACGGGTGTTTCACACACCCCCGCCGTCGCTTCTATCGCATCGTTGAAAGGATGCAACCATGCTGCTACCCGATTCCAAGACCGAGCTCGTCCGCCGTGGCAACAAGGTCGTTTACGACCTGGGCGACAAGATCGTCAAGGTCTTTAACGAGACCAAGCCTGTCTCCGACGTGTTCAACGAGGCTTTGAATCTTGCCCGCATCAATGAGTGCGGCATCCGCAGCCCCAAGGCTCTCGAGGTTTCCCAGCTCGAGAACGCCAACGGCTGGGCGCTCGTGACCGAGAAGGTTCCGGGCACCACCCTTGCCGAGAAGATGACTGCCGAGCCCCAGCGCTTTGGTGAGTACCTCGAGATGTTCGTCGACCTCCAGATCGAGATCCACGGCTACACCTCCCCGCTGCTCAACCGTCAGCGCGACAAGTTCGCCCGCATGATCGACAGCCTTGATCAGCTCAATGCCACCACGCGCTACAACCTTCAGGAGCGTCTGGACGGCATGACCAAGGAGTTCAAGGTCTGCCACGGCGACTTCAACCCCTCCAACGTCATCGTCGGCGACGACGGCCAGCTCTATGTGTGCGACTGGGCACACGCCACCCAGGGCTCCCCTGCTGCCGACGTTGCCACCACCTACCTGCTCTTCGCCCTCAACAGCAAGGACCAGGCTGAGGCCTACTTGGAGCTCTACTGCGACCGCGCCGACATGCCCATGCAGGTCGTGCGTCAGTGGACGAGCATCGTCGCCGCTTCCGAGCTCGCTCGTAAGCGCAACGTGAACGATGAGTTCCTGAAGAACTGGATCGACGTCGTCGATTATCAGTAATATCTGAGCGATTTATTTCGCATCGGAGGCACAAGAAAACCCCGCAGCTCATATGGGCTGTGGGGTTTTCTTTACCCATCGAGTTTATTCCAACAAAATAGACTGCTCCGCATCTCATCCTAAGAGAGATACGGAGCAGCCCCGCAATTACATCTAATAGCAGAAACGTCGATTAACGGCGGGCCGCCTTAACAAGCTCGGCAATCTTGGCGACGACCTCGTCGATCGCCACGTCCTCACGCTCGCCCGTGGCACGGTCCTTGAGCTCCACAGTACCATTCTTGAGGCCACGCTTGCCAAGCACGACCTGATACGGGAAGCCCATGAGGTCGTTATCGGCAAACTTAAAGCCAGGACGCTCGTCACGGTCATCGACGACAACCTCGATACCCTCGGCGCACAGGCCCTCGACGATTTGGTCGCAAACGTTAGCGCACTCCTCCTTCTTGGGATCGAGCGGAATCACCGCGACCTCGTACGGGGCAACGGAGACCGGCCAGACGATGCCGTGTTCGTCGTTGTGCTGCTCCACGACGGCAGCAAGCGAGCGGGACACACCAACGCCGTAGCAACCCATGATAAGCGGCTTCTCCTTGCCGTCCTCGTCCATAAAGGTGGCGCCCATGGCCTCGGAATACTTGGTACCCAGCTGGAAGACCTGCGAGACCTCGATGCCGCGAGCAGCAGAGAGCGGCTTGCCGCAGTGCGGGCAGGGATCGCCGGCAACGACGGTTACCAGGTCGGCCCACTCGTCGACGGTAAAGTCGCGCTCGGGGCAGGCACCGGTAAAGTGATAATCGATCTCGTTGGCACCGCAGGCCCACTGCTTGGACTCGCGCAGGCTCTCGTCGCACACCAGGCGAATGCCCTCGGGCAGGTTAACCGGTCCGATAAAGCCCTTATGCAGACCGTAGGTCTGGAGCTCCTCATCAGTCATCATGCGATAGCCCTTGCCAAAGACATGCTCGGCCTTGCAATCGTTGAGCTCGTGGTCGCCCGGAACAATGGCCACGACGGGCTTGCCCTCGGCGTCGAGGAGTGCCAGAGACTTGCGCGTGCCGTTCTCGGGGAAGCCGAAGAACTTTGCAACGGCCTCGATGGTGCCCATGCCCGGAGTCTCGACCTTGGTAAGCGTACCGTCGCCAGGACCCTCGGTCACAACGACCTTGGTGCTTGCGGCCTCATCGTCGGCAGCGAAGCCGCAATCGTCGCAGTAGACGAGCGAAGCCTCGCCAGCGTCGGCCAAAGCCATGTACTCGACGGAGGTATCGCCACCGATCTCGCCGGAGTCGGCGACAACGGGCAGAGCCTTGATGTAGCAGCGCTCGCAAATGTTGGCATAGGCCTGCTTCATCTTGTCGTACTCCTCCTGCAGGCTCTCCTGCGTAGCAGAGAAGCTGTAGGCGTCCTTCATGATGAACTCGCGACCGCGCATCAGGCCAAAACGGGGACGGAACTCGTCGCGGAACTTATCCTGGATGTGATAGAGGTTCACTGGCAGCTGCTTGTAGGAACGCAACTCATTGCGCACCAGGGCAGTCACGGTCTCCTCGTGCGTGGGTCCGAGCACAAACTCGCGGCCGTGGCGGTCATCAAAGCGCACAAGCTCCTTGCCATAGGCATCGATACGGCCGGACTCACGCCACAGCTCGGCATCGACCATGATGGGCATCATGAGCTCCTGAGCACCGGCGGCATCCATCTCGTCGCGCACGATGTTCTCGATCTTGCGGATCGAGCGCCAAGCGAGCGGCAGATAGGAATACAGGCCGGCGGCCTCCTTGCGGATCATGCCAGCGCGAAGCAGCAGACGGTGGCTCGCTAGCTCGGCATCCGCCGGATCCTCTTTGAGCGTCGGCGCATAGAGCTTAGACATATACATTGCTCGGGTCATTTATTTCTCCTCAATAAGTTTGTCGACCTCGGCCATAAGCGCATCGACAATTTGATCCTCAGCTACTTTACCAATGATCTGGCCATGCGAAAAGAGCAGGCCCTGACCACGTCCGCAGGCAACACCCAGGTCGGCGTCAGATGCCTCTCCGGGGCCGTTGACCGCACATCCCATCACGGCGATCGAAAGCGGCGCGGAATAGTTCTTAAGCCGCTCGGTGACCTCCTCGGCGATGGGAATCAGGTTAACCTGGCAGCGGGCGCACGTGGGGCACGAGACAATCTCGGGACCACGGCGACGCAGGCCCAGCGACTGTAGAATTCCCCAGGCGACCGGCGGCTCCTCAACCGGATCGGCCGTGAGCGACACACGCATGGTGTCACCGATGCCTTCGGAAAGCAAGATACCCAAGCCTACAGAGCTCTTGATGGTGCCCTGAAGCTTGGTCCCCGCCTCCGTCACGCCCAGGTGGAGCGGAACATGCGGTATCTCGCGCGACAGGGCGCGATAGGTATCAAGTGTCGTCTGTACGCTATGGGCCTTGGCGGATAGCACGATGTTGGTAAACCCACGGTCCTCAAAGTGCCGCACAAAGCGTTCGCTCGACATCACGAGCTTTTCGGGCTGCGTGAGGTCGTCGCGCTCGGCAATATCTTGCTCAAGCGAGCCCGCGTTCACGCCAATGCGAATCGCGCAGTCCGCGGCACCCGCGGCATCGATCACCGCGTCAACCTTGGCCCAATCGCCGATATTGCCGGGATTGATGCGCAGCTTGGCGGCACCGGCCTCAACAGCACCAATGGCGAGCTTATGGTTAAAGTGGATATCGGCGACAATCGGCACCGGAGACTCGGCACAGATGGTGCGGAAGCCCTCAAGCACGGCCTCGGAGGGCACGCTCACGCGCACGATATCGCAGCCAGCCTGCGCCAACGCGCACACTTGCGCAAGCGTTGCCTGGGCATCAGCGGTATCGGTGCAGGTCATAGATTGGACCACCACCGGCGCGCCGCCACCGATCTGCACGCCGCCCACATGCACGGGGCGCGTCAGCTCGCGAGGCAAAGGATGGGATAAAGACAATCCAAACACTCCCCTACAGAATAAATCGAAGGATGTCGGAACGAAGCATATAGACAAACAGCAATGCGAAGAGCGCGACGCCCACATAGCTCACGATCGTCTGGACCTTGAGCGGCAGCTCGCGGCCAGCAATCTTTTGAATGATCTCAATAAGCAGCTTGCCGCCATCGAGTGGTGGGATGGGCAGCAGGTTCATAAAGCCAAGCGAGAACGAAATGAGCGCGGCAAACGACAAGAACGTGACGGGACCGGCAGCAGCTGCCTGCGAGGACATGACGCTAATACCCACGATCGAAGAGGACTGATCGAGGATCTCCATCGTATGCTGCGGCTGGAGTAGGCGCATCACGCCATCCGCCGTCTGTACAACATAGGAGAATGACAGACGCGCCGAGGTGATGGGGTCCAAACGGAGCACCTGCGTAGAGGCATAAACGCCCAGACGTTCGTCCTCTTTGAGTGCGACCGAGGTCGAGCACTGCTTGCCATCGCGCTCATACTCAATAGCAATATCGTCCTTACCGGCAGCCTTGCCGATGGCATCGTAGACATCCATCCAAGTGGAACATGAGACACCGTCAACCGAAAGAATCGCGTCACCGCCCTCGATACCCGCCTTGGCGGCAATAGACCCCTCGTCAACCTGACCGATCACGTTGGTATCCATCGGCACGGTGACACCCGCAATGGAATAGATACTCATAAGGAGCAAAAAGCCCGTCAAGATATTGACAATAATGCCTGCGAGCAGCATAAAGGCGCGCTTGAGAAAGCCTTGGCCAAGATAGGTGTGCGAGCGCTCTTGCGCAAGGAACTCGGCCTCGCCGCACGGCAGCTCCCACACATCGCCCTCGGCAGTCGCATGTTCGCGATCGAAACGGCGACCATCAAAGGTGGTATAGCCTGCCGTGTCTCGCGGCAACGTCTGATATTTGGTGGGATAGTAGCTCGGCGAGGGCTTCTCCCCTTCCTCATACCAGGGCGCGATGGAGCCCCAGCCCAGCAAAAGGGCGCATGCCTCGAGCACATCCTCCTCGGAAAGCTCGAGCTCGACAGCAAGGTCGGCCACGGTCACGCGACCATGACGATAGATAGCCGCGAGCACGCGGTCGGCGCACGAAACATCGGTCGGATCCATACCGCAGATGGCAGCGTAACCACCCAGCAGCAGCGGGGTCACGCCAAACTTGGTTCCAATGCGACGCGACGTGTAATGGATGTCAAAGCGGCACGGCAGACCCAAAAAGAACTCGGTCACACGGACGCCGCAGGCACGCGCCGCCAAAAAGTGGCCGCCCTCGTGCAAAAACACGAGGACGGAAAGCATCAGCAGGCCCCAAAAGACCGATGAGAGAACGCTCAGAACAGTATCCATAAAACGAAAATGCAATCCTTATGGGTTAGGAACGGGTTGCGGCTAGCACCTGCGCAGCCTTTTCACGCGCCCACGCATCGATGTCGCGAAGCTGCTCAAACGAATCGACCACCTGCATATCGTGGGCGTCCATGCAGGATTCCACAATGCGATCGATATCGGTAAAGCTGCAGCCATCGTGCAGGAAGGCATCGACGGCGACCTCGTTGGCGGCATTGAGCACGCACGGCATGGTGCCACCCGTCTTGCCGGCACGCTCGGCCAGTGCCAGACAGCGGAAGGTATCCATGTCGGCAGCATCAAACGTGAGCTGCCCCAGCTCGCGGAAATCGATACGAGGCGCCGGAGTATCCCAACGCTCGGGATACGAGAACGCGAACTGGATGGGAATACGCATGTCGGATGCACCGAGATGCGCCATCACGGAGCCGTCGGCGAACTCGACCATAGAGTGAATCTTGGACTGACGCTGCACGACCACGTTAATGAAATCGAGGTCGCAGTTAAACAGATGCATGGCCTCAATGCGCTCCAGGCCCTTGTTCATGAGGGTGGCGGAGTCAATGGTGATCTTGGCACCCATGGCCCACGTGGGATGCGCGAGGGCATCGACACGCGTCACGCGATCGAGCTCGTCGCGCGTGCAGGTAAAGAACGGACCGCCCGAGCAGGTGAGCCAAATACAATGAGCCTCGCGCGGGTTCTCCCCCAGATAGCACTGGTAAATGGCGGAGTGCTCAGAGTCGACTGGAATAAGCTGGCCCGGTTGCGCCAACGGCATAAGCAAGTCGCCACCGACGACGAGGGACTCCTTGTTGGCAAGGGCAAGGCGCTTATTCGAGGTCAAGGCCGCATGGCTCGCCTCGAGACCGGCGGCGCCCACAATAGCGACGAGCACGCAGTCGACATCGTCGCGACGCGCGAGCTCGCAAACCGCCTGCGCGCCAACACCGAGCTGCGTGCCCTCGGGCAACTCCTGCAGCACGGCGTCATCGCCATGAGCGACATCGGCCACGGCAACCGCCGGAACCGAGAACTCGCGGGCAGCGGCAACGAGCTCGGAGGTACTGGAGTTAACGGACAGCGCCGTCACCTGCAGGCGATCGGCATGCTGACGGCACACATCGAGTGCCTGGGTGCCGATGGAGCCCGTACAACCCAGGATGGCAACGCGAAGGCGTCCATCGGGGCCATACGTCGTTTGGAAGGACATTACAGCACGCCTCCGATCATCAAAAGCAGCTGCGCGGTAATGCAGCCAAAGATAAGCGAATCGCTACGGTCGAGCATGCCGCCATGGCCCGGGATAAGGTTGCCGGAATCTTTGACGCCCACACCGCGCTTGATGCGCGACTCGATAAGGTCGCCGATAACGCCCAGAATGGACACGACCACGCCGCACAGCAGCGCATAGGGCAGGCTGAGCTTGTAGAAGTGCGTCGCCCACAGGATGAGCCAAATCAAAACCGAGCCCAAGATGCCGCCGGCAAACCCCTCCCAGCTCTTTTTGGGAGAGATCTTGGGAACCATCTTGTGCTTGCCGATACGGCTGCCCACGATGTAGGCAAACGAATCGGAGACCCAAAGGGACGCGCAAACGCCCACTGAAAGCAGGGCGCCGGCAAAACCGGGCACGGCATCGCGCAGCAGCACGATAGCCGACAGCATAAAGCCAGTGTAGATGGGACCCATGAGCGTCACGGCCACATCAGAGATGCGGGTACGCGGCGACCAGACATACCAAATGCCCACAGCGAGCATCAAGGCAAAAAGCAGGGCATTCAGCAACATCGAATCGCCCAACGCCGACAGCGGAAAGAGTACGGCGGCAGCGATACCCATGCGCTCGTTAGCCATCTTGCCATCGAGCCTTGTCATACGGAAAAACTCATAGCAGCACAGACCGCTCATGACAGAAACAAAGATGGCCGTGGGCACGATACCCAAAACCAGGCACAGGATAAAGACAACGGCGTAGACGATACCGGCGGCGGCACGGGTAATAAAGCCCGCCAGCCACGAACCGGTGCCGCTCTTTGCTGCAGGTGCTCCCGCAGCGGCAGCCTTGCGCGCAGGCGCCGCCGAAACTGGCGTCTTGGGAGCAGATGCCTTGGGACGATCGGACACGATTAAGCCTCCTCGGTCTTGCTCAGTCCACCAAACCTACGGTCACGGCCCTGATAGGCCAAAATGGCGTCGACAAGGCCCCAACGATCAAAGTCGGGCCAATAGGTATCGGTGACGTAGAATTCGGAATAGGCCACCTGCCACAGCAGATAGTTCGAAAGGCGCAGCTCACCAGAAGTGCGAATCACAAGCTCAGGATCGGGAAGGCCGGCGGTATAGAGGTGGGAAGCCACCATGTCGTCATCAATTGCGCCAGGATCGATCTTACCGGCGGCAGCGTCGAGTGCGATTTGACGGACAGCGCGGGTAATCTCGGCACGCGCGCCGTAGTTGACGGCAAGCGCCAGCGTCATGCCGGTGTGATTGGCGCACTCGGCAAGACCGCGTTCAAAAACGTCGCGGGTCTTCTTGGGCAGCGCGGAAATGTCACCCAAAAAGACAACGCGCACGTTTTCGCGCTTCAGAAGCGGCAGCTCGTCGATAAACGTCTTGGCAAACAGGTGCATCAAGACGTTGACCTCATGCTGCGGGCGGTTCCAGTTTTCGGTAGAAAACGCATAGGCCGAAAGCACGTCGACGCCCAGACGCACGCAGGCGGTAATAATCTCGCGAAGGGAGACGATACCCGCCTTGTGGCCCTCGGTGCGTGCAAGACCGCGCGATGTGGCCCAACGACCGTTGCCGTCCATGATGCACGAGATATGGTGCGGAATGTTATTGAGGTCAAGGTCGGAAAAACCGACGCCCACAGGGGCGTCGGCAAAGTACTCGACCAGTTTATGCTCGTCGTATTGCACCTTAGATCTCCATGACCTCGGCTTCTTTTTCCTTCAGAAGCTCCTCGACCTTGGCGACATACTCATCGGTATGCTTCTGGACCTTGGCCTGCTCGCGACGTACGTCGTCCTCGGTGAGCTCCTCATCGCGCTCGAGCTTGTTGTTGAAGTCGCGACGGATGTTACGGATAGACACCTTGGCCTGCTCGGCGTACTCGCGGCACTCCTTGACGAGCTCGCGACGGCGCTCCTCAGTGGGAGCCGGGAACGGAAGACGAACGACGGTGCCATCGGAGTTGGGGGTAATACCCAGATCGGAAGCGCCGATGGCCTTGACGATAGCATTGATGAGCGCCTTATCCCACGGCTCGATGAGCAGCATGTGAGCCTCGGGGGTTTTGACGGCGGCAACCTGCGTGACCGGCGTGGGGACACCGTAATAATCGACGGTGATGTCGGACAGAATGTTGGCGTTGGCACGACCGGTACGGACCTTGGAGAAGTTATGCTTGAGGGACTCGAGCGACTTGTCCATATGGGCGGTGATGTTCTCTGCCATGCTTAATCCTCCTGATAGACGAGCGTGCCGACGGGCTCACCCGCGAGCGCGCGCTTGACGGTGTCCTCGCCATCGATGTTGAGGACCAAAATCGGCATACGGTTATCCTGGCACAGTGCCGTAGCCGTGGAATCCATAACCTGCAGACCGCGGACGAGAACCTCGTGATAGGTAATCTTGTCAAAACGGACGGCATCGGCGCACTTGACGGGATCCTTGTCGTAGATGCCGTCAACCTTGGTGGCTTTAATCAGAATCTCGGCGCCGATCTCGCACGCACGAAGAGCCGCGGCGGTGTCGGTCGTAAAGTACGGATTGCCCGAACCGGCAGCGAAGATGACGACGTTGCCCTTGGACAGATGGTTGATAGCGCGGCGACGAATATAGGGCTCGCAGATCTCGTTCATCTGGATAGCGCTCATCACGCGGCAAGGAACATCGTTGTGCTCGAAGGCATCCTGCAGGGCGAGCGCGTTCATAACGGTCGCGAGCATGCCCATGTAGTCGGCCTGAGCACGCTCCATGCCACCGGCAGCGCCTGCCATGCCGCGGAAAATATTGCCGCCGCCGACAACGACGCCGACCTCATGGCCAACGGCGAGCAGCTCCTTGACCTGCTTGGCAAGATGATCGGTAACCTTGGGGTCGATGCCATATTGGCCGTCGCCCATCAGTGCTTCGCCGGAAAGCTTAAGAAGCACGCGTTTATATCGGATGTCGGACAAAGCGATCCTCCTTTAATTAGACTCTCAATATGATATCAAAGGCTCTGATAAGAGCCATGAAAAAGCAGGCTGTGAGTAAAACCCACAGCCTGCTCATTACCAGCTACAAGAGCTTATTTACTCGCCACGGACCAGACGGTCAAAGGCAACGACGGTAATGGTATCGCCGAGCTCCTTGGAGACCTGCTCAGCGTACTTCTTGATGGTGAGGGAGCTGTCCTTGATGAACTCCTGCTCGGTGAGCACGGACTGCTTGTAGAACTTCTCCAGACGGCCAACAGCCATCTTCTCCTGGATAGCCTCGGGCTTGCCGGACTCGGCAGCCTGGGCCATGTAGATCTGCTTCTCGTGCTCGACGGTCTCGGCCGGAACCTGATCGCGGGTAGCGCAGATCGGGGCGACGGCGGCAACCTGAAGGGCAACGTCGTGAGCGAAGGTCTTGAAGGACTCAGCCTGAGCGGTCTCGGCCTTCTCGAAGGCGAACTCGACGAGGACGCCGATCTTACCACCCATGTGGATGTAAGAAGCGAGCGCGCCGTTCTCGGCCTTGCGGGCAGCGAAGCGGGAGATCTTCATGTTCTCGCCCATGATGTGAATCATCTCGGTGAGCTCGGAGGAAACGGTCTCCTCGCCCATCGGCTTCTCGAGCAGAGCGTCGACGTCAGCAGGCTCGGTGGTAGCGACAACCTCAGCGACCTTAGAAGCAAAGCCGGTGAACTTGGCGTTGGAGCCAACGAAGTCGGTCTCGCAGGAGAGCTCGAGCAGAGCGCCGGTCTTGCCATCCTCGGAGACGAACGCGGCGACAGCGCCCTCGTTGGTCTCACGGCCAGCCTTCTTGGCAGCCTTGGCAAGGCCGTTCTTACGCAGAACGTCGACAGCGGCGTCCATGTCGCCGTCAGCCTCGACGAGAGCCTTCTTGCACTCCATCATCGGGGAGTCGGTCATCTCGCGGAGCTGCTTGACCATAGCGGCGGTAATCTGGGCCATTGTGGTTCCTTTCAAAGAGATGAAAAAGAATTAACTAAGACTGATTTACTCGGCCTTGGGCTCAGCGGCCATCTCGGCCTCGGAGACCTGCTCCTTACCGGAGCCAGCGAGGCAGGCGTCAGCCATGAGCTCGCACATAAGGGTGACAGCGGAGATAGCGTCATCGTTGCAGGGGATGCCGTACTCGACCTCGTCGGGATCGGAGTTGGTGTCGATCAGAGCGACGACGGGGATGTTCAGGCGCTGAGCCTCCTTGATGGCGTTCTCCTCGCGCTTAGTGTCGATGACGAAGAGAGCCTGGGGCAGACCCTTCATGTCGCGGGCGCCACCGAGGTTGGTCTGGAGCTTGGTGAGCTCCTTGCCGAGCACAGCCTGCTCCTTCTTGGGGAGCACTGCCATGCGGCCGTCCTCGACCATGGCCTCGAGCTCCTCCATGCGGTTGATGCGGGAGCGGATGGTGACGAAGTTGGTCAGCATACCGCCGAGCCAACGCTGGTTGATGTAGGGCATATTAGCGCGCTCAGCAGCGTTCTTGACGGCCTCCTGAGCCTGCTTCTTGGTGCCGACGAACAGCACGTTGCCACCCTTGGCGACGTTCTTGACGAAGGTGTAGGCCTGGTCGGCGTCGAGGATGGTCTGCTTGAGGTCGAGGATGTAGATGCCGTTGCGCTCACCGAAGATGAACGGCTTCATCTTGGGGTTCCAGCGACGGGTCTGGTGACCGAAGTGGCAGCCGGCCTCGAGCAGGGTGCGGATATTAATCTTGGTAGCCATGTTAAACCTCCTGTGGTTTGCCTCCGCGCGGGGTCATCCTCCAAAACCAACCCGGACATGTGCTACCAAAGCCCGGGCACCACGGTATGAAGTAGCCGCGCGTGCGTGATAAAAACATGTTGCCGTGAAGCAACCCGATGAATGATAGCAGGAATGCATCTTCGTGCCAACCCGCAATCAAAACCACACACCTGAGTGCGGCGCGGGACGTCCCAGCCACTATTCGCCTCGGGGATGGGCTTGAGCCACGGCACGTTTGAGCCGATCGGGCGTGAGGTGCGTGTAGATCTGCGTCGTGGACAGGCTCGCATGACCCAGCAGCTCTTGAACCGAGCGCAGGTCCGCACCGCCCTCAAGCAAGTCGGTCGCAAAGGTATGGCGCATCGCATGCGGGGCGATGTCGGCCGGAATGCCGGCGAGCGTCGCCAGCGTATGGAACCGCCGCCGGAGCATGGCGGCGCTCATGCGATTGCCACGCGCCGATATAAGCAGCGGATGCGGCCCAGTAGCGAGGTCGCGGCGCTTTGCCTGAGCGAGCAACTCCGGCCTCCCCTCCTCAATATAGAGACGCGTCACATCGAGCGCACGACGATACAGAGGGACGATACGCTCCTTGCTCCCCTTGCCCCAAAGTCGCAGCGTTCGCTCGGACCAACCAATAGACTCCACGTTGAGCGCCGCGAGCTCCGAGATTCGCGCGCCGGAGGCATAGAGCAACTCAAGCATCGCCGCATCGCGCAGTCCCGCGGGCGTCGAGGTATCAGGCGTCTTGAGCAGCGCCTCAACCTGCTGGGTCGTAAGGACACCCGGCAGGTCACGCGGCAGCCTGGGCGATGCGATCGCCGAGACCGCATCGCCCTCGACAATCCCCTCGGCAGCCATCCAGCGATAGAGAGATCGAATAGCCGACAGGTGCGCCGCAAGCGTTCGGGGAGCCACCTGCTCACGCGAAAGCTCGGCAAGATAGCGACGAATGGTGCGCACGTCGGCAGCGAAAGCATCGATATCCTCGCGCTCGCACCAGGCAGCGAAGCGCTCCAGCCTCGAGCCATAGGCCGTCACCGTGTTGGGAGAAAGTCCCTCGACACGTGAGATATAGGCGATAAACGAGTCGACGGTGTCGTACAGGTCAAAGGCTATGACCGGTCGCCTCCAAACAAATCGGGGCGAGTGGCCAGATAGGCATCAAGGGCCTCGAGCGCACGGTCCGCATAGGCCTGGTAGCGGTCGCGCTTGCTGCGGCGCTTACCATCCTCGAGTGGCGGCACCAGGCCAAAGTTGACATGCATAGGCTGATAGCCCACGGTGGCAGGATCGGTCGCATAGCCCACGAGCGCACCCAGGGCGCCCACACGCGGCAGCTCGACGCCCGCGGCCCCGATAGCCTCGGCATAGGTGTTGAGCGCCGCGAGCAGACCCGTCGCCACGGCTTCCATGTACCCCTCGGTGCCGGTGATCTGACCGGCCAGGCGCACGCCGGTGCCGGGCACGGCAAAGGTGCCATCGAGCACGTGCGGGGCGTCGACAAAGGTATTACGGTGCATGACACCGTAGCGGAAGAACTCAGCGTTCTCCAGGCCCGGCACCATATGGAAGACGCGCTTCTGCTCGCCAAAGGTCAAGTTGGTCTGGAAGCCCACCAGGTTATAGGCGGTCTTCTCCTTATTCTCGGCACGCAGCTGAATCGCCGCCCAGGGACGACGACCGGTTCGCGGATCGGTGAGGCCGACAGGCTTCATGGCGCCAAAGCGAATGGCGTCCTTGCCGGTGCGCGCAACTTCCTCGGCAGGCTGGCAGGCCTGGAACAGATCGCCGCCCTCAAAGTCCTTGAGCACCACGCGGTCGGCCGTGGTAAGCGCCTCGATAAAGGCCTCGTACTCCTCCTTATTGAGCGGAGCGTTGAGATAGTCGCCGCTCCCCTGCTCCTCGTAGCGCGACTGCGAGAACAGCACGTCCATATCGAGCGTGGAGGCATCGACGATCGGCGCCGCGGCATCGAAGAACGCAAGGGCGTCGCCACCGACGAGCTTCATGACCTCTTCGCTCAGCGCCGGCGAGCACAAGGGGCCGGCGGCAATGACCACGTGACCTTCGGGAATCTGCGTGACCTCGCCGTGAATGATCTCGATATTGGGACGGGCGGCAACCTCGGCCTCGACAAACTCGGAAAACTTGACGCGGTCGACCGCCAAGGCGCCACCGGCGGGAACAGCCGCGCGATGGGCGCAATCGAGCAGGACTGAACCCATGCGCTCAAGCTCGGCCTTCAGCAATCCAGCCGCGGAATCCGGACGGGTCGACTTAAACGAATTGGAACAGACGAGCTCTGCCAGGTGATCGGTATGGTGGGCCGGGGAGCTAACCTGGGGGCGCATCTCGCACAGCCTTACGGCGAACCCGCGATCTGCCAGCTGAATCGCGCACTCCGAACCCGCCAGACCGCCACCGATAACCGTCACCTGATCAAACAGCATCTGCAAACACCTTTCTAATTGACATGTTTTCCATTGTGACCGAAGGGTGTCTGAGCGTGAAGGGCAAACTTGGAGGGCGCATACCTTCCATCCATCATGCGCTCGATAAGGCCCTCGAGTTCAAGCGAACCCAAGAGTTTGAGTACGCCGACAGCATCGAGCGAGACGAGCGCCGCGATGTCGTCGACCTTGAGCGGAGAGGCGATGAGCGCATGCATCACGGTCTGCTGTGTTGGATCCAGGTCGGCAATGCCGGGAGCATCGGGGCGCGAGTAGCGCAGGGTGCCGTAGATGCGTGAGATAGCCATCTCGATAGATTCCTCGTCGATGATGCAGCAGGCACCGTTCGCAATGAGGTAATTCGTGCCACGCGACTCGGGCGATAGGATCGACCCCGGCACGACAAGAAGTTCGCGCCCCAAATCCATAGCAGCCTCGGCTGTAGAAAACGTCCCGGAAGGCATACCCGCCTCGGAAACAAAGAGGGCTTGCGACAGGGCCGCGATCACGCGATTGCGGCGCGGAAAGGCAAACTTGCGCGGGCCCATGCCCCACGGAGAGATCGACACGACCGCGCCACCCGTATCGAGCGTGCGCATAATAAGCCCCGCGCTCGAGCGCGGGTAGACCACGTCGGCGCCCGTCCCCAGCACCACGACGTGTTTGCCGCCGGCGTTGACCGCAGCCCAACCCGAGGCCTGGTCACAACCGACCGCGCCGCCCGAAACTACCGTCACTCCCGCCTCGACCGCCACCTTTGCCGCAAGCTCTGCCACGGCAAGACCATACGGCGAGGCCTTGCGCGCGCCGATGATGGAGAGCGCGGGCGTCGAAAGCACCTCGGGGTCGCCGCGCACATAGAGCGTCTGGGGTACATCAGAAAGCTCCAAAACGGTCTCGGGATACAACGCATCACCTGGATGCAGCTCGTAGGTCCCCTCGGCCATCATTGGTCCCTCCTTCCCTGGTACATCGCTGCCTCGAGCACGTGGTCCTGCGTCACTTGCTCGCTCTCGGCGACGTCGGCGATGGTACGCGCGATACGCACCAGGCGCACGATGCCGCGACCCGTGAGATGTGTGCGCTTCGACAGGCCGAGCACACACTTCTCCGCCGCATCATCGAGCTCAAAGGTCGAAACGACGCCGTCAATGGACCGTGTCTCGTCATCCTCGGCCTCGGCATCAGCATCGTCCATACGGGATTCGCGCCAAGCGCGAAAAGCGCGACCGCGCACAACGTAGTCACGTAACTCAGCTGACGACATACCCTCCGCGCCCTCGATAATCACCTGAGGGTCGGGACGGGTCACATCGATCATCATGTCGATACGGTCGGCCAAAGGACCGCGCAGTTTAGACCGATAGCGCTCGACCATCGCCGCCGAGCAGCGACACGGTACCTCACGATCGCCCAAAAAGCCGCAGGGGCAGGGATTGCTCGCAGCCAGCAGCTGAAAGCGCGACGGGAAGGTAAAAGCCCCGTCGACGCGTACGATCCTCACGTAGCCGCGTTCGATGGGCTGACGCAGCGTCTGCAGCACACCCGTGGGAAACTCGGCAAGCTCGTCCAAAAATAGCACGCCGCCATGAGCAAGGCTGATCTCACCCGGGTGCACCGGGCGCCCACCGCCGATAAGACCTGCGGTCGAAATACTGTGATGGGGACTGCGGAAGGGCCGGTGCCCCGCCAACAAGCCATCAATGTTCTCACCCAAAACCGAATGGATGCACAGCGCCTCCTGTTGATCCTCAACGGAAAGCTCGGGCAGGATGCCGGTCATACGACGCGCGAGCATCGTCTTGCCCGATCCCGGGGACCCGATCATGAGCAAGCCGAGTTCTCCTGCCGCCGCAAGCGCCATGCCGCGCTTGGCGACCTCCTGCCCCAGTACGTCGGCATAGTCGAGCTCGGGCTCAAAGGTCGCCTCGAGCACTTCAGAATCCAAGTAGTGCCGCGCGGCATCGCCCATGCCATGGGCAAGCTGAGACAAATGATCGATGAATCCACAATCCACGCCCGCAAGCGGCACATGCTGATCGGACCTGCCGGCGATAAAGGACAGCCCCATATCACGCGCCAATAGCTGAAACGCCACCTCGCCCTTGACAGGAAGCACCGTACCGTCCAAGCCAAGCTCACCAGCGATAAGACAACGATCGAGGTTGTCGCGGGGAATCTGACCATCGGCCGCCAATACCGCGATGGCGATGGGCAGATCAAAGCCGCTACCGGTCTTGCGAATATCGCCAGGCGCCAGATTGACCGTAATGCCCGAGCGCGGGATCTCGAACCCGGCGGAGCGCATCGCGCAGCGAATACGACCGCGTGACTCCATCACCTCCATGCTCGGAATGCCGAGCATCTGGATGCCCGGAACGCCACCGGCAAGCGAGACCTCGACCGTGACGTGAATCGCCTCGACGCCGCGGATGCAGGCCGCGTGAACGGCAAACGTCTCGAACGCCATCACGACACCTGCCAATCGAACGCGTTGTACTGATGCTCGATCTCGGCGATATGCCCGCCACGAATGGTGACGCCCACGGCATCGAAGCGAATCGCCTTGAGCGGATAATGCTCCATGAGGTAGCAACTTGCGATGCGGCGGTAGCGGCGTTGCTTTTGGGCGTCCACGGCCTCCTCGGGAAAGACCCGCGTGCTGCAATCCAGTGCAACTCGTCTGGTTTTGACCTCGGCCATCACCACGACATCGTCGAGCTCATCGAGCAGCACCAGATCGGCCTCGCCCTCGGTGCAACGATAACCCTGCTCCAGCAAGGTGTAGCCGCGCTCGTTAAAGTAGTCGATGGTGATCAGCTCGCCCAGCATGCCCAGCTCGCGGGGACTGAGTCCCTTGATAAACTCGGGCGTCATCGCCCCACAGTCGAGCTCGCCGTTTTCCCAACGCTCCTTGAGTTGCTGCGTCTTGCTCTTTTTGCTTGCGGCACTCATGGGGTCTCCTTTCCCGCACACTGCATTGCCCCGATGATGAGGGCACCTTTCATGCGGGTAAGTACCGGAAGCAAACCAAAAGCTGACCAAATGCCGTCAAAAAACGGGCCGTACGCAGCAATGGTGTTGCATACGGCCCGCTACCAGCAGGTTTATAAAACCCCTGAGGTCCCTGTCTCCACAATTGACCTAGAAAAGGCGCTCAGTCTGCAGAAAGTTTCCGCAAAAGCTCACGCGGTGCAGTGGACAAAGTCCATGTTTGCGAATGGCCTCGATATGCTCGGGGCTTGCATAGCCCTTCGACTCGGCCAGATGGTACTCGGGATACTCGGCGTCGTACTCGACCATCATCTCGTCACGCGTGACCTTGGCCATGATGGACGCCGCGGCGATGCAGGCGATTTTGGCATCGCCCTTCACCACATCGCGCTCGTTAGGAACGGCGCCCAAGGGGTTGCCATCCATGAGGACGCAGTCGGGTTCAAGTCCCGTATCGGCCACGGCGCCCGCAACGGCAGTACGGATAGCACGGGCCATGCCCATCTCATCGATATCCTTCGGCGCGATATGGCAAAAGCCGATGGCAGTCGCCACCTCGGCTATCTTCACCGAGAGCAACTCGCGGCGCGCGGGCGTGAGCTTTTTGGAATCGTTGATACCCCAGACGCGCGGCTCCATAGGAAGACAGACGGCGCATACCGTCAAAGGGCCGGCCACCGATCCGCGACCTACCTCGTCGACACCAACGACCACCCCATCGCCGCCAAGCTCATGCATAAGCTCGTACATGTCATTGACGCGCTCGCGCTCGGCAAGTTCCTTGGCATGGCGCTTAAGAGCACGCTCGCAAGCCTTGATCACCTGCTGGCGCGGGTCCTCGCGATAATGCTCCACGAGGGCGGGGATCTCCTCAAACGTAGCGCTCGCCAACTCACCGGCAACCTGCGATGCCGAAACCGAGCTCGTCATATTGGCCATACCAGGCCCTCCTTGCATGCAAATCAGATAAAAAGAAGGGCCACCCGAAGGTGACCCTTGTGTCCAAACGAGTGGACAGACGCTGCGATCTTCTTAGCGCTTCTCGGGGATGCGAGCAGCCTTGCCCACCTTGTCGCGGAGGTAGTACAGCTTGGCGCGACGGACGCGACCATGACGAACGACCTCGAGCTTGGCGATCTTGGGGCTGTGAAGCGGGAAGGTACGCTCAACACCGACACCGAAGGACATCTTGCGGACGGTGAAGGTCTCGCGGGCACCGGCGCCGGCCATGCGGATGACGTCGCCCTGGAAGACCTGAATGCGCTCGCGGTCGCCTTCCTTAATGCGGTAGTGAACCTTGACGTTGTCGGCGACGCGAACCTGAGGAATGTCCTCGCGGATCTGCTGACGCTCGATTGCGCGGATGTAATCCATGTGCAATTCCTTACTCTTCTAGAGGTGCCGTACCACCTTGGCCGGCACGTAGTTGAACAAACGTATTCGAGTATACACGCGCGGGTTTCTGCTGCAAGAACAATTTTTTGCGCAGACAAAAAGACAAAACCCGCACATGATAACCGCCCGTCTCACGAATGAGACGGGCGGCATGAAGGGGGCTACGCTAGGTGTCTAAACCCAAAACGTTAGGCGGAACGCTTGGCCTCGAGCTTGGCCTGAGCGGCAGCCAGGCGCGCGAGGGGCACGCGATAGGGCGAGCAGGACACGTAGTCCACGTCGGCCACGTTAAACAGGCCCTTGATGGACTTGGGGTCGCCGCCGTGCTCGCCGCACACGCCAAAGTGCATGTCGGGATTGGTGGCGCGGCCCTTCTCGACGGCCAAGCGCACGAGCTCCAGCACTGCCGCGTCGATGGTCTCGAAGGGGTTGTCTTTCAGGATCTTTTTATGCATGTACAGCGGGATGAACTTGGCCTCGGCGTCATCGCGCGAGAAGCCAAAGGTCGTCTGGGTGAGGTCGTTGGTGCCAAAGCAGAAGAAGTCGGCATGATGGGCGATCTCGTCAGCGACCATGCAGGCACGCGGCAGCTCGAGCATCGTGCCCACGGGAATATTGAGCTCGACGCCTTCCTCGGCGGAAACCTCGGCGATCACGCGCTCGATAACCTCGCGGGTCTGGACATGCTCGGCCGTGATGGAAACGAGCGGAACCATGATCTCGGGGCGCGGGTCGACACCCTCCTTGATAAGGCGGGCAGCGGCCGTGGCGACGGCGCGAACCTGCATGAGCGGCAGATCGCCAAAGACGACGGACAGGCGCACGCCGCGCAAGCCCAGCATGGGGTTGGACTCGACCATGCCGTCAATGCGACGCAGGCGGGCGCGCAGGGCAGTGAGCTCCTCCTCGGGAGCGCCGGCGGCCTCCTTCTTGGTGATGGCGACCTCGAGCTCGCGAGGATTATCCAGGAACTCATGAAGCGGCGGATCGAGCAGGCGGACGACCACATCGCGACCGGACATGGTCTTGAACATCGCCAGGAAGTCCTCGGTCTGAACCTTGAGCAAGTCGGCCAGGGCCTGCTGCTTCACGGCCTCATCGTCAGACAGGATAAAGCTCTGGATGATGTTCTTGCGATCGCCCAGGAACATGTGCTCGGTGCGGCACAGACCGATGGCCTCGGCGCCAAACTCGAGCGCGAGCTCGGCATCCTCGGGGTTGTCGGCGTTGACGCGCACGTGGTTGGCGTGACCGTCGGTCTCGTCCAAACGGATCTCATCGGCCCAAGACAGGATGGTGTCCAGGTCGCCGGTGAGCTCTGCAGAGACCAGGTCGACCGCGCCGTCGACGACGATACCCTGGGTGCCGTCGATGGAGATGACATCGCCCTCGCGCAGCACGCGGTCGCTGCCCTCGATGCGCACGACCTTCTCTGCCGCGTCAATGTGGAAGCGCTCAACGCCGCAAACGCAGGGCGTACCCATGCCGCGGGCGATAACGGCGGCATGGCTCGTCTTGCCACCGTGGCTGGTCAGGATGCCCTCGGCGGCGACCATGCCCTTCAGGTCGTCGGGGTTGGTCTCCCAACGAACCAGAATGACCTTGTGGCCCTCGGCGGAACGCGTGACGGCGTCGTCGCTCGAGAACACGACCTCGCCCACGGCGGCACCGGGGCTGGCGTTAAGGCCGCTGGCCAGGGCCTCGTACTTCTTGGAGGCGTCGAACTGCGGGTGCAGGAGCTGGTCGAGCTGCGCGGGATCGATGCGGCTCACAGCCTCCTCGCGGGTGATGAGGCCCTCCTCGACCATTTCGATAGCAATGCGCAGGGCGGCAGTGGCGGTGCGCTTGCCCACGCGGGTCTGGAGCATCCAGAGCTTGCCCTGCTCGATGGTAAACTCGATATCGCACATATCGCGGTAATGATCCTCGAGCGTCAGGAACACGCGCTCGAGCTCCTCGCCTGCGGACTCGAGGCCCGAGGTGGTCTTGAGGTCGGCGATGGGCTCGGTGTTTCGGATGCCGGCGACGACGTCCTCGCCCTGGGCATTCACCAGAAAGTCCCCGTAGAACTCCTTGGTGCCGTCAGCCGGGTTGCGCGTAAAGGCGACGCCGGTCGCGGAGGTCTCGCCCTTGTTACCAAAAGCCATGGCCTGAACGTTGACGGCGGTACCGAGCTCGTCGGAAATGCCATGCTGCTTGCGGTAGATGCACGCACGATCGTTCATCCAGCTGCCAAAGACAGCCTGAATGGCAAGGCGCAGCTGAAGCTCCGGGTCGTGCGGGAAGACAGGCTTGCCGTCGGCGACCTCGAGCTCGGGGTACAGGGCGGCCTCAACGTTGTCGGAGAAGATCCCCTTGAAGGTCTCGACGAGCTCCTGCAGGTCCTCGGCCGAAAGCTCTGAATCGACGCGAACGCCGGCGACCAGGCGGGCCTGGGTCAGGGCATTCTCGAACAAGTCGGCATCGACGCCCATGACGACGTTGGAGAACATCTGGATAAAGCGGCGGTAGCTATCCCAGGCAAAACGCGGGTTTTGCGTCTGGGCGATAAGGCCCTGAACGGAATCGTCATTGAGGCCAAGGTTGAGGACTGTGTCCATCATGCCAGGCATGGAGAACGGAGCGCCCGAGCGAACCGACACGAGCAGCGGATCGGAGGCATCGCCGAGTTTCTTGCCGCAACGGGCCTCGAGGTCCGCCTCGGCGGCAACGATCTCATCGAGTGCGCCTTCGGGCCAGACGTTGCCGGCACCGGAGTACTCGACACAGGTCTGGCAGGTAATGGTAAAGCCACCGGGAACCGGCAGACCGATGCGGCTCATCTCGGCAAGGTTTGCGCCTTTGCCGCCAAGCACGAAGTTCATGGATTTGTCGCCCTCAGTGACACAGGTGCCCTGGGCGTCGGTTCCAAAACGGTAAACCCTCTTGCAATCGCTCACGATACTTCCCCTTTCATGCGCTTACGCGCACGACCGTGGTAACGAATCGACCCGCCGGATGCGGGCCGTGAGGGAACTATACGGCGGGTTTTGGACAGGCTTGAGCAGAGGGTGCGCGGTTTGGTAAACGTGCTAAAACCGGCGGTAAACGGTAGGTAAAGGTGGCTACCTTATGAAGATACCACTACAAGGAAAGTGCAGGTCGGATGCGATGTTTTTGCTAAATCGCTTTACCATTTATCAGCATTATTTCCAAGTATTCTCTTTGGTTAGCTAAAAGAGCCCCGTCCCAAATTAGCTACCCAAACAACCTTGTCCCAAGTGAGCTACTTTTGTTGAGCGCGGCGGGCGGCACGGCGGGCTCTTGCCTCTTGAATCTCTTCGAGGTGAGCAATGATCTCGGCAGCGCTTTCCTCGATGGCTTTGCCGTCGGTACGCACAACAAAGCAGCCCAAGCGCTTCATGAGGGCACGAGCTTCCTCAAGCTCGCTGCGCACGCTCTCAGGCTCGGCATAGGAGCCGGCAACGGCACGGGCGTAGTCATCGCCTAAGCGGCTATCGCGAATCTCAGAAATAACGTCGACGGTCGAAATCAGGCCGAACAGGTGCATCGGGTCAACCTCGTAAATCGACTTGGGCGGCTCCATGCCATGCGCCAGTGGGACATTGGCGACCTTGTAGCCCTGATAGGCTAAATACATCGACAGCGGCGTCTTGGATGTACGCGACACACCCAGCAGCACGATATCGGCACCCGACAGATCGTCGCAACCACGACCGTCATCGTGCTCAACGAAATACTCCATGGCCTCGATACGATGGAAATAGCGGTCATCGGTCTTGTGAATCACGCCCGCAACGCACTTGGGCGGCACACCGATGAGCGACGACAGCACGGCAAGCGTCGGGCCGATCAGGTCGACCGAACGGATATGCAGCATACCCAGGTAATCGAGCACGCGGGCGCGAAGCGCCGGATCGACAATGGTATGGAACACGGCGACATCGCGATGGTCGGCATCGACGCGCGGCCCCACAAATGACTTGACCTGCTCCACGGAGGTCACCTTGGGCAGGCGCAAAACGCGAAAAGCCCCTTCATCAAATTGCCCGGACGCCGCAAGCACCACCTCACAAGCGGTATCGCCGAGCGAGTCGGAGATAACGATAACGGTGGGACGAGCGGTGACCGGGCAATCCATGCGGGGCTCCTTTTGCGCTTATGCGCAGGCTGGCTTACTTTTTGCGGGCGAGCTCACCGATGTTGGCAATGCCGGAGAAAACGGCCTCGAAGCGGTTGAGCAGCTTAAGGCGATTATCGCGAAGCTGCTCGTCCTTGTCCATGACCATGACCTCATCGAAGAAACGGTCGATGGGCGCGCGCAGGGCGGCGAGGGCGGCAAATGCGGCCGGGTAGTCCTCGGCAGCAAGGGCGGCATCGACGGCGGTCTGAGCAGCCTCGGAGGCGTCGGCGAGCGCAAGCTCGACCTCGCCCATCAGGCTGCGGTCATACTCCGCACCCAGCTCGGGCTTGGAGATATGCGCGGCGCGGGCATAGGCGGTCGCCAGGTTGTCGAACGTCTCAGCGTCGTTCTTGCGGGCCTCGTCGAGGGCGGCGCAGCGGGCGAAGAAGACGGACGGGGCGATGATGTGCACCGCGGAGACGGCGGCGACGGTATCGGCCGGAATCTTTTCGTCGCGGGCCATGCTCACCAGGCGGCCATGGAAGAAGTCACGAACCTGCTGGGCGACCTCGGCGGCGTCGAACTCAATGCCCTGCTCACTGTAGAGTTCGAGGGCAAAGTCGATGAGCGACGTGGGGTCGATCGGCAGACGGTCGCGCAGGATGTTGATAATGCCGATAGCGGCACGACGCAGCGCGTAGGGGTCGGAGGAGCCGGTCGGGGGCTCGCCGATGGCAAAGATACCGGCGATGGTATCGAGCTTGTCGGCGCAGGCCACGATGCAGCCAGCGGTGCCCTCGGGCAGCTCGTCACCGGCAAAACGGGGACGATAGTGATCGCGAATAGCATGGGCGACCTCGTCGTTCTCCCCCATCGCGGTCGCGTAATAACCGCCCATCACGCCCTGCTGGCTCGTGAACTCGACGACGGCGTTGGACACCAGGTCTGCCTTGCACAGGTGTGCGGCGCGAGCAGCGTCGGCGGCAAGATGGGCGCCCAGGTGAGCCTCGCGGGCGATAGCGAGCGCGAGCTGCTCGATGCGCTCGGACTTGGCGAGCACGCTACCGAGCTTCTCCTGGAAGGCAACCTTGGACAGACGCTCACGGAACTCGTCGAGGGAGATCTTCAGGTCCTCCTCGTAGAAGAACTTAGCGTCGTCCAGACGGGCGCGCACGACGCGCTCGTTACCGTCGATCACTCGCTCGGCGTTCTCGGGCTTGCTGTTGGAGACGACCACGAACTCACGCGTCAGCTTGCCCTCGCCGTCATAGATCGGGAAGTAGCGCTGGTTGGTGAGCATGGACTCGCAGATAATCTCGTGCGGGACCTTGAGGAACTCCTCGTCGAAAGTACCGACGAGCACCGTCGGCCACTCGCAGAGGTTAATGACCTCCTCAAAGACCTTCTTGGGCGTATCGACATGGCAGCCGGGACGGGCAGCCTCGACCTCGGCGATACCGGCGAGAATCGCCTCGTGACGGCGCTCGGCAGAAAGCACGCCGGCATCCTCGAGCACCTGCTCGTAAACAGCGGGGCTGGCGACCACATGGTCACCGGGGCCAAGCACGCGATGGCCACGCGTGGTGTTGCCACTCGTCACGTCGGCAAACGACACGGGCACAACATCCTCGCCCAGAAGGCAGCAGATCCAACGGACCGGACGAACAAAGGTCGCGTGCTCGTGGCCCCAGCGCTGGGAGCGGTAGTTGGGCCACTGCAGGCCGGCAATGGTCTTCTCGCACAGGGCCGTCAGGATCGGGGTTGCCGGTGCGGAGGGAATGTTCTTCTCGGCAAAGACATACTCGCGACCATCGGTATCCTCACGACGGACCAGGTCCTCGGCAGCCACACCGCACTTGCGGGCGAAGCCCTGGGCGGCCTTGGTGGCGTTACCGTCAGCGTCGAAGGCGATGTTTGCCGCGGGGCCACGCTTGACCTCGTGAACCTCATCGGTCGCGGTGGCAACGTCGGCAACGAGCGCAGCCAGGCGACGCGGGCTCGAGATCACGCGGACCTCGCCGTGGGCCAGACCGGCCTCGTCGAGACCCTTGGCGATCATGGTACCAAGCTGCTTGACGGCATTGTTCAGCGGTGCGGAGGGCATTTCCTCCGTACCGATCTCAAACAGGAAATCCTTAGCGTCTGCCATGGCTTACGCCACCTCGCCTTCCTGGTCGGCATTCTCGTTGACTCCGGCGACCTCGGCCATGTAGGCCTCGCAGCACGCCTTGGCGACGGCGCGGACGCGCAGGATGTAGTTGGCACGCTCGACCGCGGACAGGGCGCCGCGGGCATCGAGCAGGTTGAAGGCGTGGCTGCACTTCATGACACAGTCGTACGCCGGCAACGGCAGCTTGCGCTCCAGACAGGAATGGCACTCGGCCTCGTAGTCGTCAAACTTCTGACGCATCATCTCGACGTTGGCGACCTCAAAGTTATAGGCACTGAACTCGCGCTCGTTCTCGAGGAACACGTCGCCATAGGTCATGGGCGTGCCGTCGGGCAGATAGCTCCACACCAGATCGTAGACCGAGTTGACGCCCTGAGCGTACATGGCGATACGCTCCAGGCCATAGGTGATCTCGACGGGCACAGGGTCGACCTCGATACCGCCCACCTGCTGGAAGTACGTGAACTGCGTGACCTCCATGCCGTTGAGCCAGACCTCCCAGCCAAGGCCCCAGGCGCCCAGCGTCGGGCTCTCCCAGTCGTCCTCGACAAAACGGACGTCATGGTCGTTGGGGTCCAGGCCAATGGCAGCAAGAGACCCCAGGTAAAGCTCCTGAGCATTAACCGGAGAGGGCTTAATGAGCACCTGGAACTGATAGTAGTGCTGCATGCGGTTAGGGTTCTCGCCGTAGCGGCCGTCGGCGGGACGGCGGCAGGGCTGCGCATAGCAGGTGCGCCATTCGGCGGGACCGAGCGAGCGCAGCGTGGTCGCGGTATGGAAGGTACCGGCACCGACCTCGGAGTCATAGGGCTGCATAATGACGCAGCCCTGCTCGCCCCAGTACTGCTGGAGGCGCAGGATGATGTCTTGGAAGGAAAGCGATGAAGCGTTCATGCCTCTAATATCCCCTCGTCGAAACGATTACACGGTTAGGTACTGTACTATAGCGGTTTTTAGTCGATAGCGCCGATGCGGTTGAGCGGCCAGTAGCGCACAAGCGCCACAGCGATCAAATCAGAGCGATCGACGGGACCAAAGTAGCGCGAGTCGGCAGAGTTTTCGCGGTTGTCGCCCATCACCCACACGCACCCGTCGGGAACGGTGTAGGGATAACTCACCTGGGCGCCAGGCGCTTGGACCGAAAGCGGCCAGCTCATGCCCGTCGTATAGTCCTCGTCGAGCGCTTGGCCGTCAACGATCACCTTGCCGTCCTGCAGGTCGACCGTCTGGCCGGCCGTGGCAATAACACGCTTGACAAGAACATCATGCTCGGAAGTGGCATCGGGGTTGTGGAACACCACGATATCACCCTGTTTGACGGGCTGACCGAGCTCGAGGCTCACCTTTTGTGCCAGGATCTGGTCGCCAATCTCGATCGTGTCCTCCATGGAGCCGGTGGGTACCACAAAGGGCTCGACCACAAAGGTGCGGATCAGGAAGGTGGCCACGAGCGCGATCGCGATGACCGCGACCCACTCAAAAGCGCCCCTCAACGCGGAATGCTGCGATGGAACCATTCTCACTCCTCGCTCTGCGAATACGAAGCGTCCAGAATCTCCTGCGCGTATGCGCGCTCCTGGGGCGTAAGCCGTGCCGTCTCGATCAGGTCGGGACGCCAGCGGCAGGTGCGCTCGATGGCATTCTTACGGCGCCAGGCGTCAACCTTGGCATGGTCACCGCTCACGAGCACCGGCGGCACGCCCTCGCCGTTGAATTCAGCAGGGCGAGTGTACTGCGCATACTCGAGCAGGCCTCCGTCCTCGGCGGTCGAGAACGACTCGTCGACGTTGCTCATCTCGTCACCAAGGGCGCCGGGAATCAGGCGTACGACAGCATCGGCAACGACCATAGCGGGAAGCTCGCCGCCCGTGAGCACGTAATCGCCGATCGACAGGCGCTCGTCGGCATACGCATAGGCACGCTCGTCGACACCCTCGTAACGGCTGCACACAAACAGCAAGCGCTCGCTTTTGAGCAGGCGCTCGGCCACATGCTGTGTAAAGGGCTCGCCACAGGGGGTAAAAAACACCACGGTGGGCTTAGGACCCTCGGAGCTAATAGCCTCGATGGCCTCGGCAATAGGCTCGACCTTCATGAGCATGCCCTGCCCGCCGCCGTACGGCTCGTCATCGACGGTACGATGGCGGTCGTGCGTCCAGTCGCGCAGGTTATACGCCTTAAAATCAAAAAGGCCGGCCTTGCGGGCGCGGCCCAAAATCGATGTGGACATGACGGGCTCAAACATCTCGGGAAAGACCGAAAGGGTCTCAATCAGCATGTTGTCCTCCCTACTTGTCCATATCGATCAGGCCGTCCATAACGTGGACGGAAATTGTTCCTGTGTCGGGAAGATCGAGCACGACCTGCTCGATCACGGGAATCAGTACCTCGCCGTACCGATCACCCTCGACAACCCAAACATCGTTAGCGGGCGTCGACATGATCTCGACGATCGTGCCGAGTGAACCGAAGCGCTCGTCGACCACCTCGCGACCCATCAGGTCGGTATAGGCGGCGTCGAGTGAATCGAGCTCAAAATCGTCACGATTTGCCAACACATAGCATCCCGTGATGCCCTCGGCGGCCGTCAAGTCGTCAATGCCCTCAAACGAGACCAGATCGCCATCGCCCGTATCGGTGACGGACACGACCGTGCAAAAGCGGTCGCGCTTGAGCGCCGGCGGCGTCAGGGCGACGCGCATACCCGGCTCTAATACAGAAGGAAGCCCCCGCAGCGGTTGCGCGAGGACCTCCCCCTTCCTTCCGTGCGGCTTGACCACACGGGCGATGTTTTTGTACTGGGACCTCAAGGTCCTAGCCCAGAACCTCTACCTCGACAGCAGTGTCGAGGCGAGCGGCCAGTGCACGGGCGAGCGTGCGAATGGCCTTGATGGTACGGCCACGACGGCCGATGACCTTAGCGACGTCATCCTCGGCGACAGAAACCTCGATCGTAGAGGCGTCGTCACCATCGATGACCTCAAGGCTCACGGAATCCGGGTCGTCGACGATCTGAACAACGAGATATTCGACGAGATCGGCGATGCGATCTGAGAGCATTGCCTCACCCTCGAGCTGTGCAGCGTCAACCTCAGGCACGATTTACTCCTCGGCGCCCTCAGCGGCCTCAGCGGCAGCCTTAGCGGCCTCGGCCTCTTTGGCGAGCTGCTTCTTGGACTTCTTGACGACGGTCTCGGTCTTCTCGCCCTCGTTGGCGGCCTTGACCAGAGCGGCGACGGCGTCGGTGAGCTGAGCGCCCTTGGACTGCCAGTCGGCGATCTTCTCGAGGTCGAGGTTGATGGTCTTGGGGGCGGTCATCGGGTTGTAGCGGCCAACCTCCTCGATGATACGACCGTCACGCGGGGCGCGGGAATCGGCGACGACGACACGGTAGTACGGACGCTTCTTAGCGCCGTGACGAGCAAGGCGAATCTTGACTGCCAAAGGAAACTCCTCCAACCAAGCAGCTTTAGGCTGCAACTACAAACAAACAGTTGAACATAATACGCCATCGACGCGGGCAGGTGAAGTCCGTGAGACCAACTTCTTCGGTGTAGTCGAGGGCAAATCCATATCTTAGACAAGAATTCGGGATTTGCAAGCACATACACGCACCCCACATGAGCTGCGCGGTATACTCATGACATGGAAAGACGCGAACATACATACGGTTATGAGGATGCCATGGGCGTCACACCGCCTCCCTGGACGGGTTCGGCGGTGGGCCTCATGGACCTCGATGCATTTTTTGCGAGCGTGGAGATGCTCGATCATCCCGAATGGCGCGGAAAGCCACTCATCGTGGGCGGAGACGCCGATTCGCGTGGCGTCGTGTCCACGTGCTCGTATGAGGCACGTCGCTTTGGCGTGCGCTCTGCCATGGCCTCGGCCGAGGCGCGGCGCTTGTGCCCGCAAGCCATTTGGACGCACGGGCACTTTGATCGCTACCGCGAGGTGAGCGCGCAGGTCATGGCGATTCTTGCCGAGGAGACGCCGCGCGTTGAGCGCGTATCCATCGACGAAGCCTTTATCGATATCACACCGGGTCGCTTTGCGCCCGAGGACCCACTGCTGGTTGCACGGCGTATAAGCGACCGTGTGGCAGCGCTGGGAGTGACGTGCTCCATTGGCGTGGGCTGCAACAAGACGGTCGCAAAGATCGCAAGCGAGCGGGATAAGCCGTTTGGGCTGACCATCGTGCGCCCCGGAACCGAGCAGCGCTTTTTGGCCGCGCTGCCGGTATCTGCCATGAGCGGCATCGGGCGCTCGGCCGAGGAGCGACTGCGCCGTATGCGCATCTACACGCTCGGCGAGCTGTCACGCGCGCCGGAATCCACCTTGGCCTCTATTTTTGGCGTCAACGGCGAACGTATGCGTCAGCGTGCGCTGGGACTTGAAATCTCCGAAGTCACGAGTCTCGATGAAGAGCGCGAGGTCAAGTCGGTCAGCAATGAACGCACCTTTGCAAAAGATTTGACTGAGCGCGGGGACATCGAAGCGGCGATTGCGCTGCTGGGTGAGTCGGTTGGACGCCGCCTGCGCCGTCAGGGACTGACGGGCGGCACGGTAACGCTCAAGCTTAAGTATTCGTATGGCAGCGGGCGTACGGCACAGCGCCGGCTGCCTCATCCGACCGACGATGAGAACATCTTCGTGGCGGTTGCACTCGAACTGCTCGACAACATCTGGCAGGAAGGTATGCATGTTCGCTTAGCGGGCATCGGCATGAGCGACTTCGACCACCAAGGCGGCATCCAGACCGACCTGTTCTGCGAAGTCGACGACCGCGGAGCCCAATCAAGCGACCGTCGCGACCTCTCGGTCGCTATCGACGCCGTCCGAGACAAGTTCGGCGACACCGCCCTATCTTTCGGCCGCCAATCCCGCTTCAACGATTAACCGCCTTTAGGCAAAAAGAAAGCCGGGCAGGTGCGGAAAACCGCAACTGCCCGGCGAAATGCGCGAAGCTAGCTAAAAAGCCCCGTATCAAATGAGCTACTAGAGGAGATTGAGGGGGAGCTGGGGGGCGTCACCCCAGAGCTTTTCTAGGCGGTAGAAGTCGCGGGCTTCGGGAGTGAAGACGTGAACGACGACCGAGCCGTAGTCCATGAGCATCCAGGTCTTCTGCTCGCGGCCCTCGATGGAGAACGGATGCTCGCCGCAAGCCGCGGCGACCTTCTCCTCGATCTCGTCGACGATAGAATCGACCTGGCGGTTGTTGGTACCGGTGGCAAGCACAAAGTAGTCGCACACGTCGGAAAGCTCGGTCAGGTCGAGCACCTGCACGTCCTCGCCCTTCTTGTCGTAGGCGGCCTGCGCGGCGGCGCGGGCGACATCCTCGGCGGCGACACCGCTCGCGGACAGCGAGGCGGCGGTGCGGTCGGACGTGGCAACGAAACTCTTGTGCTCCACACCTTCAAGAATCTGCTCGTCAGTCATGGTCTCGTCGGCCATGGAATACCTCTTTCTAGACACACCCGAGCTAGCGCAGCTGGGCGTAATGGTTGTAAATCGTAATAGCCGTGGGATAAAGATAGCGCCCGGACTGGATCACATAGACCAGACCCTGCGCAAAACAGGAGAAGAACAACTCATCGAGCGAGGACTTCCCCACCATCTTGCGCAGCGCATGGGCATAGTCGCCGTGACGGTTGGGCTCGATGGCATCGGCCACAAAGACCACCATATCGAGCGGCGTCATGTCGCAGGCACCCACGGTGTGACGGTCGACAGCCTGAAAGACTGCCGGCGACAGCTCGGGAAAAAGCTGCGGAAGCTCATAGGCGGCAACAGGGCCATGCAAAAGCGGCGTCGCGGCGGAAGGAGAGCCGGCAACCTTGATGCCATAGTGAAGCGCGCGGGTCACGAGCTCGTCATCGGAAAGCACCTTGTCCCAGTCGTGAATTAAGCCGGCGGCAGCGGCATCAAAGCGGTCAACGCCGTAGACCTCGGCCAGATGAAGTGCGGTCTCGGCAACACCCAGCGAATGCACATAGCGCTTGCGCTTATCTTTCATGCGAACATCGAGCAGCTCTTGAATGCGCTTGAGCAGCGCGCGCTCATCGCTCTCAAACTGATCCTCTACCGACAACGTAGCCCCCATCACTCAAAATCTTCTTGACCCAGATCGACATACAAACTGCGCTTGCGAATGTAGCCGAGCACAGACTCGCTCGTAAGATAGCGCACGCTCATGCCGCGGGCAACTCGCTTACGAATGTTCGTCGAGCTGATCGCCAGCGCCGGAATCTGAATATAGCGCACATCGAACGGCAGCCCCGACTCTTTGATTCGGGCACGCGCCGTATCGATATCAAAACCCGGTCGCGTCGCCGCAATAAAGGTAGCAAGCTCAGCAATTCGCTCGGCATCATGCCAGGTCACAATATCAATAATCGCGTCGGCGCCCGTAATAAAGTAGAGCTTTACCTGCGGCGGGTAAAAGTCGCGAAGGGCATGAAGCGTATCGGCAGTATAGGTCACGCCCGGACGGTCGATCTCGAAACGGCTCGCCAAAAAAGCCGGATTCGCGGCGGTGGCGAGAACCGTCATGGCATAACGGTCCTCAGCAGGCGTCACCGGTTTGTCGAGTTTAAAGGCAGGAGAGCCGGCCGGCATAAAGAGCACAGCGTCCAAGTCGAGCGACTCGCGCGCCTGCTCGGCAGTCACCAAGTGCCCGTAATGAATCGGGTCGAAGGTGCCGCCCATAATGCCAAGCCGAAACTCTTTGCCCTCTTTTATGGGCAGCTCGGGCAAACCGATTCCACCGCGCAGCGACATGGCTTACTCGCCCTCCGAGGTCTCGGCATCGTCCGCGGCATCCGCCGCATCGACAACCTCGACGCCCTCATCCGGAGCATCGGTCACGTCAAGGGCCTCAACGGCAACGTCCTCGCCAGCGTCCTCGAGCTCCTCGTACTCCGAGAAGTCCTCGGCGCCCTCAAAGTCAAAGGCGCGCTGGCAAATGCGGACCTCGTCGCCCGCACGGCAGCCGGCCTTCTCGAGCGCGTCGTCAACACCCATGCGCGCAAACTTGTGCTGCAGGTAGATGACGGCTTCCTCGTTTTCCCAGTCGGTCTGAATAACCATGCGCTCGATGGCGCGACCGACCACGCGGAAGGCACCGGGCTCTTCCTGAACAATGCGGAAACGCTTCTCGCGCTGCAGGCGACGGCGCTCCCACTCCTCGTCGCGAAGATCGACAGGCTCATCGGAGACCGCCAGCTCGGCGCGCAGCTTAGCCACCTGCTCGCCCACGGCAAGCATCAGCGTGCTGAGGCCGGCGCCCGTCACGGCGGACACGGCAAAAAACATATGTCCATCGTCGAGCGCGGCGCGCTTAAGGTCGGCAATCTTGTCGGCCGTGCCCGGCGCATCGCACTTGTTGGCGACGACGATCTGCGGACGCTCCGAAAGCTCGGCGCCATACTGCTCGAGCTCACGGTTGATGATGCGGTAATCCTCAACCGGGTCGCGATCCTCAAAACCGCCCGTCATGTCGACGACATGCATGATCAGCGCCGTACGCTCGATGTGGCGCAGGAACTGGTGGCCCAGGCCCTTGCCCTCGCTCGCGCCCTCGATCAAACCAGGAACGTCGGCAACGACGTAAGAATACTCACCGGCACGCACCATGCCGAGGTTCGGCACGAGCGTGGTAAACGGATAGTCGGCGATCTTGGGACGGGCGGCACTCATGCGCGCGATGAGCGAAGACTTACCCACCGAGGGAAAGCCCACGAGCGCAGCATCGGCCATAAGCTTCATCTCAAGCTCAATCCAATGCTCCTCGGCCGGTTCGCCCAGCTGAGCGAACGCGGGCGCGCGGCGCACCGACGTCACAAAGTGCGTGTTGCCCAGGCCACCGGCACCGCCGGGCGCCACGACAACGCGCTCGCCATCACGCACCAGATCGGCAATCTCGAACATCGGGGTCTGCGTCTCGGGGTCGAGCTCGCGCACCACGGTACCCATGGGAACCTTAAGAATAAGGTCCTCGCCGCTCTTACCGTTACGACGGGCACCCTGCCCGTGCGTGCCGCGTTCGGCGCGGAAGTGATGCTTAAAGCGGTAATCGATCAACGAAGACAGCTGAGCATCGGCCTGGATGACGACATTGCCGCCACGACCGCCGTCGCCGCCATCGGGGCCGCCCTTGGGGACAAATGCCTCGCGCCTAAACGACATGCATCCGGCTCCGCCGTCGCCGCCGCACACGTTAATGCGGCTGATATCGGTGAACTGTGACAACAGAATCGCCTCCTACAAAAAGAGGGAGACCCTTGAATCCTAAAACTCAAGTGCCTCCCACATATGTGCTCTATGAAGGGTGAATTACGCGTTCGCGAGCGGGCGTACGCTGACCCTGTGCTTGATACCCTTGTGGAACTCAACGGTACCGTCGACCAGCGCGAACAGCGTGTCGTCCTTGCCACGGCCAACGTTCTCACCCGGGTGGATGTGAGTGCCGTGCTGACGGACGAGAATCGTGCCCGTGGTTACCGTCTGGCCGGCATAGCGCTTCGTGCCAAGGCGCTGACCGCGGGAGTCACGGCCATTACGGGAGGAACCGAGTCCTTTTTTGTGTGCCATTGTGTATACCTACTCTTTCGTTACGAGTGTAATCTACTCGGCGACGGGAGCCTCGGCAACAGCCTCGGCCTCTGCCTTGACAGCCTTCTTGGCGCGGGACGTAGCCTGGACCTTCACGATCTTCAGCTTGGTGAGCTGCTGACGGTGACCCTTCAGACGACGATAGCGCTTGCGCTTGTGGAACTTGAAGACCAGCTGCTTCTCGCCCTTGAACTGCTCAACGATCTGAGCGGTAACCTTGGCCTTGGCCAGCTTGTCGGGATCGGTGACGATCTTCTTACCATCGTTGAGGAAGATGACCGGCAGGGTGACCTTGTCGCCCTCATTGCCCTCGATCTTCTCGACGGTGATGACATCGTCGGTGGCGACCTTGTACTGCTTGCCGCCCGTGTTAACGATTGCGTACATGTTTACTTGCCCTTCATGCATCAGTTAGTGCAACAGTCGAATATAGTAGCAGGCGAAAATACCCCCGTCAACGAGTATGTGGAGCAAATCCACAAGTTCGCACAGGTATGGGGCTGACGAGTCGGCCCTCGTCGTCCTCGCATGCTTGATTCTGACGCTCGACATCGTAGGAGCAGATGGTCACGAGGTCTTGCATACCTGTGGAAACAATAGGTGCATCCACGCCCGGGGTCAAGCCCTGCAACAAAACATCAGCAGCAGAAAGCAAAATTTCCGGACGCATGGAGCCCTCGTTGTCGGCATGGGTGTCGAGCATGAGCACCAAATGGTCCGGGCGCTCCCCCGCCGTGAGCTCATAGCCCACGAGTGTGTGATCCAAATCCAAGCGCTTGCTCTTTTTGCCGCGCGCGTAGTCGATGCCATGGTCCGCGCGCAGCGTGTCGATCGCACGACGCACCTCGTCGGCGCTTACGGGCGCCTCGGGATCCAAGTGCAGGTCGATGCGATACGACAGACGCGTGAGTTGCGCCGTCAACGCCGGCGTGCGCACGTCGATATACGCCGCCTCGATGGGCGCCAGATCGGCCGGAGACGCCGCAGCCAGGCGCCCAAACGCCTCGTCGAGCGCCACGAACTCGGTCATAAACAGGTCATACCACTCGCAGATCGACGACGTACCCACCGGTAGCGCCGAAGAGAAGCCCACTCGCATGTGCGGAGAGAAGCCCTGCGTGACGGCATAGGGAAGTCCCGCACGGCGCACGATGCGCTCAATGGTATGGATTACTTCGAGATGGCCCAGGTACTTAAGGCGATCGCGCTTGCCATAGCGAACACGAAGTCTAAAGAGCGTGGGGTTGTCGGTCAGGCGCTCACTCATGCGCGATCACCCATCAATACATTCTTGGCGTGGAGCGTGGGGCAGATTCCGCAGCCGGTGCACGACGTGCGAGTGCAGTCGGGAGTCGTGACACCCTCGAGCGAGCGACGGTACTCGCGCTCGAGGAAGCCGCGCGTGCAGCCGGGGCTCACATGCTCCCACGGCAGACGCCAGTCCAACTCGTAGGGCAGGTGCACAAGCTCATTGAGGTCGATGCCGTTTTTGGCAGCAGCCTCCTTCCAGTTATCGAGCGAGAAATGCTCTACCCAGGCGTCAAAGCGAGACCCCGAGCGCCAAGCATCGATGATGACGGGCGTCATGTCACGACCGGCGCGGGAGAGCGCGGCCTCGATGAGCGAGGTCTCGGCATCGTGGTAATGCACGCGGACGGCACGGTTGCGAACGCTCGTGATAAGCAGCTTCTGGCGACGCTTGACGTCGTCGTAGTCGAGCTGCGGGCACCACTGGAACGGCGTGGCAGCCTTGGGGATAAACACCGAAACCGAGATGGACACCGAGATCGAGCCGCGACGAGCCTTGGGCACCACGGAACGACCGAGCTCCAGCACGTGATCGGCCAGATTGGCGATGGCCACGATGTCCTCGTCGCACTCGCCGGGAAGGCCCATCATAAAGTAGAGCTTCATGCGGTTCCAGCCGGCCTCGAAGGCCGCCTTGGCCGCACGGTCCAGGTCCTCCTCGGTCACGTTCTTGTTAATGATGTCGCGCATGCGCTGGCTGCCGGCCTCGGGTGCGAACGTCAGGCCGCCCTTCTTTTCGCCGGCGACCGACTCGGCCATATCCACGCCAAACGAATCCAAGCGCTGCGACGGAATAGACACGCGAATACCCGTATCCTCCAGGCGACGGTTGAGCCTGCCGAGCACGTCGCGAATGCAGGAGTGGTCGGTCGTGGAGAGCGAGGTCAGCGACACCTCGTCATAGCCGGTCTTTTCCAGACCCTGAATCACCGACGAGACGATCTGGTCGGCCGAGCGCTCGCGCACCGGGCGATACGTCATGCCGGCCTGGCAAAAACGACAGCCGCGGGCGCAGCCGCGCAGAATCTCGATAGACAGGCGATCGTGGACCAGTTGCGCATAGGGTACGCACGACTGCGACAGCGGATTCGTGGCGCCGAAATCCTCGACGACGCGTTTGTAGACCACGGTCGGCGCATCCTTGCCCTCGCGCGGCACGGTGTAGCCATGCGGCGAGCAGGGTTCGTCGTGACGAACCTCATAGAGCGACGGCACGTAGTTGCCGGCAATGGATGCAAGCTGCTCAACAATCTGCGCGCGCGGGACTCCTTCGTCGCGCAGGCGGCGATGCAGCTGGCAGGTCTCGAGCAGCGATTCCTCGCCCTCGCCGATGAGGATGGCATCGAAGAAGGCCGCGTACGGCTCGGGGCTGTACACCGAGGGGCCGCCGGCGATGATGATGGGGTCGTCTTCACCTCGGTCGGCCGCTAACAGCGGAATGCCAGCGAGATCGAGTGCCTCGAGGAAGTTCGTCACCGCCATCTCGTGCGGCACATGCAGACCGACGATATCAAACGAAGCAACGGGGGCAGCACCTTCGAGCGACAGCAGCGGAATGCCCGCCTCGCGCATGGCGTCACCCATATCGGGCCACGGCACATAGCCACGCTCGCAGGAGATGCCCTCGGCCTGGTTAAGGATGTTGTAGAGGATGGCGATGCCCTGGTTGGGCAGACCGACCTCGTACACATCCGGGTAGATCAGGCAGCAACGGTAGTCGGCATCGGCCTTGGAAAGCGTGCCCCACTCGTGATCGATATAGCGGCTCGGCTTTTCGACCTTGGCGAGCAGCGGCTCAATTAAATGAAAGCAGTCTTGATACGGAACGCGCAACGGAAAACCCCTAAGCAGCGAGATCGGATGCGTCTTGGTAGGACGCCATAGGACGGGTAGCGCCCGCGACCGTGGTCACCAGATCGCGAACGCGGGAGAACGTGGCAGTGACCACCTCGTTGGCACGGCTGTAGTCGACATCGCGCTCGTAGAGCGAAACGAGCGCACGGCCCATGCCATAGGTGCCCGCGGCAGCAGTGAGCGCCTTGACGGCAAACCCAATATGCGGCGTCTGCTTGACGAGCGCACGGGTGACCGCGCGGATCACAAGACCGCCGGCAAGCACGCCCGCGACCTCGTAGCCGCGCTCAGGCTTAATGCCGCGTCCAAAGACGGCAGCGAGCTCAAAGAGCATGCCCACCTGCGCCAGCGCCATAACGGGATAATCGGCGCCCGGCAAAAACACCAGCGCACCGGTCGCCATATTGGTGAGCGCGCACGAGGTGATGATACGATTGGCCGCCGCGATGCGCATGAAGGCAAAGTTCGCCGCAAAAGCCGTTTCCTTTTCGGTGCGATCGAGAATCCAGCGGGCAAGCGTCTCGAGCAGATACGTCTTATCGGTTGCCGCCACCACGCCGAGCATGGGCGTGGACTCCTCGATAAACGGCACCTCCACAGCAGACTCGGCAAGCACGCACACGGGCGCGCCGGCGATCACGAGCTCCTGCACGGCACTCTCCAAGCGGTCGGAGCCGCACGAGAGCACCAGCACCACATCGGTATCGGTCTTTGGAGCAATTCGCTCCTCCCCCAGACGCTCGACGCGCACAATGCCCGAGGTCGTCTGCGGCACAAAGGCGTCACGCACCGTCTCAGCAAGAAAGCGCGAGGCGGACGAATCCAGATAGACCGAGACGCGCACCGGCGTATCGGAATCCTTCTTAACGGACGCGCCCATCTTAAAAGCGCGGGTCAGCTTATCTACGGGAATTTTCATAGCAAACCCCTCCAGCGGTTACGCGGCGCCCGAACGATGCCGCCATATGGATTGTACGATACCCACCGTCAGCAGCTGAATCATCATCGAAGACGAACCGAAGCTAATAAACGGTAGCGGAATACCGGTAATCGGCATCATGCCGATGCACATGCCGATGTTTTCGAAGGTCTGGAACGCCCACATGCCAACGATGCCCACGCACGATAGGCGCAAGAACAGCGACTCACACTTAAAGGCGACGCGAATCGTCGAAAAGATCAGCAGCACGTAGAGGCACAGCAGCAAAAAGGAGCCGCAGAAGCCAAAGGTCTCGGACAAAAAGGCGAAGACGAAGTCGGTATGGAACTCGGGTAGGAAGCCGCCGGCCGACTGCGTCGCATGCCCCAGGCCCTTACCAAAGAAACCGCCCGAGCCGACCGCGATCAACGACTGCTGCAGGTTGTAGGCATCGTCCGAATCGGCATTATCGGGGTCGATAAAGACCGTCAGACGGTTCATCTGATACTGCTTGATGAGCACATCGTGGCCGAGCAACGAATCAAAGACCGAATCGAGCGCCAGGACGAGGGCCACCAGGCCCACGAGCAGGGCCAGGGTCGACAGCACCCATTCGCGACGTGCACCGCTCATACAGATGACGATAGCGCCAGAAACCAGTACGACCAGACCCGATCCCAGGTCGCCCATGGCAACGACGGCCAAAAACGGAATGGACAGCATGCCGCAGAGCTTGACGTAGTCGCGAACGGTATCGATGCGACCGTTATACTGCGAGCCAAGCGTAGCAATAAAGAAGATGGTGATGAGCTTGGCAAGCTCAACCGGCTGGAATGTCAAGCCGATACCGGGAATCTTGATCCAGCCCGTCATGCCCAGACCGCCCGTATAGGACAGACCCGGAATCTTGGGCGAGAGGATCACGATCAGGTCGATGACGAGCAACGCCGTCGAGAAATTGGAAATACCGCGCAGATCGGTACGCCAGACCAGCAACGCCAGCACCGCTCCGATGCCAATTCCCAGCAGATGGCGTGAGAACGAGGCATCGGCCTTAAACTGCGAAGCCGACCAGATGATGATGGCACCGTAGGCAACGAGCGCCACAGTAGCCACGAGCACGCCGATATGCACCTTTTGGCGAAACGTGCCGCGCGAGGCCGAAAGTTGCTTGTTGACGCGGTCCAGGCTGCTGCGAGAGCCGGTCTTGGTTGAACGGAACAGATCCGCCGGAGAAAAATCCATCGCAACCTCCTATCGAACCGAAGAATCGCCCGAGGCCGAAGAGGTATCGGGCTCGTCATAAATCACGCCGAGTACATCGCGCACGACATGCATCGCGGTATCTGAGCCGCCGCCGCCCTGCTCCAGGACAGTAGCGATGACATACTTGGGGTCATCGGCCGGTGCATAGGCGCAGAACCACGCGTATTCGTCCTCGCCGCTTTTCTCGCCCGTGCCCGACTTGCCGTATACCTGCGGCGTCAGGGTGCCAAAGTGCGCCGCCAGGGACGTCGATGCCGTGTAAATCACGTCGTGCATGCCGTTGCGAACCAGAGCCAAATCCGAATCGCTGTTGATCTTGGCCTCCAAGCGCTTCTTCTTGCCCTTGCCGTTGTACTTATAGGCATCGCCGTCGCCATCGCGCGACACGGCAGATAAAAACACGTGAGGCACGTACTGTTTACCGCCGTTGGCAAGACCCATATAGGCGCACGCCATCTGCAGGGGCGTCACCAGGATGTCGCCCTGGCCGATAGCAATGTTGGTCATATCGCCGGCATTCCACTTGCGGTCCTCGGCAGATGCGTCGGTGAAGTACGACTCTTTCCACTCGGCATCGGGAATACGGCCCGCGCCCTCACTCGGCAGATCGATACCGCAGGTCTTGCCTAGGCCCCAGCGACGAAAGACCTCCTGCAGGCCCTCGGAATGTTTCTCGTCATAAAAGAACGCCTTGCCCATGTCGTAGAAGACGGGGTCGCACGAGTTGGCGATACCCGACTGCAGCGTCATGGTGCCGTGGCCGGAATGCAGCCAGCAGTACTTGCCCCACGACTTGCCCAGACCCGTCCAATAGCCCGTGCAGTTGGTCGTCTGCCCCGACGTGTAGGTTCCAAACTCAAGACCGGCCAGTGCCGAGAGCGGCTTGATGGTCGAAGCCGACATGTACTGTCCGCTAATGGCGCGGTTGAGCAGCGGGTGCGAACCCTTGTCATCATTGAGCTCGGTCCACACGTCATTTGAGACGCCGCCGATAAAGACGGACGGATCGAACTTGGGCTCGCTCGCCATGCCCAGGATCTCGCCATTGTTGGGATCGAGACACACCACAGCGCCGTTGCCGGCATTGCTGTAGCCAGTGGTCTTGGCAAGCTCGATAGCGCTCGCCAGTGCCGTCTCGCAGGCCTGTTGGATCTTAAGGTCGAGCGTGAGCTTAATGTCGGAGCCGGCCTTCGCGGGCACGGCGCCGGCCTGACCAGTCACATTGCCCGAGGCATCGACCTTGACGGTCTGCTCACCACGAATACCCTGCAGCAGGTTTTCGTAGTAGCTCTCAACGCCCGCCTGGCCCACGATATCGCCCGACTGGTACGTAATCTTGCCAGCAGAAGCATCATCATCGCCAGAGGTTTTCTTATTCTGGGCCTCGAGCTGCTCGGAGGTAATGGTGCCGGTATAGCCTAAGATATGGCATGCCGTCTCGCCATATGGATACTGACGCTCAGTACGCTCGGCAATCTTGACGCCCGGGAACTCGCCGGCGTGTTCCTTGATATAGGCAACCGTGGAGCGACGGACGTCCGTCGCGATGGTATGCAGGCTCTGGGCACCCTCGGTATTGTCCTGAATATTGCGAAGGACCGCCACGTAGGGCATTCCAAGCACGTTGGCAAGATGGCGAACCAGAACCTCATCCTCGGCAAGGTCGCGGTAGGCCACGACAGCAAGTGAGGGACGGTTCTGGACAAGCGCCACGCCATTGCGGTCGAGGATGCGACCGCGCACAGCGGGAGTGGTAACGGTGCGAGTCTGATTGCTATTAGCCTGCTTCTCGTAATAGTCCGACGAGACCATCTGCATGCCCCACAGCTTAACGGCAAGCGCCGCAAACATCGCGCCCACACCCGCGGTGAGGATGGAAAAGCGGCCCTTAAAGGCGGTCGCCGCGGTATTGCCCTCGCCCTCGGTGGCGCGCGGGGCCGTTCCATGCTGCGTATCGTAGGTAAAACGGGAATCGCCACGACGCATGATGACCAGCGCGACCACGATGGCCACGACCAGCACGATACCGGCGATAATAACCGTCATCTGGGAAGACATCTACGGGCCTCCCCTATTTGAGCTTGCGGGTCTTGGGCTTAAAGCGCATACCCGTCTGGCGTCCGCCACGTGCGGAGAATCCATAGCCGGACTGCGGCACGACGCCGGACATCAAAAATGGAATGGCAACCAGACCCGTCAGGATCGAAGACGGCAGCGCATGGCCGAAGATCGCCACGACAAAGCTCGTCTCCAAACCCATAAACAGCAAGATGATGCTGTAAATCACATTAATGACGAGTGCGAAGGTGCCCACCGTGATGCCGCGCGCACTCGGGGTACCGCCCGTCTGACCGGCGGCGCTGTGCACCAGGGCAAAAGAACCCACGGTCAGCAGGAGCGACATAACGCCCACCGGCACGGCAGCGGACAGGTCATAAAACAAGCCGCTGCAAAAACCGCACGCGACGGCACGGGTCGGGTCGCCCGAGAACACGCTTAGGCACACCAGGATAATCATGAAGTTGACGCGACCGCCCGCAATGGAGATCTGCGGTGCGAGGCCTGCCTGCAGCAGCACGCACACGATGGCGGCGATTACAAACGTGCGGGAGCTCATCCCCTGCTCGTGTAGGTCCATGGACATGCCCCCTATTCGCTCGAGCCGGAATCGGTCGTCTCGGACGTGTCGGAACTGTCATCCGAGCTCTCGTCCTTCGTCTTGGTCGCAGCATCGCGCGACGTTCCCTGCGGCGTGCTATTAGCGGTGCTCACGTCCTCATCCGAGGCCGACTGTTCGTCGGTCAGCGAGGTAATGACCAGCACTTCCTCGTTGTTCTCGGCCGTTGTCTGAGCGCGCACCACAATGGTGTAGTACACGTCGTTTGCAGATTTCTCAACCGACGAGACGGTGCCGAGCGGTAGACCCTTGGGGAACACGCCACCGATGCCAGAAGTAACGATGATGTCGCCAACCTTAACATCGGAGTCGACGCTCACGTACTCAAGACGCAGCGTGCCGTCAGCCTGACCCTGCAGCATGCCCTGGGCGCGAGTGTCCTGCACCATGGCGGACACGCCCGAGTTCTCGTCGCCAATCAGGCGCACGGTCGATGTCTTGGCCGAAACTTCGATGATCTGGCCGATAACACCGGCCGAACTCGTCACGGGCATGTTGATGGAAAGCCCGTCGGCAGAGCCCTTGTCGATGGTTACGGTCGAAGTCCAGGCATCGCCCGAGGCACCAACGATACGAGCTGCGGTCGATTTGAGGTTGTAGGTCGACTGCAGGCCGACCAGCCCCTCCAGACGCTCAGCAGTCTTTTGGGCCTCGGAGAGCTCAGCAACCTTAGAGGTCAGCTCCTCGTTTTGCTTCTTAAGCTCGTCAAGCGTGTCCTGCGACGCCGTAAGGTTAGAGAACACGTTGCCGATCGCATTGAAGGGGGCCGCCACAGCCGAGCCCACAAAGCGCACCGGCGAGGTAATCGTCGTCACGCCCGAACGCACGGCATGAATCGGTCCTGCCTCGCCCTCGCGGATGTAAAACGTGAGCAGCAACACCGAAATCAGGCTGAAAACAATCAACGGGCGCATACCCGTTGATTGTCGCTTGGTATTCAGATTTGTGGAGAAACCCGAAGATCGTGCCAAATGGAATCCACCTTTTGGAAATTAAGCATTGGTCTGGACGAAGCCGCCATCAAACGCATTGGCCTCGAGCACGCGGGCACAGCCGTTAACGACGTTATCGAGCGCCGTGGGGCTGACGTTGACCGAAACACCGGTCTCATCGCGCAGGCGCACGTCGAGACCGCGCAGCAGCGCGCCGCCACCAGTCAGCAAAATGCCGTAGTACATAAGGTCCGAGGCAAGATCGGGAGGCGTAGCGTCGAGTGCGTCCTTGACGGCCTTGGCCATCTCGTCGAGCGGCTTGTTGAGCGCGCGACGAATCTCCTCGCTCTCGATGCGCACGGTCTTGGGCAGACCGGTGATCACGTCGCGGCCGTTGACCTCGACGTCGAGCTCGTCCTTGAGCGGCACGGCGGAGCCGACCTTGATCTTGATGTCCTCTGCCGTACGCTCGCCAATAGCCAAGTTGTAGGCATCACGAACGTGCGTGAGGATGGCCTGATCGAACTCGTCGCCGGCAATACGGATGGACTGCGAGACGACGATGCCACCCATAGCGATAACAGCGACCTCGGTGGTACCGCCACCGATGTCGATGACCATGGAGCCGGTGGGTTCCTCGACGGGCAGGTCGGCGCCGATAGCGGCGGCCATGGGCTCTTCGATCAGATAGGCCTGGCGGGCGCCGGCCTGGATCGTGGCCTCAAAGACGGCACGCTTCTCGACCGACGTGACACCGGAGGGAACGCAAACGACAACGCGCGGACGCGGGGTCCACGGATAGCGCTTCTCAGACGCCTTGTCGATAAAGTAACGGAGCATGGCCTCGGTAACATCGAAGTCGGCGATGACGCCGTCCTTCAGGGGACGAACGGCCACGATGTTGCCGGGCGTACGGCCGAGCATGCGCTTTGCCTCGATACCGACCGCGAGGATGCGCTCGTCGTTCTTGTCGATGGCGACAACAGAGGGCTCGCGAATGACGATGCCCTTGCCACGCACGGAGACAAGCGTATTTGCGGTGCCGAGGTCGATGGCAAGATCGCCCGCATAGCTACCGAAGAACATATCCATCAAAGAAAACAACGCAACTCCTGATGTGTTGGATGATTGCTGGAAAACTACTAGCTCATCATACTAGCGCAAGCCCGGCACCTCACTTGCGGTGAAGCGCCGGGCAAAGCTAAATCCCATAAGGTCACTACTGGTTGTCAGCAGCCGAGAAATCCATATCGAGCGAGGAAACGGCCCAGCCGATATGGTTATCGGAGCGCACGAATTTGACGGTGTACTCCTGCTCGCCGCCCTTGGACAGCGATGCCTTCACCTTGGCGGTCGTCTCGGTCATGGACTGATCCATGCCCTCGACGGACACGGTGGCACCCTGCGGAATCGAGGAGATGATCATCGACTTGGCGTCCTCGGACAGGCTCGAGGCCAGGCAAGACTCGGCCTTTGCGGTGTCACCGTCGCCGGCAGCCTGGAACAGATCGGTAACGACAGACTCCTGGGACGGGAAGCCAAAGCCGCGCGTGTAGGCAAAGCCCAGACCGCCCGCAGCAATCAAAATGAGCAGAAGCAGCACGATGAAGACTTTGAGACCCGTGTGGCGATGACGACGACGGACCTTGGCCTGCTTACGATCCTGACGGTCCTGCTGAACCATCTCGGACTCGGACAGCGTAAAGAAGCCGGTGTCCGAGGGATCGGGCATGAACTGACCGGTCGCGCCCGTAGGATCGAGCGGATCGACGGCGGGAGCGTCCATCGCGGGCGCCGGAGCCGTGGCCATAGCCGTCTGGGCAGACAACGCGGCAAGCGAATCGTGCACGCGGGCAAGCTCGTCGGCCTGCTCGGAGGTGAGCTGGTAGATGCCATCGGCAGTAGCGGCGTTAAAGGCGTCGAGTGCGTCGGAGGGACGGCCGGCGGCAGAAAGCGCCTGACCCATGCCGGCGTTGAGCGCACGCGTGTCGTCGCGGGGACCGGCAAAGTCGATAGCCGTGCGGTAGGTCTCCACGGCATCCGCCGGACGGCCGAGCTTAATGAAGCAACGGCCAAGCTCGCCGAGTGCGGCGGCAGGAGCCGGATTGGCGCCGTCGATGGCGGCCTGACGGAAGGCAGTACCTGCGTTGGCATAGTCGCCCGACTGGAACAGCGCGTTACCCAGGCCCAGATAGGCCTTGAACGGCGTGGCATAAGAAGCATCCTGCGTAGCAGCAGAGAACGCCTGGGCGGCCGTCGTGTAGTCGCCCACGGCGGCGAGCGCCTTGCCGCGGTTGGTGAGCAGCGCGCCGCGCTTGCCGTAGGTGCCGTCGTTGAGGGCGGCAGCATAAGCCTCGGCGGCCTCGGCATACATGCCCAGGTGCATCAAGGCGTTGCCACGAAGGTGATCGGCCTCGCCCATAATCTCATCGGGAGTCTTTGCCGCCCCAAGCATCTGGGCTGCAGCGGAAAAATCACCCGCGCGGTAAGCGGCGCGGCCCTGTTGGATCAGCTGGCTATTCAAGGAAGTCCCCTTTACTCGTGAACGATCTCGACATGGACGATCTCGTCGCCGGCACGCAGCTGCGAAATCACATCGAGACCCTCGACCGTGATACCAAAGACGGTGTAACCGGAATCGAGGTTATGCTGGGCGCCCAGGCAGAAGTAGAACTGCGAACCCGCGGAATCGGGGTCCATGGAGCGTGCCATGGCAAGGGCACCATCGACATGGCTGTTGCGCGGATTGGTGGCAAACTCGCCCTTGATGCAGTAGCCGGGGCCACCGGTACCGGGCATGCCGTCGGGGCCCTCAAGACCGGCAGCGACGTCGGCGCCGGACATATCGCGGGTATTGGGATCGCCGCCCTGAATGACAAAACCGGGCACATAGCGATGGAACTTAAGGCCATCATAGAAACCCATCGTGGAAAGCTCGCAGAAGTTCGCGACATGAATGGGTGCGCCCTCACCGTCAAACTTGACCTTGATGGTACCCTTCGACGTCTCGATAACGGCGCACTCGTCGCCGGCAAGCTGATACTCGGGCGTGTAGAGCTCTTTCTTAAAACCAAACATGTGGTTCCTTCCTCGTGCGTTTAAAGCATATTTGTACGAATTGTAGCAATAAGCATGCGCTTACATCAATTGCGCACGTAGGTTATGCCGACTATGGCGAACTAATTTTAGGAACGCTGCTGCGGCTTCCAGGAGCCCACGTTGGCGTCGTACTGATTCAGCGCGCTGTTGCCGCCCTGTGCGATGGGCGCCAGGATCTCGCTCTGGTGGGAACTCATCGACTCGCCATCGGGAATGGCCAGCGAGATATCCCAGCTCTGGCAGATCACGTCGACGCGCTCGTACATCCACTCGGCAAGCTGCTTTAAGTGGGCGATGTCATCCGCATAGACCGTATCGTCCTGGTGCTTAAGGTTGTTGAGCTCATCTTGCGTCTTTTTGATCTGGTCGCGCAGGGCGTAGGCACTCTGCGACAACTCCTGGCGGGTGGACAGCGGCGTTCGAAGATAGCCGTTGTTAAAGGAATCGATGACCTCGCCGATCTGGTCCTCGTCACCGTAGGACACGATGGTCTGATACAGACCGTCGAGCCTGGTATAGAGCTGATCATCGGTAAGCACGGTTTCTTCCTGGACCACCTCGGCAGAATCGTCTTGCTTGGTATCGTCCTCAGTCGCCTCGCCCTTTTGGCGCGTAGGGAAGGTCGTCTGCGCGGCCTGACCAAACTGGTCATAGAAGCCAGGCATGACACCCATGGGATCGGCCGTCACGAACCAATAGGCACCGCCGCAAACGACGGCAAGGACCGCGATGACGATGAGCGGCTTGGGAATATGACGCTTGTGCTTGTGATAGGCGTCCTCGTCGGGGTGCACCTTGCGCTTGGGTTTTTGAGCATCGTCATGCAGGGAAACCGGCGTGGGAATATCGACCTTGGGGATACCGAAATCCTTATCGAAAGCCGGCAGCACGCAGGTCTCGTTAGGATCGGCGGCGTCCGAAAGCACCGCAGCGGCAGAGGCCGGCGCATGAGGCACCTCGGTATCGATCTGCTCTTGCGTTAGGCGCGGAAAGCCTGCCGTGCGGCCCGCTGCCAGGTCGGATGCGGCCGCGTCCTCGGAGAGGATACCCGGAGCGGGGCGTCCGCATTTGGGGCACGTACGATCATGCGGAGAAAGACGGGCACCGCAGCCCTCACAGAACACGAACTCGGTGTGCTCGGGACCATCGCCCGGACCCACATAGGCGTTGCAGTAGGGGCAGAACGAGGCGCCGTCCTCGATAGTCTTAAGGCAATGCGGGCAGATCACGGCATCCTCTTTTCGAAGCAATTCAAACAATCGAGGTTAGAGCATAACATCGCCACGGCCCCACAGGAGCAAGGCACCAATTCAACATCGGCAGGGCGCGTAGTTACTTCTTCTTTTTGCTTGGCATCGAGACTTTGATGCCTTGGGCGGACTTGGTCACGCGAGAGCGCTTGGCTCCGGTACTCTTCTTTTTCTTGGGCTGGGCCTGGGCCACGCCCTCGAGTGCGCGGGCCTCGGCCTCGCGAGCGGTGCGATCTTCGCGGCGCTGCGCCATGTCGGCGGCGACGCGCTTGGCAAAACGTTCGGCCGTCGAGCCCGTCGAGCTCACCTTGCCGCCACCGCGACCCAGGTGAACGCGCACACCACGCCCAAAACCAGTTGCGGCATGACGACGACGCGGCTTGAGCGAATCCATCATCGTGGCGAGCTTAAAGAACACCGAGCAGGTAAAGACCACGATAACAGCCAAGATAACCATCTGGCCCATCGACAGGTTAGCAATAGACAGCAGCTCCGGGAATCCGATAACGCCCACCAGGATGCCGGCGACTACAAACACAAAGAGCACCACACGTAAGGGCGTGAGAGGCTGCGAGATGCGCCAGATTAGGCTGACGCTCGCCGCGCACGACGTAAGCAGGCACATCGTAGACAGCGTGAGCTGGCTAAAGCCAAACACGCGCGCCACAAAGATATCGAGCGCCGCAGCCAAAATGACCGCAATCGACGCCGGCAGTGCACGCTTGAGTACGTTGCTCAAAAACGCACCCTTCACACGAGCATTGTTGGGCTCCAGGCCCAACACAAAGCCCGGCGCGCCGATGCAGAAGAAGTTAATGAGCGTCATCTGGATGGGCTCGAAGGGGTACGGCGGCAGCGCGATACACAGCGCCGCCAGGCCCATCGAGAACAGCGTCTTGGTCAGGAACAGTGAGGCCGAACGCTGCAGGTTGTTGATGGAGCGACGGCCCTCGGCCACCACGGCGGGCATCGAGGCAAAATCGTTGTCGACGAGTACGATTTCGGCCACATTACGCGCGGCATCGGAGCCGGCCGCCATGGCGACGGAGCAGTCGGCCTCCTTGAGCGCCAGCACGTCGTTGACGCCGTCGCCCGTCATGGCCACGGTGTGCTCGCGGCGCTTGAGCGCCTGCACGAGCTCGCGCTTCTGCTGCGGGGTCACACGACCAAAGACATGGTAGCGGTCCACTGCGGCATCGAGCTTGGCCGGCGTATCGAGCGTCGTGGCGTCCACATAAGCGTCCGCCCCCGGCACGCCCACCACGCGCGCGATCGACGACACCGTACGCGGGTCGTCGCCGCTGATCACGTTGAGGGTCACGCCCTGCTCGTTAAAGTAGCCGATGGTCTCGGCCGCCGAGGTACGAATCTCGTCGCGGATGGTCACAAATCCCACGGGCTCGGCCTCGCCCACCATATCCCCATCGGGCGTAAAGCCGTCCACGCGCGCCACCACGAGCACGCGGCAGGTATCGGCAAGCTCGGCGACACGGTTCTCGACCTGGGCAAACGCACGATCAGAGAGCACAAATTGCGCGGCGCCCATTACGTAGGAGCCCTGCGCAAAAGAAGCGCCGCTCCATTTTTTAGACGACGAGAATGGAATGACCGACAGCGGCTCGGACACCTCGACCGGGCGATCGGCGTAATAGTTGAGCAGCGCCTGGCAGGTCTCGTTGGCATCGGCCGAAGTCGCCCGTGCCACGTTAGCCAGCGCAAAATCGAGCACTGTGGTATCGACGGGAACAGCCGCCTCGTCCGAGTCCACGCCAAAGCCAACACCCTCAACAGGCAGCGGGTAGGTGCCCTCGACCTCCATACGACCCGACGTGATGGTGCCCGTCTTGTCCAGGCACAGTACGTCGACGCGAGCGAGCGTCTCGATGCAGTAGAGCTGCTGCGCCAGCACCTTGCGGCGGGCCAGGCGCACCGTGGCGATGGCGAGCACCGACGAGGTCAGCAGCACCAGGCCTTGCGGGATCATGCCCAGCAGGGCGCCCACCGTGGACAGCAGCGCCGACGAAGGCACATGACCAGCCAACAGCTCGGAGAAGCACCATGAAAGCGCACTATCGCCCGGGGTTCCCGCGGCATCCCACAGCTCGCTCACACTCGAGGCAAACAACGCCAAACCGAGCGGGATCATGATGATGCTCGCAAAGCGCACGATGGCGTTAAGCGCGTTCATGATCTCGGAATTGACCTTTTTGACGTACTTCGCCTCGTTATTAATTTTAGCCACGTAGTTGTCGGCGCCGACATGGATCACGCGGGCGCGCAGCAGGCCCGAGTCGATAAAGCTGCCGCTCATGAGCTCGGAACCGGGCTGTTTCTTAATAAGGTCGCTCTCGCCCGTCAGCAAGCTCTCGTTCACGAGCGCCTCGCCCGAAACCACCACGGCGTCAGCGGGAATCTGGTCGCCGCGCCCCAGGCGGATGATGTCGTCGAGCACGATCTGGTCCAAGTCGAGCTCCACCTCGGCACCGTCGCGCACCGCGATGGCCTTCTTAGAGGTCAGCAGCGTGAGCTTATCGACCATCTTCTTGGACCGCATGGATTGAATGACGCCAATAGCGGTATTGAGGAACACCACAAACAGGAACGTCAGGTTCTTAAATGAACCGGTCAAAATGACCAGGAAAGCCAAGATCACGTTGATCAAATTGAACAGCGTGCAGAGGTTCTCGATGATGAGCTCTTTGACCGACTTGGTCTTGAGCTCCATGTTGCGGTTGATCTTACCGGCGGCGATGCGCTCCTCGACCTCGGCGGTCGAGAGTCCGCGCTCGATATCCGTTGCTGCCATACCACGTCCCATCACGTCGCGTCGGTATAAGAAAAACCGCCCGGACCATGCGAGGTTCGGACGGTCTTACGTTCGATGGTGCCCCATGTTGGATTCGAACCAACGGCCTTCTGCTCCGGAGGCAGACGCTCTAATCCCCTGAGCTAATAGGGCCAACGTTTGCCATTATACCCAAGTGCACCACAGGCTATCAAAATAAAAGAAAAAGCTTTGCAATTCCGAGGAAGACGAGGCGCAACGGCCCACTTTAGAAGGCAAAAGCGAGTCAGATAGTATAAACTCACATGCACCATATATACACGGCTCGCGATGCGGGCCGTTTTTGCAAAAGTTATCCATCGAGGTGAGAGGCACACCATGATTGCAATTTTAAAGCAGAGCGCCAGCGACGATGCCGTAAGCCATATCGTCAGCTGGATTGAGAAAAAGGGGCTGAAGACCGATGTCTCGCGCGGCGAGAACGAGACGATCATCGGCCTGGTGGGCGATACGACCAAGATCGACCCGTTCCTGCTCGAGTCCATGGATGTCGTCGAGCGCGTGCAGCGCGTCTCCGAGCCGTTCAAGCGCGCAAATCGCAAGTTCCACCCCGAGGACTCCGTCATCGACTGCGGCCACGGCGTCAAAATCGGCGGCGACCAGTTCCAAGTCATCGCCGGCCCCTGCTCCGTCGAGGGCGAGAACCTCATCCGCATCGCACGCCGCGTAAAGGCCGCCGGCGCCACGATGCTGCGCGGCGGTGCCTACAAGCCCCGCACCTCCCCCTACGCCTACCAGGGCATGGGCCCCGCCGGCCTCGACCTGCTGTGCGAGGCGTCTGCCGAGCTCGACATGCCGATCGTCACCGAGATCATGGACCCACGCGACGTGCAGGTCTTCTTGGACAAGAAGATCGACGTCATGCAGATCGGCGCCCGCAACGCCCAGAACTTCCCCCTGCTCAAGGAGGTCGGCAAGACCCAGACCCCGATCCTGCTCAAGCGCGGCATGTCCGGCACGATCGATGAGCTGCTCATGGCCGCCGAGTACATCATGAGCGAGGGCAACGACAACGTCATCCTGTGCGAGCGCGGCATCCGCACCTTCGAAACCCGCACCCGTAACACCTTCGATCTCAACGCCGTGCCGGTGCTGCACCACCTGTCGCACCTGCCTGTCGTTGCCGACCCCAGCCACGCCACCGGCTACACCCGCTACGTTGAGCCCATGGCGCTCGCCGCGACCGCCTGCGGCGCCAACGGCCTGGAGATCGAGGTCCACGACGAGCCCAGCCGCGCATGGTCCGACGGCGCTCAGGCCCTCACCCCCGACCAGTTCGACGACACCATGCGCCGCATTCGCGCCATCCGCGAGGTCGTCTGCCAAGAGACCATGGAGTAGCCCATGGGTACGGTGAGAAACGCGCGCGTTAACCAGGGCGGTCCCAAATGCGCGGGCATCGTTGGCCTGGGCCTCATCGGCGGCAGCTTTGCCCGCGGCTATGCGCAGGCGGGCGTTCGCGTGCTGGCCTGGGACCCCGATGATGATGTCATGACGGCCGCCAGCATGGGCACTGTCGCCGGAGAGCTCAACGACGAGACACTCGGCGAATGCGACATCATCGTCCTTGCCTGCTACCCCGAGGCCTGCATCGAGTGGCTCGAGGCGCATGCCCGGGCACTCGCCGACGCCACCGACACCGAGGCCATCATGGGCCCCGTGGTGATCGACACGGTGGGCGTCAAGGGCATCGTGTGCGAGCGCGCCTTTGAGCTTGCCCGCGAGCACGGCTTTTACTTTGTGGGTGCGCACCCCATGGCAGGCACCCAGTTCTCGGGCTACGCGCACTCCCGCGCCGACCTGTTCCAGGGCGCCCCGCTCGTGCTCGTGCCACCCGCGGTGGACGATGCGCTCAAACTGGAGCTCTTGGGGCAGGTGCGCGAGATGGTGCGCCCCTTGGGCTTTGGCAAGTTCAGCGTGACCAGCGCCGCCGAGCACGACCGCGTCATCGCCTTCACGAGCCAGCTTGCGCACGTGGTGTCCAACGCCTACGTCAAAAGCCCCACCGCCCAGGTCCACCACGGCTTTTCGGCCGGTAGCTACCGCGATCTCACCCGCGTGGCGCACCTCAACCCGCAAATGTGGTCCGAGCTCATGATCGACGACGCCGACGCGCTTGCCTTCGAGATCGACCACCTGATCGACTCGCTCGGCGCCTACAGCCGTGCGCTCAAGGACCGCGACCAGCGCTATCTGGAGAATCTCCTTGCCGAGGGCGACCGCATTAAGCGCGCACTCGACGACGAGGCCTCCCACTAGACCACCTATCACGCCAGGTCGAAAGGACCATAGCTTATGGGGATTACCATCGATATCGACACCGCACGCCCCTACCAGGTGCATGTTGGCACGTTTTTGCTGGAGCAGGCGGGACCGCTCGTGCGCGCCACTGCCGGCGGCACCAAGGCCGTCATCGTGACGGACACCAACGTAGGCCCGCTCTACCAGATGCCCGTTAAGCAGAGCCTGGAGGCATCAGGCTACGAAGTGAGTATCTGCACCTTCGAGGCCGGTGAGGCACACAAGCGCGCCGAGACCTACGTTGCCATTTTGGAGTTTGTGGCCGAGCACGAGCTTTCGCGCTCCGACGTGATCGTGGCACTCGGCGGCGGCGTCGTGGGCGACGTGGCGGGCTTTGTGGCCGCCACCTACATGCGTGGCTGCAAGTTTGTGCAGATCCCCACGAGTCTGCTCGCCATGGTGGATTCGTCGGTGGGCGGCAAGACCGCCATCGACCTGGCTGCCGGCAAGAACCTGGCCGGCGCCTTTTGGCAGCCGAATGTGGTTATCGCCGACGTGGGGTGCCTGGCCACCCTTACGCCCGAGCAGTTCGCCGACGGCTGCGGCGAGGTCGTCAAGCACGCCGTGATCGCCGACCCAGAGCTTTTCGCCGAGCTGGAGAAGACCCCGCTCACGCTGGAGCTGCTCAACCGCGATGTAGCCCGCGTAGCGCTCATCATCGCCCGCAATATCGACATCAAGCGCGCCGTGGTCGTCGCCGACGAGCGCGAAACAAACCAGCGCAAGCTGCTCAACTTTGGACACAGCGCCGGACACGCCGTCGAGGCCTGCGAGCACTTTGAGCTCGGACACGGCAACTGCGTGTCGATCGGCATGGGCATCATCACGCGCGCCGCGGCCCTGCACGGCGTTTGCGATGCTGCACTGCCCGGTCGTATTGAGGAGCTCTGCGCCCGCCATGGCCTCAAGACCCGCTGCGACCTAGATGCCGACGCCGTCTTTGCCGAGGCGCTGCACGACAAAAAACGCGTGGGCGACACCATCGACCTGGTAATTCCGCACGGCATTGGCCGCTGCAGCATCGACCGCACGCCGCTTTCCACTTTCCACGAACTCATTGCCGAGGGCCTCGGCCAGAAGGGAGACGCATCCGCATGCTAGCCCGCATCACCCCGTCCCCGCTCAAGGGCACCGTTCCCGCCATCGCGTCCAAGTCGATGGCGCATCGCCTCATCATCTGCGCTGCGCTTGCCAACGGCGAGACGCACGTTACCTGCAACACCACCTGCGCCGACATCGAGGCTACGGTGCGTTGCCTTACGGCCCTGGGCGCTCGCATCGAGACCGTCGAGGACGGCTTCCAGGTCCACCCCACCATGAAGAGTGTTGAGTTTGGCCTGCTCAAGGCACTTGCGGGCGGCACGCTCGACTGCGGCGAAAGCGGCTCCACGCTCCGCTTTATGTTGCCCGTCGCCTGCGCGCTGGGCGCAGAAGCAACTTTTGTGGGTCAGGGACGCTTGGGCGCCCGCCCGCTGTCCCCGCTCTCGGACGAGATCATCGCCGCCGGATGCGACCTACAGGGTCTGGGCGGTTTTCCGCTCAAGACGAGCGGCCGCATGCGCCCGGGCACCTTTGTGCTTCCGGGCAACGTGAGCTCGCAGTATATCTCCGGCCTGCTGCTGGCGGCCCCGCTACTGGCCCAGCCCTCCTGTGTGCAGGTGACCGGCCTCATCGAGAGCCGCCCCTATATCAACCTGACCATCCAGGCCATGAAGGCCTTTGGCGTCGAGGTCAACGTCGAACGTATTCCGGCCAAGGACGGCCAGCCCGAGGTCACGAACTTCCGCGTGAGCAGCGGCTCGTACCGCACGCCCGGCAACGTGGCCGTCGAGGGTGACTGGTCCAACGCTGCCTTTTGGCTGTGTGCCGGCGCCATCGGCACCGACCCCATCACCGTCGAGGGCGTGTCGCTGAGCTCTGCGCAGGGCGACCGCAACGTGCTTGCGGCGCTTTCGCGCTTTGGTGCCCGCATCGTGCGCTCCACCAACGCCGCCACCGTGCAGTCCGACAAGCTCGCCGGCTTTGAGATGAGTGCCCACGACATTCCCGACCTGGTGCCCGTTATCTCGGCCGTGGCCTCGCTGGCACAGGGCCGCACCTTTATCCGCGATTGCGCCCGCCTGCGTATCAAGGAATCCGACCGCCTGGCCACAACCACCCGCGAGCTCACCGCGCTGGGCGCGCAGGTGCGCATTGCCGGCGACGACCTCATCATCAAGGGTGTCGATGCCTTTACCGGCGGCGAGGTCGATTCGCACAACGACCATCGCATCGCCATGATGGCCGCCATCGCCGCAAGCCGTGCCACCGGCGAGGTCGTGATCCACGGCGCCGAGGCCGTCAACAAGTCCTATCCCGATTTCTTCGACCACTACCGCCTGCTGGGCGGCAAGGTCACACTCGAGGAGGAATAGCATGTCCTCGACCTTTGGCAACGTCTTGCACGTAAGCATCTTCGGCCAATCGCACTCCCCCGCTATCGGCTGCTCACTCGACGGCATCCCGGCGGGCATCGCCGTGGACCAGGAGAAGCTGCAGGCCTTCCTCGACCGTCGCGCCCCCGGTCGCGACGAGACCGCGACCAAACGCCGCGAGGCCGACGCCGCCCACATCATCGCCGGTGTTGTCGATGGACATACCACCGGCGCGCCCATCGCCGCGATTATCGAGAACACCAACACGCGCTCCAAGGATTACTCCGAGCTGCGCCGCAAGCCCCGCCCCGGACATGCGGACTTCCCTGCGCGCGTGAAGTATCACAACATGCACGATGTCGCTGGTGGCGGGCATTTCTCCGGCCGCCTAACGGCACCCTTATGCATCGCCGGCGGCATTGCGCTGCAGGCACTCGAGGCCCGCGGCATTCAGGTCATGGCCCACGTCGCGCAGATCGGCGGCATCTCCGACCTGCCGATGGACGATATGGTCTATCGCGAGGCCGACCGCAAGGCGATCCTTACGAACGATCTGCCGTGCATTGACGCCGCCGCAGCCGGCCGCATGCGCGAGGAGATTCTGGCCGCGCGCGACGAGCTCGACAGCATCGGCGGCATCGTGGAGTGCGGCATTTACGGGCTTCCCACGGGCATAGGCGACCCCATGTTCGACGGCATCGAGAACCGCATCGCGCAAATCGCGTTTGGCATTCCCGCCGTAAAGGGCGTGGAGTTTGGCATGGGCTTTGCCGTGGCCGCCATGCGCGGCAGCGAGAACAACGATCCATATCGCATCGATGCCGAGACCGGCGAAATCGAGGTCGAGTCCAATAACGCCGGCGGCATCCTGGGCGGTATTTCGACCGGCGCGCCCGTCATGTGGCGCATGGCCGTAAAGCCGACGCCCTCAATTGGCCGCGAGCAACAGACCGTGGACATGGACGCCATGGAAAATGCCGAGCTCTCGGTCCACGGCCGCCACGATCCCTGCATCGTCCCGCGCGCCGTCCCCGTTGCCGAAGCAGCCGCTGCCCTCGCGATTTGGGACGCCCTCCTAGAGGACGCCGCCCAGCTCTAAAAATCTCCGGGGGCCAACTCCGGCCCCCACGCCCACCCAGTGATTTTTCTGGGACGGGGATTAAAAAGTCATTAGGTACACAATGATTTTTTAATCCCCGTCCCAGAAAAATCACCGACACGTGAAAGGGGTCCCTATGGACCTTGCTGACATCCGCCAGACCATCGATGGCATCGACACCACGCTCCTCAACAGCTTTGTCGAACGTATGGACATTGCCACCGAGGTCGCCAAATCAAAGATCGAGATGGGCAAGGCCGTCTTTGACCCCGCCCGCGAGCGCTCCAAACTCAACAACCTCGCCAGCCGCGCGCCCGAGCGCTACGAGGCGCAGACCATCACCCTGTTCCGTCTCCTCATGAGCATGAGCAAGGCCGAGCAGCAGCGCTACATCAACGAGCTCAAGGGCATCACCGTCTCGCAAAAGGCCCACGCCACGGCTGCAGCCTCCGACACGACCTTCCCTCAAACGGCCACCGTTGCCTGCCAGGGCGTGGAAGGTGCCTATAGCCAGATCGCCGCGTGCAAACTCTTCGACGTGCCCGACATCGCGTTTTTCGAGACCTTCGAAGGCGTTATGCGCGCTGTGCGCGACGGCTTCTGCGAGTTTGGCGTGCTGCCCATCGAGAACTCCACCGCCGGCTCGGTCAACGCCGTCTACGACCTGCTCGCCCAGTTCGACTTCCACATCGTGCGCTCGCTTCGCCTCAAGATCGACCACAACTTGCTCGTCAAACCCGGCACCAAGCTCGCCGACGTGCGCGAGGTCTACAGCCACGGCCAAGCCATTGCCCAGTGTGCCGGCTTTATCGAGTCCCACGACCTGCACGCCACCAAGTACCCAAACACGGCCATGTCGGCCGAGATGGTCGCCAACTCCGAGCGCACCGACGTCGCCGCCATCGCCTCGCGCAGCTGTGCCACGCTGTATGGCCTCGAGGTGCTGGAGCCCAATATCCAAGACTCGGACAACAACTACACGCGCTTTGTCGTCATCGGCCGCGAGCCGCGCGTCTACCCCGGCGCTAATCGCACCTCGCTCATGATCACCACGGCCAACGAGCCGGGCGCCCTCTATCGCGTGCTCGAGCGCTTCTACGCACTCAACATCAACCTCATCAAGCTCGAGAGCCGCCCCATCCCCGGCCGCGACTTTGAGTTTATGTTCTACTTTGATCTGGACTGCCCCTTTGGCAGCAAGGCCCTCGACGACCTGCTCGATTCCATCGACGACGTGTGCGAAAGCTTCACCTACTTTGGCAGCTACACGGAGGTGCTCTAGATGACCGATACCGCCGCAACCCGCCCCTACGGAGTGCTGGGCCGCGTGCTGGGCCACAGCTACACCCCAACCATCTACAAAGAGCTCGCTGGGCTCGATTACGTGCGATTTGAGCGCAAGCCCGAGGACCTCGCGGCCTTTATGACGGGCGACGAGTGGGAGGGCACCAACGTGACCATCCCCTACAAGCGCGCCGTCATGGAGTATCTGGACGAGCTGAGCTCGCTCGCCGAGCGCATGGGCAACGTCAACACCATCACGCGCCTGCCCGACGGCCGCCTGCGCGGCGATAATACTGACTACTTCGGTTTTCAGTGCCTTGTCGAGGAGCTGGGGGTTGAGGTCGCCGGAAAGAAGGCTCTCGTGCTCGGAGCTACTGGCGGCGCCGGCACCACGGCAAGTATGGTGCTGGGAGACCTGGGCGCCGTCGTCGTACCCGTGGGTCGCACGAGCGAGGTCAACTACGGCAACATCGCGCAGCAATCCGATGCCGCCCTGCTCGTCAACTGCACGCCTGCCGGCATGTTCCCCCACTGCCCCGACGCGCCTTGCACACTCGAAGGGCTCGATGCGCTCGAAGGCGTTATCGACATTGTCTACAACCCTGCCCGCACGGGCCTGATGCTCGAGGCCGAGCGCCGCGGCATCCCCTGCATCGGCGGCCTGCTGATGCTCGTTGCCCAAGCGGCACAGACCGTCGAGCGCTATACCGGCCAGGTCACCCCGCGCGAGCGCATCCTGGACGTAACGGAGCGCTTGTCACGTCGCGAACAGAACATCGCGCTGATCGGCATGCCGGGTTCGGGCAAAACCCGCGTGGGCGAGCAGATCGCAATGCTGACGGGTCGCGAGCACATCGACCTGGACCGCGCCCTCGAGGAGCGCCTGGGCATGCCCTGCGCCGACTTCATCGTCGAGCGCGGCGAGGCGGCCTTCCGCGAGCAGGAGACGGCGGCCCTGGCCGACATCTCCAAGCGCAGCGGCCTGGTGCTTTCCACCGGCGGCGGCGTGGTCACGCGCGACGAAAACTATCCGCTGCTGCACCAGAACAGCCAGATCGTGATGCTCAACCGCAAGCTCGACGAACTTGCCCACAAGGGTCGCCCCATCACCGCTCGCGATGGCATCGATAAGCTGGCGGAACAGCGCATGCCGCGCTACCGCGCCTGGGCCGACTGCATCATCGACTCACGCGACTGCGCCGCCAATACCGCCCAAGCCCTCCTCGACACCCTCCCACCCGCTCTCTAACCAAAACCACCACAAAGGGGACAGGCACCTTTGTGGTGGTTTCTCGACTGCAAAGGAAGCAACCATGAAAGCACTCGTCATCAACGGACCCAACCTCAACATGCTCGGCATTCGCGAGCCGGGCATCTACGGCAGCGACAACTACGACCGCCTGGTCCAGATTTGCCAGGAGGCGGGTGCCGCACAGGGTTTTGACGAGGTCGAGGTCTTCCAGTCCAACCACGAGGGCAGCATCGTCGACAAGATCCAGGAGGCCTACGGCAAGGTCGACGGCATCGTCATCAACCCGGCTGCCTACACGCACACCAGCGTGGCGATCCTCGACGCCCTCAAAGCCGTCGCCATCCCCGCCGTCGAGGTCCACATCAGCGCCGTCGAGAAGCGAGAGGACTTCCGCCAGGTAAGCTATGCACGCCTAGCGTGCTTTGCCACTATCACCGGCGAGGGCCTGCAGGGCTACGCGCATGCGCTGGAGCTGCTGAGGGAACGTCTCGAAAAGTAGTCTCGCGAGCAAATCCATCAGCGCGATTCATACGCTAATAATGCCAGTGCCGCCAGCAGCAACCTCGCTACTGGCGGCACTTTATTACTGGCATATAATCGTTGCAGTCAAACAACGGTCTGGAGACGCGCATGCTAAGCATCCATCTGGGAGATTACCCCGGTTCCATCTACGATACCGAGACCTATTTTAGGAACTCATATTTGGACTCATGGTTCGAAGACCCTATGGCCGCACAGATTATTAAAAGTGTGGACGGATCAGAGCTCATCGGCCCCCACAACATCGTAAGCAAGCAGCTGGGCTCGATCACCCCACTCGAACTGTCCGGCGGCGTCAAGACGCTGCTGCTGGTTCGCAATCTACCAAACATGGTGTTCAATGCATCCACTTGCGGAGATAACTGCGCCCGCTGGCTGCTCAAAATTGGCAAAGAGCAGGATGTGCTGGTGACCCTTTACCACATCATGAAATTTCCCTGGAAGCGTTTTGAGATTCGCATCAATAACGACGGCCGCATCGTCAGGAACATGCAGGAGTTCGTCGGTGCCACCAATGATTTTTTGGATGTTGATGAATAATGAAGGGGACGCATACCGTCATCGTTGAGCGCGCAAAGGTCAAATACACGCTCACGTTCAAACGCAACATCTCCTTCATCCGCGGCAACAGCGGCACGGGCAAAACGACGCTCATCTCGATGATTCGCGACTACAACGACCGAGGACCGGAAAGCGGCGTTGCACTCAGCTGCGACGTGCCCTGCGAAACGATTTCCGGCAGACGCTGGGAGCGCGAGCTGTCGATCATCGAAGATTCAATCGTCTTTCTAGATGAGGGCAACGAGTTCATCTACTCAAAGGACTTCGCCAAAGCCGTAAACGGCTCGTCCAACTACTTTGTTCTGATATCTCGTCGTGATGCCAACGAGCTCCCCTACAGCGTTGATGAAATCCTAAAGCTAGTCAACACGACGAGTAAAACAATCAATGGCCGCAAGAGCGACAGGCGCTTCTACTCGGTAACCAAGCCGCTATATGACCACACGGCAAGCATGCTGTATCAGGATCTAAATGTTGGATTCGAGGTACCCGACGCCGTAGTTGTCGAAGATAGCAAATCTGGCTATCAATTCTACGACGCTCTTTGCAACCGGCTCGGGATCCCCTGCTATACCGCCACCGGCGTAGCAAATCTAAAGCGGACAATTCACGAATGCCCCGAGCAAAACGTTCTTGCCATTGGAGACGGCGCAGCGTTTGGTCCCTACATCGAAAAGGTGCTCGGACAGCGCGTTTACAAGAACGTTCGCTTGTTCCTCCCGGAATCATTCGAGTGGACACTCCTGCGCTCCGGGCTCATACCCAGCAGTGACATTCCCAAGATCCTCAAGGATCCCTCAAGCTATATCGAAAGTCGCGATTATTTAAGCTGGGAACGATTCTTTACGGATGTGCTGATCAAGTACTCGGCAGACACTCGCTATGCCTACAGAAAGGCGCTGCTCAACGAGCAGTACCTAAAGCCACAGGCGATGGATGCAGTTGCAAACGTCTTGCCCGAGTGCCTGAAGGCAGACTAGACAGACTAGATATAGTGGGGAGGGCCAAGTTAGTCCTCCCCGTTTTTGTTACGCCTTCTTGATCACGTACGCCAACCCTATGTCGCACCCGCAGCGCACAATCGACGCAAAGAGCCATGGTACTGGCAGCGTTAAAAGCAACGGCATCGTCTGCCAAGGGATAAACCAGTCAACCGCATGAAAGGCAAAGACGGCAAGGCTTGCCTGTCCGCAGAACGCTCGCACCACCGCTTCGGCCTAAACGTATACCCGGCAAGAACAAAGAACACCGGCATGTGAAAAAGCCCAGACCACCAAGCGGTCCGGGCTTAATAAACGATGGTGCTCCATGGCGGATTCGAACCGTCGACCTTGGGATTAGAAGTCCCCTGCTCTATCCAACTGAGCTAATGGAGCAAATAACCGCACGCCCAGGCAAGCGCAAGCCTGTCAGGCGCAACTAATTATAACCTAGTTGAACTGCTCACGATACGCCTTGCAGACCTCATCGACCGGGCCGTCCATGCGAAGGTCACCCTTCTCAATCCAAACGGCACGCTGGCAGATGCGCTCAACCTGCTCCATGGAGTGCGAAACGAACAGAACCGTCACGTCGCCGCTCTGGATAAAGTGCTGGATGCGGGCCTCGCACTTCTGCTGGAAGAACACATCACCGACGGACAGCGTCTCGTCAACGATCAGAATATCGGGCTCGGTAATCGTCGCGATTGCAAAGGCGATACGCGCCACCATGCCCGAGGAGAAGTTCTTAAGCGGCATATCGACAAAGTTCTGCAGCTCTGCGAATTCGATAATGCCGTCAAAGTTGGCATCGATGAACTCCTTGGTATATCCGAGCAGGGCGCCGTTCAGATAGATGTTCTCGCGGGCGGTCAGCTCGGGGTCAAAGCCGGCACCAAGCTCAATCAGCGGCGCGATGTTACCGTGCACCTTAACGCTGCCCTCACTGGGCTCAAGCACGCCAGCAATGATCTTGAGCATCGTAGACTTGCCGGAGCCATTGGTGCCAACCAGACCGACAACTTCGCCGCGATGAATATCGAACGAGATATGCTTAAGCGCCCTAAACTCCTCAAAGAACAGCTCGTGCTTGGTAAGCTTGATGAAGTACTCCTTGAGGTTGGTCAACGACTCGGACGCCATGTTAAAGATCATGGTGACGTCGTCGACCTCGACAGCCAGAGGCTGCTCGCTGTAATCAACAACAGATTCAGTCATCACAGCACTCCTTAGATGTAGAGGATGAACTTGCGCTCGGACTTATGGAACACGGTGTAGCCAATAACAAGCGCAAGAACCGCCCAAGCGACGCACATGCCAAACGTCAAAAGCGAGGGCGTGGTCTGGAACAGGAAGATATCGCGCATAAACTGCAGGTAGTTATACATAGGGTTCGCATAGACCAGAATGCGCACGAGATGCGGCATTTGCGCAACGAAGTCGGTCGTCCAGAAAATAGGCGTGATGTAAGTCCACGCCGTAATGACGACGCTCCACAGATGCATAACGTCGCGGAAAAAGACAGTAAGGGCAGAGAGCATCATGCCCAGGCCCATGCAGAAGCACATAAGCAGCAGTAGGCAAACCGGCAGCAAAATCAGGTGCCAAGAAGGCATAACGCGGAACCACAACATAACGATGGCGACGGCGACCAGGGAGAAGGCAAAGTTGACCAGCGAGAAGAGCACCTTCTGCACCGGGAAGACCCAGCGGTGCACCTTAACCTTCTTGAGCAGCGGGGCAGCACCCACGATCGACGTCAGGGCCTGGTTCGTAGACTCGGACATGACGGCAAAGGTAACGTTACCTACGATCAAATACAGCGGATACATTTCGGGCGTAATCGAGCCATTGCGGCCCTGGGCGAAAATCGTCGAGAACACGATAGCCATGACGATCATCATCAGCAGCGGGTTGAGCACCGACCACGCGACGCCCAGAACGCTACGGCGATACTTGATCTTAAAATCCTTGGTAACCAGCTGACGAAGGATAAACGCGTCCTTCTCAAATTCGTTCTTAGCAAACGTCGCAGGCAGACTGCGAGTTTCTTGTTGCTTTGTCTGATCCGACACGGATGCAACTCCTTTACTCGTAATCGTTGACAAACGAACAGTATAGACCCGACGGCCATGCAAACGATTCGCGCAACAAAACTGGAGAACTAACCCACATCTTAGGATGCCAAGCCCAAACGGCTATACTTTCAAGGATTGAACGTATAAGGAGCATTGAGTGAATTCTGAATCCATCGCCGTCATCATCCCCTGCTACAACGAAGCGCCCACGATCGGCAAAGTCATCGACGACTTTCACCGCGAGCTTCCGCAAGCGACGGTCTATGTCTATGACAACAACTCGTCGGACGATACCTCACGCATCGCCACCGAGCACGGCGCCACGGTCCACTTTGAGCCCCGTCAGGGAAAGGGCAACGTATGCCGCCAGATGTTTCGCGACATCGACGCTGATTGCTACCTGATGGTCGACGGCGACGACACCTATCCCGCCGAGGCGGCCAAGGCCCTCTGCGAGCCCATCCTTAACGGTACGGCCGACATGACCGTAGGCGATCGCCTTTCAAACGGCACCTACGCCGAGGAAAACAAACGCGCCTTCCACGGCTTTGGCAACAATCTGGTCCGCGCCATGATCAAGTGGATCTATGGCTACAGCTTCGATGACGTCATGACCGGCTACCGCGCCATGAGCCGCCCGTTCGTTAAAACCTTCCCAGTGCTTTCCGAGGGCTTTCAGATCGAAACCGAGCTCTCGATCCACGCCGTCGACCACCGCTGGCGCATCAAAGATGTGCCCATCGAGTACCGCGACCGTCCCGAGGGTTCCGAGTCCAAACTCAACACAGTGAGCGACGGCATTAAAGTCGTTGCGATGATCGGCACGCTGTTCAAGGACTACCGCCCGCTGAAGTTCTTCAGCCTCGTTGCGCTTCTGTTCGCGGTATTCGGCCTCGCCCTGGGCATGCCCATCGTTGTCGAATATTTCCAGACCGGCCTCGTCCCGCGCTTCCCCACCGCTATGCTCGCCGCCTCGTTTATGTTCCTGTGCGGCCTGAGCCTTGCGACCGGCTTCATCCTAGATTCTGTAGCAAAGGTCGAAAAAAAGCAGTGGGAGGTCAACGTGTACAGCAAATACGCCTACGACGACCAGCCCGGCCACCCTACTTCCAAGTCAAGCGAGAGGTAAACCACCATGCCGCTCATCTCCATCGTCGTGCCGTGCTACAACGAGCAGGAATCACTTCCGATCTTTCTCAAAGAGCTCGATGGCGTCGTTCGCATCATGACTCAGCAGTACCCCGAGATCTCCTTTGAAGCCGTCCTCATCGACGATGGTTCGGCAGACAAAACGCTTGCCGTCATGAAAGCAGAAGCCGCGGCGGCGCATCCATACGTCATCCACTGGCACTCTTTCTCGCGGAACTTTGGCAAGGAGGCGGCACTACTCGCAGGACTCCAGCACGCAAAGGGCAACTATGTCGCCACCATGGATGCCGACATGCAGGACCCGCCCTCGCTCCTGCCGAAGATGTACGAGATCTTGCAGACCGAAAACTACGATAACGTCGCCACACGCAGGACCACCCGCGAAGGCGAGCCTCCCATCAGGTCGTTCTGCGCCCGTATGTTCTACAAGATCATCAACCGCATTTCCAAGGCCGACATCGTCGACGGAGCACGCGATTTTAGGCTCATGAAGCGACCTATGGTCAACGCCATCATCTCCATGGGCGAATACAACCGATTCTCCAAGGGCATTTACGGCTGGGTCGGCTTCAAGACCAAATGGCTCCCCTACGTAAACGTCAACCGCGTGGCCGGCGAGACCAAATGGAGCTTTTGGTCGCTGCTCCTCTATTCCATCGACGGCATCGTCGCATTTTCCACGGCGCCGCTCTCCCTCGCCGCCCTCACGGGTATCGTTTTCTGTCTCATCGCTATCCTGGGATTCATCGTCATCCTGGTCAAAACGCTTGTTTGGGGTGACCCCGTCGGCGGATGGCCGTCCCTCGCCTGCCTCATAACGCTGTTTGGCGGCATGCAGCTTCTGTGCTTAGGAATCATCGGTGAATACTTGGCAAAAGCCTACTTGGAGACCAAGCGCCGCCCCATCTATATCATTCGAGAATCCAACGAGGAATCTGATGAAACAGCCCAATAACAGCACGCTCAAGAATGTGGCGTTCTACGCCGCCTGCTTCGCGTTTTCCGTCGCACTCTTTGTCGCACTTGCAGCGGCGGACCATGTCTACCCCTTTGGCGACAACTCGTTTCTCACCAACGATCTCAAATACCAATACATCGACTTCTTCGCGTGGTTTCGCCGCGTCCTTTTAGGCGAGGCAAACCTTCGCTATTCCTTCTCGCAGGGACTCGGCATGAACACATGGGGGCTCTATAGCTACTACCTCGCCAGCCCCTTCAACCTGCTCTGCGTGCTGTTTCCCGCAGACAAGCTGACGCTCTTCGTATTTGCCATAACCGCGCTCAAGCTTGGCTGCATTCACATCAGCAGCGCTTGGTTCCTGCAAAGGCGTTTTGGTCTACCCAAGCCCGCAGCATTCCTACTTTCCCTATCATTTACGTTTTGCAGTTGGACCATAAGTAATTTGTGTAATCCGCTCTGGATTGATTGTCTTATCCTACTGCCCATCTGCGCTTTCGGATGCTACGAGCTCATTCGGGAACAAAAAATGATACGCCTCGTTATTGCGATTGCCCTCAATGTCATGTTCTGTTGGTATACGGCCTATATCAGCATCCTATTCCTCTGCATCTTCGTATTGGTTGAGTTTGTCGATTACGTCGCTGCAGAAGGATTTAGCTGGATGCTCACGCTCGACCGGGCCCTACGATTTGCAGGGGCTATGATGCTTGGGCTGCTCCTGTCCGCCTGGACCTTTTTGCCGACCATCCTTGCCATGGCAAAAGGCGGCCCCGTGCTGGCACTTGGCCCTTTGCTTAAAACAGGCCTCAAATCGCTCATCAGGGGCTTCATCCCCGGCATGTGGGTGAATAACGGGAACACGCCGCAGTTCTATTGCGGCGTAATCATGATGTTACTTGCAATAAGCCTACTGTTTAACCGCAAGGTTTCGGCCAAGATACGCATCGCAACGTTCGTCGTCACAGCCGTCCTGATCGCTAGCTCCGTTTTGAGCCCGCTCGAGTACATCTGGTGCGGCATGCGCGTTCCCAACGGGTTCTATTCGCGCACAGCCTTTTTGCTGGGCTTCTTTACGATGTGGGCCGCAGGCTATTCGTTGCAGGTGTTCGAGGGCCAGCCCAAATTTCATCATGTCTATCGACCCGCCGTCGTATTACCAATCCTGACAATCACCGCAATTGAGTTGTTTATCAACGCCCATGTGATGTGGAACCAACTGTACGCAGGCTATTCCGAAGATGCCAACTGTACCTATGTGACCACCGCAACCAACACGATCACAGCCATTCAAGACCAAGATTCTGCGTCATTCTACCGCATCGATCGAACGACCACGCGCGCCGATAGCGCCGCCCTCAACGAGGGCTTAGCGCTTGGGTACAACCAGCTGTCGTCCTACTCATCCGCAAATAACCCGCAGGCCATCGCACTGCTCAACTCCCTTGGATACAGCAGCGTCGGTGAATTCTCGACCCGTTATGCCGAGCCCATTCTCGCCGTCGATGCCCTACTGGGAGTCAAGTATGCTATTCCTGAAAACGCGCCCGCGGGATACGTTTTAGCCAAGACGAATCATGCCGACTCCACAAGCGCGGTGTACGAGAACCCCTATGCGCTCAGCATTGGCGTCGCGGCCTCAAGCGATATCCAAAACAGCACGCTAAAGATCGAGAACCCCTTCGAAAAGCAGAACGACCTCTACAGCAAAATCCTAGGCCGCGAGGTCGAGCTCTATACCAAGATCGAGGCCACGAGCACGGAGAATAGCGATGGCTTAAAGCAATGGAGCGTTACTGTACCGGCAAGCTCCATCGGGTATCTCTACATCAACAAAGATGCGACCGCCGGCAGTTATTGGCCCGTCACCCTTACCATCGACCAGCGAACGATCGAAAACGAAGCCTGGAGATTCGACAATAATATCCGCCAGATTGCGGATGCATCGGACGCCCCGAGCCAGCATACGGTGTCAATCGGAGTCGCAGAGGGCTATACAGACATGCCCCAAGACAATGAGCCGGTCTTTTACGCCCTCAATCTGGACGTTTTCGAGCAGATTATTAACGAGCTTAAGACGAGCGAATTTGTTCCGACGGTTTTTGAGGACGGAAGAATCGAAGGCAAATATACCGCCAAGGATGACGGCAGCCTGCTGCTGAGCGTTCCGTACGATAAGGGCTGGAACGTAACGGTAAACGGAACCGCCGCAGAACTAACGCCCGCCGCCGATAAGGGTTTGTCGTCCCTGAACATACAGAAAGGCGCAAATAGAATCGTGATGACCTACAAGACTCCGGGCGCCCTTGCGGGACTTGCAGTGAGTCTGGCGACCGCCGCCCTTGTTGCAGGACTATACGCCAGGCAAAAGAAAAGCCGCCGTTAACAAGCGGCGGCTTTTACTCTCGAAAAGTTAATAGCGGCTAGAGCGTCTTGAGGTACTCCCCCAGTTCTTCCTCCCAGTCGGGCATGTGGAAGCCGGCCG
>CAUHCN010000001.1 GCA_959604825.1 uncultured Collinsella sp. | reverse complement strand
AGTTCCGCACGCAAAGGAGAGCACTTAATGTGCTCTCCGTCTTGCGCAGGACTGTAGAGCAGGGACCTTAATATATTTCTCCGGCCCTCCGCCGTGCTCGGGAGCCATCCACGCACTTTACCTGCGTAAACAATGTGAGTGAAATATGAATCTCGATGGATACGCCCGCAGCCGTGTATACTAAACAGCTGTGTGAAACCAGGGGAGTATTCTGGCTGGACAAAATGCCTGCTTAATAGGGTTGTCAGGTAGTCCGGGCGAAATACAAGGCTGGGGAGCACGTCGTGTAAGTAGTGGTCCTCTAGGGGCGTACGCTCGGTGGTGTACGCATTGTCCCAAGACCACGCGAGAGTTGGGATCATATCTTGATCAGCATGATTCTCGGCCGCAAGATTGGCATGACCCAGGTTTGGGACGAGGACGATAACGTCGTTCCCGTCACGGTCATCCAGGCTGGCCCCTGCGCTGTCTCGCAGGTTAAAACTCAGGCAACCGACGGCTATGACGCCGTCCAGATCGGTTTCGGCGACATCAAGGCCAAGAACGTGAACAAGCCCATGGCTGGTCACTTCGCCAAGGCTGGCGTCGAGCCTGTCCGCTTCCTTCGTGAGGTCCGCGTCGAGAACGGCGAGGAGCACAAGGTCGGCGAGGTCGTCACCGTCGCTGATTTCGCTGATGTCGAGAAGGTCGACGTCATCGGTACCTCCAAGGGTAAGGGCTTCCAGGGTCGCATCAAGCGCTGGGGTCAGCGCCGCGGTCCTATGACGCATGGTTCTCACTTCCAGCGTCACCCCGGTTCTATCGGTCAGTGCGCCTATCCTGCGCGCGTCCTCAAGGGCGTCAAGATGGCCGGTCACATGGGTAACGAGCGCGTTACCGTCAAGAACCTTTCCGTTGTCCGCATCGATGCCGAGCAGAACCTCATCTTGGTCAAGGGCGCTGTCCCGGGTGCCAAGAATGGTCTCGTCGCCATCCGTATGGCCTAAGGGCCCAGCCCATTTAGCCCAGCGTCATACCAAGGAGAACACTTAAATGGCAAAGTTTGAAGTAAAGAACAGCGAGGGCAAGAAGGTCGCCGAGGCCGAGCTCGCCGCTGAGGTGTACGGCATCGAGCCGAACATCCACGTTATGCACCACATCGTCAAGTGCCAGATGGCCTCTTGGCGTCAGGGCACCCAGTCTGCTAAGGGTCGCTCTGAGGTTTCCGGTGGCGGCAAGAAGCCTTGGCGTCAGAAGGGCACCGGCCGTGCCCGCCAGGGTTCCATCCGTGCTGCCCAGTGGCGTCACGGTGGCGTTGTCTTCGCCCCCAAGCCCCGTTCCTACGCTAAGCGTATGAACAACAAGGAGGTCAAGCTGGCTATGCGCTCCGCGCTGTCCGCCAAGCTGGCCGATGGCGAGCTCGTGCTCGTCGACGACTACGGCTTCGAGAAGCCTTCCACCAAGGCTGCCGTCGCCATGCTCAAGGCTCTCGGCCTTGAGGGCAAGCGTCTGACCATCATCGTTCGCGATGAGGACGTCAACGCCTACCTGTCGTTCCGCAACATTCCCAAGACGTTCATCATCACTGCCGACGAGGCCAACACCTACGATCTCGTCAACAACAACGCTGTGCTGATGCCCGCCGACATCGCCGCTCACTTCGGGGAGGTGCTTGCATAAATGACCGCCCACGAGATCATCATCCGTCCGATCGTGTCCGAGCGTTCCTTCTCCGGCATGGAGCTGAACAAGTACACGTTCGAGGTCGCCAAGGATGCTAACAAGTATCAGATCAAGGACGCTGTCGAGGAGATCTTCGGCGTCAAGGTCGTTCGCGTGAACACCCTGACGGTCAAGCCCAAGACCAAGCGCGTGCGCTATGTCGCCGGCAAGACCCGTTCTTGGAAGAAGGCCATCGTCACGCTGGCCGAGGGCGACACCATCGAGGTCTTTGGCAACCAGGCCTAAGACTCGCTGCTGTTGAGTGAGCTCATGCCTCCCAAATAGGGGAGGCGAGAGCTCAAGGTTTCGGGCGTATAAAATGGACACGCCCGAAACCGTGTATACGTCCGGTGTCATCGCACCCGAGGCAGAACCTCGAATCCCTGTCTGCGATGGCTAACGGATTCCTATTGAAAGGGATTGTAATGGCTGTAAAGCACCTTAAGCCGACCTCCGCTGGTAGGCGTTGGCAGACGATCTCCGATTTCTCCGAGATCACCTGCACCAAGCCCGAGAAGTCTCTTCTCGAGCCCCTGCCCAAGAAGGCCGGTCGTAACAACAACGGCCGCATCACCACCCGCCACCAGGGCGGCGGCGTGAAGCGTCGTTACCGCGTGATCGACTTCAAGCGCAACAAGGACGGCGTGCCCGCCAAGGTTGCCACGATTGAGTACGATCCGAACCGTTCCGCTCGCATCGCTCTGCTGCACTACGCTGACGGTGAGAAGCGCTACATCCTGGCCCCCAAGGGCCTCGAGGTCGGTCAGACCATCATGTCCGGTTCTGACGCCGACATCAAGCCGGGCAACGCTCTGCCCCTCGCCGACATCCCCGTCGGTACGCTCATCCACGCCGTCGAGTTCCAGCCGGGCAAGGGCGCTGCTATCGCCCGTTCCGCCGGTAATTCCTGCCAGCTGATGGGTAAGGAGGGCAAGTACGCTATCGTCCGTATGCCTTCCTCCGAGATGCGCCGCATCCTCGTTACCTGCCGCGCCACCGTCGGTGAGGTCGGCAACGCCGATCACGCCAACATCGTCATCGGCAAGGCCGGCCGTAAGCGTCACATGAACGTGCGCCCGACCGTCCGCGGTACCGTCATGAACCCTGTCGACCACCCGCACGGCGGTGGCGAGGGCAAGAACCACACCTCTGGTCGTCCCTCTGTTACCCCCTGGGGTAAGCCGACGAAGGGCCTTCGTACGCGCAAGAAGAAGAAGGTCTCGAACCAGCACATCATTCGTCGCCGTAAGAAGTAATTTCGGATACCGAGTTTTAGGAGAAAGCACTTATGAGCAGAAGTCTCAAAAAGGGCCCGTTCGTGGAGACTCGCCTTCTCTCGCGTATCACCGCGATGAACGAGGCTGGCAAGAAGGACGTCGTGAAGACCTGGTCCCGCGCGTCCACCATCTTCCCCGAGATGGTTGGTCACACCATCGCCGTCCACGACGGCCGCAAGCATGTGCCCGTGTATGTTACCGAGTCCATGGTTGGTCACAAGCTCGGCGAGTTCGCGCCGACTCGTACGTTCCGTGGCCACAAGGCCAAATAGGGGGTTAACCGTAAATGGCAACTAAGTCTATTGAAACTGAGGCCACCGAGGTTCGCGCCGTCGCTAAGTACGTGCGTGTTTCCCCCAGCAAGGCCCGCCTGGTGGTCGATCTGATCCGCCGCAAGCCTGTCGCTCAGGCCTTCGACATCCTCCACTTCTGCGACCGCGCCGTCGCCGTGGATGTCGAGAAGGTTCTCCGTTCCGCCGTTGCGAACGCCGAGAACAACAACGGTCTGCGTGCCGACAACCTGGTTGTCGCCGCTGCCTATGTTGACGAGGGTCCGACGCTTAAGCGCATCCGTCCCCGCGCCAAGGGTTCCGCTTCTCGCATTCTGAAGCGTACTTCCCACATCACCGTCGTCGTTGCTCCTCGAAAGGAGGCGTAAAGCTGTATGGGTCAGAAAGTCTACCCCACCGGCTTCCGTCTTGGCATCACCGAGAACTGGCGCTCCCGCTGGTTCGCAGAGAAGGATTACGCTAAGACCCTCGGTAACGATCTCGAGATCCGCAAGTACCTCGAGAAGCGTCTTTCCCGCGCAGCTGTCTCCCGCGTCGAGATCGAGCGCGCTGGCGACAAGGTGAAGGTCATCATCCTCACCGCTCGCCCCGGCGTTGTCATCGGTAAGAAGGGTGCCGAAATCGATACCCTCCGCACCGAGCTCGAGAAGGTCGCTGGCGTCTCCAAGGGCCAGCTCTCCGCCGACGTTGTCGAGATCAAGCGCCCCGAGCTCGACGCCAACCTCGTTGCTCAGTCTATCGCCGAGCAGCTCGAGGGCCGCGTTGCCTTCCGTCGCGCTATGCGCAAGGCTGTCCAGTCCGCCCGCAAGGCCGGCGCTAAGGGCATCCGTATCCAGTGCTCCGGTCGTCTCGGCGGTGCCGAGATGGGCCGTCGTGAGTGGTACCGCGAGGGTCGCGTGCCTCTGCACACCCTCCGTGCCAAGATCGACTACGGCACGGCTGTCGCCAGCACCACCATGGGCGCTTGCGGCGTGAAGGTCTGGATCTACCTGGGCGAGAAGCTCCCGGGCCAGCCTGTTCCCAACCCTGCACTCGAGGGCTCTTCCCGTCCTCGTCGTCGTAACTCCGAGAGGAGGGGTCAGTAGTGCTTGCCCCTAAGCGTATTCTTCACCGCAAGGTGCAGCGTGGCTCCATGAAGGGCCAGGCCAAGGGTAATACCGAGCTGCATTTCGGCGAGTTTGGTATCCAGGCTCTCGAGGCCCATTGGATCACCAACCGTCAGATCGAGGCCGCTCGTATTGCCATGACCCGCTACATGAAGCGTGGCGGTCGTGTCTACATCACGATCTTCCCCGATAAGCCCATCACCAAGAAGCCTGCCGAGACTCGCATGGGTTCTGGTAAGGGTAACCCCGAGGAGTGGGTGGCCGTCGTCAAGCCCGGCCGCATCATGTTCGAGGTCAAGGGCGTGCCCGAGGAGGTCGCTCGCGAGGCTCTGCGTCTTGCACAGCACAAGCTTCCCATCAAGACCAAGATTGTTGCTGCCAAGAACGCTGAGCAGCGCATCGAGAAGGAGATGGCTGAGGAGGCCGCTCTCGAGGCCAAGTGGGCTGCTGAGGACGCCGCCGCCGCCAAGGAGGAGAACTAATGAAGCCCGCAGAGATTCGTGAGCTCTCGGACGCTCAGCTCGTTGAGAAGCTGAAGGAAATGCGCGCCGAGCTCTTTAACCTTCGTTTCCAGATGGCCACCAGCCAGCTGGACAACACCGCTCGCGTCAACACCGTGAAGAAGGACATCGCTCGCGTCCTCACGGAGCAGCGCGCCCGCGAGATCGCAGCGGAGAAGTCCGCTGTCGCCGAGTAGGACCTAAGGAGAGAACATGACTGATTCGCGTAACTCGCGTAAGGTCCGTACGGGTGTCGTTACCTCCGTCTCCGGTGCCAAGACCATTGTTGTCACCATCACCGAGCGCAAGCGTCACCCCAAGTACGGCAAGATGATGACCAGCTCCAAGAAGCTGCACGCTCACGACGAGGAGTGCACGGCTGGCGTGGGCGATACCGTCCGCGTTATGGAGACCCGTCCTATGTCCAAGATGAAGCGTTGGCGCCTCATCGAGGTCGTCGAGCGCGCTAAATAAGCAGTCGCTCTTACGACTTGTACGTTTCCGAAGATGTGCGTATGCCTGGCTTGCATACCACGGGCCGTATAAAGGCTGCGCACCTCTCTTCGGTTCTTAGTTCGGAGGAACATCTACCATGATTCAGATGCAAACCATGCTGAACGTCGCCGACAACTCCGGCGCTCGCAAGATTCGCTGCATCAAGGTGCTTGGCGGTTCCAAGCGTCGTTATGCAGGCATCGGCGATGTGTTCATCGGTGCTGTCCAGGAGGCTACCCCTGGCGCCAACGTCAAGAAGAAGGACGTTGTCCGTTGCGTCGTCGTTCGCACCGTTAAGGAGATCCGCCGCAAGGATGGCTCCTACATTCGCTTTGATGAGAACGCCTGCGTTGTCATCAACAACGATGGTTCGCCCGTCGGCACCCGTATCTTCGGGCCCGTCGCTCGCGAGCTTCGTGACAAGAAGTACATGAAGATCGTCTCGCTCGCTCCCGAGACCCTGTAGTTAGGGGAGATATATGTATATCAAGAAGGGCGATAAGGTCCAGGTTCTCTCTGGTAAGGATCGCGGCAAGCAGGGCGTTGTCCTGCGTGCTCTCCCCGCCGAGAACAAGGTCGTTGTCGAGGGCGTTTCGGTCGTCAAGAAGGCCGTCAAGCCCAACGCTGCCAACCAGCAGGGCGGCATCGTTTCGCAGGAGGCTCCCATCGACGCCTCCAACGTCAATCTCGTCTGCCCCGAGTGCGGTAAGGTTACCCGCGTCGGTCACGAGAAGGACGGCAAGAACAAGCTGCGCGTCTGCAAGAAGTGCGGCCACAAGTTCTAAGCTGCCCGCAACATCAAGTTGCTAGCAAAGGCCCGGATGCCACGGCACCCGGGCCTTTTTCTATCCCCACTCGATGGCTTCGGTTCTGCCGTCCCGTCATTCCGGTTGCATCCAGTTTTCGGTGCCGTCTCGAATCGAGTGCCGCCAGGTGATACCCTGTCGCGTTTCGTCGGCTTCGGGGACAAAAGTCGGGACAACTCCAAAAACTATTTTCGAACTCAGGGCTTTGAGTTTTTGTTTTTGTCCCAAAGGGCGCGGCGGGGTGCCTTTGGAGGCTCGATAGCGCCGAAAACGCCCGTTTTGAAACTTAAATGCCTTTTCGCGTGCAAGCCGCCAGCTGCAATAGGAAGTGAATCAACGCAGGTGGCTTTCAAGCAGTTTGCAAAACTGCAGGTCGCAGGTCTTCATTGCCAGTAGGAGAAATGAGTAGTCTCAGGTGGCTTGCCCATGAGTTGACGAACGGGATTTGAGATTACGCTGACGTCCGGAAACGCTTCGAGCACGGCGTTACGTTTTTGGGGTTTGGGCGTAGCCCCTGCACCCGCGAGCGCGGGCCTTAAGCCCGCCGAGAGGGTGACGCGTCGAAAACGAAGGGGAAAGAGAGAAGGGGCCGTCCCTATCATTTAGGTTGCGACCGAAGAAGACAAGGAGACCCCTGAGCCTGAATGATGCCCCACAGACCGCGTCCGACCGAGCTCAAGCCGAGCTTTTCCTGACGTCCGCCTTCGCGAAGATGATGGCTGGATTGGCTATGGATTGGCAACACTTATTTGGACGATTCCGGGAGGGACGGCCCCGCCTCCCTGAACTCGACCGGCGACATGTAGCCCAGCGTCGAGTGGATCCTGAAGTTGTTGTACCAGTGCACGTAATCCAAGAGCTTGGCTCGGAGCTCGCGCGTCCCTCCTCGGTCCTTCGGAGTGGCCGACGATCTCCCCGTTGCAGAGGTCGACGAGCAGGCAGACGTAGTTCCACGACGCCCCGACGCGCACGCAGGCCAAGTCGCTGCATATATGGGTGCACGGCGCCCTGCCGCCGAAGCCGCGCGCGACGACGTTCGACACGTCGGCCTCGTTGACCGCCCCGGGGTGCACCTTGAACCTCTTCCTGCCGTATGCGCCGGCCAGGCCGTTCTCCCTCATGATGCGGCAGACGCGGCGCCGGCTGACGGTAACGCCCGACCTCCCGGGCGACGCCTTGATCTTGCGCGATCCGTTCCGGCCCTTGCTGGCGGCGTGCGCCGCCGCGGCCGCCGTCGCCCCCGACATTAAGGTCCTCAAGGGCCGCGTCGTCTCCGGCGACCAGTTCGTCTCGCCCGCGGAACAGAAGGAGCGAATCCTCGCGGCCTTCGGCGACCTGTGCTGCGAGATGGAGGGCTGCACCATCGCGCAGGCCTCCTATCTCAACGGCGTGCCCCTCGTCGTCGTGCGCGCCATCAGCGACAAGCCCTGCGCCGAGGGCCGGGTCGTCGACTACAACACCTTCGAGAAGAAGGCCGCCTGCGACTGCGCCCGCATCGCCGCGCGCATGGTTAAGCTTTAGGCCCGGCGCGCCGGGGCCCTTTCCAAAGCGAAGTGTCGAGCCGAAGTGTTGAGCGTCGGCCCTGAATGTTCAATGGCCGTTGTTTTCTGCCCCTCAAGTGGTGGACTTTTCCTCGGAGCTGTTGATTCCCCCACGCGCCCCCTTCCGTTCTCTGTTCTCCCCTTATACTCCTTGTACGAGGAGGTAAGAAGTCATGGACAAGACCACACAGGACAGCTTGGCAAAGAAACCCGTCGACATGAGGGACAGGATTCTCGAGCATCTCGAGGCCCTCACCTCTGCCGTCTCGCTCGACGACCTTGCCCGTCTGTCCACCTCCGACATCGCCGAGACGCTCATCATCTCCAGGAGCCTGGCGAGCCAGTACCTCAACGACCTTGTTCGCGCCGGTCTTGTGGTTAAGGTGGCGGGCAGGCCTGTCCGTTATTTTCATCGCCGCGCGTTCCAGAAGCGTTTTCAGGTAAAGCTCTCTGCAAGCGAGTATGCCTCGCTCGCCGACCTCATCCAGGCGACGGGAATCGCCGATCACCGCGACTTCGCGCGTGCCGTGGGCTTCGACATGAGCCTCAGCTCCGTTGTCGAGCAGTGCAAGGCTGCGGTTCAGTACCCTCCGTTTGGCCTGCCCATCCTCTTGAGCGGCGGCGTGGGTGTCGGTAAGTCTTTCCTTTCTCGCCTTGTGTACGAGTACGGCAAGAACCAGGGCTTGCTGTCCCGCGACTCCTCCTATGTGCGCATCGACTGCGCCGGGGTCCCGGACGCCGCCTCGTTCAACGGGCTTCTTGACGAGTCGATCGCGAAAGCGCGCGGGGGTGTGGTCTTTGTCAACGGCATCGAGGCACTCTCTCCCTCTGCGATGGAGCACTGCCTTGCGACGGCCCTCGGGCTCGATGCCTCCCAGGATGCGCCGCGCGCTCGCCTCGTTCTTTCGACGACGCTTTCCGCCGATGACCTGAAGGTTTCCTCGGCCTACAGCAAAATGCCCATCTGTGCCCGCGTCCCCTCACTCAAGGAGCGGACCCCCGAGGAGCGCGAGGATCTCATCTTGAGCTTCCTGCGCAGCGAGGGGTGCCGAATCGGTTCTGATGTGAAGATCAGCCGCGGCGCATACCGTTGCCTCGTGAACGCGGACTTTTCCGATAACATCGCCGGCTTGCGCGCCTGCGTGACGAACTGCTGTGCCAAAGCGTTCCTCAATCGCGAGGGCGACTACGTCGTCGTTCGCCCGTATCTTCTTCCCAGCGGGCTCCTCTCCTCCGCGCAGATCGATCAACAGCCCGACGATGGCGTTCTGATCGACGCGTCTCTGGATGCCGCCGAGAGCACAGGGCCGGTCGAGCAGGCGCTCGATGCCCTGTGCTCCCTCGATGAGCGATTCTGCGCCGGGGAGCTCTCTGTCTCCGAGCTTGTCTCGCAAGCTGTCTCCGCTGTGCGCGGCGTTGAGGATCACTTGATCTTCGACCACGGCGTCGCCTCCTCGAGGTCGCGCGCCTTCGAGCGCGTCGTGGGCGCGGTCCTTGCCGACGCAGGCTCTTCTTATGGCATCGAGCTTTCGAGGAAGGTCGCTTTTCTACTGGCCCAGGAGATTTGCCTGCAGTTGTGGCCGGGTATCGGCCTGGCTAAGCGAAAGTCTGCCTGTGCGGAGCAAATCTCCCATCTCCTCGGTGCCGTGACCTCCGAATTGCCGTTTGCCTCGAGTGTCTCCGATCAGGTCGCCGCAGACGTGGAAGGGGCGCTGGGAATCTCGCTCGATCACTTCACGAAGACGCTTCTGACGCTGTGCGTCGCATCGGAGTCTCGCGATGCGAAGGCCCTTCGGACGCTCTGCGTCATCTTGTCCCACGGCTACTCAACGGCGACGAGCATCGCCGACGCGGCGAACCGTATGCTCAGCATGCATGTGTACGAGGCTGTCGACATGCCCTACGACCAGCAGCTGAAGGACATCGTCGGTCCGCTCCAGCGCCTCGTCGACCGCCATTCCTACTGCACCGGGGTCGTGTTCCTCGTCGACATGGGCTCCTTGGAGGAGGCCTATAAGGCCCTCGAGAACGTTACCGACTCCACTATCGGCGTGGTGAACAACGTCTCTACCGGTCTTGCGCTCGAGATCGGGGTCGGGCTGCTCGGCGGCAAGTCCATCGCCGAGGTTCTTGGCGATGCGACCGCCGCGTGCGTGACGCACTGCAAGGTGATCGAGCGCGTCAACCGTGAGGACGCCATCGTCTTCTGCTCCGAGTCCGGGGTCGACGCCGCGGAGAGGATACGCCAGCTCGTCTCGCAGAGCCTCCCGCGCACCATAGGCGCGCGCCTGCTCACGAGGCCCTTCAAGCAGCTCGTCGCGAACGGGTCGAACGACGCCGTTTTCTCCGAGCACCGCGTCTGCGCCGTCATCGGCACGGGAGACCCCGGGGTCGCCTCCGTCCCCTTCGTCGCCCTCGAGGACATCATGTCGACGGCGTCCGCCTCTAAGGTTGATGCCGTGTTCGGCAGGTGGCTTGACGCTTCCGAGCTCTCTTCTTTCCACGAGAAGCTGCTCTCGAACATGACGCTGCAGAACGTCATCCGCTCCATCACCATCCTCGACCCGGAGCGGCTATTCCATGAGATCGAGAGCGCCGTGCACGAGCTTCAGCGCAGGACAGGCGAGAAGATCGGCAGCAACGCCATCATTGGGCTCTACGTTCACCTCTGCTGTCTCGTCGAGCGCCTTGTTACCAGAAACCCCATTGAGACCTACGTTGGCCAGGACCGCTTCGAGGAGGAACGCGCCGATTTCATCGAGTCCTTCAGGCAGAGCTTCTCGAGCATCTCGACGCGCTATCGCGTAGAGGTTCCCGTAAGCGAGATCGCATATGTCTTCGACTACATAAGCGTGAGCGCCGCCCCGGCGCGAGAAGAGCGCCTCGGCTCCTCGGACCTCCTGCTCGACGAGTGACCTTCCCCGCGCCGCCGCAAGCTGACCGCGCGTCCTCAATAATCCGATAACCCCTTGCCCGGCGCGAATCCGGATAGCGCCGAGGCAGTACCGAACGTAAAACTTCATTTGATAGGAGCAAACATGAGTGTTGTTATGGCACGAATCGACAATCGCCTGCTTCACGGCATCATCGTGACGCAGTGGGCCCCGGTGTCGGGCGCGACCCGAGTCATGGTCATCGACGACAAGGTCGCCGGCGACGAGGTCCTGAAGTCCACCATGAGGATGGCGCGCCCCGCGGGCATGGCCGTTTCGATCATCTCCGAGCAGACCGCGCTCAAGAACTTCGCCGCGGGCAAGTACGACCGCGAGAAGGTCTTCGTCATCGCCAAGGAGCCCGAGACGATGCTTCGCCTGGTCGAGTCGGGCGTCGAGCTCCCGTCGCTGGTCGTCGGCGGCTCGCTCGTCAAGGAGGACGGCATCCAGCTCACCCAGCGCGCCTACGCCTCCGCCGAGAACGTCCAGAGCTACAAGGCGCTCATCGCCCGTGGCGTCAAGGTGACGGCCCAGTTCGTGCCCGCCGACAAGCCCGTCTCCGTCGCAGACCTCATCTAAGGGGGAAATATGGTCAACTTCACTATCCTGCAGGTCGTCCTTTTGACCCTGCTGGCCTTCATCAAGCACGTGGACTACTACGGCATCCCGATGATCTTCGTCAATTACGCCGTTTTCTGGGGCCTCATCACCGGAGTCGTCATGGGCGACTGGAAGACCGGCCTTGTCATCGGCGGCACCATTCAGCTCATGCAGCTCGGCGTCGCGGGCTTCGGCGGCTCCTCCATTCCCGACTACGGCACGATGGCCATCATCGCCACCGCCTACGGCGTGACCCTGGGCTCCGACACGGGCCTCGCCATCGGCCTGCCGGTCGGCATGCTCGGCATCCAGCTCGACGTCGTCGCCAAGATCCTCAACGGCTTCGTCGTCGAGAAGTCCCAGAAGTTCTGCGACGAGGGCAAGTTCAAGCAGATGAACGCCATCCTGTGGGTCTGCCCCGTGCTCTTCGGCCTGTGCGCCGCCCTGCCCGTCTTTGTCTCCGTGACCCTCGGCCAGCCCGCCGTCAACTGGCTCCTCGAGGTTATGCCCCAGTGGTTCCTTTCCGGCCTCACCCTCGCCGGCAAGATGCTCCCGGCCGTCGGAATCGCGATGCTGCTGCGTTACATGCCCACCGGCAAGTACTTCCAGTACCTGCTCGCCGGCTTCTTCCTCTCGGCCTTCCTGAACGTGCCCATCATCGGCGCCGCCATCGTCGGCTTTGCCCTCGCGATCGCGTTCTACCAGCGCGCCGAGAGGGACACCGAGCTCGCCGCCCACGCTTCCGCAGACGCCTTCATCGGAGAGGATGAGTAACCATGGAAAACGAGAACATCACCGCCGTCGCAAAGGGCAAGCCCTCCGGCTACAAGGTCACCAAGAAGGACCTGCGCAACGCGAACTGGCGCTGGCTCATGAGCGTGTGCACCTTCAACTACCAGACCCAGCAGGGCGCCTCAGTCGCCTACGCCCTCTCGCCGGTCCTGAGGAAGATCTACACGAACGACGAGGACTATAAGCAAGCGCTCAACAACCACTTCCGCTACTACAACACCCAGCCTTGGCTCGCCGCCATCATCCTTGGCGCCTGCGTGGCCATGGAGGAGCGCGACGGCCTAGCGGCGGCGGACGCCGTCCAAGACCTGAAGATCGGCACCATGGGACCGCTCGCCGGCGTCGGCGACTCCCTGCTCATGACCATGATCCCGACCATCATGGGCTCCATCGCCGCCTACATGGCCATCGAGGGCAACCCCGTGGGAGCCGGCATCTGGTTCGCGCTCATCCTGGCCATCTTCTGGGTCCGCATGCACGCCCTCGAGTTCGGCTACAAGCAGGGCGTGAAGCTCGTCACCGACTTCAGCGAGAAGCTTCCCAACCTCACTGCCGCCGCCTCCGTGCTCGGCCTCACCGTGGTCGGCTGCCTCATCGCCTCGGTCATCGGCGTCACCTGCCCGATTAGCTTCAGCTTCGGCGACGTCGCGATGGAGATCCAGCCGCTGCTCGACAAGATCCTGCCTGCCATGATCCCCGCCGCCATCACGGGAAGCGCGTATTACCTTCTTACCAAGAAGAACGCGAGCATGACGGCCCTCATCCTCGTGGTGATTGTCCTCGCGATGGTCGCCTCCGCCGCCGGCATCCTCGCTTAGCTTCGACCCAAGAGATTGGTGAATCAATGAGAAAGATAGTTGTGGCGAGCCATTCCCTTCTCGCCCAGGGCTTCAAGGACACCCTCGAGTTCCTTACGGGTAAGGGCGACGCCGTCAACGCCGTGTGCGCCTACGTGAACGACAACGGCGAGGGGCTCGACGCGGCGGTCGAGGCGGCTCTTTCGGGCACTGACGAGGTCGTCGTCCTTACCGACGCGTTCGGCGGCAGCGTGAACCAGCGCTTCTCCCGCTTCGCCTCCGACCGGATCCACGTGATCGCGGGTGTCAACCTCCCGCTCGCCATGACGGTCGCGCTCGCGCGCCCCGACGAGAAGCTCGACTTCGATGCCCTCGTCAACGAGGCGCGCCAGCAGATCATCTACGTGAACGGTGTCAGTTCTGCCGAGTGCGACGACGACGAATAGAGGAGGTCGACGATGAGAGAGTTCCTTAAGGACGTGTGGATGCACGGCGGTGAGGAAAGCCGCGCCATCACCCCCGAGAACATCACGGGCGAGAAGGGCCGCGCCGCCATGTCGGCCAGCCACCTCGGCGTCGGCCGCAAGGGCTCGTGCTGCGTGCCCCTTGAGTCCGGCGAGACCATCACGCTCGCGGACATCGAGGGCCCCGGCATCATCCGCCACATCTGGATGACCGTCCCCGACAAGACCGCCGCCGGCAGCTTCGTCATGCGCGACCTCGTGCTGCGCTTCTACTGGGACGACGAGGAGACCCCCTCGGTCGAGTGCCCTGTCGGCGACTTCTTCTGTAACGGCTTCGGTGAGCGCGCCATTGTCAACTCAATGCCCATCTGCGTGAACCCGACGGGCGGCATGAACTGCTACTTCGAGATGCCCTTCAGGAAGCACGCCAAGGTCACGCTTACGAGCGAGCACCCCGGGTTCATTAAGTACATCTTCTACACGTTCAACTACGCGCTCACCGACGTGCCGGACGACGCCATGTACTTCCACGCTCGCTTTAACCGCGAGCGCAGCACCCGCAGGGGCGTCGACTACACCGTGCTCGACGGCGTGCGCGGCAAGGGCTACTACGTCGGCACCTACATGGCCCTGTGCGCCCTGGAGCGCTATTGGTGGGGCGAGGGCGAGATGAAGTTCTTCCTCGACGGCGACGAGGAGTTCCCCACGGTCACCTCGACGGGAGCCGAGGACTACTTCGGCGGTGCCTGGGCCTTTCTCGACAGGCCGCCCCACGCGCTGCCCGAGGCGCAGTGCTTCAACACGCTGTTCGCCGGCTACCCGTACCGCTCGACGCGCGACGCCACGCGCGACCGCTTCAGCGCGGGCAAGCCGAACCCGAACCCGATGCTCGCGACCAACGACGACGCGCTGCCCAGGCACGGTCTCTACAGGTGGCACCTTCCCGACCCGATCTCGTTCAAGGAGGACCTGCGCGTGACATTCCAGGACCTCGGCAACGACGACATCAAGCTCTACGAGCGCGAGGACGACATCTCCACCGTCGCCTACTGGTACCAAAGCGAGCCGCACGCCGTGCTCGCCCCGTTTGCCGCGAGGCAGGACCGCGTGCCCAGGTAGGGTCGCCTCGAAACAAGCCAACGTTATGGGCGCCCGCGGTTGACCATGACTGCGGGCGTCCCTTTGTAAGGAGGATCACATGAGCGAAAAGCAAATGAGGCTCGGCGCCCTCGAAGCCGGCGGGACTAAGATGGTCTGTGCCGTGGTGTCCGGCGACGGCGAGGTCCTCGACCGTATGGAGACCCCGACGCTTACGCCCGCCGAGACCGTCCCGCAGATGATCGAGTGGTTCACCGCCCGCGATGTGGACGCGTTGGGCATCGGCGCCTTCGGCCCGACCTGCGTCGACCCCAACGACGAGCGCTACGGCTCCATCCTCCAGACGCCCAAGCTCGCGTGGCGAGGCCATGGTCTTCGCGCCGCGTTCGCCGACGACCTCGGGATTCCGGTGGCCTACGACACGGACGTTAACGTTGCCTGCCTCGGCGAAGTGGTCTTCGGCTGCTGCAAGGGGCTCGAGGACGCCGTCTACGTGACCATCGGCACCGGCGTGGGCGCGGGCGTCATGTGCGCGGGCAGACTCCTTCACGGTATGCTGCACCCCGAGGCCGGTCACATGCTGGTAAGGACCCGTCCCACCGAGGAGGGACGCTGCGTCTGCCCGAGCCACGCGAGCTGTCTCGAGGGGCTCGCCTCCGGCCCCGCCATCGCCGCGCGCTGGGGAAAGCCCGCGGCCGAGCTCGCGGACAACGATGAGGTGTGGGCGCTCGAGGGGGATTATCTGGGGCAGATGTGCGCGAACCTCGTGCTCATGTACTCGCCTCGCCGCATCGTCCTCGGCGGCGGCGTGATGCACCAGGAGCAGCTCTACGGCATCGTCCGCAAGAAGACCCTCGAATATCTGGGTGGCTACATCCAGACCGCCGAGCTTAAGGACATGGAGAGCTACATCTGCGCCCCGGGCTGCGGCGGCGACCAAGGAATCCTCGGCGCGGCCGAGCTGGCAAGAAGGGCGCTCGCGTAACTTGCGCTCTCTCCGCCATACAACGCGTTAAGAAAAGACGAGCGCTTCTTGCCAATTGAGCGGCAAGAAGTGCTCGTCTTTTGCATTTGTTTTTGGGCAGGACGCCCCGCCTCCGCTAGAGTCCCTGGACCGCCACACCCACGAGGTTTGGACCGGTGTGGACAAGAAGCGCGGGGCTGATGTCGGAGCGGACGACCTCCACCGCGTTGGCCACGCGCTCGCACAGGGCCTGCTCCATACGGTCGTAGAGGTCGGCGTGGGCCGAGGTGCGGCTCGCGGCAAAGCGCACCTTGGGGTGCTTCTCGACGATGGCGGCGATGAGCTTGACCTCGGTGCGATGCGGTACTTGCACAGCCATTTCGTGTACGCGAGGCTGTTGGCTTTCTGGGCCACAGCAATCACCTTCCCCCTAGTATGATGACCTGAACAATCCTCATGCTAGGGGGAAGGTTTTTGTCGCGTAGCGGAAATTGGCCTCCACCCGCTGAGCGGGTGGCTTTCTATGCCGCGCGTGCCGCGCGGCACGGACTAAAGTCCATGAATAAAAACGAGGAAGGCCACGTCCGGCCTCCCTCGCAAAGGGTCTCTGATTACTCCCACTCATTGGGGACAGACTTAAATGAGTGCTCTTGAAATGCCGGCGCCTGGGGACGTTCTTTTTCTGTCTGCAGTTTGGAACGTTCCTTTTCTGTCGGCAGTTTGGAACGTTCCTTTTCTGTCGGCAGTTTGGGACGGTCCTTAGAGCTGCAGCGCGCCATGAGCGACGAGGCGAAGCGGATCATCCTGTCTTTTGAGTTCTAAGCATAAGCCCCTGTCTCTGAGCAATGACCGGTTCGCATTTGTGCGTATTTGCGTGCGTGGGATTGCGTGAATATGCGTATAGATGCGCCGTTTTCGGGACAAAAATGACCGTTTAGCGGTGAGATACGCAAAAACGCGCATAGACGCGCGTGTTTGTGCGAATATAGAGCTGTCAGAAATGCAAGACGTTCTATGACATAGGAGGCACATATGACAGATTCCAAGCAGGCTCCACTCGACTCTGCGGCAGCCGCAAAGGCAGCGTTCGCTTCGGTCCAGGATAAGCCATTCCCCGATGATATCTTTACGGCTCCCGAGCTTCGTTGGGCTGTGATCGGGTGCGGCGTTATCGCCAACCAGATGGCCCAGTCCCTCGCTCTTGCCGGTCGCAAGCTTGCGGGCGTTGCCAACCGCACGCTGTCCAAGGCTCAGGCTTTTGCCGATCAGTATGGCATCGAGAAGGTCTATGACGCGGTTGAGGATCTCTACGCCGATCCTGACATCGACGCCGTCTACATCACCACCCCGCACAACACCCATATCACCTATCTGCGCGCCGCCCTGGCGGCCGGCAAGCACGTGCTCTGCGAGAAGGCCATTACCCTCAATTCCGCTGAACTCGATGAGGCCCGTGCCATTGCCGCCGAGCACAACGTGGTCCTTATGGACGCTACCACGGTGCTCCACATGCCCTTGTATCAAGAGCTGCGTCGCCGCATGGATGCCGGCGAGTTCGGCCGCATGAACCTCGCTCAGCTCAACTTTGGTAGCTACAAGGAGTACGGCGACCTGACTAACCGTTTCTACAATCGCAACCTTGCCGGCGGTGCCATGCTCGATATTGGTGTGTATGCCCTGTCCGTCATGCGCCTGTTTATGGCGAGCCAGCCCGCCGAGGTCGTGTCTCTAGGCAACACCTGCGAGACTGGAGTCGATGTTGCGGGCGGCATCGTCTGCCGCAATGCCGAGCAGCAGCTGGGCGTCGTGAGCCTTACGCTTCACTCCAAGCAGCCCAAGCGCTCGGTCATCAGCTTTGACAAGTGCTATATCGAGGTCAACGAGTATCCGCGCGCCGATCACGCGACTATCGTGTGGACTGCGGACGGCCACCGCGAGGAGGTCCACGCCGGCACCGAGGCTTACGCCCTTTGCTATGAGATGGCCGATCTTGAGAAGGCCGTTGCCGGCGACGACTCTAAGCGTGAGCTTCTGGGCTATGCTTCTGATGTTATGGAGCTGATGACCAAGCTACGCGCCGACTGGGGAGTCGTGTACCCCGAGGAGGAGTAAGCGATGCTAGCGGAAGATAGGCTCAACGCGATCGTGTCGATGGTTCAGCAGACCGGCTCGGTTACCGTGCCGGAGCTTGCCGAAGCCCTGGGCGTGACGGCGTCTACCATTCGGCGCGACCTGCAGACGCTCGACCGAGCACACCGTATCGCCAAGGTGCACGGAGGCGCGACAAGTCTGGAGCGCGCGCACGTGACGCGCGACCTAACGCTTAATGAGCGCAGCGACCTCCATAACGACGACAAGGAGCGTATCTGCGCCCGTGCGGCGGCACTTGTGGAGCCCGAGAGCTTTGTATACATCGACTCGGGTTCGACGACGCTCAGGCTCATCGAGCATCTTCCACACCTTGAAGATGTCACCTATGTGACCGATTCCGTGCTCCATGCTCAACGCCTTGCTTTGCGCGGCATGCGTACCGTGGTGCTGGGTGGCGAGCTCAAACCCGAGACCGAGGCGCTCGTTGGCCCCGATGCCTTGGCAACCTTAGACCGCTACAACTTCAACTGTGGCTTTTGGGGCTCTAACGGCATTGCCGCCGAGCAGGGCTTCACGGCGCCCGATATCGAGGAGGCGCAAGTAAAGCGTATCTCGATGCGCCATACGGCCAAGCGCTTCGTAATCTCGGACGCCAGTAAATTTGGCATGGTGGCGCCCGTCAAGTTCGCGGACTTCCGTGACGCAACGATTATTACCGCAGGCGATGTCCCTGCCAAGTACCGGGCAATGGACAACGTCATCACGGTCTAACAGCAAGGGACGGGCTAAGGCCAAAACCACCGCGAAGGGGCAGGAACCTTTGTGGTGGTTTTGACGTTTGTCCAGATAAAACCTGCCAAAATAAACCTGTCCCTTTTTGGCAGGTTTTAGGGCTCCCAGGGGCAGGGGGCTTCGATGTGGATGTGCTCGCCGGTTACGGGATGCGTAAAGGACACGCTGTGGGCGTGGAGCATGAGGCCACAAGGACGCGGCGTCCCGTACAGGTCGTCGCCCACCAGGGGATGGCGCTCGCTCGCCAGGTGCACGCGAATCTGGTGTTTGCGGCCGGTGAGCAGCTCGACATCGATATACGAGCGCGTGGGCAGGCCGCGGCGGCTCTTAAGACGCTTGAGCACCTTCACGCGCGTTTGAGACGGCTTGCCGCTGGCGCCGACGCGCATCTTTCGGCTGTCGTGACGGTCGCGGGCGATGGGCTTGTCGATGAGCTTTTCGTTCCAGTCGATCTTGCCCTCGGCGAGCGCCAGGTAGTGCTTTTCGAACGCGTGGTCGATGATCATCTGGTCAAAGGCGGGCTGCGTCTGCTTGTCGAGTGAGAACAGCACCACGCCGGTGGTGTCACGGTCCAGGCGATTGAGCGGCTGCATGTCGGTCGCGGCAAAGCCGTCGCCCATCGCCAGCAGCAGGTCGCTGGCGTAGTCGGTAAGTGTGCGCTCGCCGGTGCCGTCACCGTGGACGATCATGCCGGCGGGCTTGTCGATGGCCATGAGCCAGGCGTCGCAGTAGAGGACTTGAGGTTCTTCGTTCACGTGTAAGCCTTTCGGTTAGCTAATTCCCACAAACATGCAGCCCGAGGTGGCGCCGCGCAGGCGGGCGGCCGGCTTGCGGCCGGCTTGAGCCGCCTCGACAGCGCGACGGACGCGAGCGACGGCACGGCCAATCTCATCGGCCTCGAGCAAGGTTCCGTCGACCATAAGACGGCGCACGCCGGCATCGAGCAGCTGCGGAACTTGCGGCGTGAGGTCGATGGGGTAGGCGTCGTACAGGCGTGAGCGGCCGTGGATGTCGGTACGCACCGGCATGACCTTGCCGTCGATATTCTTGAGCGAGAGCTTGCGGGCACGCAGGCGGCAGTTGGCACAATCGTGGATGCAGCCGTTGGCAACCTGCAGAATGCAATGCTCGCTTGTCATGACGCGCGGGCGGCCAAAGACGGTGATGCCCAGAGCCGCGGGCGCGGCGGTGCCGAGCGAGATAATCTCGTCGAGCGTGATCTCGGGCGAGAGCCAAAACGCACCGGCTCCGCGCTCGGCAAGCGCCTCCATGCAGGGCGTGTTGTGCACCGGCAGGCAAGAGCGAATCTCGGCCGTGGCGCCAACCTGGGCGGCCAGGGCAAGCTCAGAGATGTTGCCAATAGCGACCGTGGCGCCGGCAACAACCCATGGGTCAACGCGGACGTGGTCAACGGCGCGGCAGACCTCATCGAGCACGGGTACGATGCCCTGCTCAAACGTATCGGCGGGGGAGAGCTTGGCCGCATCGAGCGCGTCGGTGGTCATGTAGATGCGCGTTGCACCCTCCGCCCGCGCTGCCTCGGCGGCCTCGAGCGAGGTGACGGTGGCGCAGATCTGCGGCTCGTCGCGGTAGTGCTCGGGCGCGGGGCGGGAATCACTGGTGACAATCGCCGGCAGCTCGAGCGTTTTCGCGCGCTCCGCGTACGGCGCCAGAATGGCCTCTTCCAGCGCCTTGCAAGCGGCGGCGCGCACCTTATGTACGGCGGAGAAACCCATGCCACAGCCCTCATCGAGCGCCACCTCAAAGCTCGCAGCCTCAAAGGGAGAGGAACCCATGCGGCCGACGTGCTCAACCAGATCGGACGCCTCGACCGCACGGGTCTTGGCGGCTTCGACGGTAAAGCCCGTGGCCGTGGCCGTAAGCGAAGGGTCGTCGCAGCAGGTGAGCGTAACGGTAAACGGCTCGCCCAGACGCGCCACGACGGACACATCAACAGCTCGGCGGCGCAGCACATCGCGCTTGAGCGCGGCGCCGGCGGCGTCGATGGCACGCTGACTGCGAATCACGCGGACGCGGCAGCCCTCGGGCATGCTGCGGGGTACGCGACATTCGATGACTTCACCGGCTGCGGCATCATCGGCGGCAATGGTGGTCAGGAACTGGTCAAACTCGTTATCGTGGCGAAGCTCCAGCAGGTCGCCCTTGCCCACGGGCTCAAACAGCTCAATACGGGCGATGGCGGCGCGGCGACGGCGGTCGTCGGGCTTGAGGCCGCGCACATCGCGGTTGGCCGGGCGGCTGCCCAGCACCGTGCCCACGATCTGGCCGCGGTTGTTGGAACGCTCATAGCTCATCATCTCGTCGCCCGAGGTGCCGTCCTGATAGGCGTGCGTAAAGTCGCGGTTAAAGCAGCGCTTGAGCTGGCGCTGGCGGGCGTCTTTCTCGTCCTTGGCAACGGTGGTTCCGGCCAGCATGTCATCAATCTGATGACGATACACGTCGACGATGGAATACACGTAATCGGGCGCCTTCATGCGGCCCTCGAGCTTGAGCGACGCGGCGCCGGCGTCATACAGGCGGCGAACAAGTTGTGAAGTGTTGGTGTCACGCGGGCACAGCGCGCGCTCGCGACCGGCAGGGGAGAGCGAGCGACCGTTCTCGTCGATCAGCTCGTAGGGCAAGCGGCAGGGCTGGGCGCACATGCCACGGTTGGCCGATCGTCCCGCCATGGCAAAGCTCGAAAGCAGACACAGGCCAGAGTAGCAAAAGCAGATGGCGCCATGGCTAAAGACCTCAAGGTCCACATCGGGCGCGGCATCGTGAATGGCGGCAATCTCGTCGATGGAAAGCTCGCGCGAGAGGGTCACGCGGTCGGCGCCCTGCTCGCGGCACCAAAGGGTTCCGCGGTCGTCGTGGATGTTCGCCTGGGTCGAGATATGCGTCTCGATGCCGGGCATCGTGCGCTTGACCTCAAAGAACAGGCCCCAGTCCTGGATGATGAAGGCGTCGGCGCCCAGCGTGGAGCAGCGATGGATGAGCTGCAGCGCATCGCTCATCTCGGATTCCTTGATGACGATGTTGACCGTGACGTAGACGCGCGAGCCGGCCAGATGCGCGGCGCGGCAGGCCTGCTCAAAGGCCTCGTCGGTAAAGTTGGTGGCCTTGCGGCGTGCGTTGAAGCTGCCCATGCCGCAGTAGATGGCGTCTGCCCCGGCGGCGAGCGCGGCGGCAAAGGGCTCCGGGCCTCCGGCGGGCGCCAAGAGTTCGGGTCTGCGGTTGGTGGTTCGACTGGCGGTTGCGGTCATATCCTGCCTTTCAAAATGCTCAGATACTCAAAAGTATAGTGGTGCCGTCGCGGCAGGCGATGCCCGTGCTCTAAGCGGGATAAAGTCTTCAGCAGCTTGGACTGGCTGCTTCACATGAGAACCGTTCAGCGGTCCGGGGAAACCGTTGGGCGATAAAATATTCTCGCAACGTGATAATAATCTTGCATCGCGCGGAAACCTTGAGTACTATCCCAATCAAGCGCGGTGTTCAGACCGAACTGTGCCTCCCGGTGTGAACGCCGCGCTCCCGTTCCCTTTTACTTGTAAGGAGAAAAACATGAGCAAGACCGTCGTGTCTTCCGATAACGCACCCGCAGCCATCGGCCCGTATTCCCCTGGTATCCAGACTGGCAACATGGTGTTTCTGTCCGGCCAGCTGGGCATCGATCCCGCGACCGGCAAGCTGCCCGAGGGTGTCGAGGCCCAGGCTAAGCAGTCCCTTGCTAATGTCGAGGCTCTGCTGACCGCTGCCGGCGCCACCTTTGCCGATGTCGTCAAGACCACAGTCTACCTGGCTGACATTGCCGACTTCGCTGCCGTAAACGAGATCTACGCCTCCAAGTTCGAGGCCCCGTTCCCCGCGCGCAGCGCTTTCCAGGTTGCCGCTCTTCCGGCTGGCGGTCTGGTCGAGATCGAGGTTGTCGCCGCTCTCTAAGGTGTTGGTAACAACTAAACATGACATGCAAAAAGACCCTGCAGCGCGTGCGAGCTGCAGGGTCTTTTGTCAAGCGATGCGACAAAAATGATCCGTTTCCCTTCGTCCCCAAGGGATCACGTTTAGCCCTCCTTGCGAACTTTTTGCAGGTAGCGGTAGACGCTGGGCTCCGAGATGCCCAGCGCGGTGGCGGCGCAGGCCACGGCGCCCTTGAGCATAAACACGCCGTTGCCGTTGAGGTGGCGAATGACGTCCACGCGGTCGCTCTGGCCAAGCGACGCTACATCCAGCCCGCGCGCGCTCAGCAACTCGGCAATGCTGCGGTCGATGAGCTCCTGGGTGGACTCCGAAAGGCTTTCGACCTCGATAGGGGCGGGCTCCGTGCGCGTCGGCGCTGCGTCGAAGCACGCCATGAGCTGCTGCGCCATGGCGTTGATGGAGCGTACGGTCGAGAGGTCGGTGTTGACGCAGAGCATACCGACGATCTCGTCATTTTCGCGGATAAAGAACGTCGCGGACTCCAACGTCTTGCCACCGGCACCGCGCCCCTCGTAGCCCGTAATAAACGGCAGGTCGCGATACTTGGGGTCGTGCATGATCTTGAGCGCCAGATCGGTGGCGGGACCGCCGACCTTGCGGCCGCTCACGATGCCGTTGCGAATATCGACGATGGCGTGGTCGGGATCCGAGAAATCGTGCAGGACGATCTCGCTGTTCTTACCGAGTATCTGCTCCAGGAAATCGACCATCGGCAAAAAGCGACGTACGGTCTCGTTCACGGGCAACTCCTTTGGGTGAAATCGGAAGGTTCATAACAATTTTTTCTCATGGTAACACGCTACTCTTCATCTCGTATATCCGCAGGTACATTGCGTAATACAGACGAACGGTAGGAATTTGGCGGTAAACGGTTGACCAAAAGAAAAGTTAGATGTTATTTTGACCAGACACTTTCCTGACCTGCGGAAATGCATTATCTCAGCTGAAGAATAGTCTGATAACAAAAAATTATTATTGAGAATGAGAATCATCTTTAATACGATATGCAACGAAGGCACAACCTCAACCCCGCACTGCGTCACAATAGAGCGTTAGATGCGAAACAACTATTTCGAGGATTGGTGGTCAAATGACCCAGGAGACGGTTACGAACGGCACTGAAGCCCTGTTCACTCGTGAAGGCATGCCTCCCGTTAAGGAAATGATCCCGTGTGCCCTTCAGCACGTACTGGCTTCGTTTGCCGGTATCATCACCCCGGCTGTCATCATGGCCGGCGTCTACGGCTTTAATAGCCAGCAGAGCACCGACATCATTCAGGTTGCGCTCATTCTTTCGGCAATCGACACGGCCCTTCAGGCCTTCGCTCCCTTCCGCCGCATCGGCGGCGGCCTGCCCATCGTCATGGGCGTCTCGTTCGCGTTCCTGCCGGCCCTGCAGGCCATGGGTGCCTCGGGCTTTAGCTTTGGTGCGCTGCTGGGCGGCGAGATTGTCGGCGGTGCCGTCGCGGTCCTCTTTGGTCTGGCCTACAGCAAGATTAAGTGGCTGTTCCCGCCCGTCGTGACCGGTACGGTCATCTTCTCCATCGGCGTTTCGCTGTATCCCACGGCCGTCAAGTACATGGCCGGCGGCATGGGCACGCCGCTGTGGGGCACCCCGCAGGCCTGGTGCGTCGCTCTTATCACCTTCGCCGTGGTCTTTGCGCTCGCCAACTTTGGCAAGGGCACGCTCAAGCTGGGCTCCGTGTTCTTTGGCATGATCGTTGGCATGATCGTCTCCATCCCCTTCGGCATGATCGACTTCTCCAGCGTCGCCACCGCTCAGGTCTTCGCCCTTCCCAAGCTCATGCCCTACGCGCTCGAGTTTGATCCCGAGGTCTGCATTACCCTCGCTGTTGTGTTCCCCATGGTTGCCATCCAGGTTATCGGCGACGTCTCCGCCGCCTGCCTGGGCTCCATCGACCGTATGCCCACCGAGCGCGAGCTCTCCGGCGCTATCGTGTCCCAGGGCCTCACCTCTATGGTCGGCGGCCTGCTGGGCGGTCTTCCCACCAGCGCCCTTGGCCAGAACGTGGGCATCATCTGCTCCAACAAGGTCGTCAACAAGTGGGTCTTTGTGATCATTGCGGCCGTCTTTGCCATCGCCGGTCTGTTCCCGCAGCTCTCTGCCGTCCTTTCCGCTATCCCGCAGCCCGTCATCGGCGGCGCGACCGTCGGCGTCTTTGGCACCATCACCATGAACGGCGTGCGCATGTTCACCCGCGAGGGCCTCACACAGCGCACTACCACCATCGTCGGTACCTCCGTCGTCTTTGGCCTGGGTATCTGGATGGCCAGCGGTTGCCTTGCCGGCGAGGGTATGCCCGCCTGGGTGTCCACCGTCATCGGCTCCAATGCCGTAACCCCCACCGCCATCATGGCCATTGTCCTTAACCTGATCCTTCCGCAGACGCCGGTCGTGGCTCAGCACATCGATGCCGCCAAGGACGCTGCCGTGGATCTGGTCTTGCCCGAGAGCAAGAAGTAACCAATTCGGTGCTATTCGTCGGCGGACGCATCGCCTCGTCCGCCGACGTCATGCGGCGTCAAGCCGCACTTCAAAGGGTTTGTCCCTTTGGTGAAGCGTTGACGGGAGAGGGCCCGTTTCCGGTGTAGGCCGGCGCTTCGCACTCCGCCATGTCAGAGGTGTCAAACCCCGCCCCTGATGTTGAAGGGAGCATTCATGCTTCTGGTCGCTAACGGTTCCGTCTTTACCCGCAATTCTCAGACCCCGTTCATTCCAAACGGTGCGGTCGCCATTGACGGAGATACGATCGTCGAAGTGGGCCCCGAGTGCGAGCTCAAGTCCAAGTACCCGGATGCCGAGTACGTCGATGCCCGGGGCAACCTCATCATGCCCGGACTCATCAACTGCCACACCCACATCTACTCGGGTCTGGCCCGCGGCCTTGCCATTAAGGGCTGCAACCCCACCAACTTCCTGGAGAATCTTGAGCAGCAGTGGTGGAAGATCGACGACAACCTGACGCTCGACGGCACCAAGGCAAGCGCCTATGCCACGATTCTTGACTCCATCCGCGATGGCGTCACCACGATCTTCGATCACCACGCGAGCTTCTGCGAGATCCCGGGAAGCCTTTTTACCATTAAGGACGCCGCTCAGGAGCTGGGCATGCGTTCGTGCCTGTGCTACGAGGTCTCCGACCGCCGCGGTCAGGAAAAATGCGACCAGGCCATTGCCGAGAACGCCGAGTTTGCCCAGTGGGCCGCCAAGGAGCGTCGCGATAACGACAACCACATGATCGCCGCCATGTTTGGCGGTCACGCCACCTTTACGCTGTCGGACGAGACCATGGATAAGATGGCCGAGGCCAACAACGGCCTGACCGGCTTCCACATCCATGTGTGCGAGGGCATGAATGACGTGTGGGACTCCCGCCTCAACCGCGGTGGCATCAGCCCCGTCGAGCGCCTGCTGCAGCACAATTTGCTGGGTCCCGACACCATGCTCGGCCACTGCATCCACGTGACGCCTGCCGAGATGGATATCGTCAAGGAGTCCGGCACCTGGCTCGTCAACAACCCCGAATCCAATATGGGCAACGCCGTGGGCTGCGCCCCCGTGCTCGAGTTCTTCCGCCGCGGCATCCCCGTGTGCATGGGCACCGACGCCTACACCCACGATATGCTCGAGAGCCTCAAGGTCTTCCTGATCATCCAGCGCCACAACGCCGCCATGCCCAACGTGGGCTGGTGCGAGGCCATGACGATGCTGTTCGAGAACAACGCCAAGATGGCGAGCAAGTACTTCGATCGCAAGCTCGGCGTGCTTGAGCCCGGCGCCGCCGCCGACGTCATCGTCATGGACTACAAGCCCTTTACGCCGCTGAGCGAGGAGAATATCGACGGCCATATGCTCTTTGGCATGATGGGCAAAAACTGCCGCACTACCATCATCAACGGCCGCGTCCTGTACAAGGATCGCGAGTTCGTTGGGATTGATGAGGACAAGATCAACGCGTGGACCATGGCCGAGTCCAAGAAGCTCTGGAGCACGCTCAACGATCGCGTGTACTAATTCCAATTGGAGATTCGCGCGCGTCGGATGTTTCGCTGCATCCGACGCGCGCATAGGCGGCCTCCGCGGGGTCGCCGGCGCTGTGCTAGCGCTACACCGTATTTGCGCCCGCCGCGCGGTCTCGCCGGGCGTTACAGAGAGGAGCTCACTATGAGCGACATCATGAGGCCGATCCCGTTTTCGCAGCTGATGAACTGGATCATCGAGGAGCACAAGACCCAGGACGCCATCTTTGGCGTGCGTAAGATGGTCACGACCAACCAGGAGGGTGCGCTTCCCATTTTTGACGAGCGCATCGAGACTCCGTTTGGCCCGGCTGCCGGTCCCAATACGCAGCTGGCCCAGAACATCGTGGCATCCTATGTGGCTGGTTCCCGCTTCTTTGAGCTCAAGACCGTCCAGGTTATGGACGGCGAGGAGCTCTCCAAGTGCGTCAACAAGCCCTGCATCGTGGCTCAGGACGAGTGCTACAACTGCGAGTGGTCGACCGAGCTCGAGGTTCCGCAGGCATTTGCCGAGTACGTGAAGGCATGGTTTGCCTGCCACCTGATCGCTCGCGAGTACGGTCTGGGCAGCCCGGACGGCTTTGTCTTCAACATGTCGGTGGGCTATGACCTGGAGGGCATTAAGAGCCCCAAGGTCGACGCGTACATCGAGGGCATGAAGGACGCCAGCGGCTCCGACGTCTGGAACGAGTGCCGCGCATGGGCACTCGCCAACCTGGACAAGTTTGAGCATGTCGACGCTGCGTTTGTCGAGTCCATCCCGGCGCGCGTCTCCAACTCCATCACCGAGTCTACCCTGCACGGCTGCCCGCCTGCCGAGATCGAGCGCATCGCGACCTACCTCATCACCGAGAAGGGCCTTAACACCTACATCAAGTGTAACCCCACGCTGTTGGGCTATGAGTTTGCCCGCCAGCGCCTCAACGAGCTGGGCTTTGATTACATCGTCTTTGATGACACGCACTTCCGCGAGGATCTGCAGTGGGCCGATGCCGTGCCCATGTTCGAGCGCCTGATTGCCCTGTGCGCCGAGCGCGGCCTGGAGTTTGGCGTCAAGCTGACTAACACGTTCCCCGTCGACGTGACGAGGAACGAGCTGCCTTCCACCGAGATGTACATGTCGGGCCGTTCGCTGTTCTCGCTGACCATCGAGGCTGCCCGTCGTATTACCGAGCAGTTCGATGGCAAGCTGCGCATCAGCTACTCCGGCGGTGCCACGGTCTACAACATCCGCGCCCTGTACGATGCCGGCATTTGGCCCGTTACCCTGGCGACCGACGTGCTCAAGCCCGGTGGCTACGAGCGTTTTAGCCAGATGGCCGGCGAGTTTGGCGATCTGGACGGCAAGCCGTTTGAGGGCATTTCGCTCGAGGCAGTGACCGCGATCCAGACCGATTCGCTCACCAACCCGCTCTACAAGAAGCCGCTGCGCCCGCTGCCCGACCGCAAGGTCGCCGGCAAGAGCCCGCTTTCCGACTGCTTTACCACGCCGTGCCGCACGAGCTGCCCCATTCAGCAGGATATTCCCGCCTATCTGGCGGCTGTTGACGAGGGCCGCTACGAGGACGCGCTCAACATTATCATCGAGCGCAATGCCCTGCCGTTCATTACCGGCACCATCTGCCCGCATCCCTGCGGCCGTGCCTGCGAGCGTGCGTTCTACGAGCCCGAGGGCGCCCAGATTCGCGCCAGCAAGCTCAAGGCCGCCCGCGAGGCCATGACCGCCGTGCTGCCCAAGCTGCGTGCTCAGGCCATCGCCAACGACGGCGAGCGCAACGTTGCCGTTATCGGCGGCGGCCCGGCCGGTCTGGCGACGGCGTTCTTCCTGACGCGCGCCGGCGTGCCCGTCACTATCTTCGAGGCCCGCGACTCTCTCGGCGGCGTGGTCCGTCACGTGATCCCCGAGTTCCGTATCGCGAGCGACGATATCTCCCACGATGCCGAGCTCTGTCTGGCCTTTGGCGCCAAGGTGCAGCTCAACGCCCGCGTGGAGTCCATTGACGAGCTCAAGGCCCAGGGCTTTACCGACGTAGTCGTGGCCACTGGTGCCTGGATGCCCGGCTCTGCGGGCCTGGGCGAGGGTGCCGAGCTCGACGTGCTGGAGTTCCTCGAGGCCGCCAAGAAGGGCGAGAAGCTCGAGCTGGGCGAGGACGTCGTGGTCATCGGCGCCGGCAACACCGCCATGGACGCGGCCCGCGTGGCCAAGCGCCTTGCTGGCGTGAAGAACGTGCGCCTGGTGTATCGCCGCACCAAGAAGCAGATGCCCGCCGACGAGGAAGAGCTCGATCTTGCTCTTGCCGACGGCGTTGAGTTCTGCGAGCTGCTGGCGCCCAAGGCGCTCAACGGCGCCGTGCTGACCTGCGACGTCATGGAACTTGGCGAGCCGGATGCAAGCGGCCGTCGCAGCCCCGTCGCCACGGGCGAGACCGTCGAGCTTTCCGCCACCACGGTGATCTGCGCCGTGGGCGAGGGCATCGATGCCAGCCTGTACGACGCCGCGGGCGTCGAGCACGACCGTCGCGGCCGCCTTGCCGCCACCTCCACCGGCGTCGAGGGCGTCTGGGCTGCCGGTGACTGCCGCCGCGGTCCCGCTACCGTGGTCGAGGCTATCGCCGACGCCGCCGAGGTCGCCCGTGCCATTGCCGGCGTGGACTTTAACAAGTACGCCGACTGCAACGAGCAGGCCGGCCGCGAGGACACCTGCTACGAGCGCAAGGGATCGCTGTGCCGCGACAAGCGCAACTGCACCAAGACCCGCTGCCTGGGCTGCGGCTCGGTGTGCGAGGTCTGCTGCGATGTGTGCCCCAACCGCGCCAACGTGGCAATTAAGGTGCCGGGCCTGGCCAAGCATCAGGTCGTCCACATCGACGGCATGTGCAACGAGTGCGGCAACTGCGCCGTGTTCTGCCCCTACCAGGAGGGTCGTCCCTACAAGGACAAGCTCACCCTGTTCTGGAGCGATCAGGACATGGAGAACTCCGAGAACGAGGGCTTCCTGGCCGTGGACGAGGACCACTTTAAGGTCCGCGTCGCCGGCACGGTCCGCACCGTCTCGGTCGATGCCGTCAACACCGGTCTGCCCGAGGCCGTCCGCCTGACCATCAAGGCCGTGCGCGACAGCTATCCGTATCTCCTTAAGAAATAGGCGAGTCTCTTATGGCCAAATCCATTCAACATAACGTGGCCTACGTTGCCTGCGGAAGCGGTTGCGCCTCCGCAGGCGGCGACGCCCGCTGCAGCGAAGGCTGCATTGGCTGTGGCGCCTGCGTCACGGCCTGCCCCCACGGCGCCATTGCGCTGGTCGATGGCATCGCCCGCGTTGATCGCTCCAAGTGCACGGGCTGTGGCCTGTGCGGCATGGCGTGCCCGCAGCGCGTGATTGCCTTCGTTCCCGGCTACCAGAACATTCTGGTGCGCTGCAACAACACCGATAAGGGCGCCATTGCGCGCAAGATCTGCGACACGAGCTGCATCGGTTGCGGTATGTGCGCCAAAAAGTGCCCTGCCGGCGCTATCCGCATCGAGGACAACTGCGCCCATATCGACGGCGCGGACTGCCTGTCGTGCGGCATGTGCGCCGTCGTCTGCCCGCATGGCGCCATTCACGACCGCACCGGCATCGCCGCCGGCGTGTAGAAGGGAATCACCATGGCACAGGAATTCACTTTTACCGTTAACGGCGTGGAGCGCACAACGACCCAAAACAAACCGCTGCTGCGCTACCTGCGCGACGACCTGCATATCCATTCCGCCAAGGACGGCTGCTCCGAGGGCGCCTGCGGTACCTGCACCATCCATGTGGACGGCGCGGCCGTCAAGGCCTGCGTGCTGACCACCGCCCTTGCCGCCGGCCGCAACATCGTGACCGTCGAGGGCCTGCCCGAGGACGTGCGCGAGGCGTTTGTGTACGCCTTTGGCGCCGTGGGCGCCGTGCAGTGCGGCTTTTGCATCCCCGGCATGGTCATGGCGGGCGCGGCGCTCATCGCCGAGGACCCCGAGCCCACCGAGGAGCAGATCAAGTACGCCATCCGCGGCAACGTCTGCCGCTGCACCGGCTACAAGAAGATTATCGAGGGCATTTCGCTGGCCGCTGCGGTGCTCCGCGGCGAAAAGCAGATCGACGAGGATCTGGAGCGCGGCGATGACTACGGCGTGGGCAAGCGCGCCTTCCGTATCGACGTGCGCAAGAAGGTGCTCGGCGAGGGCAAGTATCCCGACGACATCGACGAGCTCGATCAGCCGGGCCTGATCTATGCCAGCGCCGTGCGCTCCAAGTATCCGCGCGCCCGCGTGCTCTCCATCGACACCTCCAAGGCCGAGGCCCTGCCCGGTGTGGTGGGCATCCTGCGCGCCGAGGACGTGCCGGTCAACCAGGTCGGCCACCTTATCCAGGACTGGGACGTCATGATCGCCCAGGGCGATATCACCCGCTGCGTGGGCGATGCCATCGTGCTGGTGGTTGCCGAGGACGAGGCGACGCTCGAGAAGGCCAAGAAGCTCGTAAAGATCGATTACGAGCCGCTGGAGCCCGTGCGCAACATTGTCGAGGCCAAGGCCGCCGACGCCCCACGCCTGCATGACAGCTTCTTTGCCTTTGGCAACACGGTGGAGCTTAAGGACAACGTGTGCCAGAGCCGCCATGTGACGCGCGGCGACGCCGCCAAGGCGCTGGCAGAGAGCGCGTTCACCGTGACGCAGCGCTTTACCACGCCCTTTACCGAGCATGCCTTCTTGGAGCCTGAGTGCGCCGTCGCCTTCCCGTACAAGAACGGCGTCAAGGTGCAGTCGACCGACCAGGGCGCCTACGACACGCGCAAAGAGTGTGCCCACATGTTTGGCTGGGACAACGAGCCCGAGCGTGTGGTCGTCGAGACCATGCTCGTGGGTGGCGGCTTTGGCGGTAAGGAGGACGTTTCGATCCAGCACCTGGCCGCGCTTGCTGCCTATAAGCTCCAGCGTCCTGTGAAGTGCAAGCTCACGCGCGCTGAGTCGCTCGCCTTCCATCCCAAGCGCCATGCCATGGATGGCACCTTTACACTGGGCTGCGACGCCGAGGGCAACTTTACCGGCCTGGACTGCGAGATCAACTTTGACACCGGCGCCTACGCGTCGCTGTGCGGCCCGGTGCTCGAGCGCGCCTGCACGCATGCGGTCGGCCCCTACAAGTACCAGAACACCGACATTCGCGGTTTTGGCTACTACACCAACAACCCGCCCGCCGGCGCGTACCGCGGCTTTGGCGTCTGTCAGTCCGAGTTTGCACTCGAGAGCCTGATCGACTTGCTGGCAGAGAAGGTCGGCCTGGATCCGTGGGAGATTCGCTACCGAAACGCCATCGAGCCGGGCGAGGTTTTGCCCAACGGCCAGATTGCCGACTGCTCCACGGCGCTTAAGGAGACGCTGCTCGAGGTCAAAGATGCCTACTATGCGCATCCCGGACACGCCGGTATCGCCTGCGCCATGAAGAATGCAGGCGTGGGCGTGGGTCTGCCTGATGCCGGCCGCTGCAAGATTCGCATCGAGGACGGCGTGGCCGTGGTCTATGCCGCCACGTCCGACATCGGCCAGGGCTGCAACACCGTCTTTTTGCAGGACGTTGCCGAGGCCTGCGGTCTGCCGCTTCGCTGCATTGCCAACGGCGAGTGCTCCACCGAGAACGCTCCCGACTCCGGCACCACGTCTGGTTCGCGTCAGACGGTCGTGACCGGCGAGGCTGTGCGCGGCGCCGCTTTCCTGCTGCGCGATGCCATGGTTGGCATCGAGGCCGGCAAGCCTGCGCCCGCCGCTCCCGTGAGCGCGCATGGCGACGGCGTCAAGATCGAGTACAACGACGGTCGCGCCTATCAGCTGCGCGCGCAGGAGCTCGTCGCTGGTCAGGGTATGCATCCTCAGGACCCCGCGACCGCCATCAAGGCGCTCGAGGGATGCGAGTTTGGCTACGTGTATCTGGAGCCGACCGACAAACTGGGCGCCGACGTCCCCAATCCCAAGAGCCACATCTGCTACGGCTTTGCCACGCACGTGGTCATTCTGGATGATGACGGCCGCGTGAGCGAGGTCTATGCCGCGCACGATTCCGGCAAGGTGGTCAACCCCATCTCGATCCAAGGTCAGATTGAAGGCGGCGTGCTCATGGGTATGGGCTATGCGCTCACCGAGGACTGGCCGCTTAAGGACTGCGTACCCCAGGCAAGGTACGGCACGCTCGGGCTGTTCCGTGCGCCCGAGATTCCGGATATCCACGCCATCTACGTGGAGAAGGACGAACTGCTGCCCGTGGCATACGGCGGCAAGGGCATCGGCGAGATCGCAACGATCCCCACGGCGCCCGCCGTGCAGAATGCCTACCGCGCGTTTGACGGCAAGCTGCGTCCAAATCTGCCCATGGTGGATACGCCGTACAGCCGCGCTCGTCACCGCGGGTAGGGTAGAACGCGGACGCCCATTGCTGACGGGCTGTTCGCGCTCAACATCAACTGAATATGCTGCGCCTTTGGCCCCGGCTCCATCGCGAGCCGGGGCCTTTTGTTTGGAGCGCCTCCGCATGTGGAAGCTGCGTCCCGGAATCCAGCCTCGGAACGGGATGAACTTTCCCAACGGGGCCGCATGCGGAAACTGCGTCCCGGATTTGGCGCTCAGAATGGGATGCGCTTTCCCTTTGGAGCCCTCGGCGGAAATTACATCCCAGAATTGGCACTCAGAACGGGATGTGCTTTCCTTTTTGGGCCCTCGGCGGAAACTACGTCCCGGAATCCAGTCCCGGAGTGGGATGCGCTATCCGGATCGGCCCTCGACCGGAAGCTGTGTCCCGGAATCATGCCTCAGAATGGGATGCGTTTTCCGCTGGCCGGTCGTTTGGAAAGCGCATCCCAGTTTGAGTGTTTATTCTGGGATGCGGTTTCCGCTGAAGGACTCAACCGGAAAGCGTGTCCCGTTCTAGGCCTTGATTCCGGGACACGGTTTCCGCTAGGCATGCCATCTGGAAAGCGCATCCCGTTTTGAGCACTCAGTCTGGGACATGGTTTCCGCGGGAGCTTCCGACCGGAAAGCGTATCCCGGTTTGGTAGGCAGGCGGGCATAAGCTCAGCGGCCCCTACAGGTCTACCTCGTTGAGCCATGTCGGCAGCGCGGTCTGCCGGATGCCTGCCGTCTGCAGCTTTTTGGCGAGCATTCCTGCCGAGCGGACCTCGTTCATGGTAAAGCGCAGCAGAGGGTGACCGTAGAGCGATAGATGCGCCTCGCGCTGTCGTTCGGCGACGAGCGCCTCGGCAGTGGTGCGTCCGGCCAGCATGGTCTGGTCGGTATATTTGATGAGCCCGTCGAGCTCGCCCAGCGTGAGTTCCCGCGCCTGGCGCTCCCAGGCAAAGTCCGTTCGTATGGGCTTGGCCGAATCGAAGGGGTCCGTCAGCTCGTATTGAAGCCAGTCGGGCGCAAAGCCCGTCTCGATCATGACGGCTCGGGCGACCGATTCTCCACCGCTCTCGGCGCGGGCGTCGGCATATCGAAGTGTCGTGAGGGCAGTGCGAATCGCGCGACCATTGCGGGCGGTCGCTCGTTGTTCGACGGCCTCCATCAACTGCTCTCGCGTAAGGCCGAGCTTTGAGATCGCCGAATCGGCAATGGGCATGCCGTCTGCAAAGCCAGTTTGCAGCAGGCAATCTGTAGCCGTTTGGATGGGCGGCGTTACTGATGTGCCGGATAGACGGATTGCTCCGGCCGGCTCGATCTGATGCCGCTGAATATGCGCGCCCGGGCGAGCCGACGGCTTTGTCGAGCTGCAAACATGCACGATGTTCAGGTGTCGCCACGAGACCTCGAGCCCCAGCAGACAGGCGGCCGAAAACGAGCAGAACGTCCAATCGGGGTGGATGATCGCAAGGGCGCGAATAATCTCGCAATGGCGTTGCGCTCGGTTGAGTTCATCCCAGCGCGTTTTTCGCGCGAACAGTCCCGGCATGGGCGAGACGACCGCGCTGCCGATGCGCCGAAGGAGCGCTTTTCGGATCGCCGCGCTCGGGGGAATCAGACAGCGCCTCTCTTGTTCGGCTTGAGTGAGCAGTTGGTCGATGAGTTGGTCATTGCAATGGGTCATGAGCTACCGCCTCCTTTTGGGTAGCAAAAACGTATCAGCCGCAACTTGCCGCTCAACTGACCAAAAGCTGACCAAAATCTAACCATGCAGGTAGATGGCCTGTTTTCGGCGACATTTTTACATCCGAATCGGTGGGCGGTAATCGGCGACCTTGAACGGTAGCTAGATATGAAACCTTGGTAAGTTTAGGGACGTGTACTTTTTTGAAAAAGAGCATTCTATCTGCTGTTTTGTGTTTCTGGATCGCATATTTGAAGGCATGTGATAAGGGCTGCGGATCGTCGTCTGTGTCGGCGGAAACCGTGACCCGGAATTGCCGCTCGGAATGGGGCGCGCTTTCCGGGACGCCCCTCAACCGGAAACTGCGTCCCAGACTTCGGCCCCAGAGTGGGATGTATTTTCCGGTAGAAGTTTCAGTGGAAACCGCATCCCAGAATTTAGGCTCAGAACGGGACGCGCTTACCTGATAGCATGCTTGGCGGAAGCTACGGCCCAGTATTTGGCTCCAGAACGGGATGCGTTTGCCGGGACGGTCCGCGTGCGGTGGTGTAACGTCCCTTTTGCGTGGCCCGCTTGTCGAATTACGTTATAGCTAGCTATATTATAGGAAGGTATAATATAGCTAGCTATAACGTAAAGGAAGGATAGCCTATGTTTATCGGAAGAACAGCGGAAATGTCCGAGCTCAATCGACTGTATGGCACGGGCTCCTTTGAGATGCCTGTGATTTACGGCCGCCGTCGCGTAGGTAAAACGCGCCTTATCACGGAGTTCATCCAAGGCAAGAAGGCTATTTACTTTCAAGCACGTCGTACCAATGCAGAGGCAAACCTGCACGGCTTTAGCCAGGCGATACTTGCAGGCTCGGTTGGTGCTGCAGGCGTGTCGTTTCGTAGTTTTGACGAGGCGTTCGATGCATTGGCCACCATGGCCCGCACGGAATGTTTGATTGTCGTGATTGACGAGTATCCCTATCTCGCCCAATCGAATCCCGAGATCAGCTCGTTGTTGCAAGATAAGATCGATCACTTGTACAAAAAGACCAAGCTCATGCTTATCCTGTGCGGGTCGTCTCTTTCGTTTATGGAAGAACAGGTGCTGGGCTACGAGAGCCCGCTATACGGTAGGCGTACGGCTCAGTTTAAGATCATGCCGCTCGATTTTACGACGACCCTCGGTCTGTGGCAGGGCATGGAGCGCGAAGATGCAGCGGTTTGCTACGGCATGACGGGCGGCATTCCTGCATATATAGAGAAAGTCGATCCTGCCGTATCGCTCAAGGACAACATCAAACGTCTTTTTCTTACCCCTACGGGCTATCTCTTTGAGGAACCGAGTAACCTGCTGTTGCAAGAGTGCCGCAATCCCGAGCAATATGATGCGATCGTGCAAGCAATTGCCCAGGGGCGCTCGAGAATCTCGGAGATTGCGAGCTCTACGGGAATCCCTGCGAGTAACGTAAAGAGCTATGTGGATAAGCTGACGTCGCTTGGGATTGTCGAGCGCGAGCTGCCCCTAAACGAGACGAGCAATAAGCGAGCCGTGTATCTGCTGAGCGACCAGATGTTTAGGTTCTGGTACAAGTTTGTGCCGCGGAACATCGGGCTGATTCAAAACGATATGGCCGAGATGGCGTACAAGCGCATTGAGCCGCACGTATCGGATTACATGGGCACGGTCTTTGAGCTTATATGCAGGCAGTACGTGTACGAACTTGCGCGGGCGGGCCAGCTCGACGTGGTCCCTGCGACCGTTGGGCGCTGGTGGGGGACGGATAATCGCACGCATACGCAGGAAGAAATCGACTTGATTGTTGACGATGGCGAGGGCGCTGCGCTGTTTGCGGAGTGCAAATGGCGCAATGAACCGGCGGGCGAAGACGTGCTGCAAAAGCTCGTGCACCGAAGCGAGCTCTTTAGGCGGCAGCAAAAAAGCTACGCGATCTTCTCGAAGCGTGGCTTTACGCAAGGATGCCAGGAAGCTGCGAAGAGCAAGGGAGATACCAAGCTGATTTCGTTTGCCGAGATGTGCGAGCGGAGATAACTAAGCGCGCTCTGATGTGATGCTCGGAATGGGTCTCGCTTTCCGGATCGCCCTTCAAGCGGAAGCTCATATGTTCAAGAAATGGGAGGCTTTCCATCGCGAGCCGGGGCCTTTTGTTTGGAGCGGAGGCAGCATCCCGGAATTCGGGCAATCCGGTGGTCAGGGGTTGAGCGAGCGTCGCGCTAAGAATGCCAAGCGTAAAACCTTCAATGAAAATGGCGTAAAAACTACATTGAAAGTAGCGTAAAATCAGCATTGATAATGGCGTAATTTCGCATATCGCGTGATAGAGAGGGACGACCGTCTATGGATGCACCAAAGAGATTGACCCAAAAGGGATATAGGCCCCGGCTCATAGAGGAGCGCCTCGACACCCTTATGCGGGCGTTTGGCTGTGTGGAGATCAACGGCCCCAAATGGTGCGGCAAGACCTGGACGGCGCTCTCTCGCTCGGCGAGCGTCTCCAGGCTCGATGAGCCTGCGCAGCGCGCGGCGGCAGAGGTCGACCCAAGCCTGGCGCTCATCGGCGATGCGCCACACCTGGTCGATGAATGGCAGGAGGTGCCCGAGGTTTGGGATGCCGCCCGGCGCTTCGTGGACGCGAGCGGCAACGAACGCGGGACACTTTTGCTCACGGGCTCGACCGCGCTCAAAAGCGAGGAGCGCAGCCATGTTCGTCATTCCGGCACGGGTAGGATCGCCCGTCTGTCAATGCGTCCCATGGCCCTGTGTGAGTCGGGCGACGGCGAGCCGCTCGTGTCACTGGCAAGCCTCTTTAAGGGCGAGGGTTTTGCCCCTCAGCGTCGCGAGAGCACGGTGGATGACGTCGCCCGCTGGTGCTGCAGGGGCGGTTGGCCTGCAAATCTTGGGCTTTCGGAAGATCTTGCGCGAGAGACGGCAAGCCAGTACGTGCACTCGGTGCTCGACGTCAACGTGCTGGATGAGGGCATGTCGCCCGAGCTTGCACACGGCCTTTTGCGAGCTCTTGCCATGAACGAGAGCCAGGCTGTCACGTACAAGACGCTCATAAAGGACGCCTCGTACGGTGAGGCGGGCCCCGACGAGAGGACCATCGCTGCGTACTTGGACCTCTTCAACAGGCTCAAGCTGACCGAGGACCTGTGCGGATGGGAGCCGCCCATGCGCTCGAAGGCCCGCGTTCGCGTTCGCCCCAAGCGCTACTTCTGCGACCCGTCACTTGCGGCGGCGTTGCTGGGGGCTACCCCTGAGCGTCTGCTTGGCGATATGCAAACGCTAGGGATGCTCTTTGAGAACCTCGTTCTGCGCGACGTGCGCGTGTTCCTTTCCACCTACAGCGGTGTCGACAACAGTGTCCATTATTTCCGAGATGAGAAGGGCCTTGAGGTCGATCTGATCGTTGAGCACGACGGGCGCTGGGGAGCCATCGAGGTCAAGCTGAGTGATGCGAAAGCAGACGATGGAGCGAGAAATCTCAAGGCGCTGGAGAGGAAAGTGCTCTCCAATCCTGCCGCCCAGAATGCCGCGCCGGCGTTTTTGGCGGTCGTGGTTGGAAAGGGGAGCATTGCCTACACACGCGACGACGGCGTGGCGGTGATCCCCGTGGCGGCACTTGGGGCGTAGTGGTTTTGCGGGCGTGCCGTGCTTCCTTTACCGAAAATCCATTTGGTAAACCAGATGCTCGCGGATAGAATAAAGTCGACGGCAGCCCAAGGGTGATAGCTGGGCAGCGCCGTTGCTTGGTCAAGAGGTCGGTGCCTTAATGGCAAGCGACTCGTTATGCTTCGAATGCTGCTTGAGTGCCTCGGAAAGTTCGATAAGCGCCGTGAAGAGCGAGACCAAAGCAACCAAGAGCTCTACGAGCTCTGATGGGCCCGGGATGACCTCTGATTCAAGTCACCGGGCCTCAATCTTTTTCATGCATTTGAATAGAGCGGGCGGCTCTCTTGGGGCCGTCTGCATGGCGTGCGACCGGCGCATGGCATTGCGCTCCGCTTTCATGTCCGTACGGGCGCCTATCCTTACGGCAATGTAGCCGCTTATGTAACCAAGCGGCAGTTGACGGAGAAAGGCCCTAACCGTGTCAGCTGAAAAGACGCCGGGTATCTCGGCTATCGATACGACGAACTTTGCGCGCCAGATCGTGCTGGACTTTGAGTTTGCGCCGGTGCCAAAGCAGCGCCAGCGCCGTGGACTGCGCAATGAGATTATCGAGGTCGGCGCCGTCAAGCTCGATTACCACGGCAACGTTATGGGCGAGTTCTCGCAGTTTGTGCAGACGGAATTTACCGAAGGCGTTGCGTTCCCCGTCCGCGAGCTCACAGGGATATCGGCCGTGGACACCGCGATGGCCGATCCGCTCTACATGGTGATGAAGAGGCTCAGCGATTGGATCGGTCGCTACTCCGCCCAGGTGGTTTGTTGGAGCGGGGCGGATCGTCGACAGCTTTTGACCGAGTGCCAGGCAAAGCACATCGATCTTTCCGCATTTCCTGCGGACTGGGCCGACCTGCAGGCGTTTTACACCTCGATCATGGACGTGGGCAGCCACGGGTGCGTCTCTTTGAGTGATGCGGCAACGTGGTTTGGCATCGAGTTTGACGAGTCGACGGGTCACGCCCACAGCGCCCTAGCCGATGCGCGCGTGACCGCCAAGCTGCTCAAGCAGATGATGGAGGGGGACTACCGCGTGAGTCCGCGCGCCCAGGAGATCCGCCAACGGTGGGGGATGGGCGAGCGAGCCCAGACGTGCCTTTCCAGCAAGTGCCCCGAGCTGGGCGACCTGCTGCTGAAACTGAAGGCGGAGGGGAGGTAGGCAGGGCTCCGGAATGAACTCTGACTCAAGTCATCGGGCCCAAATTCTTTTTGCCCGCCATTTTCATGGGCTGAATAGTGCCGAGATTCAATCGCCGAAGGCGCTGTTAGTGGGCTTGCGGGGCCAGTTATCTTATTTGCCCGCCATTTTCATGCTGCCCTACCTGTAGGCTTAATTAGCTTTGGTCCCTCTCCGTCATCAAGATGGACTTAACCCTGGTGTCAGGTATGGACACCGCTCTCGTTTGTTTGACTTTCGCCGCGCGCTCTGCCGCCACGAGAGCCGATACGTTCTCCCGCCTTCTGACCTCGACGGCGGTGGGATAATAACCGCAACTACATCCGTCCATTAGGAGCTGCCTCATGTCTTTCCTAGACCGCCTCTTCGGTACTGAAGAGGCCGATGAATCCGCCAATGACGTTGCCGCCATCGAGCTCGCACAGGGGCAAGCTCTCTCGAGGATATCCGAAAATGAGTTGGCGGCTCTCAAGGATTCTGCAGTGAGAACCGTTAGGCTTCCTGTAGGAAGCAAGGCTGCCATCGCGGCAGATGCTCTCATACCGTTTGGCGCCAACGTCGCACAGGGCGTCAACGAGATCGGCATGGCGATGGTCAGGTTCCCAGAGGGCGTGGGCTGGGCGGACCTCTGCTCACGCAAGGCACCCGAATGGGATGGTTATAAGCTCCTTTCCAGTTTTGGCAGTGACGGTAAGTTCAACGAGATGGCTGGTATCAAGCAGGCTGGTCTTCAACCCGCTGCGGTGACAAACCTTGCGCTTCAGGGTGCCGCGGTGGCGGTGGGCATGGCGTATATGAACCAGATAAACGAGAAACTTGACGGTCTTCAGTCCGGCATCGAGGCGATTCAGCGAGATATGCAGCGCGAGCGCGATGCCGAGCTCAAAGCGGCATATGACGCTCTTGATCGCCTTACTCTCAAGTGCCAGGAGTACGGCGCCAGCGCCGAGAAGCGTCAAGTCGCGCTGCAGATTATTGAGGACGCACAGTGTGAGGCAAACAAGGCGTGGAACTATGAACTCGAGTGCATGAAGGACTTTTCAGCCGAGGTGCGGGCAAGGAAGCGCCTCTCGGCGGAAAAGATAGCCGAGGAGGCGGAGAAGCTCTCCGCGATGGAAACGCGAGCCGCCGTGGCATTCCAGCTTTTCGTTATGGCTCAGCAGATAGGCATGCGTTTCGAGGGCGACTACACGAGGCAGAGAATTGAAACCGACGGGCAGATAACAAGACGGATGGCGGACGGGTTTTCTTCCGTTCGAGGGGAAGCGAGGCTCGCTCTTTCGGAGAAAATCTCCAAAGTGGGAGGAAAACCGCTCGCTATCGCTGAGCGCTCGGAAGACGACCGTGAGGTCGAGAATGTTGTCCTGGGGCTGCTCCGCGAAGCGGGAAAAAACGTGAACCGCCTCAACCCGATGCGCATGCGCGCTAAGGCGAAGGCGGACATCTCTGAGAAGCGTGCAAAGCTGCAGGATGTGGTCTCAAACGAAAACGTTGTCCGAGAAATTGCCGATCGAAATAAGGAGGAGCTCGAAACGATAAACTTCGCCTTCAATGAGGCTGACACGATTGTCATCGGACCCGACAACGTCATAATTTTCAAGGTGGTAGAGGAGAATGCCGAGACGGGCGATGGTTCTGAGGAAGTGATTGTGTAGATATCTTCGAGATGGGGCGCATGCAGGGCTTAGCGCCAGACCTCCAACGCCTTGTCCGCAAGCCATTCCGCGCGTTCGGCGATGTCACCCTCGTCCCAAGACTTCTTCTCCAAGGCATCGGCCATGGTCGCAAGGCCGGCGGCACAGAGGGCCAAGCCGTCCTTGTATCCCTTTCCCTGCTTCTTGGTGGTCCAATCGGCATCGCGGATGGAGGCGTTGAGCGAATGCGTGATGATGGCGAGGTTGCCGAGCGTGAGGAGCTTCCGGTCCCTTCGCGTGGCGGCTTCGTCGTCGAGGGTTCCCCATTTGTTTCGCCACTTCTTGGGCATCATGTGCTCGAGGGTGTACTGGTTGAATCCGAGCAGGGCTGTGCTGCTCATGCCCGGGCGTATGGCGCTTTCCAGCAGATATAGGACGCCTTTGGACTGAAGGTTGTACAGGCACGATTCCTTGAACGCCCTTCGAACCTCGGCATCGCCGGGCATGTACGTCGTCGCCTCGTTATTGGCTTCGAGAGCCTTCCTCAGCGCCTTCGCGTCCTTCACCTCGTTCAGGATCAGCGAGGTAAACAGCCTGTTGTAGTTCTTCGTGGTCGCTTGAACCAGCATTCGACGGACGATGTAGCTCTCGAGCAGGGCATAGATCTCGGATTCCTCGCTAGAAGACTTCGCGTTCTTGCGAACGTAGAGCACATATGGGATGAGCGTCGAGTTCTTAAGGCCGAATATCAGCACGTTCAGGCGCTCGACGCCGGGAGCGGAGGGGGTGTCCGCGTCGCAGTAGCTTTGGTCGAACGTGGACTCGAACACCTTGGCATACGCCTTCATGCTGCTGAGGATCTCGTCCTTATCTCCGTTGTAGTACCTGCTGATGAAGTCCTTATAGGACTGGAAGAGGTTGGACGTGCGCGAATAGAAGAGCTTGTCCTCGGCTGTGACGCCGCGCTTCTTATCCTGAACCAGGATCTGGAGGAACGCGTCGAAGAACAGGTCGACGAGCGTGCGCTTGATGCGTCCGGTCATGACCTCCTGCTCCCAATACTCCCTCTTTTCCGCCGTAGGCTCGAAGACATCTTCCCAGCATTCCTTGAACGCTTGTTCGTTCTCGCGGTTGAAGAAGTAGTTCTTGAGGAGTTCCGCCGTCGTCAGACGTACTCCGAGTGAGTTGATGGTGTCGAATATCTGCTGCTCGTCCTCGCCCTCAGTGAGATCGATGCAAACGAACTGGACATTCGACTTGACCGTGTTCCTGTCGATTTTCTTTGGGTCGATGTTCTTGAGGAAGTAATTGTAGGCAAGGATGATGGCCGAGGAGCCCTCGAGGGGCTCGCAGCTTGCGGCGCTGGCGACCCTTTCGAAATCCTCCCGGTCGTACTTGCCATGTCTCAAGGCGACTTCGCCGGTTTCCAGGACGAAATCTCGCTCAAACAGCCTGTCGGCGTCGATTCTCGCGCAGAGTGCCTTGAAGAAGATGACCATGGTCGTGAGGCGCTGCTGGCCGTCGATGACGGTACGAACCTCGGACACCTCGGACCAGGTGTTGCCTGAGGAGGCTTGCTTCAGGATGATGGAGCCAAGGAAATAGGGTCTCTTCGAGGCGGTGACGAACTCCATGTCGCCGAGGAAGCGCTCCCATTGCTCCTCTCCCCAAACGTACGCGCGCTGGTAGAAGGGTATTTCAAGCAGACGTGATCCGTTGAACACGCCACTTATCGTAGATTTTCCTGCATCCATCCTTAAAGACCTATCTATCCTTTGCGGTTATTGTTGGCGGGTCAATTTCGTCAATACGCCGCTTAGCCTCTTAATACTCCAGACCCTTAGCATCGGTAACGTTGAACGCAACCAACTCGGCTGCCGATGCCGACAACGCAAGTATCTTTGGAATGGGGAGAGCTTAACGTTTCATTCTTAGTGTTTCGAACCAAAGGCGGTTTCATCAACGCGCTTGAAAATACAGCTTTCTGTCATGTCTTCAGGCACGATGGAGCCAGGTTCTTTTAGTCGGGCATAGACTCTTCACTCGAAAGCTTGGTGACAGTTTCATCGGATGAATCGCTAATCTTATTAATGCCTTGAACTATATCTTCAATTAGTCCGCAAAAACCATCGAAGGCGCCAGGAGCCAGCTCGCCAGAAGCATCACGCTCAACCTTGTATTGGCAGCCTCGATGGAAATCGAGCGCCTTAAACAACTCCGTTGCCTTTATGTCGTCCGCCAGCGGAAACACAGTGGGAGGTTTGTTTTCGACCTGCATCGAAATGCCGCCGCCAGTGCCCTCAAGTTTAATCAATCGCTTCATATGCTCTCATCCTTTTGCGTATGGCCTCTTTGCCGCCGTCCATAATGTCGGCAACTTCCTCAAGAATCACCCCTGTGTCGTTCGACTCGAGACAACCAAAAGAAACATCTAAAGGTTTATCTGTCCCTTGCTTTAGAACGATTACATTATCAGCGTCCTGGTTGACCACGAGAAGAGGGCTGTGTGTGACAATGATGACCTGGGATCTAGAACGGAGGTCGTTAAAATAATCTGTTAGGTAGGAACTGACTCTATTGTTTGAGATGTTATCCTCCGGCTGATCGGCCATGAAGACAGATAGCGATGCCTGGGCGCTTGTGACGTATCTGTAGTACGTTAACGACATCTCGCCAAGAGTATTTCCCATCTTTGCGCTTTCGACGTCCATAATTGTGTCGGTTACGCATTCCTGAGCTTTTATGAACTTATCGACCATGGTATCGAATGACGTTTCCCAAGGCTTTGCACAGCTCGGTATCGCGCTGGTTATATCTTCCACAGACCGGATCGAAAGCAGCTTGCCTAAATCCTGATATGCCTTGTTGAAGCACTGGAGGAAATCGCCCAAGAGGTCCGAAGAGTCGGAATACTTCGCACGTCGAACGAACTTAAATCCTTGACTCGGCTTTTGGGAAACTCCTGCGCCATTGTCTAGCACCGGAAAGACGGGCGGATTCTTTTCGACACTGCTTTGTTGGGCAAGCCAAACAACGTCGTCAACAAAAGAGCGCTTCGCCTTTTTATAAGCAGCCTTTTCGTTATCTTCTTCGCTGCTACGTTGTTCGGTTCGTTGATCGTAGGCCTTGATGGAGTTTGATATAACGCCTTTAACCAACGCTTCCGAATTGACTTCCTCGAAGGAATCCTTGACTCTCGAGGATACGATCTCGAGCTGGCGCTTCGCCTCTTGCAGGCGTTTGATCTCTTCATCGGTGTAGCAGTTGGGTCCCCTTCCAATTTCGGTGTCGATCTTGTTTGTGATGGTGGACAACGATTGGTTGGGTGCAGTCCATTTGTTTGTCACATTGGTGAAGTCTTCTGGGCAGGAAACGACGAATGAGTAAGTTGTACCTTCCAGGCTTGGCTGCAATGTAAGCGCAGATTCTCCGACAGCAAGCATCTTCGTTGCAGCATTGATGTTTGCCGCAATTCTTGATTTCAGATTAGAAGAAAAATGGCGAACTGCATCTTCGAACGAGCTGTTAGAGACCTCCTCAAATAGACTGTCGTCGAACACCTTGCCGTTTTTGTTGTAATCACCTTGAAGCTGACCTTGCGAAACGAATTTAAGGTTTGCCTTATCCGGATGTCTGTTGCAGGAAAACTCAGTTCTGCTCTTGAGCGTTTTCACCCATTTTTGCTTCGGAGATTGCTCGGCCAGAAGTGTCAGCAGAGACGATTTACCTATTCCGTTTTCACCTATTATTACGTTAATCCCAGGACTCATTGGGATGGTAGCCCCACATAGCTTGATCTCAGAAATGTAATCGGGGCGCATGTCGTAGGCACCTGCCCGCAAGCGCGTATGCGGAGACGTAAGCGCCATCAGCAAGCCTTTGAAGGTGGGCAGTGCTCGCATTTTAGTGCAAAAGGCCTCCTTGGCTTCCGCCGCTTCATCATGCTTTGGATAGCAAGACCATTGATGGCAGTCGCTGCCAATCACCATCCGTGCCGGAAGCTCTAAATTGGAAAGCTCGCTTCGAAGGATCCCCTGGACAACGGGTTTGTTGTATTCAAGCGCGTCAATGTATCCGAACTTATAGGCGTTTAGGCCATCGGTCGCTCTGCCGAGCGATCTCTTTTTCTGGCTGCCATTGAAGCCTGAATGCTGATGAGCAATCAGAATCGTATTCAGTTTTATCTGCTTGAGAAGCGCCTCGAATGATGGGATGTCGTAATAGCCGCCCTTATCTTTAATCAAGTTCTTTTCTATGGCCCTTTTGATGCGAAGGCGATCACCAGCCGACTTCGCATCAAAAATCGTTATAACATGCGCGATGTCGCGATCTGGTTCGAACTTAACATCAAATTCAACGCCAGCAAGCAGGGACAACTCGAGATGGTCTGATTCGATTTTCGAATACAAAGCCTCATACAGCTGATCGTCGAAACGATTGTGGTCGGTTATGGAGAACAGCGTAATGTCGTTTTCCCTTAGCGCGGATAAAAGCACATGACTGTGCTCGCTATCGCATTCGCTAACCAAACCTTTCGGCTCTTTATATGCACTCGCTTTTGAGTGTATATGCAAGTCAACGCTAATGAGTTGATTAAGCATCTCTAAACCTTCACTGCTTCGTATTGGTACTTTGTGCGCACGTTGTAGTGGAAGTCGTTTCCGAGTTCCAACGCCTCGAAGTGCAATATAAATGCGTTTTCAGAATTATAACGTTGCATTGCTGGCGACTGTTGAGGCGAACGGGTGAACGGCAATATGGTCAGGCGTGGAATCAAAGAGTCAGGCAGGGACAATCCTGCCAACAACGCTGTCGCGGTCTCGCGTGGCGGGTGCGTTCGCCTACACCCCCGCAACTCCACGCGCCACACTCAACAGCTCGTACTCCCTCCGGCTCCACTGACGCAGCTCGGCCGCACGTACGGTATCTCGACACAGGTCCAGGAACACCTCGGCTCCCTCGCAGAAGCACTCGCGGGCAAAGGCGCCCGATCCGTCCGCAACACACACGCCGTCGGCAAACACCTTCCAGCTGGACGGCTCACGCGAGTCGTCTCCAAGCAGCTTGATTTGCAACACATGCGGGTCGCCGGCAACGCAGAGCTCTTCCTCGAGCTTCTGCACCGTAAAGCGCATCTGGTGGGAGAGGCTGCTCTTGACCATGGCCGAGGCGTAGCCGTTCGGCTTGTCCAGAAGATGCATGCGTTTTGGCTGTGCGACCAGGTTGTGGAAGTTGCGCTCGCTGCGCACGGAGAAATTGTCCATACGGACTCCTTTCATCGATGTTGGCAGGGCCACCGTGCCTCTTGGCCGGTTGGCGTCGGGATCGTGGAGCCAACTCTCTACCCCGACTCTGGATAAAACGCGCCCGCTCCTTGCTGGCACGATGGAGTCTATCAGCGCGCGCGGACACAAATCAAGCGCCGCCTGCGAAATGATGTGCAGACGGCGCTTGATTTCGCCGGCTGCTGTTAGGCTTAAATCCGAAAAAGTGTCGAAATATCCCGTGTAAAAGTACGGAAAAGTGTCGTAATACACACTTCAAAATCTCGAAAAAGTGTCGAAATGAGCATCTAGCAACCACGGAAAAGTGTATCCTAGTGCTAAAACAGCACGTAATAAGGGGTGCGCTTATGCTACAGAGAAAAGCGAAAGCACAGTTTGAATCTTGGCTTGCCTCGTCGCCTAACAAGGCTCTTTTGGTCAAGGGCGCCCGACAGGTAGGAAAGTCATATTTGGTCAACGTCTTTGCAAATGAATCGTTCGAAAATGTCGTGACGTTCGACCTTATCGCCGACGCGTCCGTGCGCGATTCGTTTTTGGCGGCGAAAAGTGCGGATGATCTGCTTATGCGTATGTCTATTGCTGCAACGCAGCCGATGGTTGCGAACAAGACCGTTGTGGTTATCGACGAGGTGCAGCGATGCCCCAACGTGGTGACGTTTATCAAATATCTGGTCCAGCGCGGCGACTTTCGATACATCCTTACCGGATCGCTCCTTGGCGTTGAGCTCGAGGGCATCGATTCCCTGCCGGTGGGGTATGTCGAGCAGGTCCAGATGTACCCGCTCGACTTTGAGGAGTTTTGCTGGGCAAATGGCGTTGGTGCCAGCGTGTTTGACATGCTCAGGGGCTGTCTAAAGAATGAGGGGGAGCTTCCCGGCTATCTGTATGACCGCTTGCTCGATCTGTTCCATCAGTATGTGGTGGTGGGAGGCATGCCCGACGCGGTCAATTCCTTCTTGGCGACGCGCAATGTCGACGAGGTTCGAAACATCCACCGCGATCTTCACGCCCTGTATCGCGATGACATCGCAAAGTACGCTCCGCCCGAGCTGCGCTTGGTTATTCGCGATATCTATGATCTGATTCCCAGCGAGGCCGGTTCCAAAAACAAGCGATTCAAACTGTCATCGATTAACGGTGTCAAACGTTTTTCGCAGGTGACAGATCATTTCCTCTGGCTATCGGAGGCGGGTGTCGCGCTTCCTGTGTATAACGTAACGGCGCCCGTGGCACCCCTTTTATTGGGGGAGCAACGAAATCTGTTTAAGCTGTTTTACTTGGACACCGGAATGCTTATGTCGTCGTATTCCAAAAGGGTCGCCCAAGGCGTTTTTGATGGGGAGGCAGAAGGCCCCTTTGGCATGAATATGGGGGCGGCATTCGAGGGCTTCGTTGCCCAAGAGCTCAAAGCCCACGGATTTAGATTGCGCTACTTTACGTCCAAAAAGGTCGGTGAGCTCGATTTTGTGGAAGAGACGTTCGATGGGGAAGTGCTCGCCATCGAGGTCAAATCGGGCAAGAGTTTTAAGTCCCACGCGGCGCTCGATAACGCACTGGCAACGAAGGGCTACGGAATCGATCGCGCCCTGGTACTTGCGGAATGTAATCTTCACCGCGATGGTGACGTGCTGTATCTGCCCATCTTTATGGCAGGGCTTTTGGAGCCGTAACGTGCCGCCGACTCTTCCGACCCTCCCTTAGCCCTCGCTACTCGTCGTCCCCGTCGTTGGGGTCGCCCTTGAGGGTGTTGATGTCCAGATACTCGTTATCGTCCTCTTTTTGCTGGGTCTCCGACTCCGCTTGGGTGGGGCCGGAGAACAGCCGGAATCCCTCAAACGCAATGACACCGAGCAGGGCAATGACAATGGCGATAAAGGCAACCTTGACTGCCTGCGGAAATTCCGAGAAACGCAGCGCCTTTTCCTCGGCGTAATAATCGGCGAAGCGTTCTTCGCCTGTGCTTTTGGTATACACCGGCGCGGACGCGGCCTCCGGGTCATATTCCGGTGCAGGCGTGGCAGCGTACGGATCGTTGAGATAATCGCTCGATGCGGTGCCATAATCCTCGGTCTCGATGCGACCGTTGCCAGCATAGCCATCGGAATAATCGGAAAATGCCGTACCGCTCTCATAGTCCGCGGCACTCGTGTTGGCGGCAAAAAGCGGGTTAACTGGAACGTCGAGCGCCGGCATGCCGGTAGAGGTCTCATCCAGATCGGTTGCAGCCCAGGAATCGTAGGCAACCTGATGGGCAACGGGCTCATCGAGCCTTGTGACCGGAGGCTTGCGTGCCGCAGGAACAGGCAACTGCTGGGCGCTGTACATAACGGTGCTGTCGGCCGATTTGCCCTGCGTCGCTGCAGCGAGAAATGCCGCCGTTTCGGACGGGTCGCTTGCGGGGCGGGGAGCGGGCGTGGTCGCCGAAGTGAGTGCGGGCGTCGAAACAGGCGACTGCGCAGGAGTCGGCGCAGATGCGGGCTTAGGCGCAAGCGCGGGATTGAGGCTTGACGGACGAGCCCCGCCGCCCATGAGTTCGTCGGCGGTCCACGGGCGATCATTCATCACGTCGTCAAGGCTCAGCGAAAACAGGTCGTCTTCACCCTCATCGAACATGCGGTGCACATGTCCACCAATTGCCGGAATCAATCCGCGACCGGTGCATGATGCCTTGCTCAACGCCATTCTGTTCCATCCTTCCGAAATACTAATGACATCGATTATATGGAACTTTCCAAGCGGCTCGGTCTTGGATTCATGCTTTCCAGAACTCGCGCCCAAAAGGGGAGGGGCAATCCAGGCGAGTGCCTACTTGTCGCCTGCTGCCGCCTTGGCCTCATTGAGGTAGCTATAGAAGCTGTACTTGGAGATGCCAAAGAACTCGCAGGCGCGTTCGCTCGACTTGGAAATGAGGAAGGCGCCGCGACGGTCGAGGTAGCCAATGGCACGAATGCGCTCGTCTTTGGTCATGAGCGCCGCGGGCTTGCCCACAAACTGCTCGCACTCGTGCAGCAGGTCCTCGAGCAGGTCGCCGATGTTCTTGGTAATGGGCTCGGGCTCGGTGTAGCCCGTGCCGCCGGTGCCGGTAAAGGCGTCGAGCGAACGCTCAAAAGCCTTCATAAGCGTAATGTCAAAGTTGATGCCCAAAATGCCGACGGGCTTGCCCTCGTCGTTGCGGATAAAGATGGTCGAGGACTTGAGCAGCTTGCCATCGGCGGTTTTGGTGAGGTACGGCTCGCGGTCGTGCACGTCGGCGGTGCCCTCGTGCATGGATTCAAGCACAATATGGCTGGGGCCGTCACCCAGTTTGCGCCCGCTAACGTGGCCGTTTTCGATCACTACGATGGAGCGGTCCACGTCCTCGGTCTCCAGGTCGTGGACGACGACTTCGCAGTTGGGGCCAAATTGGAGCGCCAGGCCGTGTGCAAGGCGCTTGTAGAACTCAATCTGTGCGGGGGTCATGGGTGCCTTCCTAAAAATTAGTTTGGGCTCACTGTGCCATAAACCCCACTTGTTCGCAAATAACGAAAGCGTCGCTGTGTTATGTGACCGTTCGGCGGCGAAAAGGTACCGATTACGGCAACAAACAATTTGTTAGGTTTTCCAATCAAAAAGTGTGATAAAACAGTGCTAACAAACTTTTTGTTTGGCATCCACATAAAAGTTCAGCCGTGTGAATGGGATCGGGCTGAAACGCGTATGCGGGGGCCGGCAAGAGAGAACTTAAGGAGTTCACCGTATGGCCGATAAGATCCAGTGGGCGGGCAACACGATGCCCAAGAGCGATGACAAGCACTTGGGAATCATGAGTCTCGACCACGTGAAGAAGGCCCGCGCCTTCCACCAGTCGTTCCCCCAGTACACCGTCACTCCGCTTGCCCGCCTGGATGGCCAGGCCGCGCGCCTAGGCCTGTCCAACCTGTGCGTTAAGGACGAGAGCTATCGCTTTGGCCTCAACGCCTTTAAGGTCCTGGGCGGATCGTTTGCCATGGCCAACTACATTGCCGACGAGACCGGCAAGGACGTTGCCGAGTGCACCTTCGATTACCTGACCTCCGATCAGCTTGCCAAGGACTTTGGCCAGGCCACCTTCTTTACCGCCACCGACGGCAACCATGGCCGCGGCGTGGCATGGGCTGCCAACAAGCTGGGCCAGAAGGCCGTCGTGCACATGCCCAAGGGTTCCACCAAGCCCCGCTTCGATAACATTGCCGCCGAGGGCGCCACGGTGACCATCGAAGAGGTCAACTACGACGAGTGCGTGCGCATGGCCGCCGCCGAGGCCGACGCCTGCGAGCGCGGCGTCATCGTTCAGGACACCGCCTGGGAGGGCTACGAGAAGATCCCGTCCTGGATCATGGAGGGTTACGGCACCATGGCTTCCGAGGCTGCCGAGCAGCTGCGCGAGATGGCCATCAACCGCCCGACGCACGTCTTTGTCCAGGCTGGCGTGGGCTCGCTCGCCGGCGCCGTGGTGGGCTACTTCACCAACCTGTATCCCGATAACCCGCCCACCTTCGTCGTGGTCGAGTGCGCGCCTGCCGCCTGCCTGTACAAGGGCGCTGCCGCCGGCGACGGCGATCCGCGCATCGTGGACGGCGACATGCCCTCCATCATGGCCGGTCTGTGCTGCGGCGAGCCCAACATTCTGGGTTGGGATATCCTGCGCAACCACACCACCGCCTTCGTGTCCTGCCCCGACTGGGTCACCGCTCGCGGCATGCGCACCCTGGGCGCTCCCGAGAAGGGCGACCCGCGCGTTATCTCCGGCGAGTCCGGCGCCGTGACCACCGGTCTGGTCGAGACCCTTATGCTCGATCCCGAGTACGCCGAGCTCAAGGAGCTCATCGGCCTGGACAAGACGAGCTCCGTGCTCTGCTTCTCCACGGAAGGTGACACGGACCCCGACCAGTATCGCCGCATCGTCTGGGAGGGCGAATACCCCACTTGCTAATCGTTGGGCGGCGCAACGCGCCGCGCCAAATTTCTATTAGACCCTCTATGTCCTGCAGATGCATGAACCCGGGAGGCGGAGGAATACCTATTTGCTCCGTCGCGAGTTCCGCACGCAAAGGAAAGCACTTAATGTGCTTTCCGTCTTGCGCAGGACTGTTCGAGCAGCGGAGTAAATAGGTATTCCTCCGCCAACTCCTAGGTAGACTCCTTCGAATGAAAGGTTGACTGTTATGACTAAAGAACTCGATTTCGACGCTATCAAGGCTGCGGCTGAGTCTCATCGTGCTGATATGACTCGCTTCCTGCGCGCTATGATCTCTCACCCCTCTGAGTCCTGCGAGGAGGGTGAGGTTGTTGCCTGCATCAAGGCCGAGATGGAGAGCCTTGGCTATGACGAGGTCAAGGTCGACGGCCTGGGCAACGTTATGGGCTTTATGGGCGAGGGCGACAAGATCATCGCCATCGACTCCCACATCGACACCGTCGGCATCGGCAACATCGAGAACTGGGATGCCGATCCCTATGAGGGCTACGAGACCGACGAGATCATCTACGGCCGCGGCGGCTCTGACCAGGAGGGCGGCATGGCTTCTGCTACCTATGCTGCCAAGATGATGAAGGACATGGGCCTCATCCCCGAGGGCTACAAGATCATGGTCGTCGGCACCGTCCAGGAAGAGGACTGCGACGGCATGTGCTGGCAGTACATCTACAACAAGGACGGCATTAAGCCCGAGTTCGTCATTTCCACTGAGCCCACCGACGGCGGCATCTATCGCGGTCACCGCGGCCGCATGGAGATCCGCGTCGACGTTCACGGCACCTCCTGCCACGGTTCCGCTCCCGACCGCGGCGACAACGCCATCTACAAGATGGCCGACATCATCGCCGACGTCCGCGCCCTCAACAACAACGGCTGCGACGAGTCGACCGACATCAAGGGCCTCGTCAAGATGCTCGACCCCAAGTACAACCCCGAGCACTTTGAGGACGCCCGCTTCCTGGGCCGCGGCACCTGCACCGTCAGCCAGATCTTCTACACCAGCCCCAGCCGCTGCGCTGTCGCTGACTCTTGCGCCATCTCCATCGACCGTCGCATGACCGCCGGCGAGACCTGGGAGTCCTGCCTGGACGAGATCCGCAACCTGCCGGCCGCCAAGAAGTACGGCGACGACGTGAAGGTCTCCATGTACATGTACGACCGTCCGTCCTGGACCGGCGAGGTCTACGAGACCGAGGCTTACTTCCCCACGTGGATCAACAAGGAGACCGCTCCGCACGTCAAGGCCCTCGTCGACGCCCACAAGGCCATGTTCGGTGACGAGCGCATCGGCTGCGAGCCCAGCATGGACAAGCGCACCGGTCGTCCGCTGTGCGACAAGTGGACCTTCTCCACGAACTGCGTTTCCATCCAGGGCCGCTATGGCATCCCCTGCGTCGGCTTTGGCCCGGGTGCCGAGTCTCAGGCTCACGCTCCCAACGAGGTCACCTACAAGGACGACCTGGTCACCGCTGCCGCCATGTATGTGGCTGCCCTGAACCTCTACGATCCGAGCCAGGCCGATGGCGACGCTACCGTGTTCCGCGCCGGTCTGACCAACAACAAGATCGACTAGTCCCATTCCTTGATCTTGTTGAGCCGGGGGCCGCTCGTGTCCCCGGCACCCCCTGTTGACTTGGGGCCCGCGGTCGTTATCTCCCATGCTTCCTCAACGGTAGCGGGTCCTCGTCATAGCGCTCTGCATGTTCTAGCCACACGCGCATGCCGGAGCACATCTACTCATTGCGATCGTTTCATCTATGGAAAGGATATTTACATGGACGCCAAGTTTACCGAGCTCGTCGAGCAGCTGAACGGCCTCGATTTTAAGGGCATGTACGGCAGCGACTTCCTGCACACCTGGGATAAGACCACCGATGAGCTCAAGGCTCTCTACATCGTTGCCGACGCCCTGCGCGAGCTGCGTGAGAACAACGTTTCGTCCAAGATCTTCGACTCGGGCCTGGCCGTCTCCCTGTTCCGCGACAACTCCACCCGTACGCGCTTCTCCTTCTCTAAGGCCGCCAACCTGCTCGGCCTCGAGCTGCAGGACCTGGACGAGAAGAAGTCCCAGATCGCTCACGGCGAGACCGTCCGCGAGACCGCTACCATGATCTCCTTCATGGCCGACGTCATCGGCATCCGCGACGACATGTACATCGGCAAGGGCGACGCCTACATGGCCGAGGTCTCCGAGTCTGTCCAGCAGGCCTACGAGGACGGCGTTCTGGATCACCGTCCCACGCTCATCTCCTTGCAGTCCGACTCCGATCACCCCACGCAGTCCTCTGCCGACATGCTCTACCTCATCAACGAGTTTGGCGGCCTCGAGAACCTCAAGGGCAAGAAGGTTGCCGTCACCTGGGCCTACTCGCCCTCTTACGGCAAGCCGCTGTCCTGTCCGCAGTCGCTGATCAGCCTGCTGCCCCGTTTTGGCATGGACGTCACTTTGGCCCACCCCGAGGGCTACGACCTCATGCCCGAGGTCGTCGAGCGCGCCAAGGGCTACGCCGCCGAGTCCGGCACCACCTTTAAGCAGGTCAACACCATGGCCGAGGCCTTCGAGGGCGCCGACATCGTGATCCCGAAGAGCTGGGCTCCGTTTGCCGCCATGGAGAAGCGCACCAACCTGTACGCCGAGGGCGACGACGCCGGCATCGCTGCACTCGAGAAGGAGCTGCTCGCTCAGAACGCTACGCATCAGGATTGGTGCTCCACGACCGAGCTCATGGAGAAGACCGCCAACGGCCAGGACACCATCTTTATGCATCCGCTGCCCGCCGACATCTCTGGTGTCTCTTGCGAGCACGGCGAGGTCAACGCCGACGTCTTCGACATGCACCGCGTGGGCATGTACAAGGAGGCCAGCTACAAGCCGTACGCCATCGCAGCCATGATGTTCCTGCAGAAGGTTGCCGATCCCGCCGCTACCCTCAAGGCCCTCGACGAGCGCAACACCGCCCGTTGGTTCCAGGCCTAAAGCTGGGTTGAGGTAAGCCATGTAAAGGGGGGCGCTCTGCCAACCGGCGGGGTGCCCCTTTTTGCATCGTGGGCGTGCGGGATAAGCGCTTTCGATGTAGATGCCCCGCGACGCGAGTTATGGGTACGATGGTTTCAGGGGAGGTATCGCCATGAAACTTGGTTGCGTGATTATGGCTTCGGGCGAGGGCAAGCGATTTGGCTCTAACAAGATGCTCGCCGATATCTATGACGAGCCGCTGATTGCCCGGACCATTGATTCGGTTCCCCGGGGCTTTGACGTTGTGGTTTCGACGCGTTGGCCCGAGGTCGCTCGGATTTGCGAGGATAAGCATTGCCCGTGTGTGCTGCACGATGGCGAGCTGCGCAGCGAAAGCGTCCGTGCGGGGCTTTCGTGGGGAGTCGAACGCAACTGGAAAGGTTGCCTCTTTTTGCCGGGCGACCAGCCGCTCGTGAGTTCGGATTCTTTTGAGGCTATGGTTCGTGCATTTGACGAGCGTGGCCGCAAGCATCCGGTGCGCCTTGCGTGCAACGGTGAGCCTTCGAGCCCGGTGATCTTTCCGGCGGAACTGTTCGATGCACTTATGTGTCTTGAGGGTAAGGACGGCGGCGGTTCGATCCTCAAGGACCGTGCCGACGTGGTGCTGGTCGAGGCGCGTGCCTACGAGCTGTGGGACGTCGATACCGTCAAAGGACAGCGACGCATAACGGAGCATATCGCCGCCTGCTCGTATTTTGATCGCGTGGCCAACTGCATCAATCAATAAGGAGCAATTATGATCATCATCAAAAACGGCGCACTCGTGACGCCCCAAGGGCTTCGCCGCGCCGATCTTGCCATGGATGGCGATAAGATCGTACGGATTGCCGCGGCGATTGAGCCGGCCGAGGGCGATACCGTCGAGGATGCTGCGGGCTGCTGGGTGTTCCCGGGCTTTATCGATGGGCACACGCACATGCAGTGCTGGACCGGCATGGATTGGACAGCCGATAGCTTTGAGACCGGCACGCGCGCGGCTGCCTGCGGCGGCACGACGACCATTGTGGACTACGCGACGGCCGATCGCGGCGTGACCATGCCCGATGCCTTGGTCGAGTGGCATCATCGCGCCGACGGCACCTGCACCGCCAACTATGCCTTCCATATGGCGCTTGCCGAGTGGAATGAGCGCAACCGCGCCGATCTTTTGACCATGCGCGAGGCGGGCGTGTCGTCGTTTAAGACCTACTTTGCCTACGACCATCTGCGCCTGGACGATGCCGAGACGCTCGAGGTGCTGGAGGAGCTCAAGCGCGTGGGCGGTATCCTGTGCGTGCATTGCGAGAACGGCACGTTGGTCAACGCGCTGCAGAAGCGCGTGTTTGAGCAGGGTATCCACGGGCCCGAGGGTCATGCGCTCAGCCGTCCGGACGTGTGTGAGGCCGAGGCCGTGAGCCGCCTGCTGTATCTGGCGCACTTGGCCGGGGACGCTCCGGTCAACGTGGTGCACCTTTCGACCAAGCTGGGGCTCGAGGCCATTCGCGCTGCCAAAGCGCGCGGGCAGAAGAACATCTATGTCGAGACATGCCCTCAGTATCTGATGCTCGACGACACCTGCTATCTGGAGCAGGGCGAGGACGGCTTTGCGGGCGCCAAGTACGTGATGAGCCCGCCGCTGCGCCATGCCGGCGACCGTGCGGCACTGCGCGAGGCGCTTGTGGCCGGCGAGATCGATACGATTGCGACCGACCACTGTAGCTTTAACCTGCACGGGCAAAAGGACCGCGGGCGCGACGACTTCCGCGCGATTCCCAACGGCGGACCCGGCGTGGAGCATCGCCCCGTCGCGATCGCTACGAGCTTTGAGGGACAGCTGGGTCCCGAGGATCTGTGCCGCCTGATGAGCGAGAACCCGGCGCGCGTCTTTGGCATGTATCCGCACAAGGGCTGTCTTGCCGAGGGCGCCGATGCCGACGTGTGCGTGTGGGATCCCAAGGCGCGCTGGACGATTAGCGCCGCGACGCAGCATCAGGCCGTGGACTACACGCCGCTCGAGGGCTTTGAGGCGCACGGCCGCGCCAAGGCCGTGTTTGTGAACGGCGTGCTGGCCGCGCGCGACGGCGAGCCCACCGGGGCCCAGCCCGGTCGCTACGTGCCCCGCTAGCAGGAAGATCACCGGATTTCCCTCCGCAGTTGCGGTGGAATAGTTCCTGTTTAGCCGCCAAATAGGCCGTTTCAGGAACTATTCCACCGCAACTTATAGGCCTGCTGGGGCAGCGCCAGCTACTTGAGGTTGGTGGCGACGACGGGGCGGCCGAGGGCTGCCTGGAAGCGGTCGGCTATCGTTGAGTCGGCAAGCGTGTCGACTTGGTTGAGCATGATACGGGCATTGTTTAGGTTCAGCATCTGCATCTCGGCATTGAGCAGCTGGGCGACGCGCTCGGGCGTGGCGATGTCGGTAGGCTCGCAGTCGCAGCGCTCGCAGAAGAGCTCGGGGCGGTGGACAACCTCGGCGACGGGCTTGCCCAGCCCCGAGGCGCCGACGACCCAGACAACGTTTGCCGTGGCGGCGGGAATTACCGGCTCCCAGGCGGCATGCGCCTTGAGCGGGAGTTGCTTGCTGCCATCTGCCTCGGCCAACACATAGTTAAAGCGCCGTGCCAGCTCGCCGAGCGGCTCGGCGGGGGCGGAGAGCTTGCCTGTCTCCGGGTCCAAAACACCCGCCTGGCAGATGCTTCCGCGGCTCATGCCAGCGCATACCTTGCAGGTGCAGCCGGGGACATGCGCGGCACCCGGCTTCCAAGGCGCGGCATCCAGGCGACGGTTTGACCCGTCCCACGGCACGCCGGCGACGGGAAACATGTGCGTGGTGGTGCAGAGGAGCACGCGGCCGCCAGCGCGCATGAGCTCGAGACCCAGCGTCTTTAGCAAGGTCGACTTGCCACCGCTGCCGATAATTGCGGTAATGCCCGGCTCGATCTTGAGCGCGGAGGCAAGGTTTCCGCTCGTCGTTTCCATCTGTTCACCGCCGTATAATACTGTGATAATAAATAATCATCAGAGTAGCGGCCGAACCGCTTTTGCTCTGCTCAAACCGTAGCACAGGGAGGTGCCCCGGGAATGCTCGTTTATGTTCGCGGCGCCGGCGATATCGCCACGGGCGTCGCCGCTCGCTTGGTGCGCGCCGGCGTTTCGGTCGTTATGGCCGATATCGCGGTTCCCACGTGCATCCGCCGCACAATCTGTTTTTGCGAGGCCATTCGCCTGGGCGAGGTCGAGGTCGAAGGCATTCGCGCTCGCTTGGCACAGACGCCGGCTGAGGCGCTTGAGATTACCGAGGCTGGAGACGTCGCCGTTGTGGTGGACCCTCAGGCCAAGATGCTCGATGAGCTTAAACCCGCTGCTGTGGTCGACGCGATTTTGGCTAAGCGCAACTTGGGCACCACGCGCGACATGGCGCCTGCCGTCATCGCCGTGGGGCCGGGCTTTACCGCGCCGGTTGACTGCGACGCCGTGGTCGAGACCATGCGTGGGCATTTCCTGGGCCGTGTCATTACCCAAGGTTCGCCCCAGCCCAACACGGGCGTGCCGGGCATTATCGCCGGCTATGGCAAGGAACGTGTTATCCACAGCCCCGCCGCCGGCGTGTTTCGGTCCGACCGCGCAATCGGCGACATCGTGAGCGCCGGAGACGTGATTGGCTACGCGGGCGATACGCCCATGTGCACGCAGATCGATGGCTGTCTGCGCGGGCTTTTGGCGAACGGCGTGCAGGTGACTGAGGGCTTTAAATGCGCCGATGTCGATCCACGCGGCGATGCCAGCTATATCAACTACATTTCGGACAAAGCGACGTCGGTCGGCGGCGGCGTGCTCGAGGCACTCGCTATGCTCACCGATGTCTTTAGAGGATAGAAGGCGGCAATGGAAAAGCTCGATGTTGTGAATGCGGCGCTTGCCGCCCTGCGTGCTGGCGAGACGTGCGAGCTGGTGGTAGTGGCCGGTACGGCGGGGTCGTCCCCGCGCGGTGTGGGCGCATGGATGACTGTCTTTGCCGATGGCAGCCAAGCGGGCACTATCGGCGGCGGCAAGATTGAGCTCTTTGCGCTGGACGAGGCGCGCGAGCTGCTGGCCGGGGGTAAATCGCGTCTGGTCCGCTACACCATGGGCGGCGAGAACTCCGATACCGGCATGATTTGCGGCGGAGCCATCTGCCTGTGCTACCTGTATCTGGATGCGACCCAGGCACCGTTGTTCCAGTCGGTTGCCGACGTCTTGGCCTATCGGCGCATCGGCGACTTCGCCATCGACTTTGAACCGTTTATCGCAAGTGCGCATGAAGGCGACGTTGCCGAATACCATGGCGAGGAGTCGCGCCGCACCATAATGGGCTGCCCCGAGCTTTCGCTGGTGGAGGAGGGGAGTAAGGTCACCTACACCAACGCGGCCTCCGAGATTCCCGCGGCGCACATCGAGACGCTCTGCCCCGAGGGCCTGACCTATATCTTTGGCTGCGGCCACGTGGGTGCTGCGACGGCGCGGGTGCTCACGGCGGCGGGCTTTGCCGTCGTGGCTTGCGACGACCGCCCCGGCACACTGACCCCCGAATGGGTGCCCGGTGTCTACGACCGTCGTCTGGTCGACTACAAGAACCTGAGCAAGCAGTGCCCCATCGGCCCGCGTGACCTAGTGGTCGTCGCCACGGCGGGTCACAAGTCCGATATCGACGTGGTGATTCAGGCCATGCACGCCAAGCCCGCCTATCTGGGCTGTCTGGGTTCGCGCCGCAAGACGGCCTTTGTGCGCGCCCGCCTGGAGCAGGAGGGCTTTACGCAGGACCAGATCGACGAGCTGCACCTGCCGATCGGTGTCGCCATCGAGGCCGAGGACCCCGAGGAGATCGCCATCTCCATCGCTGCCGAGATGATCCACCTGCGCCGCACCAAGCTCGTCCCCCGCAAGCGCTAATCGCATCCCCATATATGAGTTGCGGTGAAATACGGACTGTTAAAGCCTGTTAAGCCGTCAAACGGTCCCTATTTCACCGCAACTGCCATTTTCCTCCGTCCCCTAGGGATCAATATGTGCGGGGGAGTTGTGGAGTTGTGCAGGCAGACGAGGTTTTTCTGGAAATACGCTCCCGATGCGCGTATAGTACCGATTGTTTTGTCGGCTCCTGCTGCGTCGAGTCCAAACCGCGAAATGCCATGAGCGGCGCGGATGCAGCCAGGAGGCACGAGGACAACCCATCGTGGCCACGCCCCGTGCTTAAAACCCCAAGAAGGAGTGAACAATGGCAGAAGAGAAGTATGTGCCGCGTCTGAAGACCAAGTACAACAACGAGGTCAAGCAGCAGCTTCAGGACAAGTTCCAGTACGAGAACGTCATGATGATCCCCAAGTTTGAGAAGATCGTCGTGAACATGGGTGTCGGCGAGGCCGCTACCGATTCCAAGGCCATCGACGGTGCCGTGCGCGACCTGCGCGCCATCACCGGCCAGCAGCCGATGATCACCCGTGCCCGCAAGTCCATCGCTACCTTCCGCCTGCGCGCTGGTATGCCGATCGGCTGCAAGGTTACCCTGCGTGGCGACCGTATGTGGGAGTTCTTCGATCGTCTGACCTCCGTCGCGATCCCCCGTATCCGCGACTTCCGCGGCATCTCCGCCAAGAGCTTCGACGGCCGTGGTAACTTCTCCATGGGCGTCACCGAGCAGCTCATCTTCCCCGAGATCGACTTCGACTCCGTCGATCACCAGCGTGGTATGGACATCACTTTCGTGACCACCGCCAACACCGATGAGGAGGCCAAGGCCCTTCTGGACGCCTTCGGTTTCCCGTTCAAGAAATAGGTTCACCTGCCCTATGAGCGCCGTTCCCAGAAGGGGGCGGCGCTTGGGGCGAACAATACTCTATGTGAGGAGGATATAAGTGGCTAAGACATCGATGATCGTCAAGTGCAATCGCAAGCAGAAGTTCTCTACTCGTGAGTACACGCGCTGCCAGCGCTGCGGCCGTCCGCACTCTGTGTACCGCAAGTTCGGCCTGTGCCGTGTCTGCTTCCGCGAGCTTGCACTCAAGGGCGAGCTTCCCGGCGTTAAGAAGGCCAGCTGGTAAGTCACTACCAGCGTTTCAAGCATCAGTTTGGAACAGGGAAAACGCGCTAAAAAGGCTTTGCCGTTAAGGGCGGCGAAGAACCAAGAGCACGTGTTCATCAAGAACGAAGGAGAATCTGTATGAACCTTACAGACCCGATCGCAGATATGCTTACGCGCATCCGTAACGCTAACTCTGTGAACAAGGCCACGGTCTCCATGCCGAGCAGCAAGAAGCTCGTCGAGATCGCTCGTGTTCTGCACGAGGAGGGCTACATCGAGGGCTACGATGTCGAGGACACCGTTCCCCAGAAGACTCTGCACATCACGCTTAAGTATGGTCCCAAGAAGGCTAAGGTCATCAACGGCATCCGCCGCATTTCCAAGCCGGGCCTGCGTAAGTACACCGGCGTTGCCGACATGCCCCGCGTCCGCGGTGGCCTTGGTACCGCCATTATTTCCACCAGCCATGGCGTCATGACCGACCGCGATGCTCGCAAGCTCAACGTCGGCGGCGAGATCATCGCTTACGTCTGGTAATTCGCTCGGTAGGTAGAAGGAAAGGAGATCACCGTGTCTCGTATCGGTAATAAGCCTGTCCAGATTCCCGCCGGAGTCGAAGTGACAGTCAACGGCAACAACGTTGTCGTCAAGGGCCCCAAGGGCCAGCTCGAGCTCGATGTCTTTGAGAAGCTCGCTATCAACGTCGAGGACAACGTCCTCACCGTTTCCCGTCCCGACGACGAGCGTGAGACCCGTGCCCGCCACGGCCTCACCCGCGCCCTCATCCACAACATGGTGGTTGGCGTTTCCGAGGGCTTCGAGAAGAAGCTCGAGCTCGCCGGCGTCGGTTACCGCGTGCAGCAGAAGGGCAAGAACCTCGAGTTCTCCCTGGGCTTCTCGCACCCCGTGATCGTCGAGGCTCCCGAGGGCATCACCTTCGAGGTTCCCGACAACACCCACGTGAACGTCAAGGGTATCAACAAGCAGCAGGTCGGTCAGATCGCCGCTGAGATCCGCGGCCATCGTCCTCCCGAGCCTTACAAGGGCAAGGGTATCCACTACGTTGGCGAGCACATCCGCCGCAAGCTGGGTAAGGCCGCCAAGTAGTCGTAACCGACTCACTCGCATAAGACCAGCACCCCGTCAGGTGCTGGCAAGATCAACCTTTTTAGGAGTTTACGTATGAACAAGCATAAGGCGAAGCTGGAAGGCCTCAAGCGTCGTCAGCGTCGTGTTCGCGGCAAGGTCTCGGGTACCTCCGAGCGTCCGCGTCTTCGCGTGACCCGTACTAACGCCAACATCTATGCCCAGATCATCGACGACAGCAAGGGCTCCAGCCTGACGCTCGTCTCTGCCTCGACCCTCGAGGCCGAGTTCAAGGGCACCCACACCTCGAACAAGGAGGCTGCGGAGAAGGTCGGTCAGCTCGTTGGCAAGCGCGCCATCGAGGCCGGCATCACCAAGGTCGCCTTCGATCGCGGTGGCCGTATCTACCATGGCCGCGTCAAGGCCCTCGCCGACGGTGCTCGTGCCGCCGGTCTCGAGTTCTAGGAGGTATGTAGCACATGGCTCGTAATCAGAAGCAGCAGCGCGAGGCCTCCGAGTTCGAGGAGCGCGTCGTTTACATCAACCGCGTGTCGAAGACCGTCAAGGGTGGTCGTCGCATGAGCCTCGTCGCTCTCGTCGTCGTTGGCGACGGCAAGGGCAACGTCGGCGTTGGCATGGGCAAGTCCGCTGAGGTGCCCCTGGCCATCTCCAAGGCGTCTCTCGATGCCAAGAAGAACATGTTCCACGTGCCGGTGACCGAGCAGGGCACCATCCCGCACGAGGTTCTCGGCCACTTTGGTGCCGGCCGCATCATCATCAAGCCCGCTGTCGAGGGTACCGGCGTTATCGCCGGCGGCGCTGTGCGTCCCCTCTTCGAGCTTGCTGGCATCAAGAACGTCCTGTCCAAGTCCCTCGGTACCGACAACGGCCTCAACATCATCAAGGCTGCCGTCGAGGGCCTCAAGGAGCTCTCCAGCCCTGAGGACGTCGCGGCTCGCCGTGGCCTGACGGTCTCCGAGATGTTCGTCGGTAAGGAGAACTAAGCATGGCTGACACCATCAAGATCAAGCAGGTCCGCAGCACCAACGGTTGCAAGCAGGACCAGGTCCGTACTGTCCGTGCCCTCGGTCTCCACAGGATCCGCGAGGTTCGCGAGATTGCTGACAACGAGTCCGTCCGCGGCATGATCTTCAAGGTCAAGCACCTTGTCGAGATTGTAGAGGAGTAGCAAATGCAGCTTCACGATCTTACTCCCGCGCCCGGTTCCACCAAGAACCGCAAGCGCGTCGGCCGTGGCAATTCTTCGGGTCACGGCACCACTTCTGGCCGCGGCCAGAAGGGCCAGGGTTCCCGCTCTGGCGGCACCAAGGGTGCCGGCTTCGAGGGTGGCCAGACTCCGCTGGCTATGCGCCTGCCCAAGCTCCCGGGCTTCCGCAACCCCCGTCGTATCGAGTACACCGCTGTTAACGTTGAGCGTCTCGAGCGTAAGTTCGAGGACGGCGCTGTGATCGACGGTGCCGCTCTTAAGGCCGCTCGCATCACCAAGAGCGAGTTCGAGCCCGTCAAGGTGCTCGGCAATGGTGAGCTCACCAAGAAGTTCACGGTCAAGGTCGACAAGGTCAGCGCTTCTGCGCAGGCCAAGATCGAGGCCGCCGGCGGAAAGGTCGAGCTGCCGTGCTAAATGGTCTTAAGAATGCTTTCCGCATCAAAGAATTGCGCGAAAAGATTCTTTTTACCATAGCTATGCTCGTCGTGTACCGCATTGGTGCGCACGTTCCTGTGCCCGGCATTCCCTTCCAGGGGATGCTGGGCCTTTTCTCGACCGATAATAATTCGGTCGCCGCAGGTGCTATGGCCCTCCTGAATCTTTTCTCTGGCGGCGCGTTGAGCTATGTGTCGGTGTTTTCGCTGGGCATCATGCCTTACATCACCAGCTCGATCATCCTCCAGATGCTCCAGGCCGTTGTGCCTTCCCTGCATGAGCTTGCCCGCGAGGGCGAGGTCGGTCAGACCAAGATTACGCAGTATTCGCGTTACCTCACCCTGGCTCTGGCAATCCTCAACTCCGTGGGTTACCTCTTCCTCTTTAAGAGCTTCGGCATCAGCTTCAATGGCGCCGGCGCTCCCGAGATCATCTTCGACCTCATGATCGTCGGTACGCTCACCGCAGGCGCTATGCTGATCATGTGGATTGGTGAGCTCATCACCCAGCGCGGTATTGGCAATGGCATGTCGCTGATCATCTTTGCGAACATCATGGCCGGCCTTCCGCAGGCTATCTTCTCCAGCACCGAGGGTAATGCCGGTGGCATCATCACCATGGTGATCATCTGCGCCATCATCCTGCTGGTTATCCCGCTGATTGTTTTCCTTGAGCGCGGCCAGCGCCGCATCCCGGTCTCCTATGCCAAGCGCGTCGTGGGCCGTCGCATGATGGGTGGCCAGACCACCTACCTGCCCATCAAGGTCAACACCGCGGGCGTCGTGCCGATCATCTTTGCCTCGGCGCTGCTGTACTTCCCGGCTCAGATTGCCGTGTTCTTCCCCGGCATCGGCTGGATTCAGGCAGTTGCCTCTGCGCTTTCGACCGGTTGGCTCAACTGGGTGCTTAACGTTGTCCTCATCGTGTTCTTCGCGTACTTCTACACCTCCATGGTGTTCAACCCCGATGACACGGCCGACAACCTTAAGAAGCAGGGTGGCTTTATTCCGGGCGTCCGTCCGGGTAGGGCTACCGCGGCCTACATCAAGAACGCGCTCAACAAGATCACGCTTCCCAGCGCTGTCTTTTTGGCGCTCATCGCCATCGTGCCTTCGATCATCTTCTCCTTCACGGGTAACCATCTGATCCAGGCATTTGGCGGCACGTCCATCCTCATCATGGTCGGCGTCGTGCTCGACACGGTCGATAAGCTCGAAGGCCAGATCAAGATGTATGATTACGATGGATTCTTTAAATAGGCTAGAGGAGGATTGCTCATGAACCTCGTATTGCTCGGAGCTCCGGGTGCCGGTAAGGGTACCGTCGCACAGGAGCTCGTCGCCGAGTTTGGCGTCGCTCACATTTCCACGGGCGACCTGCTGCGTGCTGCCGTCAAGGGTGGCACCGAGCTTGGTATTCAGGCTAAGAAGTACATGGACGCTGGCGAGCTCGTTCCCGACCAGCTCGTGATCGACCTTGTCAAGGAGCGCCTTGCTGCCGATGACGCCCAGCAGGGCTTCATCCTCGACGGCTTCCCGCGCAACACCGCCCAGGCTGTGACGCTCGATTCCGAGCTCTCCGCCATGGGTCGCGAGATCGACTGCGCCCTTCTGGTCGACGTGGCCCCCGAGGTCATCATCGATCGTCTGTCTTCGCGTCGCACCTGCCGCGCCTGCGGTTACACCGGCACCGCTGCCGATGCTACCTGCCCCAAGTGCGCCGGCGAGATGTATCAGCGCGACGACGACAAGCCCGAGACCATCAAGAACCGTCTCGACGTCTACGAGAAGTCCACGAGCCCGCTCGTCGACTACTATCGTGGCCAGGGTCTGCTCAAGTCGGTCAACGGTGACCAGGCTCGCGAGACCGTGTACGGGGATGTCAAAGAGGCTCTCGGTCTATGATCAAGATTAAGTCTGCAACGCAAATCGAGCAGATGAAGAAGGCAGGAGCGCTATCTAAGATGGCGCTCCGCCACGTTGGAGCCATGGTGCGCCCTGGTGTTTCGACCTTTGAGCTCGATCAGCTCGCGGAGCAGATTATCCGTATGCATGGCGGCACCCCGGCCTTTAAGGGTTACGGCGGGTTCCCCGGTACCATTTGCGCATCGATTAACGATGCCGTGGTCCACGGTATTCCCAACCCCGACATGATCCTGCGCGATGGCGATATCATCTCCATCGATACGGGAGCTGTCGTTGACGGTTGGGTCGGCGATAACGCTTGGACGTTTTTTGTCGGCACACCCACGCCCGAGGCCAAGGCCCTGTGCGAGGTCACGCGCGATTGCCTTAAGGCTGCCATCGAGCAGGCTGTTCCCGGTAACCATATCGGGGATGTTGGTTACGCCGTTCAGTCCCTCGCCGAGTCTCACGGTTACGGCGTGCTTCGTGACTATGTGGGCCATGGCATTGGCCGTGTGATGCACGAGGACCCCAACGTTCCTAACTATGGAAAGAAGGGGAGAGGCGTTCGCCTCCAGGCCGGCATAGTCATTGCCATCGAGCCGATGGTTACGATGGGTTCCAACCATGTGAGCACGGGCTCCGACGGTTGGATTGTTACGACCAACGACCACCTGCCCGCCGCGCACTACGAGAACACCGTCGCCATTACCAATGACGGTCCGGTGATTCTCACCACGGATGCCCAAGGTGCTTGGTGTTCCTTGCAAGGCGGTGAAATGTAAAAGTCGCCGCCCCCTGATGCCCAACGTCGCCTTTCAATTTCGAAGGCATGACCCCAAGGTCTATGCCTTCTCATTTCAAGGCGATCTTGGGTATCAGGGAACGGCTTTGTTTTACATTTCGAATGTAACAAGTTCCACTTAGTTGTGGAGCCATTACGAAGATACTACGATACGTGCATGCGTATTGTAGAATACTCAATCGCTGTCGTTTTCTAGAGAAAGATGATTGCTTGTGAAGAAGGAAGACGCAATTGAGCTCGAGGGTACGGTAAAGGAACCGTTGCCCAATGCCATGTTTAAGGTCGAGCTCGAGAACGGTCATTCGGTTCTGTGCAACATTTCTGGCAAGATCCGAATGAATTACATCCGTATTCTCCCCGGTGACAGGGTTGTCGTGGAGCTTTCCCCGTACGACCTGACCCGCGGCCGCATCACCTATCGCTACAAATAGCGGCACGCATACACGCACTCCATTTCCGGCTGCAGGCTTAGCTCAACCTACAGTCGGATTGTGTGTGAAGACCAGCCATAGTTTTAAACGCCTGCGGCTGGGCGAGTAGATAGTAGGGAAGTAGTTTGAGCGCTACCGAAAGGAAGAACGATGAAGGTACGTCCTTCGGTCAAGAAGATGTGCGATAAGTGCAAAATCATTAGGCGCCATGGCAAGGTCCTCGTCATTTGCGAGAACCCCCGTCATAAGCAGCGTCAGGGTTAAGAGAGGAGACTACGTTGGCCCGTATTAATGGTGTCGACCTCCCGCGTGAGAAGCGCGTTGAGATCGGTCTGACCTACATTTACGGCATCGGCCGCACCACTGCGACGAAGATCTGCGTCGAGTGCAACGTTAACGTGGATACGCGCGTTAAGGACCTCACCGAGGATGAGGTTAACGCCATCCGCGATTATATCGATAAGAACCAGATCATGGTTGAGGGCGACCTCCGCCGTGAGCGCAACCAGAACGTCAAGCGCCTTATGGACATCGGCTGCAACCGCGGCCTTCGTCACCGCAAGGGCCTCCCGGTCCGCGGCCAGCGCACCCACACTAACGCTCGTACCCGCAAGGGCCCGAAGCGTCAGATCGGTGCTAAGAAGAAGAAATAAGGAGCGCTAGATAGATGGCTACTGCTAAGAAGAACGTTCGCGCTGCCCGTCTGAAGCGCGCGGACCGTAAGAACATTTCCGTGGGCCAGGCTCACATCCGTTCTACGTTCAACAACACGATCGTTTCGATCACCGATCCCCAGGGCAACGTCATTTCCTGGAAGTCGGCTGGCCAGGTGGGCTTCAAGGGCTCCCGTAAGTCCACGCCGTTCGCTGCCCAGATGGCTGCCGAGGCTGCTGCCAAGCAGGCCATGGAGCACGGTATGAAGAAGGTTTCCGTCTTCGTCAAGGGCCCCGGCTCCGGTCGTGAGACCGCCATCCGCTCCCTCCAGGCTGCTGGCCTCGAGGTCTCGAGCATCCAGGACAAGACCCCCATTCCGCACAACGGCTGCCGCCCCAAGAAGCGTCGCCGCGTGTAACTGAAAGGATCGTATCAATATGGCAATCGACAGGACTCCTGTTCTTAAGCGCTGCCGTCAGCTCGGGATCGATCCCGCTGAGCTCGGTTACAGCAGCAAGAAGGAATCTATCCGTCAGCCCAAGCGCCGTCGCAAGGAATCTGAGTACGGCATGCAGCTGCGCGAGAAGCAGAAGGTCAAGTTCATCTATGGCGTTCTGGAGAAGCAGTTCCACGGCTACTTCAACAAGGCCCGTAAGATGAACGGCGTCACCGGTGAGAACCTCATGATCATCCTTGAGTCTCGCCTCGACAACGTCGTCTTCCGTCTTGGCTTCGCCCGCACCCGCAAAGAGGCTCGTCAGTCCGTCCGTCACGGTCACTTCACCGTGAACGGCAAGCGCGTGGATATTCCGTCCTACCGCGTCAAGGCCGGCGACGTCGTCGCAGTCGGCGAGAAGTTCCGTGACCTCCTCCCCATCAAGGAGGCTCTGATTTCCTCCGAGCGCTTTGAGGTCCCTGGCTGGCTCGAGGTCGATATCGAGAAGCTGTCTGGTAACGTGCTCGCTCTGCCGACGCGTGAGCAGATCAGCGGTGATATCAACGAGCAGCTCATCGTCGAGCTCTACTCTAAGTAGTCCATCCGGGCTGCTGAGGCTGGAGGTAATACATGTCAGAATTCATTAGGCCTCAGGTTCAGGTCGAAGAGATCAACGAGACGTCTGCTCGTGTCTCCGTCGAGCCGCTCGAGCGTGGCTACGGCGATACGCTGGGTAACTCCCTTCGTCGCGTTCTTCTGTCCTCGCTCGAGGGTGCCGCCGTCGAGGCTATTCAGATCGATGGTGCGCAGCACGAGTTCATGACCATCCCTAACATGGTCGAGGATGTCACCGACATCGTCCTGAATGTCAAGGGTCTTGTCTTCAGGGCTCTCGGCACGACCGACGAGGCGACCGCCACCATCTCGGTTGACGGCCCCTGTGAGGTCACCGGTGCGGACTTCTTTATTCCGTCCGAGTTTGAGCTGGTCAACCCCGAGCAGCACATCGCTACGCTCACCGAGGGTGGCCATCTCACCATGAGCATGCGCATCGGCTATGGCCGCGGCTATGTTTCTGGCGAGGCCAACAAGCGCGACAACGATCCCATCGGTGTGATCCATGTCGACTCGCTGTACTCGCCGGTTTCCCGTTGCGCCAAGCTCGTTGAGGCTTGCCGTGTCGGTCAGCACACCGACTACGACCGCCTTGTCCTCGAGATCGAGACCAACGGCTCCATCGCCCCGCGCGACGCCGTGGTCCAGGCTGCCAATATCATCAACCAGCATATGGCCGCCTTTATGAACCTTGCCGAGACCCCCGAGGTCGAGGAGGAGGCTTCGATCTTCGCTCCCGAGGTCACCAACGACAACGCCGAGCTGGACAAGCAGATCGAGGATCTGGACCTTTCCGTCCGTTCCTACAACTGCCTTAAGCGCGCCAGCATTCACTCGGTCCGTCAACTCGTTGAGTTCTCGGAGAACGATCTGCTCAACATCCGTAACTTCGGTGTTAAGTCGATCGAGGAAGTGAAGGACAAGCTTGAGTCCATGGGCCTGAGCCTGAAGGCTTAATGCTTCGCATATTTGAGGAGAAACTAGACCATGCGTCACAACGTTAAGAAGGGCCTGAAGCTCGGCACCGATGCGAGCCACACCAAGGCCATGAAGAAGAGCCTTGCTAAGGCCCTCTTCGAGAACGACCGCATCAAGACCACCGAGACCCGCGCTAAGGCGCTGCGTTCGGTCGTCGATCCGATCATTACCTGGGCCAAGAAGGGCGACCTGCACTCTCGTCGTCTGGCTATCGCCAAGCTCGGCGATAAGCAGCTCGTTGCCGAGATCTTCGACAAGGCTGCTCAGGGCATGTGGCAGGACCGCAACGGCGGTTACACCCGCATCATGAAGCTCGGTAACCGTAAGGGCGACAACGCTCCCATCGTTATCATGGAGCTCGTCACCGAGCCTTGCACGCCTAAGGCCAAGAAGGCTGCTCCGGCCCCCAAGAAGGCCGCTGCTCCCAAGAAGGTCGAGGCCGTCGAGGAGGCTCCTGCTGAGGAGACCGCTGAGTAGACAATCCGTCTGGATAGGCTATATTCGAGGGGTACGTTCGCGTACCCCTCTTTTTTTGTCGCGATACCGTTGATTGTTTGTTGGGAGCGCCCATGACCGCGCCGTCTGATTTCAATTCGATTCCTGAGCTCGATGCCACGCTTGTATTCCGTGTTGCCTATGATGGCTCGTCCTATAGCGGATTTGCCGAGCAGCCGGGCCAGACGACCGTTGCGGGCGAGTTACGCCGCGCTATCGAGACGCTGCTGCGCCGCCCGATCGATCTGACGTGTGCGGGTCGTACCGATGCCGGCGTGCATGCGGTGGCCCAGTACATTAGCGTGCCTGTAACGGACGCTGAGCTTGCTCTGACGCGCCGTAGGTGGCTGAGGGCTATGGATGCCCTCCTGCCCAAAGATATCGCCATAAACGAGGTCTACAAGGCCCGTAGGGGCTTTTCTGCCCGCTTTGACGCGCGGTCCCGTACGTATACGTACCGTATTGCCGATCGCGATGCGCGCCCCGTGCTCTCGCGCGGTGCGGTGTGGTGGCATCGCTATCCCCTCGACGTCGATGCGATGGCGGTCGCCTGCCCTGCGCTTTTGGGCGAGCAGGACTTTAAGAGCTTTTGCAAGGTTGCCTCTGCTGTGGGCAAGCCCACGCACCGCTGCGTGATGCGTGCGGAGTTTGGTCACGAGGTCGCTTTTGGCGAGGATATCCTGATCTTCACTATCGAGGGCAATGCGTTTTTGCACTCGATGGTGCGTACCATTGTAGGAACGCTCGTGGAGATTGGCATGCATCGTCGCGATCCTCAGTGGATGCGCGAGGTTATTGACGCCCGTGACCGAACCGCTGCGGGTCCCACGGCGCCTGCCTGCGGCCTTACGTTTATGGCAGTGGATTACGGCCCCGACGAGCTTGTCGTTCTCGACTAGGGGAGGGCTCGACGCGTCTGTGCCTTGCACATACTATGTGTGAGCTGCGCGTGTGCAACATCTGTTCTTGGCGTGCAACATGTTAGGCGGCTCGTTGCTTTTATAGCTCGGGTGTACCATGAACGACAGTTTGATTTGGTGCTATCGAGAGGATGGAAAACTTGGTTCGACGTGGCTCGCATCCGCGACTTTCGGTGATCCTTGTGGTAGAAGGTTCGCCCAGCTATGCGATGCGTGCGCTCGAGAGTATCCAGAACCAAGACCTCTACGATTTGCAGATTGTCGTTGTCTGTCGCGATACTGCGCCCGATGTGCGCCATTCGCTTCAAGTTGCTGCCGACAGGGACATCCATATTGATTTGATTGACGTCGAGGACGCGAAGCACAGCGCTTGTCTTCGTGCCGGTTTTGATGCCTCGCGCGGCTCTCAAATCATCGCTATGAACGCCGATGAGTGGTTTGCTCCGCAGTCCCTTTCCAAGATGGTCGATATCGCGTGCGATACTGCGGCAGACATAGTGTTCCCCACGGTGTCGCTCGACCGCTATGATGCACATCGAGAGCGCCATTCGCGTGTCTTGGATGCTGCCTCTATTGCCATAGAAGACGAGTCTTCTATGGTGACTGGGCTGCCCCAGTTGATTTTAGGCGGCCTAGTCGCTCAGACCTCTGGCGTGATGTATAGCCGTCCGCTGTTTGAGGCATGCCTGTCGCGCGGCAAGGCGTACCGTACGGTTGAGTTTATGGCTTATGCGCTCTCGCAGGCACGATTCGTGTCCGGCTGCGGCGACGCTTGTTTCCACGCGGTGGCACCTAAGCTTACAGATGCCTTTGATCCCACCATGTATGCCAGGATATCCGATGACACTCGAGCGCTCGACGAGCTTGCGGACTCACTCTCGGAAGCAGATAGCGGTGGTCGGCTCAAGCTGGCAAGCCAAAAGTTCTACTTTGCCGGACTGGTCGCCTGCATCGAGAATTTGTGTCTGAGCCCGCATGGAGTGTCGTCAATCGAGCGTTCCGCCCGCATGCGTGATATGCTCGAGGCGCCTCGAACCCGTCAGATGGTCGCCGCGCTCAAGGACAACCATCGGGGACTCGGTCTGTTGTTTGGGCCGATCGCCAGCGCCAAGCCCGCGCGCTGCGTGATGTGTACGCATCTGGCGGCTTTTCTTAACCGGACGGGCGCAAAAACCGCCTAAACGGCTCATCTCGAAACAAATTTGCATAGAATTGTTTCGAAATGCGTTCTTATACACAAAAGCCTTCAAATAGCGTTAAACTATTCAATCACTGATTGATTGTCTCCGCCATCTTTTGGAGAGAGGGTTTGTATGGCTAAAAAACGCAATGGGCGCCAGGATGCCATTAGAGATATTGTGCGCAATAAGGACGTCCGCACGCAGCGCGTGCTGGTCGATGAGCTCCGCGCTATGGGCTTTGATTGCACGCAGGCGACTGTCTCTCGCGATATTGCCGATATGGGGCTGCGTAAGCTCCCTGAGGGCATCTATGTTCTGGCAGAGGACCTGCACCTGCAGCGTATGGTTTCCGAGCTCGTAACGGGCGTTCTGCGCACCGATAATCTGGTTATGATCAAGGCTCAGCCTGGCACGGCTTCCGGCATCGCCGCCGCCGTTGATGCGGCAGAGCTGCCCGATGTGCTTGGCTCGCTTGCCGGCAACGATACGATTTTGGTTATTGCCCAGACGGCCGAGGACGGCGAGCGTCTTGAGGCGCTGATCAATAAGCTGAGCAATTCTCGCAAGTAGGCGTGCGGGTCGTGCGCTCGGCACTGTGTGCGTGACATAGTGGCTTGTAAGGGGTATCGACGTTGGTCGGTACCCCCTTTTTTGTTTGCCGGTATAAAGACCGCCCACCAGGTCGCTTTAAACTAAAAGGCCCCCGAGCAGTTTAATAAGCTGCTCGGGGGCCTTGTTGCTTATGGCCGGATGATTTCTAGCCGACCGTATCGTCAGGCGTGGGCGAGGGGTCGGGAGTGGGCGTAGGCGTAGGCGTAGGCGTAGGCGTAGGCGTGCCGCCATCGCCGCCGGTCGAACCACCAGTTGAGCCGCCCGTCGAGCCACCGGTCGTACCGGTGCCGCCGGTGGTGTCGCCACCCGTGGTCTCGGTGGTCGTGGTCGTCGTGGTAGTCGTTGTGGTAGTTTCCTCTTCGTCCTCGTTCTCGTCCTTGTCGTCGTTCTCCGTCTTCTTGGCGTTGTTGGTGCCGTAGAACTTCCAGACGCTGTTGTTCTTGTAGGTGGGCGCCGTTCCGGTCGCAAACTCCTCGCGCTCGGTACCGGTCAGAACGGTGTTCATAAACCGCTTAAAGACAGGCAGGTTGGTGCTGTCGCCCAGCAGGTCTGTGCCGTATTTTTGGATGGGAATCTCGCCCGCGGAATAGCCGGTCCACAGGGCGCACGCCAGCTGCGGGGTATAGCCGCAGAACCACAGGTTGGTGGTGTTGTCGGTGGTGCCCGTCTTGCCGGCATAGGGCTGGTTGACGCTCAGGGCGCCGGCAGCACCCGTACCGCCGCCCTTCATGACGCCGGACAGAACATCGGTGACCGCGGCGGCCTCGCCCTCGGTAAGTACCTGTGAGGGATTGTCGGTGTGCTGGTACAGCACCGAACCGGTACGAGAGTCAATCTCGGTGATGGCGATCGGCTGGCGATAGTAGCCGCCGTTGGCAAACGTCGCGTAGGCGGCGGCCATCTCGAGCGGCGAGATCGAGCCGGTGCCGAGCGTCATGACGGGAACGTCCTCGATGTTGTCCTTGGCGGGATCGATGCCGAGCTTTTTGACGAGCGAGATGATCTTGCTGTTGCCGACGGCTTCCGCCACCTGGATGTAGCCGGTGTTGGAGGAGTATGCCGTCGCCTGCTTAAGCGTGATGTTGCCATAGCTATGGTTGGCGTAGTTTTGGACCTCGGTCGTGGTGCCCTTGGCCTTGAGCGGCGAGTTGCAGTTGAGGGTGACGTTGGGGTTCATGCCGTTTTGGATGGCAGTTGCCAGTGTAAAGGCCTTGAAGGTGGAGCCGACGGGACGCTTGGCCGTGGCATGGTTTACGTGGTTCTCGTCGGCGTTGTAGTCGTAGCCGCCCACCATGCACTTGATGTAGCCGGTCTTGGGGTCGACGACGACCATGCCCATGTCCAGGCCGTCGAGTGAAAGCGTGTCGAGCTGCTCGCGGACGGCATTCTCTGCCACCTGCTGCATCGTGGGGTCGATGGTGGTCTTGACGGTCAGGCCGCCCTTAAATAGCACGTCGGTCGAGAACTCCTGCTCCAGCAGCTGCTTAACATAGGCGACAAAGTAGGGCTGTGAGTATACGTCGACGCCGCTGCCCGAAATCTCGGTCACGTTGAGGGTGATGGGCTCGGCCTGTGCGGCATCGTGCTCCTCCTGGGTGATGTGGCCCAGGCGCAGCATGTTGTCGAGGACCTTGTTGCGGCGAGACAGCGCCAGGTCGGGATTGACCGTGGGGTCGTACTGCGAAGGCGAGTTGGGAAGGCCGATGAGCAGCGCGGCTTCGCTCAGGGTGAGGTCGGCGGCGCTCTTGGACAGGTAGGTCTCGGCTGCGGCCTCGATGCCGTAGGCGCCGTGGCCGTAATAGATGGTGTTGAGGTACATCATGAGGATCTCGTCTTTGGAGTACATGTCCTCCATCTTGATGGCGATGTAGGCCTCGCGCACCTTACGCTCGATGGTCGAGTCGAACTGCTCCTCCTGCAGGATGGTGTTGCGCACCAGCTGCTGGGTGATAGTCGAGGCGCCTTCGTGCCCGCCGCCGAGGGTTGCCACCGCAGCACGCGCGATACCCCACAGGTCGATACCGCCGTGCTCGTAGAAGCGCTCGTCCTCGACGTCAACGGTGCCCTGCAGCACGTAGGGGGAGACCTCGTCCTTGGTGATGGACTTGCGGTTTTGCGTGTAGAAGCTCGCGATCTTGTTGCCGTTGCAGTCGACGATCTCGGTGGGCTCGCTCACCAGATACGCGTTGGCGTCGGTGTAGTCGGGCAGATCGGACAGCCAGCGGTTGACGTTGCCGACCATGCCGATGCCAAATGCCACGCCCGCGATAAGCAAAAAGCCCAAAAACGAGAGCAGGATTATGGGCAGGGCATGCGTCTTTGAACGGCTGCGTCCCTGTCGTTGGCGAGGACCCATATATTGACCTCCAGGTATGTCGTGCCGGACGGCGGATGTGCCGTCGGGGCAGGATGGACATAAGTTATTACACGATAAACCAAACGGGGCGCGCGAGGCCTCGTGTATGCTGGAAGACGGCATTTTTCAGAGTGAATGCATACCTTGGTAAGGAGTTTGTCGATGGCGATTCGGACGATGGGGCCGAGCGGACAACACAAGACTGGATTGGATGCTGCCGGTGCGGCGCTGCCCGAGCTGCTGGCGCCGGCGGGCGGGCTCGACCAGATGCTTGCGGCCATCGCCGCGGGCGCCGATGCCATCTATGCGGGGTTGGGCGGCTTTAACGCCCGTGTGAGCGCTCATGGCTTTACGGATGACGAGTTTGCGCGCGGTTGTGCCGTGGCGCATGCTCATGGCGTGCGTGTGTACGTAACGCTCAACGTGTTCGTGTTTGACGATGAGTTGTCCGACGCGGTGGCGTTGGGAGCTCATGCACTGGAGCTGGGCGCCGATGCTCTGATTGTCGCCGATGCCGGGTTGGCCTGCGCGCTGCGCGCGGCGATTCCCGGGGTCGAGATTCACCTGTCCACGCAGGCGGGCGTTCATAGCGAAGGCGCCGTGCGGCTTGCCGCCGATGAGCTGGGAGTCGAGCGCGTGACGACGGCACGCGAGCTGGCGGTCGACGAGATTGCGGCGCTATGTGCCACGGGCGTGCCCATCGAGGTATTCTGCCACGGTGCGATTTGCATCGGCTATTCGGGGGCGTGCGAGTTTTCGGCCCTGCGGCGTGGGCGCTCGGCGATGCGCGGCGACTGCACGCAGCCGTGCCGTCTGGCGTACGACCTGGTGGACGAGGCGGGACAGAGCGTTGTCGCCGTCGAGGGAGATCGCCTGCTGTGCCCGCGCGACTATCTGGGTATTGCACATCTGCCCGAGCTTGTAGATGCCGGCGTGGCGTCGCTCAAGATCGAGGGGCGCATGAAGAACCCCGATTACGTATTCAACGTGGTGCGGGTGTGGCGCCGGGCACTCGATATGCTGCGCGACGGCGCGTGGGACCCCGACGCCGTGGAAGAGCTTGAACGCGAGCTGGGGAGGTCGTTTAACCGTGGGTTTACCGATACGTACCTGCGAGGGCGTTCGGGTGCCGAGCTGATGAGCTTTGAGCGCGCAATTAACCAGGGCGTGCGCGTGGGGCGTTTGGTCGCTGTGGGCCACGAAGAGGTGACCGTTGAGCTCGACGCCGCCGTGGCGGCGGGTGACACGCTCGAGATTCGGTTCTATCCGGGTGTCGACGCGCGTCCCGATGTGCCCAAGCGCTGGCCGCAGGTGCCCTGCCCGGTGGATGCCGCAGCGGGGAAGCGCGTCGTCGTGCATTGCAAGCGTAAGGTGGACGCGGGCTGCGAGGTATACCTGATTCGCAGCGCCGGCGTGTTGGATCAGACGGCGGCGGTGTTGGAGCGCATGCGGGCCGAGGCGGATGCGATTGCGCCCGTTGCGCGTGCCGTTGAGGTGCTGCCCTTTGAGGGCGTTGCGGTGGATGGCGGTGCGTCGACGGAGTTGGTGGAGTGCGCGGTTCCCGCTCGCATGGTTTTTGCTTGGCAGCTGATGGATGCCGACCCGCGCGGAGAACTCGATTTGTCCGACGCCGTTGTGGTGCTTGACGAAGTGTGCCGCACGGGTGACGCTGACTGGACCCGCTCACTGATGCAGCGTGCCAGGCGTGTCGTCTGCCGCAGCCTGGGACAGGTGGTGATCGCTCGCGAGCTGGGCGTGACGTTTGACGTGGCGGCGCCGGTGTTCTGCGCGAATCGGGCCACGCTTACCTGGCTGCGCGGACTCGGTGCGGGGCGGGTGTACTTGCCGGCCGAGTTGCTCGGCAATGATGCGGAGCGTATTGCCGAACTGGCCGCTGAACCCGGCGTCTTGGGTCCGGTCGACGCCGCCCGTCCCGAGCTTATGGTGTGCGAGCACTGCCTGCTGACCGCCGAGGGCGTCTGTGCCACCGATGCGACGGGACAGGTCCGTTGCCGCGACTGCTTGCGTCGTCGGCAGGTGCGCTATCTGGTCGAGCGTGACGGTACACGTCTGCCAGTTGCCATCGACGCATGCGGCAGGACGAGGATTTTCCTGTCGTAGGTGCTGCGTCGCGTCAGTTTGTTATCATATGAGAGTTTATGGACTTCCAGCACCGCCGTTTTCGGCGAGGGTGCTATAGCAAAAGGAGGATACCCAATGCTGTCTGTTGACGAGCAAATGCGTATCATCACCTCGGGCGCTGCGAAGATCGTCCCCGAGGCCGACCTTCGCAAGAAGCTTGAGAAGGGCGAGCCCCTCAACATCAAGCTCGGCGTCGATCCCACCAGCCCCGACCTGCACCTGGGCCACGCCGTGCCGCTGCGCAAGATGCGTCAGTTCCAGGACCTGGGCCACAACGTCACCCTCATCATCGGCAACGGTACCGCACTGATCGGCGACCCCTCGGGCAAGAATTCCACCCGCCCGCAGCTTTCTCAGGAGCAGATCGAGGCTAACGCCGAGACCTACGTGAGCCAGGCCATGAAGATCCTGGACCCCGAGAAGACCACCATCGTGCACAACGGCGACTGGATCTTGTCGATGGATCTGGCCGGTCTGCTGCAGGTGTGCTCCAAGTTCACCGTCGCCCGCATTCTTGAGCGCGATGACTTTACCAAGCGCTACCAGTCCCAGACGCCGATCGCCCTGCACGAGTTCCTGTATCCCGTGATGCAGGCATACGATTCGGTCATGATTAAGGCTGACGTGGAGATGGGCGGTACCGACCAGCTTTTCAACCTGCTCGCCGGCCGTGAGCTCATGGAGAAGATGGGCATGGAGCCGCAGATCGCGCTCACCATGCCGCTGCTCGAGGGCACCGATGGCGTCCGTAAGATGTCCAAGTCCTACGGTAACTACATCGGCCTGACCGACGCGCCCAAGGATATGTTCGGCAAGACCATGTCCATCCCCGACGAGATGATCGGCAAGTACTACCGCCTGGCGAGCTCGCTCACCCCGGCCGAGGTCGACAAGATCGACGCTGCTCTGGCCGACGGCTCTGCCGATCCCTATGAGCTCAAGCGCGCTCTGGGTCGCGACCTGTGCGACACCTACCACGGCGCCGGTGCCGGCGACGAGGCCCAGGCCGAGTTCGACCGCGTGTTCAAGGAGGGCCAGCTCGCCGACTTCCCCGAGAAGCATGTTGAGCTGACTGTTAACGACGAGGGCCAGATCTACCTCGCCGGCCTGCTCAAGGACCTGGGCCTTTCGGCCAGCGCCGGCCAGGCCCGTCGCGACATCGACGGCGGCGGCGTCAAGATCAACGGCAAGGCCGTGGCTCCCAAGAGCTACAACATCGACCCCAGTGCCCTCAAGCTGGGCGATACCCTCTCCGTAGGCAAGCGCAAGGGCTTCAAGTTGGTCTAACGGGCAAGTTGACCTTACAGGTGCAACAAGGCCGCAGCCGGGATTCCCGACTGCGGCCTTTTTAGATGATCCCTTGGGGACGGAGGAAAACGGATCACCGAGGGGGTCGGTTTGGCCCGGTGATCCGTTTTCCTCCGTCCCCAAGGGATCATTTGGCAGTGCCGTTAAGCGGAAGGGGTGTTATCGGCGGCCTCCTTTTGGGCATACAATGGCTATTGGTTTGCTGCGGTGAAGGCCTGTCCGCTCCGCAGCTTTTTTCTACGGTTAAAGGAGTATGTATGTCCGTTGAGGTCATGAGATCTGTGATCGAGGCCGCCGAGGGTCGTGTGCCCGTTGACACGCTGTTTGCCAACGCACAGATTGTCGATGTGTACGGCCAGCGCGTGGCGCCCGGTAGCGTTGCCGTCAAGGATGGCGTGATCGTCGGTGTGCTCTACGACGGTCGCGACGATGCCGCCGGTACGTATGAGGCTGCCGAGGTCATCGATTGCCAGGGCCGCTATCTTGCCCCCGGTTTTATTGACGGACACTTGCATATCGAGTCTTCGAACATCCGCCCTGCCGAGTATGCGCGCATGGCGGCGACGCGCGGTACCACCACCGCTATTGCCGACAGCCACGAGATCGCTAATGTTTCCGGCCTGGACGGCCTGCGCTTTATGATCGAGGACGGTCGTCGCGCTCCTATTTCCATCAAGTACATGATGCCCTCGTGCGTGCCCGCGCTGCCCGACGAGCAGGCCGGTGCCGTCATCACCGCTGCTGATATGCAGGCGTTTTTTGCCGAGCATCCGGGCGATGTCTTCGGCCTGGGCGAGATGATGAATCTGCCGGGCGTCTTTATGGCCGATCCCGAGACCTGTGCTCGCATTGACGCTGCCAACCAGACGCCGTCCAAGCAGGTTGACGGTCACGCGCCGCTCGTTGCCGGCAAGGACCTCAACGCCTATGCCGCAGCAGGTATTATCGCCGACCATGAGTCGACGATTCCCGAGGAGGCACTCGACAAGCTGTCCCGCGGCATGTATGTGATGCTGCGCGAAGGCACGTGCAGCCATGACCTGGCCAACCTGTCTCCGATGCTGCTGGAAAATCCTGCCCGTGCCCGCCGCTGCTGCTTTGCGACCGACGACCGTGCTCCCTCCGACGCGCTTTCGACCGGTATGATCGACAACGCCTGCCGCGTGGCTATCGAGGCCGGCATCGACCCGGTGGTCGCCATCTCCATGGCGTCCCTTTCCACGGCTGAGGCGTTTGGCCTGGATCACGGCTGCCGCGACCCGCACGAACTGCGTGGCGCCATCGCCCCGGGCAAGCGTGCCGACCTGCTGGTGCTCAATGACCTGACGTTTGCCACGGCTCCGCATCGCGTATACGCCGCCGGTGCTCTGGTGGCGCAGGACGGCACCTTTGTGGGCGAGATTGCACCCGAGATGGCCGAGGTCGCAGCCCTTGCCGACGAGCTGCGCGCCTCCGTTAAGCTGCCGAAGCTTTCGCTCGACGTATTCGACTATGCCTTTAAGCCGGGCGAGGCCGTGATCGACGTGGTGCCGGGTAAGGCCATCACGGGTATGGTTCGCCCCGAGAGCGCCGAGGGCCTGCGTCGCATTATGCTGATTGAGCGCCATGGCCGCGGCGTGTCGTTGCAGGCCGAGGGCGCCGACGGCGATGGCCCCGCTGGCCTGGGCCTGGTCGGCAAGCATATCGGTCGCGGCTGGGTGCGTGGCTTCACCATCACCGGTGGCGCCATTGCCTCCACAATCGGCCACGACTCGCACAACGTGTGCGTCGTGGGTGATAACGCTGCCGATATGATGGCGGCTGTTGAGGCTGTGGGCCAGGGTGGTCACGTGCTGGTGCGCAACGGCGAGGTCGTGGCGCGCATTCCGCTGGCGCTCGGCGGTCTGATGAGCGAAGGCACGGCCGAGGATGTCGCCGCGCAGCACGACGACTTTATGGTCAAGGCGCGCGCTATGGGTATTGAGCCGCCGCTCGACCCCATCATGGGCATCATCTTCCTGCCCCTGCCGGTGATCCCGACGCTCCGCATCCGCCCCGAGGGCATGTTCGACGTCACGACCTTCACCTACGCCGACTAGTCATCGGGGACGTTCTTAAACGGCTAGTCGCCTGCGACACTCTTTGGCGTGTCGCCTGACGCTGCGGCTGTGGGACATCCGGCGCGCGTGAGCTATTTGCCAGGTCCTTGTAACGTTTGCGCCCGCGGAGTCTTACCTGAGCTCCCTTTGGGTACGTTGGAATTGGATACACGTTCGATTCCAACAAGCCCGAAGGGAGCTTTTCTATGTTTAAACTGATTGCATCCGATATGGACGGCACGTTGCTTGATGAGAATAGCCAGGTACCGCCCGAGACATATGAGCTGATTGAGGCCCTGCGCGAGCGCGGCGTGTACTTTGCTGCGTCCTCGGGCCGCCGTTACGACCGCCTATGCGAGTTCTTTGCGCCCGTGGTCGACAAAATGGACTTTGTCGCGGCGAATGGTGCGCAGGTCTATGCAGAAGGGGTCGAGGTCGATCGCGAGGTATATTCTCATCTCGCCGTCCGCAAGCTCGCGCGCACGGTCAAGATGTTTCCTAACATGCATCTGGCGCTCTTTGATCGCACCAAGTCCTTTTTGCTCGACGACGAGGACAAATTTGTCCGCGAGATTGACAAAGATCTGCCCAACGCCGAACGCATTTGGGGACTGCCCGATCCGCATGTGAATATCATCAAGGCATCGATTATCTGCGATGACGGCAACGTGATGGACAACGCCTACGTGTTGCAGCGCGAGCTGGGAGACCTGTTCTCTTTTGCGCCTTCGGGCAACGCGTGGATTGATGCCATGCAGCCCGGTGTGTCGAAGGCCTCGGGCATCGCGCAGCTCATGGAGCACTATGGCGTCGAACGCGACGAGGTCATGGCGTTTGGCGACTCGATGAACGACTACGAGATCATTCGCTTTGTCGGCACGGGCTGCGCGATGGAAAACGCGCGCCCCGCGCTCAAGGCAGTCGCCGATCGCGTGGTGGGGTGCAACCGCGACCACGCCGTTCAGCAGGAGCTCCGTCGCGTGCTGGAGAGTCTCTGCTAGACCGGTAGTTGGGGACATTCCTTATGCGCCGGCAGTTGGGGACAGACTTAAGTGAGTGAAACCACTCATTGGGGACAGACTTAAATGAGTGCCGCCAGCGACTAGCCATTTAAGAACGTCCCCAATGACTACCGGGTTGCTGCTGCTAGGCGAGGGCGGCCATGATGGTGCGGGCGACGCCGTCGTGGTCGTTGTCGTATTCGGTGATGGCGTCGGCGGCCTCGCGGTCTTCGGGTTCGCCGTTGATCATGGCCATGCCGTGGCCCGCTGCCTGCAGCATGGGGATGTCGTTGATGTTGTCGCCGAACGCCCAGGCGTCGGCGAGGCGCTCGCCCAGGTGCTCGCATAGCCACGTGAGGGCCGTTCCCTTGGTGGCGCCCTCGCCCATGACCTCGATATTCATGGCGTACGAACGCGTGACCTCAATGCCTCCGAGCGTGTCGAGCTCTGCCGCGATGGCGTCGCGATCGGCCGGGTCGTGCCAGTACATGGCGATGCGTTCGAGCGTCTCGACCTCGTCGATCTTGCTGTCGATATCCATGTCGATCGGTGTTCGTGTGCGCTTGAGTGAAGCCGCGATGTGGGGGTCGCCGCCGCAGAACTCATCCAGGCGCGTGTAGAGCGGGCGGGGGAGGAAGCACTGCCCATCCGCGAAGATATCGAAAGTCACATCGTGGCCGGCGGCGATGCGATGGATGCGATGGGCGATGCCGCAATCGAGCGGACGGCTCAAGATGCGCGTGGCGCGCGAGACATCGGTGGGCACACCGTCGTCGAGCTGCCAGACGCTGGCGCCATTGGCACAGACGGCATAGTGCACGGCGGGATGGGCGAGGATGGGCTCAAAGATGCCCGACAGCGGACGTCCCGTGCACGGTACAAACTCAATGCCGCGACGTGCGAGCTCGTCGAGCATCGCCCAGGTGGCGTCGCTCATCTGCTTGTCACTCGTCAACAGCGTTCCATCCATATCGGAAAAAACAATCATTCGATGCAGCCCTTTCTGCTGGCATAAAAAGCGTGGCCGAGGGCGGTGATACCCTGGCCACGCTCGAGTTCTATAACGGTCCGCGTCCTAGCGGTCGGCGAGCGGCTTATACTCCAGCGGCTCGATCACCGGACGATAGGCGGGGCGGATGATACGGTGCGCGCAGAAGAGCTCTTCCATGCGGTGTGCCGACCAGCCGGCCATGCGGGCGACGGCGAATAGCGGCGTAAAGAGCGTCTCGGGCACGCCGAGCATCTTGTAGATAAAGCCCGTGTACAGGTCGATGTTGGCGCAGATGGGCTTGGTCATGCCGTGGTCGCGCATGACCTGGGGTGCCAGGCGCTCGATGCGCTCGATGAGTGCGAACTCTTCGCCCAAGTTCTTCTTGGCTGCCAGCGAGCGCGCGTAACGGCGGCACACCTCGGCGCGTGGGTCGCTCAGCGTGTAGACGGCGTGGCCCATACCGTAGATGAGACCCGTGCCGTCGAAGGCCTGCTTGTCGAGAATCTTGCCCAGGTAGGCCGCGACCTCGTCCTCGTCCTCCCAATTGGAGACATGCGCACGGATGTCCTCGTGCATGGACACGACCTTGGCGTTGGCGCCGCCGTGGCGCGGGCCCTTGAGCGAGCCGATGGCCGCGGCGTAGGCGGAATACGGGTCGGTGGCCGAGGAGGACAGCACACGGCAGGCGAACGTGGAGTTGTTGCCGCCGCCGTGCTCGGCATGCAGCATGAGCATCACGTCGAGCAGCATGGCTTCGTCGCGGGTGAATGCCATGCCGCCACGCAACACCTGCAGGATGGTCTCGGCGGTGGAGAGGCCGGGTGTGGGGTGCGGCACGTGAACCTCGGAGCCGCGAAGCTTGGCGATCGAGGCCATGTGTGCGAAGGCGGCGATGCGCGGGAGACGTGCGAGCATGGAAATGGCGACGTCGATTTCGTGCTCGGGCGTGATCACGTCTGGTTCGGCATCGAAGGCGTAGAGCAGCAGCACGGCGCGCTGGAGCACGTTCATGATGCTCGACGACACCGTGGTCATAGGGAACTCTTTGACGTATTCGTCGCTCAGATGTCTAAAGGCGCCCAGGCGCTCGCAAAAGCCGTCGAGCTCTTCCTTGTTGGGCAGCGAACCCGTGATAAGCAGATAGGCGACTTCCTCGTAGCCGTAGCGATTCTCGGCCTGGGCATTGTTGACCAGATCCTCGATGCTGTAGCCGCGAAGCGTGAGCTTGCCCTGATCGGGCACGACCTTTCCGTCGACCTTGTTGTAGCCGTGCACATCCGAGATGCGAGTGAGGCCCGCGACCACGCCCGAGCCGTCGGCATTGCGCAGGCCGCGCTTGACATTGTGCTCAACAAATAGGCCCTCGTCATAAGGGTCAGTCGGCAGGCCATAGTAGAGATTTTCGCTTTCGGGCGAAATCTGGCGGCTTGCTTCGTAATCCAAGACCAGGCGGCTCAGGTGGTCGTCGAAGCGGTAATAGATTTTCTTGGCGTCGTAGGCCATGCGCGCTCCTCTCCGGGCCGCATCGGGGTGACTTGCATGGGCATGCGCGCGTCAGGCTATCCCCAGCGGCTTGCTCGCTACAGGCGGTACATAAAGTTGAAGACGTCCTCGCGCTGGATGGACACGTTGACGCCCGAAAGCTCGCCGGCCTCGGCCAGCGCCTTCTGCAGCTCGGCGAAGTCGAGCTTGGACTCGGCGGTATCGGCCAGCATGGTCATGGTGAAGATGTCCTCGATAATGGACTGCGTGATGTCGCGGATGTCGACGTTGGCCTCGCCTAGGACACGGGTGACGCCGGCGACGATGCCGGGGCGGTTCTTGCCAAGGACGGTGATGACGATACGGGAGGACGAGATCTCGGCCATGGGAAACCCTTTCGCGTGATTGCGGCGCGCGCGGGGCGCTCCGCTACGGTACAGTGTTCATCATTGTACCTGTCTGGCGCAAAAAAGGCGCGCTCGCTGCGGCGTTACATGCCTGCAACATGAGCGTAAGGGGGAAGGCCGTACGGGGAAGAGCCGTCTGGCGCGTGTCCGGCTCGTGTTGGGTTGATTTCCGATCTCAGCCGAACACATTGAGCGGACAGGCCGTTCCCGCAGTCAGCCGAACGCCTCCGACGGCTGATTCCGAACTGGAAGCGGAGGGCATCCCCGCCCTTCGGTAGGGGATACCGCTCCGCGGCGCATGCCGCGGGCGGCGCTCCTATCGGACCACCGTGACCTCAGTTGGGATGGGCCCAGCACTGCCGCGTACTCGGTGAGCTAGAGCCAACTGTTCGTCTTCACGTCGCGTATGGCGATATTTCGGTCGTCCGGCTCGGTGATGCCGTAGCCGAACGCCTGGAGCGTCTCGATGGACTCCTGGATCCTCTGTTGGAACATGGGACCCGGATCGACCCTCGGCCCGAGGTGCCCGCGCCAAAGGCACGGCGTGGCGCGCAGCATGTTATGGATTTTGGAGATGGGCTCGATGTCGGCATAGACGTTGAGCGTCGCCATGGCGTCCTTGTGGCCGAGGATCGATTGGAGTGCCTTGATATCGCCGCCGTGGCGGATCCACTGCGTTGCGAACGTGTGGCGAAGGCCGTGGAACGTGATCAGCTCGTCGTTGGTGCCCATGAGGCCGTTGGTCTCCGAGAACGTCTTGAACGCCCTGCGGATATAGCTTGTCGTCGCGAAGGTCGCGCCCGGCTCCGACAGGATGTAGCAGTCCCCGATCTCGACCGCCCCGGTAAGGCCGCGCAAGCGCAGCTTTCCGCAGTCGATCTCGTGGGTCTCCTTCAGGAAGGGGAGTAGGCCGACCGGGTCGATGGAGATACCCCTGGCGTCATGGGTCTTGGTGTCCTTGATGAACGAACCCATTCCCTTCGCGTACGCCACCGAGTGTCTGATCGAGATCAGGCCCGTCTCGAAATCCACATCGCACCACCGAAGGCCGCAGACCTCGCCGATTCGCATCCCCGTGTGCAGGGCGAGTACGACCGCCCTCTAATCCTCGGCGGACCAATCGAGTCCGAACTCCTTTCGGGCATCCTCTTCGCTCATGACTTCGAGAAGGTCTCCGGGTTGGCAACGAAGGGCGAGGCATAGCTGCTCGAGTGTGTTGAAGCGAATGCCGCGAATATGCCCTTTTTTAATACGGGACAGGTTCACGGGCGTGGTTCCAATCCTTTCGGCAAGTTCGTTCGAGGAAATCTTTCGCTCGGCCATGATCTTGTCGAGGCGAACAATTACGGGCATGGCGTTTCCTTACGCAATCTCGTCGGAGTCGAGGTACAGCTCTCGGGCGTACAAGAAGAGCTGGGAAAGCATGAACAGGACGATGCCGAGAACCAGAGAGGTCCAATCGAATGATGAAGCGATCTCTTGGGCGCCGACGGCCCCCTCGTCGCCAAACATCGAAACGGAGGTTTTGAGTGAGCCGGCGTAGAGGCTGGTGGCAGCTTGAACAACGAAGAGAATGCCGAGCACCTTCAAGCATGTCGCAGACCCTTTCTTGAAGGGGTCTCCGCTCTTGATCGTCCACACGAGAACGGCGCTGAGGATGGTCGTAGCGATACCGATGACGGCAGGGACCAATGTCGAGATCGCAAGGGCTGGATACGCGGGGGAGTCTGCAATTACAGGGTTGTCGAGCACTTCGATTGCTGGCTTTAAGGAGAACGCCACTTGTGCGATGGCGGTGGCGCAAAGGTTCGCAGAGGCTATCGCACATGCGATGCGGAAGGAATGAAGCCGGGGAGTGCGATTGTCGGAACTCATAATAACCTCCGAAGAATTTAAAAAACTCAGGTTACTTTTTAACAGTTTATGTTAAATTGACTTTGCCGGCAAGTAATCACAGCGTGCTGCAACCGAAACCCCTCTAGATTGGAGAGGATTATGTTCAGTACTGTTAAGTCGTGTAAGCTCTTGGTTTTCCTCGGCCTCGCTCTTTGTCTGTTGCTGCCGGGAGCCCCCGCTTTTGCGGATACCCCGATGCCTCCTTCCCAGGAGAGCAGCCAGTGTGCCCTCGTTGAGCCCCTCGGGTATACGGACGACGTCGTCGATACCTACTGGAGCTACAGCTGTCCTCGCGGCGTAAGCGGGCACAGCATCTCGATGTTCAACATCTCTTACAAGACGATCTCCTACCGAAATGGCTATCGCCGATCCGCGCATCATAGGGAATCCCGCCTCGCTGCAATGTGCTCCTGTGGTGTTCTTGGCACAACTGATAAATGGCAATTTGTCTATAGCACCTACTAGATGCGAGGAAGGGCCGAGCATTTTGTTCGGCCCCTCTGTTCCGACTGGATGAGGTTAAGGTTGGCGATGAATATGCTCAAAATCTCGAAGGCGATCTTTAGGTCGCTTCTCTCCTCCAGGTCGCTCTGTGTTGTCGTTGTTGCGTTGATGGTTCTTTGTGCTCTGCCCGTCTTCAGGAGCGCGGCTGGCATCGACGGACGGGTCGAATACCTCGAGTCGGGAATAACCCGTGTTGAGCAGGAATTGTCAGCATCCTATGCGGATGCGCTTGTGAATGCGGGGGAGGACGGTGTCTATACCTCTTCATCAAGCATGCCCGCGCTTCTGTACCCTCTTGCCGCGGGACGTCTTATCTTGGCACCGCTCTCTCCCCTACTTCCGTTTCTGCAGATATCGGATGGAGAGTACACCTATTATGACGGATCGAAGGAGTACTTGCTATGGGTCGCAACGGCCGTTGCCGTCTCGTTCCTTGCCGCGCGTCTTAACAAACGTGAAAAGCTCATCATCCAGGCACCGATGGGCGAGCTGGGTAGACTTGTTGCATCGAGCGTATGGGCGAGTGTTTTTGCAATGCTTGCCGTCCTCGCCATCAATCTTCCAGGGATAATCGCCGCGCTTGTGAAGAATGGCCCGGGCTCGCCGTTCTATCCGATAGGCTACATTCAATATGCGACTCCGGTTATCAAACCGGCTTGGCTGGTGTTCGCGCAGACGGCCATCTTGCAATTCTTGGTGGCAGCGTTCATCTCGCTTGTCGTTCACCTTGCCGTGAAGATTGCCAATAACCCTACGCTTGGAATCGTGTTCGTATGTGCCCTGATGGGGGTGACGATGGTTCCCGGGTATTACGGAAGATCCATCGCTTTACGTGAGTTCGCCCTGTTGAATCCCCTTACGTATGCGAACACTGAGTTGACCGTCGGCGCCTATAGCCCGTACCCGACAACGCAGATAGTGAATCTGCCTGGACTTTGCTTCGAGCGTGGCGCGATTGCCCTCGTATGCGCAATCGGGATCGAGGTGCTGGCAATTAGCCTGCTTTGCGTTGCTGGAAAGAGCGGCTGCGCGTGCCCGATATCCCCGATTTGTCTTGAGAGAGGTTCCTTCACTGCATCGAGAACGGCAACTCGTTCGAGCGCTTGTGCCTCCGCCGTTGCATACGTAAGAACGATGGGGAAACTGCTCCTGCGTTCTCCTACCCTCGCCGTATGCGCGATTGCAATGTCGACGACGATGCTGGCCCCGGCTCTGGTCGAGATGTTTCCTGACGCTGATAACGTTTCCGCTGTTCGGTATAGGGATGGGGAGCTCCGTTCAATAGATCGGTATCTAGAGCAGAACGCTGCGAATATGGACGTCGAGGGCAAAGCGGCCCTGGAAGACATGCGGGATGCTCTTTCGGGTTTCGTGTACGCGCCTATGCCTGCGGAGGGGTTTCGAAGCCTTGCGACGTACGAGCGCGCTCGAGGTGAGCTGGGCGCGGCAGATGCGACTCTCCTGCAATCGATCGGAATCGAGCCGGAGACTCCTTCTCGTGCGGAGGCGCGCGCCCTTCTGCTTGAGTCGATCGCGAGCTTGCCGGACCCCAAGGTTTACGAGTTAAGTACGAAGATGCCCCCATTAATCCTCCTTTCGTATCTCCAGGCAGCGCTTCCCTCCTTATTTTTGCTGTTGCCCGTGGTTGTCACATCGCTCGCGTGCACCCACCTGCAGTGTCGTTCCCTTCTGGTTCTCCAGATCCCCGCAACAGCGCATGTGCGTTTTCTGACGGCTGTTGCGCTGGCTCTCCTGCTTGGCTTGGTGCTGCTTTTGGTGTCGATGGTTCCCGCTGTCGTTGTGTCCGTGATTAAGAACGGTGCGGGTGGATCGGAGTATCCCGTCGCTCTCATTCGGGCGGGAGCTTCGACAACGTCCATGGTGGGGGAGGCGGTGTTGTGCAGTATTCCGTTGCTGGTCATGGCATACGGCGTGATTTCCGTCGTCGCTGCGTTGACAGCAGCGATTAGCCGCAACCCCGTTGTCACCGGAATGGTTTGCGCGGTTCTCTTGGTGTTAGGTTCGTTGAGCGCTCATGTTGAAAGCGTGGGCATGGGCGTCGCGCTGCTGGCTCCATTCGCCTCGTTTGATCCCGCTTCCCAGGTGGGGACGATTGGGTTCCTTGGGCGAGGGACGAACGCGATGCCTTTTGGAGAGGTCGTCGGCGCATCGGGCGCTCTGCTGGTGGTCTTGGGCGCCGTATCTCCGTTGATGGTGCGCCTGAGTGTTCCAAAGATCGAAAGGGGATGATCTCGATGATTGACCTTCAAACGCTGACGATCTCTTATGGAAAGAAGGTGCTCGTAGATTCGGTGAACGCTGAGTTTGCCCCGGGTACGGTCTACGGTCTCGTCGCTCCGAACGGGCATGGAAAGACGACGTTGCTGCGTGCGATGGCAGGTTTGCCGGGTCCTCGCGTGGACGGGAGCATCGTTCTGGATGAGGTGCAGGGTACGGGTGCGAGAGAGGTCCGTTCTATGATCTTCTATGCACCTGGTGAGGGGACGCTGCTGTATCCCGGATTGCGTGCGGAAGATCACCTCAAGATGGTTTGCGATATGTGGCCGCATGCTCGCGATATCGAAGAGATAGTGGAACAAACGCAGATAGGCGAGTTCGCGAAGATGAGGATCCGCACTCTGAGCCAGGGCATGAAGCAGCAGCTTACCCTGGCGATTGCGTATGCGACGGGCGCGCGGTACCTTCTATTAGATGAGCCCATGAACGCGCTCGACCCCAGCAGGGTGGACTTGCATTCCGAGATTCTCAGGAAGCTGGCCGATTCTGGTACGTGCATCATCATGTCATCCCACATCTTGGATTCGGTCGATAGGCTGTGCGATGAGATTCTGTTTTTGAAGGATGGGAGGCTCATTAGAAGCATTCCGCAAGATGATGCTGCGCCGAAGTCTCCTGGATCCCATTTCGCAAAGCCTGCCGGACGCGCCGAGGGTGCGCTAAGCACGTATCGGCGACTCTACGAAAAGGGCGGGTAGAAATGCAAGTTAATAATCTATGTGGTCGATATGCCGTTGAACCAGCGTATCGATACCGCTCAGCCATTCGCCTCGCCCCCGTCGCACGCATCTTCATCCGGTCTGTCATTATTTAATCTAATGATGCTTTGAGGAACGTAGGTGCTTCTGAATGTACTGTCGACTTCTTCTCAAACTGATCCTAAGAGACAGGGCCGCATGGATTTGTACGCTCGTTCTCGCTGCAGCCTTTTCCGTCCCCATTGCGTTCAATTCACCCATCTACGGGCCCTTCTTTATGAAGCAGGGCATGCAGGGCTTTGTCGACGCATTCAATACGCGCGCACCCCAGGCCAGCGGCACAGGCCTATCTCCAGAGCAGCAAGTCGACGCGGAGCTTGCAAGATACGCGAACGCCGCCCTTGCCGCTCAAACCGACGCCGCCTTTCTCGATTCTGCCGAGAGCTACTACGCGCTCATGGGCGAAGGCTTCCAATCCGGATCCATCGTGGGAGACCGAGAGACCAATGACGCAGCGCTCGCATATTGCCGTGCCCTGAGCAGCTCCGGCATCACGGATATCCCGGCCTCCGCAAACGACCTGCCATTCCTTTCCTTCCTGCCTTACGCCATTGCCACGGCGCCGTCTTTCCTTCCCTTCATTCCCTTCCTTCTCTCGTCGATACTCCTGCTCGGGGCCACAAGGCCTGCGACCCTGGCGGCGAAGGCGCCCGTGCCCAAATTCCGGCGCCTTATCCAGATCGTGTTTTCGATAATCGCCGCGGGGACCGCGATGCTCCTCGCCGGCCTTGCACCCGGGGGCATTTACGCCTTGGCCCTAAACGGCTTCGGGCAAATTGGGTACCCGATCGCCTTCTTCCATGACGGCGCGCTTACCACCACGACCGCGGGAAACGTCTTCACGACCCTGCTTATCGCGCTTCTTGCGGGCGGAACCTTGATAGCCGTTTGCTCCGCCGTCATATCGACCGCAACGAGGCGCGTCCTCGCGGGCCCCCTTACCTCCGCGCTGCTTGTCGCGGCCCCGGCATTCCCGTTGCTGTCCGATTCGGCGCTGGAGCATAACGCCGCGCTCAATCTCCTGCCGCTGGCCGTGTTCTCGCCTATCGAGGCAACGGGTTACGTAGGATGCTTCCCGACAGAATTCATTGGCTCCGGTTCAGGCAGCGCATCGATGCTTGCCGTGGCCCTGATATACGTCGCGGTCTTTTTTGCGGTCGGCGCCGTTGCGGCACGTTCGCCCAAACAGCCTGGACCCGCGAAAAAGCACCATGGGCTCGAGCTTCTGGACGCGAGCGTGGGATACGGGAGCACGACGATACTTTCAATCGGATCGCTTTTCCTGAGCCCGGGAACGGCGGCGGGCCTCGTTGCTCCCAACGGCTCGGGGAAAACCACCCTTCTTGAAGCGCTGTCGGGCCAATTTCCCACCCGCATCCGCTCGGGAAGCCTGGCGGCAGACGGAATCTGCCAGCGTCGATCAGCCGAATTTGCAGAACTCGTCTACCTGAGCTCTTCGGGCAGCGCGGATCTCTATCCCACGCTATCGGCCATCGAGCACCTTGCTTTCGTTAGGGAGGCGTGGAAATCGGCCACCGACATCGACTCGCTCTGCAGCTCCCTCGGAATCTCCCCATATCTCGACAAGCCGACCCGTAAACTCTCGACAGGAATGAAGCAGCAGGTAAAGCTTGCCATGGCGATAGCGACCGATTGCCCGTACCTCATCCTCGATGAACCGCTGAACGGCCTCGATCCGGGAAAGCGGAAAACCTCCTGCGACGCGATGCGCAGCGAGGTGGCGCGGGGACGCAGCGTGCTCATTTCAAGCCATCTACTCGACGACCTGGCAGACCTCACCAACTCGTTCTACTTCATCGAGGCCGGCACGCTCGTGGAAAAGATCAAGTCGTCCTCGCAGACGCTCAAGCAGGAATACCTCGATACATACGAGGGAGGTGAATGACATGAAACTATTTGAACAGCTGAAGTCCAATGCGTCGCGCATGGCTGTCTACGCCATCCTCGTGGCAACGGCTTTATGCGGAATCGCGGCACCCGTCTATGCGCTCAACGGGGAGAAAGGCGATGTCGAACCCGCGTACATGGCTTCGACGGTTAAGGACCGGTACAAAGCCTTCTCTGGAGACACGTTTTACGTAGCAGAGTACGACACGACCTACCGTCAGCTTCGCTACAACAAGAGATACGAATATCTAGGCCCAGAAGTAATCAGCTATACATCGGGTTGGTACCGCTCCAGCTATGGACACATAACCCAGTTCAAGTGTAACTACCGTGTGTACAACTAAAGCAACCCGGCCGGGACGAGGGGTGACGCAAAAGCGTCGCCCCTCGTTTTTAACCATGTCAACTGAACCTAGTTCAGTTTGGTTGATTTCTGATCTCAGCCGAACACATTGAGCGGATAGGCCGTTCCCGCAGTCAGTCGAACGTCCCCGGGGCCCTTCTCAGGCCCCGGGGACGGCATTTTCCCAGTTGAAGGAACGGTGGAGATGTGTTTCGATGGGTCAGATTCGTGTCGTTCCGAAAAGACCGTGAACCTTTTGTGGGACACGCGGCGCCGTGGTATCATAGCCAAGTTTGTTGTCTTGGTCGGAAACCAAGACGCCTTATGCGCTGATCGGTAACCAGCGCCTGACCAATAAGGAGTCCTACCATGAAGCAGGGTATCCATCCCCAGTATGTCGAGTGCACGGTGACGTGCTCCTGCGGCAACACCTTCAAGACGCACGCTACCGTGTCCGAGATGAAGGTCGAGCTTTGCAACGAGTGCCACCCGTTCTACACCGGCCAGCAGAAGTTCGTCGACACCGGTGGACGCGTCCAGCGCTTCGCCGACAAGTTCGGTGGCGCCGCTGCCGCCCAGCTCAAGAAGGCCGAGGAGGCCAAGGCTGCCAAGGCCGCCAAGGCTGCTGAGGCCGAGGCCGCTCGCAAGGCCGCCGCTGAGGCTAAGGCTGCCGAGAAGGCTAAGCGTGCCGCTAAGTTTGCCGAGGAGGCTGCCAAGCAGGCCGCCGAGGCTCCCGCAGAGGCTCCCGTCGAGGAGGCCGCTGCCGAGGCCGAGACCACCGAGGCTGCTGAGTAAATAGCTCGCCGCGGAATCACTCGCATTCATGGCATGAGGGCCGTGCATCCATTTGGGTGCGCGGCCCTTTTCTTTTTATTGGCGCAAGCTAACCTGTCCCCGTGGCACCAAATGGCAGAGAGACGGCGTTTGCTCAGATAAAACTTGCCAAAATAAACCTGTCCCATTGTGGCAGGTTGGTCATAGTTATTACGTGGCGGTCGAGGTCGACCGTATAGGCCGCGCCTTGTTTGGCTAAAGTACAATCATCTGTGTTTAACTCGCCCGCAGCTGCACGGCGTGGGCGATGGCCAAAAAGGAAAACCACATGGGATTCATGTCAAAGCTGCTGTCCTTTGGATCCGATAAGGACCTTAAGCGCTACTACAAGATCGTCGACCAGATCAACGGTCTTGAGCCCCAGTTTGAGAAGATGACCGAGGAGGAACTCCGCGGCCAGACCGATAAGTTCCGCGAGCGTTACGCCAACGGCGAGTCGCTTGACGACATGCTCCCCGAGGCCTTTGCCACCGTGCGTGAGGCTTCCAAGCGCACCATGGGTATGCGCCACTTTGACGTGCAGCTCATTGGCGCCATGGCACTGCACGAGGGCCACATCGCCGAGATGAAGACCGGCGAAGGTAAGACCCTCGTCTCCACGTTGGCTGGCTATCTCAACGCTATTGCCGGCAAGGGCGTGCACGTCGTTACTGTCAATGATTACCTTGCCAAGCGCGACTCCGAGTGGATGGGCCGCATCTATAAGTACCTGGGCATGACCGTCGGTCTGCTCCAGAACAACATGCCGCTCGAGCTCAAGCGCCCGGCCTACCAGGCCGACGTCACCTACGGCACCAACTCCGAGTTCGGCTTTGATTACCTGCGCGACAACATGGTTACCCGTCCCGAGCAGCGCGTGCAGCGCGGCCACAACTACGCCATCGTCGACGAGGTTGACTCCATCCTGATCGATGAGGCTCGCACCCCGCTGATCATCTCGGGCGCTGGCACCAAGTCCGCCAGTACCTACAAGGACTTCGCGCGTGCCGTGCGTGGCCTTGAGCGCGGCGAGGACGTGTCGCACGACATGCTCACCGCCACCGAGGACGTGGAGCCCACGGGCGACTATGTCATGGACGAGGCCAAGCACACCATTGCCGCCACCGAGCGTGGCCTTAAGAAAATCGAGCGCCGCCTGGGCATCGATGATATCTATGCCGATCTCTCCGGCCAGCTGGTCAATCACCTGCAGCAGGCACTGAAGGCCCAGTACATGTTCCACCGCGACAAGCAGTACGTGGTCACCAACGGCGAGGTCAAGATTGTCGATGAGTTCACCGGCCGTATCATGGAAGGCCGCCGCTATTCGGAGGGCCTGCACCAGGCCATCGAGGCCAAAGAGGGCGTGCTCGTGCGCGAGGAGAACCAGACGCTGGCGACCATCACCCTGCAGAACTACTTCCGCCTGTATGACAAGCTCTCCGGCATGACCGGTACGGCACTCACCGAGGACGCCGAGTTCCGCGAGATCTACAAGCTGCCCGTCGAGGTCATCCCCTCCAACAAGCCCGTGCAGCGCGTGGACCACGAGGACCTGGTCTACCGCACCATTCAGGCTAAGTACAACGCCGTTGCCGACGACGTTGAGCGTCGTCACGCTAAGGGCCAGCCGGTCCTGGTGGGCACCGTCTCCATCGAGAGCTCCGAGAAGCTGTCGGCCGCCCTTACCAAGCGCGGCATCGCGCACGAGGTCCTCAACGCCAAGCACCATGAGCGCGAGGCTCATATCGTTGCCCAGGCCGGACGCTACGGCGCCGTGACCATCGCTACCAACATGGCCGGTCGTGGTACCGACATCCTGTTGGGCGGCAACCCCGACGAGCTGGTGCGCGAGCGCCTTGAGTACGAGGGCCTGACCATGGAGGACGTGACGCCCGAGCAGCTTGAGCAGTTTAACGCCGAGGCCAAGGAGACCTGCAAGGCCGAGCGCGAGCGCGTGCTTGCCGCCGGCGGCCTGACCGTTATCGGCACCGAGCGCCACGAGTCCCGTCGTATCGACAACCAGCTGCGCGGCCGCTCCGGCCGTCAGGGCGATCCGGGCGAGACTCAGTTCTACCTGTCGCTCGAGGACGACCTCATGCGCCTGTTCGGCGGCGACAAGATGGACCGCGTCTCCAAGATGATGGTCACGGCCGACATGGGCGACGACATGCCCATCCAGCACAAGATCATCTCCAAGGCCGTCGAGAGCGCCCAGCACAAGGTCGAGAGCATCAACTTCTCCATGCGCAAGAGCGTCCTTGAGTACGACGACGTCATGAACAAGCAGCGTCAGGTCATCTACGCCGAGCGCAATAAGATTCTGGACGGCAAGGATCTGACCGACCACATCACCGAGGTCATGCACGATACCGTGTACCGCTGCGTGCAGGAGTTCTGCACCAAGGACAGTCACGATGGCGAGCGCGACCTGGAGGGCCTGCGCAAGTGGGTTGTGGAGCTCACCGGCCACATCGATACGCCGAAGTTCCCCGACGAGGATTATGAGGCCCTAGCTGCCGATGTCCTGGCTTACGTAGAGAAGTGCTACAACATGAAAGCCGAGCGCTTGGGCGAGGACCTGATGCGCGAGCTCAACACCCAGGTCATGCTGCGCGTCATCGATACCCGCTGGATGAACTACCTGCAGGAGATGGACTACCTCAAGACCGGCATCGGCCTGCGCGGCTTTGGCCAGCGCGACCCGCTGGTCGAGTACAAGACCGAGGCCTACGGCGCGTTCCAGATACTCGTCGACACCATGTACGAGGATTACCTGCGCACGGTTCTGCGCATCGAGATCAAGGCTGCCCCGCGTGTCGTGGAGCACAAGGAGGAGCCCGCGCTCGAGGGTGCGCACTTCTCCGGTCCTGCCGAGGTCGATGGTGACAACGGCGACTCGGTGCTGCGCAAGCAGGCGCAGGTGCAGGCCCGCACGGCTGTCCAGGGTGGTCCGGCTGCCGTCAACAACGGTGGCAAGGTGACCACCTATCGCAAGTCCGAGAGCGACGATCCGTACGTCAACGTGGGCCGCAACGACCCGTGCCCCTGCGGTAGCGGCAAGAAGTTCAAGTACTGCCACGGCAGGAATCGTTAATGGCTGAGGCTTTAGAGGTAACGCCCGCCGAGCTGGACGCGTTTGCGGACCGGCTCGGTGAGGTCGAGTCGTATCTCCACTTGGACGAAAAGCGCACGCGCGTGACCGAGCTCGAGGCCAAAAGCGTGGCCCCCGGCTTTTGGGATGACGCCGACGCCGCCCGTGCCGCCATGGAGGAAATCGCGCGCACCAAGGAAGATATCGCTGCCGTGGACAACGCGCGCGGCGAGCTATCTGACGCCCGCGCGGCGCTGGAGCTTGCCGAGGAGATGGGGGATGACCCCGACGCCGCCGCCCTTCGTGAGGAGGCTACAGCCACGGCTGAGCGCCTGGCACGTGTCATCGATGAGCTTGAGCTTTCGAGCTGGTTTACCGGTGAGTTCGATCACGGCGATGCCATTGTGACCATCAAGCCCGGACAGGGTGGTCTGGAGGCCCAGGACTGGACCTTCATGCTCTTTAAGATGTACATGAAGTACTGCCAGCGTCGCGGCTGGAAGGTCACCATCAACGACTGTCCCGCAGCCGAGGTCATCGGCATCGACCGCGCGACCTTTACCGTCGAGGGCAAGGACGCATTTGGCATGCTGCGCGCCGAGGCCGGCGTCCACCGCTTGGTTCGCATTAGCCCCACCGACGACAAGAAGCGCCGCCAGACCACGTTTGCCGGCGTCGAGGTCATCCCCGTGCTACCCGATGATATCGACATCGAAATCAGTCCCGATGACATCCGCGTGGACGTGTACCACGCGAGCGGCCCGGGCGGTCAGGGCGTTAACACCACCGACTCCGCCGTGCGCGTGACGCATTTCCCCAGCGGCATTGTGGTTACCTGCCAAAACGAGCGCAGCCAGATCCAGAACAAGGCCGCGTGCATGCAGATCCTCAAGGCTCGCCTGTACGAGATTGAGCTCGAGAAGCGCGCCGAGGCGCTCGATGAGATTCGCGGACCCAAAACCACGATTGGTTTTGGCAACCAGATCCGCAGCTACGTGCTCTACCCGTATCAGATGGTTAAGGACCTACGCACGGGCGTTGAGACCAGCAACGTCGAGGCAGTTCTTGACGATGGCGACCTGGACCCGTTTGTTATTGGCTATCATCGCTGGGCCACCGGCAACGCCGATGCAGAAGGCTCGGAGATCTAAAACATCGGGCGGCTTCAAGCCGATGCTAAGCCCAACGGTTGGACGGGTTTGTATTCGGAATAAACCCTGCGCAGGGGTGGTTTTTGTCCGGCGAATCGGTAGAATCGAATACAAGAAGAAGTTCAAAGCGCATCCGATGGGGTGCGCTTTTTTGAGGGAGGCAGCATGGCATATCGTCTGGACATTAAGCGCATTCTTTCGATGAACTTCTTTCACGACCTGCCCCAGATTATGTTGGGGTGCGCTCTGGCCGCTATTGCGACCGACCTGTTTTTGATTCCTAACGGCCTTGCTGCCGGTGGCGTTACGGGCCTTGCCACCATTATCCAGGCGGTCGGCGCATCGCGCGGTCTATCGCTTCCCGTTGGTATTCAGACGATCGTGATGAACGCCTTGCTGCTGCTGGTCGTTATGCGCGAGGGCGGCATGTTCTACGTGGTGCAGACCGCGACGGGCTTTGTGCTGCTGGGCTTCTTTACCGATCTGTTCGCCCCGTTTGTAGCACCTCTGGCGGATGCGGACCTGATGCTCCCTGCCATGTGGGGCGGCATTATTACAGGCATCGGTTACGGCATGGTGCTGCGCGCCGGCGCCAACACCGGCGGCTCGGACACGATTGGCCAAATCATCTCGCGTAATACCTCGCTGCCCGTGGGCTCGACCGTCATGGCGATCGATGTTGCCGTATGCGCGCTGTCGGCTCCGGTCTTTTCAATCGAAAATGCACTATATGCAGGCCTTTCGATGGTCATTAGCGGCTACGTGATCGATGCCGTGGTCGATGGTGGCAACAAACGCCGTATGGTACTCATCATCTCGGACAAGTTCCCTGATATCGCTGCCGATATCATGTATGGCCTGGGTCGTGGTTGTACCAAGTTTAAGGCGACTGGCATGTATTCGGGTGCCGAGAAGCCGGTGATCATGGTCATCGTGAACCGTCGAGAGCTCAATACCCTCAAGACGATCGTGCGCGAGCGCGATCCTCACGCCATTGTGACGGTCGCCGACGTTACGGAAGCTTTCGGCGAGGGATTCAAGGACATTAGCGCGTAGGGCCGACCGCGTCCCATCCAAAAGACGTTCACATTGATAAACCGTTTCATCAGCGGTTCTGCCTGCTAAATTGTTCAAATAATGATAAAAACTCTGGTAAAGCCATCAGTTTCCAGCATAATGAATGACGTACGTGCATTGCGGCTGTGTTGGGATTACCTTCGGTGCCGTGCGCATTTTGTCTAATGAGGATGAAAGGAAGGCACAATGAGCGACGAAGAGCTCAAAAAGGTTGCCAACGAGGTAAGGAAGGGCATCGTCACCGGCGTGCACGCTGCCAAGTCCGGCCATCCGGGCGGTTCGCTCGGCGCTGCCGACATCATGACCTATCTGTACTTTGAGGAAATGAACGTCGACCCGGCCGATCCCCGCAAGGCCGACCGCGATCGCTTCGTGCTTTCCAAGGGTCACTGCGCGCCTGGTCTGTACGCCGTGCTCGCCGAGCGTGGGTTCTTCCCCAAGGAGGATCTTGAGACGCTGCGCCACATCGGCAGCCACCTGCAGGGCCATCCCAACATGAACGACACTCCGGGCGTTGACATGTCCACCGGTTCGCTCGGCCAGGGCATCTCCGCCGCCGTGGGCATGGCCGTTGCCGCCAAGCACTGGGGCGATACTTATCGCACGTACGCCCTGCTGGGCGATGGCGAGAGCGAGGAGGGCCAGGTTTGGGAGGCCGCCATGTTTGCCGGCAACCAGCAGCTCGACAACCTCTGTGTGATCGTCGACCACAACGGCCTGCAGATCGACGGTCCCGTCGAGGAGGTCAACGACCCCATGCCGCTCGCCGACAAGTTCCGCGCCTTTAAGTTCCACGTGGTGGAGCTTGCCGACGGCAACGATTTCGATCAGATCCGCGCCGCCTTTGCCGAGGCTCGCGCTACCAAGGGCCAGCCGACCGCCATTATCGCCGAGACCCTGAAGGGCAAGGGCGTGTCCTTTATGGAGAACCAGGTTGGTTGGCACGGCAAGGCCCCCAATGATGAACAGTTTGAGCAGGCCATGGCAGAGCTCACGGCCGCCGGAGAGGAGCTCTAGGATGGCAGACGTCAAGAAAATCGCCACGCGCGTAAGCTACGGCGAGGCCCTCGTCGAGCTCGCCAACGAGCACGATGACTTTGTGGTCCTCGACGCCGATCTGGCCGCCGCCACGCAGACCGGTAAGTTCAAGGCGGCCTGCCCCGACCGCTTCTTCGATGTGGGCATTGCCGAGAGCAACCTGATGGGCGTCGCCGCCGGTATCGCGACCACCGGTCGTGTTGCCTTCGCGAGTACCTTTGCCATGTTCGCTGCCGGTCGCGCCTTTGAGCAGGTTCGTAACTCCATCGGCTACCCGCACCTTAACGTCAAGATCGGTGCCACGCACGCCGGTATCTCGGTGGGCGAGGATGGCGCCACGCACCAGTGCTGCGAGGATATCGCCCTCATGCGCGTTATCCCCGGCATGACCGTGATTGTTCCCGCCGACGACGTGGAGGCCCGCGCCGTGACGCGCGCCGCCTACGAGTGCGACGGCCCCGTGTACATGCGCTTTGCCCGTCTGGCCTCGCCGGTCATCAACGACCCCGAGACCTACAAGTTCGAGGTGGGCAAGGGCATCGTCATGCGCGAGGGCGCCGACGTCACCATCATCGCTTGCGGCCTGATGGTCGGCGAGGCTCTCGAGGCCGCTGAGCAGCTTGCTGCCGAGGGCATCGATGCCGAGGTCATCAACATGCACACCATCAAGCCCATCGATGCCGACCTGATCGTCAAGAGCGCCACCAAGACCGGCCACGTCGTGACCGTCGAGGAGCACTCCGTGATCGGTGGCCTGGGCAGCGCCGTTGCCGATGTTCTGTGCGAGCAGTGCCCGACGCCGCTCAAGAAGATTGGCGTCAACGACACCTTCGGCGAGTCCGGCCCGGGTGCCGAGCTCCTGCACAAGTACGGCCTGGACGCCGCCAACATCGTGGCGACCACCAAGGAGTTCTTGGCATAGAGCAACCACCGCTCAAATCGGCCACAAGCCAATAGCAAATAGACGTAGACAGGGACGCCCTCAAAAAGAGGACGCCCCTGTTTTTATATTTCAGCAAAATCAGTGCCGCATCAAGCAAGGCCTTCTTCGGGAAAAGGGCCCAGTACGGCAACGTGCAATTCAGCCCTCCCAACTTTGTATGTGCAGCACCCCAAGATCACGCGGCGACCCCATAGTAGCCGCAGGCCGCGCACAGGGTTACCTCCCAAATCTTTCCGCAGGACGGAGGCGCCCCCGCAGCGCGAAGCGCGCAGCGGGGGCGCCGACATGTCCGAGGACGATTTGGGAGGTAACCCTGTGCGCGGCCGGTGGGACCAAACCCCGCCATGCTTCTTATGTGCAGTAAAGCTAATGCTGCTAAAATACAAAGCGCTCATGTAGTTTAAACGCACGACGATAAGGAGCACCAGTGGGTAACCACTTCCGTACCTCCGGTGCGGGCGATGATGCCCCCAAGACGCAGACAGGCGTCCAGGGCAGTCGTTTCGCCACTCCGGATTCAGAGGGCCAGCCTGTTGCTCAGGCCCCCACTCAGCCGGCAGATCAGGCACAGCCGGCATCCGATCCCTTTGCCTACAATCCCACCAGCGATGTCGCGCTTTCCGGCACGGCGGGTTTTGAGCCCGTTCAGGCCGTGACCGCTCGCGTGGAGCAGCCTCAGGCTGGCGCCGCCACGCCGCAGCCTACCATGGCCGGCATTCCCGACCCCATGGCCCCTGCGACGCCGGTTCCTCAGCCTGCGCAGTCCGGTCTCTTTGCCGCTATTCCCGATCCCACGCAGCCTGCTGCCCCGGTGGTCGAGAGCGATCAGGCCGCCGAGGTCGCAAGCCTCGATAACGCGCTCAACAACCCCGATTTTACGTCGGTGTTTGCGCCCATCGATCCGCAAGCCAGCCGCAAGAAGATGGCCAAGCAGGCCGGTGTCGAGCCCGTCATCCTTATGGAGCATGTCACCAAGATCTATCCGGCACAGCCCAACAAGCCTGCACTCGACGACATCAATATCGAGATCTATCCGGGCGAGTTCGTCTTCCTGGTCGGTCATTCCGGCTCGGGTAAGACCACGCTGCTGTCGACGCTCAACCGCGACGTCAAGCCGACGAGCGGCCGCATCTTGGTTGCCGGTCAGGACCTCATGAAGATCAAGAACCGCAAGGTTCCGTTCCTGCGCCGCCAGATTGGCGCCGTGTTCCAGGACTTTAAGCTTCTGCCGCAAAAGACCGCCTACGAAAACGTGGCGTTTGCCCTGCAGTGCATCGGCAAGCCCAAGGGCGTCATTCGCAGCCAGGTGCCCGAGGTGCTGCGTCTGGTCGGTCTGGCCGATCAGATGGACTCGCTGCCCGACCAGCTTTCCGGTGGCGAGCAGCAGCGCGTCGCCGTTGCCCGCGCCATGGTCAACCGCCCGCCGCTTTTGATCTGTGACGAGCCCACGGGCAACCTCGACCCGGCGATTTCGCTGGGCATCATGAAGCTGCTCGAGCGCATTAACCGCACCGGCACCACCGTGATCGTCGCCACGCACGACCGCGAGATGGTCGATAGCATGCACCGTCGCGTGATCGCCCTCGAGGGCGGCCACGTTATCCGCGACCAGGAGAGGGGAGGTTACGGCAACTATGGCACCAACTAACGTGGGCTACTCCTTCAAAGAGGCAATCAGTCACTTCTTCCGTAACTGGACTACCTCGCTCGGCGCCGTCATCACGATCTTCCTTTCGCTGTTTATCATCGGCCTGTTCATCATGGGCTCCGCGATGCTGAACTCCGTGATCGGCACCGTCGAGGATCAGGTTGTCATCAACGCGTTCATTAGCGATGACGCCGATCAGGCCGATGTTCAGGCTTTTGAGGCCGAGCTTAAGACGTGGAATAACGTCAAGTCCGTGACCTATAAGGACAAGGACGACGCGCTGGCCGAGTATACGAGCAAGATGTCGGGCAACGCCGACGCCACCATGAGCGCGCTCGATGGCCAGAACCCGCTGCCGGCTTCGTTTGCAATTGAGATGGACGATCCGTCCAAGGTCGAGAGCACGGCAGAGAAGCTCAAGAAGAACGCCGACTTCCAGAAGATCGCGGATGACGGCGACGTCAACGCGAGCGTGCTGTACGGCCAGGAGGAAGTGAGCCGCCTGTTCCAGGTGACCAACTACATCCGCATCGCCGCCGTGGTGCTCGTTGGCCTTCTGACCTTTATCGCATTCATCTTCATCAACAACACGATTCGCCTGTCCATCACGGCGCGTCGTCGTGAGATTGCGATTATGCGTCTGGTCGGCGCCAGCAACGGCTTCATTCGCGGCCCGTTTATCACCGAGGGCGTACTGCAGGCCATTTTGGGCTCGCTGCTTTCCATCGGCGTTCTGGAGCTGCTGCGCAATCTGATGATTCCGCGTTTGCAGGAGAGCATCGGCTGGATGTCGTTTGCCCTGCCGATGCAGTACTACCTGGTGACCTATGCTGCGCTGATTCTGGTCGGTGTGATTATCGGTCTCTTTGGTTCTGCCATAGCCATGCGCCGCTACCTGCGCGTGTAGGCATGCCTGGAATTCATCCCTTCCAACGGGTCGTCTCTTATGGGGCGGCCCGTTTTTTGATCCCAAGGGAACGGCAGGAAAGCGAATCATTTGGGTAGACTCTTTGGAGTTCGTCATCGATAGCAAGGAGGCGCCATGGGGCGCAATAACAAGCATAAGCGTGGAGCTCGCAATAAGCGCGGGCCGGTGCGCAGCGAACGCCGTCCGAGCCTGACCGGGCGCGTGCAGCTCCATGAGCATGGCGCCTATGTCATAACCGAGAGCGGCGACTACAAGGTCATGGGCCGCGGTAAGCGCGAGATCATGGATGGCGATACCGTTGCCGTGAGCATTAAGAACAGCCCGCACGGTGAGCGGCGCGCCGTGATCGAAGGCGTGGTTGAGCGCGCAGCCATAAGCGTGGTGGGTACGTACCAGACCGCTGGACCGCTCGGTGTGATCGAGCCGCTCGATTCGCGCCTGAAGGCCGACTTCTTCATTCTGCCCGAGGATGCCTCGGCGAATCGTCTGGGCGTCCACCCGGGTGATGCCGTTGTCGCGCGCATTTTGACCTACCCGACGCGCCTGGAATCGGGCACCGTGACGATCGAACGCCGCATTGGCGGAGATGACGCGCCCGATTTGGGCGTTCAATATGTGATGGCGCGTTACGGCTATACCGATAGCTATCCCGAGGCCGCGCTGGACGAGGCCGAGGGGCTTTCGCTCGATGTGTCCGCGGCGCTTAAGGACCCGCTCCGCCGCGATCTGCGCGACCGTTTTGTCATCACGATCGACCCGGTCGACGCGCGCGACTTTGACGATGCCATTTCGCTTGAGCGCACGCCCGAGGGTGGCTACAGACTGGGTGTGCATATCGCTGACGTTTCTCACTATGTGGCTTGGGACGGACATATCGATCTTGAGGCTCGCCATCGCACGACATCGGTGTATCTGGCCGATCGCGTGCTTCCCATGCTGCCCGAACGCCTGTCCTGTGACCTGTGCTCGCTTCGCCCTGACGAGGACCGTCTTGCGTTTACCGTTGACATTGAGCTCGATGCGCAGGGTCGCGTGCGGCATTACGATCCGTACCCCAGCGTGATTCGCTCGCGTGTGCGTATGGACTATGACGGCGCCGAGGCGCTGCTGGTGCGTGCCGGCGCGGTTGAGTATTCGGTGCTGGAAGGCGCCGCTGAGGATGTTGCGGCTGCTGAGGTCTCGCGCGAGGAAGCGCTTGAGCGCGGTCTTGCGTGCGAGGAGGCCGCCCGCGGCTACAACGTCGACCTCGGCGATTTTCTTGTCGCCGCCAACGAACTCGCCAAACTTCGCCGTCGTATTCGTCGCGCCCGCGGCTCAGTCGATTTTGACACGGCCGAGATTCGCGCTCTATTGGATGAGGACGGAGTACCCGTGCAGATTGTGGCGCGCGAGCGTTCGTGTGCCACGTCGCTTATCGAGGAAGCCATGCTACTCGCCAACGAGTGCGTTGCAGAGTGGCTGGCAGACCGTGATATCGAGGCCTGCTATCGCGTGCATGAGGATCCGAGCCCCGATAGCCTGCACGGTGCCGCCGTTGCGCTGGCGCAGCTGGGCATCATCGACGATCGCCGTGCTGCCGGTATCGCCCTGGGGAGTCCCGATGAGCTGCAGGCTGCAGTTGATGCTGCCGCCGGTACGGCCAACGCACCGCTCGTCAACACGCTGCTTCTGCGCAGCATGCAGCGCGCACTGTACAAGCCGCGCAACGAGGGCCACTTTGCGCTCGCCGCGCCGTGCTACTGTCACTTTACGAGTCCCATCCGTCGCTACCCCGATCTGGTGGTGCACCGCGTGCTCAAACTGCAGTTGGCCTATGAGCAGCTCGGCGGCAAGGACGCCTTGGTCCGTACGCCGCGGCTGATCGGCAAGGGGCGCGAGTCGCTGCCGCGCATTCTGCCGCAGATCTGCCGCGCATGCAGCGATGCCGAGCGTGCGGCCGATGCCGCCAGCCATGCGACGCAAAAGATCAAGATTGCCCAGTACTATGAGGACCGTCTGGGCGAGCGCTATGCCGGATCCGTCTCGTGGGTTAGCAGCATGGGCCTCTTTGTGCGCTTGGACCTGACGCAGGTCGAAGGCTTGGTTTCGATCAAGAGCCTGGGCAACGAGTGGTTCGAGTTCGACGAGGATGCGCTCACGCTCACAGGTGCCGACACGGGGACTCGCTATGAACTGGGCCAGCGCGTGATTATCGAGGTCTCGCGCGTCAATACCACGCGTGGGCACTTGGACTTTAAGCTTATCCATTAGCCAAATCCCGACTCATGGTGTGGGGGCGGAGGGCGGCCTTTCGGGGCCGCCCTCCGCATTTGGATCATGGCTACCTTGCCGTCTGCTCGGCCGCCCGCTTACCTGCTATTGGAGAGGTAAATCCTACCAAAATAAACCTGTCCCTTTTTGGCAGGTTTACAAGAAAGCGGGGATGAGATGGCGACGGTGTACGGTTATGCGCGGGTGAGTTCGCGCGATCAGAATCTGAATCGGCAGCTGGATGCGCTGGGCGCCTATGGCGTGGGCTCGGCGAATATTTATGCCGACCATGCGAGCGGCAAGGACTTCGATCGCCCGCGGTATCGCGAGCTGCTGCACATCCTGGGAGACGGGGACGTGCTGGTGGTGCTTTCTATCGACCGACTTGGCCGTAATTACTCCGAGATTCTTGAGGAATGGCGACGCATTACCAAGGAGCTCGGGGTTGCCATTGTGGTGTTGGACATGCCATTGCTTGACACGCGCGTCAGGGCCAGCGGCGCGCCGGATGTGACCAATACCCTGATTGCCGATATTGTACTACAACTGCTGAGCTACGTGGCGCAGGTGGAGCGCGAGAATATTCATCGGCGCCAGGCGGAGGGGATTGCAGCGGCGCGGGCGCGAGGGGTCCGTTTCGGTCGACCTCGCAAGCCGTGCCCTCCTCAGTTTGAGCTGGTACGCGATAGCTATGAGGCAGGCGATATTACCCGCAGCCAGGCAGCAAAGTGCCTGGGCGTGTGCGTGGGGACGTTCGATCGCTGGATGCGCGAGGCGGGGTAGGGGTTTGCGTCGCATTGTCGCCTCCTGTTACGATTCAAATTTTGATACGGTGACGATGTCATTTGGGGCTACACTCGCTGATATTCAAAAAAGGAGGCTGGCCCTTGACGCGCGTAAAACAAATAATCGGATGGACCGCGATCATTCTGTTCGCTGCAACGCTGGCGGGCATCTGGGCGCTGACGGAGCAAAATGCGGTGGAGACGTCGTTGCTGAGCGAGTCCACTGCGCGTGTGGTGGAGGGTCAGGCTGCGGGCGTTCAGGCTGCCGATGCCACGAGTGAAACTCAGGCAGAGAACGGAATGACCGGGGGCACCGATTCGGCTGCCCCGAATGCCCGGTCTGGCCGACTTGCTTCCATTCGCATGTGGGTGGGCACGAACGTCCGTCGCGTTGCCCATACCGTAGAGTTTTTCTTCGTCGGATTGTTCGCCTCGGTGGTCGTGGTTTGCCTTTCCAGGCGTCCGTGGAGCGTATGCTCCCGTTGCGTGCCCGTATTGCTCTTTTGCGCCGCCTGCTCCGTTGGCGATCAGGTACATAAGATCTTTGTTCCCGGCAGGCATTTCGACGTTATCGATTTAGGATTCGATGCTGGGGGCTATGTCACCGCCATGCTGCTGGTATTGCTGGCAGCGGCGTTGGTGCGCCATGCGACTCGGCCGATCGGCGCCCATGCGAGGCGCTAGCCGGTAACAAACCCGTTTCTGATCATGCGACCTTGTTGAATTATTTTGTGTCGCGCGTATTTCCGAGCGGTCGGATTTGAGGGGCGAGCGGTAGAACGCTCGCCCTTTGTGCGCCACGATGCGGCACAATGTACCGTAAAAGCTGTTTGTATCCGGTACGAATCGTTCGTTGGTCTTTAATTCTTCTCAACGGAGGTGTTTGAGATGGCAAACGGATTGCTTTTGCGGCTTCGCGAGCGTGAGCTCAGCGCGAGCCCGGCGGAACGCAATGTCATCGCATATGTAAGCGCTCATCCGCACGAGGTGGTCGGGCTGTCCGTCCGCGGTCTTGCCGATGCCACGTTCTCCTCGCCCTCGAGCATTTTGCGCTTTTGCAAGCGCTTGGGTTTTGCGGGCTACAAGGAGTTCCAGCGCGAACTGATTGCCGAGCTGGCGCTCTTGGGTGACAAGAAAGACGTTGCCCTCGAGGACATCTCCATGGATGACAGCGTCGAACGTATCGTGGGGAAGGTGATGAAAAGCAACGTGCGCACGATCGAGGCGACGGCGCGAACGCTCGATTACACCGTCTTGGAGCGATGTGCGGCCTATCTTAAGCGGGCACGTGCGGTCAATCTGTTCGGTATCGGTGCCTCTCGTTTGGTCGCGCACGATCTGGCGCAAAAGCTCATGCGTGTCGACAAGGAGTGCCATCTGTACGACGACTGGCATGATCAGCTCTTGTGTGCCAAGAACATGCATGAGGGCGATATGGCAATCGCCTTTAGCTACTCGGGCTTGACGCAAGAGGTGCTGGACTGCACCGCCGAGGCTCAACGTCACAACTGTCCCGTTGTGGCCGTTACCAAAGTAGATGGATCATCCAAGCTTGCCACCGTGGCCGATGCCGTGCTCGGCGTCGCCGCGAGTGAACCCTTGGTCCGCAGCGGTGCCATGGCTTCGCGTATGGCCCAGCTTATGGTTGTCGATGCCCTGTACGCTGCTTACGTTGCCAGCGACTACGAACGGGCGACGCATGTCATTAAGCAAAACTACATCGAGAAACAGGAAAGATGAGGTGAATGAAATGCTCGATTTAACAAAATTCACGACCGAACAGCGTAATCAAAGTTCAATGGACCTCGATACGATGACATCGCTGCAAATCGTCACGACGATGAATGATGAGGATCTTCGTGCCGTCCAGTCGGTCACGAAGGTGTTGCCCCAGGTTGCCACAGCAATCGACTGGGCTGCTGAGGCACTCGAGCGCGGCGGGCGCGTCTTTTACATGGGCGCAGGCACCAGCGGTCGTCTGGGCGTACTCGACGCTTCGGAGTGTCCGCCCACGTTTGGCGTGTCACCCGATCTGATTGTCGGGCTCATTGCCGGAGGCGAGACGGCGTTTATCAAGGCTGTCGAAGGTGCCGAAGACAGCGAGGAACTTGGCGCGAGCGACCTGCGGGAGCGTGGACTCTCGGACAAGGATCTTGTCGTTGGCCTGGCGGCAAGCGGCCGTACTCCCTATGTGGTGGGCGGCCTTGTGTACGCCAAGGCAACTGGGTGCAAGACCATTGCAATTGCCTGCAACCAAGGGTCGAAGATCGGGGAGAGCGCAGATCTTGCCATTGAACCCGTGCCCGGTCCCGAGGTGCTGACCGGCTCAACGAGGCTCAAGGCGGGAACGGTTCAAAAGCTCATTCTCAACATGATTTCGACCGGTGCCATGGTCAAGATCGGCAAGGTATACCAAAACCTGATGGTCGATGTGCAGCAGACGAACGAGAAGTTGGTGGTGCGCGGCCAGAACATCGTGATGGAGGCGACCGGCTGCACGCGCGAGCGCGCTATTCAGGCGCTTGCAGATGCCGGCGGCCACGTAAAAACTGCTATTGTCTCGGTACTGCTGGACTGCGATGTCGAGCAGGCTGCGGTAGCACTTGAGCGAGCGCGAGGCCATGTCCGTGCTGCGGTGAGTGGCCATGAGAAGAGCAATGCCGATGCCCAATAGGTGCGCGGCGTGAGCTGATATGACATCCAAACGAGATACCCAATACAAGGAGGAGTTATGACGAACAAAGAGCTGGCTCAAAAGCTGCTGGACCTTTTGGGCGGTAAAGACAACGTGCTGGCAAACGCGGCGTGCATGACGCGCCTGCGCGTGACCGTCAAAGACACGGGCAGCGTCGACACGGAGGGTATTAAGGCACTCGACGGCGTGATGGGCTTGGTCGAGGACGACACGATGCAGATCGTGCTGGGGCCGGGCAAGGTGAATAAGGTGCTCGAGGAGTTCTCCAAGCTCACCGGCCTTGCGAAAGGCGTTGCCGACGAGAGCGTGGTTGACGCTGCGGCCACAAACAAGGCCGCGCAGAAGGCAAAGTACGAGTCCAAGCCGGTTCAGGCCTTCCTCAAGAAGATTTCCAATGTCTTCGTCGCCCTGCTTCCCGGCATCATTGCGGCTGGCCTCATCAACGGTATCTGCAACGTCATTAACGTCTCGACGGCAGGCGCGCTTGCAGGCGAGTGGTGGTACCAGGGCATTCGTTCCATGGGCTGGGCCCTGTTTGCCTATCTGCCCATCTTGGTGGGCTATAACGCGGCACGTGAGTTTGGTGGCTCCGCTGCGCTGGGCGGCATCGCCGGCATGATGTGTATCGCCAACAGTGCCATGCCCCTGCTTGCGCCTGGCGCGGCTGATCCTGCCACTGCCATTCTGCTGCCGCTCACCAATGCGCAGTACAACCCCGCAGCGGGCGGCATGATCGCGGCTCTCATCGCTGGCGCATTTTTTGCCTGGATGGAGCGTCAGATTCGCAAGGTTATGCCCAACGCACTCGACACGTTCTTGTCCCCGCTGCTGGTGCTCATCATCGGCGCCTTTGCTCTGATGCTCGTCATCCAGCCGGTTGGCGCATGGCTGACGACTGCCATCTTTAGCGTTTTGACCTTTATCTTCGAGAAGCTGGGCGTCCTGGGCGGTTATATCCTGTCGGCAGGCTTCTTGCCGCTGGTTTCCGTCGGCCTGCATCAGGCGCTCACGCCGATCCACGCTATGCTCAACGATCCCGACGGCGCTACCAAGGGCATCAATTACCTGCTTCCCATCCTTATGATGGCTGGCGGCGGTCAGGTCGGTGCCGGTCTGGCGCTGTACTTTAAGACCAAGAACGCCAAGCTCAAGAAGTACGTCGCAGAGTCCATTCCCGTTGGAATCCTCGGTGTGGGCGAGCCTCTGATGTATGCCGTTACGCTGCCGCTCGTTCGTCCGTTTGTGACGGCCTGTCTGGGTGCCGGATTTGGCGGCGCGCTCGCGGCGCTGCTTCACATCGGCACGGTTTCTCAGGGCGTTTCCGGTCTGTTTGGCCTGCTGATCGTCGTTCCTGGCCAGCAGCTCGGCTACGTTGCCGCTATGCTGCTTGCCTATGCCGCCGGCTTTGTCCTGACGTGGTTCTTTGGCGTCGACGAGCAGAAGATCAACGAGTTCTTTGGCGAATAGTTTGATATCGCGAGCCGTGTTGCTCAGGGCTCGCGGCGCACGGCAGATTTCTTGATGCTATGGTTGTGCCGGCGGGGCTAACTGCTCCGCCGGCCTTTTTTAAAGGAGCGTTGAAACGTGAAAACGGGTATTTCGATTTATCTTTCCAGCCCTCTGCAGGATATTGAGCGGACGATTGAGCACGGTGCCGCGGCGGGTGCGCGCTATGCGTTTACCTCACTGCATATTCCCGAGGATGGGGGAGCGGCGTATGCCGATAAGGTCCGTCATGTGCTGTCGCTGCTTTCCGCCCGCGGCATTGCGCTCATTGCCGATGTGGGACCGCGCACGTGCGATTTGCTCGGGCTTGAGCGCATCGAGGACCTGCGCGATCTGGGGTTGGAATACCTTCGTTTGGACTATGGCTTTAGCGCCCAGCGGGTCGCGGAGCTGTCCGGTGTATTTCGCATTGTGGTCAATGCATCGACGGTGAGTTCTGATGAAATCGCATCGTGGCGTGAGGCCGGTGCCGATGTGACTCGTTTTGCCGCCTGCCACAATTTTTACCCCAAGCCTTATACCGGTTTAGCTCTGGAGGACATTGCTCGGGTGAATCTTCGTCTTGCGGCGCTTGGATTCGAAATCATGGCTTTTGTGCCGGGCGATGCTAACGTTCGCGGGCCGGTATTCGAGGGACTGCCGACGGTCGAGACGCAGCGCGGTCGCGCGTCAAAGGTTGCTCTCAATATGCTTGAGCTTGCACATGGCGCCGATTGCGACATTGTGTTGGTCGGCGACCCCGATCTTTCCGATGCGGGCTGGGCGCAGTTTGCTCAAGTTTCCGCCGGATACGTGGACCTGCAATGCGAGCTTGAGCCCGGTTATGCCTATGTGCGCGGGCAGATTCATCACGACCGACCCGATTCGAGCACCCTCATCTTTAGGTCTCAGGAGTCGCGTACGACGCTTAAGCCGGATTCCGTGCCGATGGATGCCGGTGCCGGCCTGTTTCGAAAGGCGGGGTCGATCGCTGTGAGCAATAGCAGCTATGGGCGCTACGAAGGCGAGCTTGAGATTGCGCGGGTCGATCTTCCCGGTGAGGAGCGCATGAACGTTGCGGGTCATATCACGCCCGAGGCAATGGAGCTGCTGCCGTTCATCAAACGCGGATTCGGGGTACGGTTCGTTTAGCGTGTGACCCGTGGGCTACAATTGGCCCATCATGCGAAGGCGCCTCGTGTGGCGTGTGCCTGCGTTGGCCGATCTATATTCGGAGGATTCCCATGACCGTACTGTTTATTGAATATCCCAAGTGCTCGACCTGTAAGAAGGCCAAGGCATGGCTGGACGAACACGGGGTAGAGTATATCGACCGCGATATCGTTTTGGACAATCCCACGGCTGATGAGCTTGCGACCTGGATTGCTCGTTCGGGACTGCCGGTGCGGCGCTTCTTTAATTCGTCGGGCATGAAATATCGAGAGCTGGGCCTGAAGGCGCGTCTAGATGCGGGCATGACGGATCGGGAGTGCTACGAGCTGCTGGCGAACGACGGCATGCTGGTTAAGCGTCCGCTGTTGGTGGGCGACGACTTTGCGATTCCCGGCTTTAGGGAATCGGCTTGGGTCGAGGCGTTGCTGTAGCGGCTGCGGAAAGTGCGACCCGTTTTGAGTGCTCAGGGTGGGACGTGTTTTCCATCGGCGGGCTCGCTCGGCTCAATCATCGAGCTGTGCCCATTCGTGCGGATCGTAGACCTTTACGTGCTTGTTGGGCTTGCCGCTCCAGTACTCCTCGTCCATAAAGGGCAGATATGCCTGAACGCCGGGGCAGATAAAGGGAATCCGCTGCTGTTGCAGTCGCTCGCGCTGTCGCTGCTCCAGGTGCGCCTCGGATATGACAGTCGGCATACCGGACAGCTCGACGAGGCTTGCCTGGATTCGCTTAAGGTCGGGGAGTCCCGCGTGCCATGACATCCGCATGATCAAAAAGGATGCACGGCGGTAGTTTGCCTGCATCACCGTGATGGCGGGGCGCAGAGTGGGATGGATTTTGTCCCGTTCGGGCCAAAGGTCAGCAGTGATCTCGAGGCCCAGGGTCTCCCATAGGTAATCAAGCTCTTCGTCCATGGCGCCTCGATATCCGTGCAATGATGACGGTTCGATTGTGCCATCAGCCGTGAGTGCTGCATTGTTGTAATCTACCAGCGGTAGATGCGGGATGTTTTACGGGCTTTGGCGCCGTACGTGTCGCTGGCGCTTCACAGGTCCTTCACGTGTCGGCCGTATTTGACTGAATTTCAAAAAAGTCAAAATTGGGGCTTGCGTCACGGCCGGACTTCCCGTATATTTCTTTCTTGCGCAAAGGCACAGCCGAGCGCAGCGATGCAGTCATTGGGATGTCGTCTAATGGCAGGACAGCGGATTCTGGTTCCGTCAATGGGGGTTCGACTCCCTCCATCCCAGCCATTGCATTTGCTACATATGGCCCGTTCGTCTAGCGGTTTAGGACGCCGCCCTCTCAAGGCGGAGATCACCAGTTCGAATCTGGTACGGGCTACCAAAATTGAACGCCCGGGCCTCGTAAGAGACCCGGGTTTTGTGTATTGACCGATATTTAAGGCGCGCGTTGAGTCTGCCGCCCGGACCGAGGAGTTGTCATGGACCTGCCTATCAGCTTGGAAGACATCACGTATGCCGAGAACTATCTGGCGCAGGGCGACCTGGCTACGGCGACGCCGCTGCTGGAGCGTCTGGTGGAGCTTGCCGAGGAGTATATCGACGCTGAATGCAAGACGGAGGAGAAGCGCCAGTACTTTAGCTTCGACAGCAAGTTTGAGCGCCTGGCCTATCGCCGCGTGGAGAAGGATCCGCGCGAGCTGGTGCAGGTCGAGGTTCCCTTTGACCGCCTGTACTCCGACATGGCGTTTGCCTACATTCGCCAGCAGGATTATGTGAGTGCTCGGAATGCCCTGATGCAGGCCGTGCGTTGGGATCCCATGAACTGCAACTATCGCTTGGACTTGGCCGAGCTGTTCCGCGCGCTCGAGGACAAGCAGGAGTGGGCATCGCTCTCGTTCTCGGTGCTGGAGCGCGCGAGCGACGGTAAGTGCGCCGCACGTGCCTACACCAACTTGGGTCAGTACTTCTTGGAGCCCGAGACCGAGAACATTTCGGCAGCCGTGGGCTGCGCGCGTCTGGCGCTGCGCCTGGCGCCCAATGATGCGCATACGACGCGCCTGCTCAACAAGATCCATACCACCTATCCGGATGCCGCGGACGAGAGTGACGACCATGTGATGGGTGAGCTCGCCCTGCAGGGCGTGCCGACCTCGCCTTCGGCCGAGATCGCCATCTGCCTGATCATGTGCGCGACCGATGCTGCAAGCGACGGCGACAAGCAGGAGGCTACGCGTCTGACGGTCCGTGCCCGCGACCTGGTGGGCGAGGAGGCATGCGCGGCGATTATCAAGCTGGTGCGCGAGAGCGATGCCGAGCTTAATGCCGAGCGCAGGGCAAAGCGCGAGGCTGCGGGTTCAAACGCCGATGGCGCCAAGGAGGCCGGCGATGCCCAGTAAGCGCGAGCGCAAGCTCATTTCCAAGAATCGCTCGGCACATCACGAGTACTTTATCGATGAGACGTTTGAGTGCGGTATTGAGCTGAGCGGTACCGAGGTCAAGTCGATTCGCGAGCGCGCGTGCCAGATTACCGATACCTTCGCACTGATTCGTGGTGGGGAGTGCTGGCTCGTCGGCCTGCATATCCACCCTTATAGCCATGGTGGCGTGTGGAATCGCGATCCCGACCGTCGGCGCCGTCTGCTGCTGCACCGCAAGGAGATCGACTTTCTTGACGGCAAACTTCGCAACCGCGGCTATGCGCTGGTGCCGCTGGAGCTCTACTTTAATACCGACGGCCGCGTAAAGCTGCTGCTGGGCCTAGGCCGCGGCAAGAAGCTTTACGACAAGCGCGAGGATATGGCCAAGCGCGATGTCCAGCGCGAGATCGACCGCGCCCTCAAGGAGCGCAATCGCTAGGCGTTCTGTATAAGTTGCGGTGGAATACGGACTGTTTTGCCTGTTTGAGGGGCTATTCAGTCCTTATTTCACCGCAACTGCGGGCGTCTCATCTTGCTTATACTGTTTTGACACATATGTCTCAAAGGTGGTGTCCGTTGTGGGCGCCGCCTTTTTTGTGGGTACATACATCCATGAGGTTCCAACCCGGGTTAGGGGAGTGATTGTTATGGACAAAACTGCGTTCTTTACCATGCCGAGCGGTCTGTACGTGGTGAGCGCCGCGGCAGACGGGCTGCGCGCCGGCTGCGTCATCAACACTGCGGTGCAGGTGACGTCCATGCCGCCGCGCATTTCGGTTGCCGTGAACAAGGACAACGTCACCTCGGGCGTCATCGCTTCGGCCAAAGCGTTCGCGCTGACCGTGATCGATCAGACCGCCGATATGCTCTACATCGGTAACTTTGGGTTCCGCACTAGCAGCGATTATGACAAGTTTGCCAAATACGAGACCCGCGAGACGGCTCTGGGCATGCCCTATGTGCCCGAGCACGCGGCGGCCCTGTTTAGCTGCCATTTGATCGACACTGTGGATGTTGGCACGCATCTACTGTTTATCGGCGAGGTCGAGGATGCCGAGCGCTTGAGTGACGAGACGCCGCTCACCTACGATTACTACCATAAGGTCCTGAAGGGCAAGACGCCTCCGAAGGCGTCCTCGTATCAAGGCTAGAAATGTTTTAAAAATACTTGCATTATATTATTGAGAATCTATACTGATAAATGAAGTACATCACCAGTCGCGTTTGAGAGGAGAACATCATGGCTGAGGAGAAGAAGACGTATAAGTTCGTGTGCGTCGTTTGCGGTTACGAGGTTGAGGTCGATACGCCCGAGCTGCCCGAGGATTATGTGTGCCCGGTGTGCGGCGTCGGTCCCGATCAGTTTGAGCTCGTCGAGGAGTAGCTCGTCGGCACGCGGTTCACGGCAACACATAGCTCTGTCCAAGGGCCCCGGTCGAATTCTCGGCCGGGGCCCTTTTCCTCCGCCCCTAAGGGATCACGGTTGCTGTTGGCCGATCCTGTCTGTTGTGAGTCCGGCCGACCTTTTGTCTTAATCTGTAACGTCTAACGGCTCAAAACGGGTCTTCCTGTTACAGATCGAGACAAACGGAGCTGTCCCTCGGAATGATCTCGATCTGTAACATCTAGACATCAAAAGCGGGTCTAGATGTTACAGATCGAGACGTTTGCCTGGGTAGGTGCCCCGCCCCATTACATCCCTGTCAACAACACGACATCGAGAATCGTCACGATGGCACCAATCCCTACAAGCAGCGCGTTGAGCGGGCGCGAATTGGCGTATTTGCCCATGACGCGGCGTGAACTGGTGAGTCGTATGAGCACAAAGACCGTAATCGGCAGCTGAAGCGACAGCAGTGCCTGACTCCAGATGAGACCTTCAAAAGGATTTGGAACGACCAGGCACGCCGCCACTGCTCCGGCGAAACAGGCCGCCACCCCGACCGAGGAATGTCGGTCGTGGATGTCGTATTCCTCGTCGAACATGCCCGCAGCGATGGTCCCCGCCGCCATGCCCGCTGTCACGCTGCTCGATAGTCCCGCGAACAGCAGCGCTACCGCAAAGATGGTCGAGCTCGCCGGGCCCAGAATGGGGGAGAGCGTGGCCGCTGCGACGGCGAGGTCGTCTACGACCATGCCGTGCGCAAAGAAGGTCGTTGCGGCCAGGATGACCATGGCCGAGTTGATTGCCCAGCCCACGCCCATCGAAAAGAGCGTGTCGAAGAGCTCGTAGCGCAGACGCTCTTCGATAACCTGCTCGCCTTGGCCTTCGAAGTGCATGGATTGGATGACCTCGGAGTGCAGAAAAAGGTTGTGTGGCATAACGACCGCACCCAGGACACTCACGATAATCGCGGCAGAGCCAGTGGGCATACTGGGCGTGATCCAGCTTGCGGCGGCTTGCGGCCAGTCGACCTTGACTAGTGCAAGCTCGGCCAAAAACGAGAGTCCTACCACGCCTACGAAGGCGATGATCCAGCGTTCGGCTCGCTTGTAGGAGTTCGTCATGAGCATCGCCATCGATACTGCCGCCACGATGACGCAGCCCGCACGCACGGGCAGCCCAAAGAGCATTTGAAGGGCAATCGCGCCGCCCAGGACTTCGGCCATGGCGGTGGCGATGGTCGCGAGATAGGCGCTGCCGAGCACCGCGCGTCCCACGATGCGGGGGAGAAAGCGGGTCGTGGCCTCGGCAAGGCAGGCGCCCGTGGCGATGCCCAAGTGCGCCGCGTTGTGCTGCAGCACGATGAGCATAATCGTGGACAGCGTGACGATCCACAGCAGCGCGTAGCCAAACTGCGAGCCCGCGGCCATATTGGAGGCCCAGTTGCCCGGGTCGATAAAGCCGACGGTCACGAGCAGCCCGGGGCCGATATGCCGCGCAATGTCTAGGCCTCCGTGACCACCGGTGCGTCGGGAGCCAAAGTGTTGTTTGAGATGGTTGAGCATGGTGCGCTCCTGCGTATGGGCGGCGTGACGTCGCATCTGGGTCGTGCGGCGCCACGCGTCGGATTTGGGTTGGGGCTACTTGTGCGCTTTGCCCTGATTGGCCACGGCGTCGATCTTGGCGGCGATGGTCGCCGGGTCGCCGATGTAGCGCTTGTCGAGGACATTGAAATCGGTATCGAAGGTGTAGACGAGCGGCACGCCGGTGGGGATGTTGACCTTGAGGATCTCCTCGGGCGTGAGGTGCTCGAGCTTCATGACGAGTGAGCGCAGGGAGTTGCCGTGTGCGGCGATGAGTACGCGCTTGCCGGCGAGCATCTGGGGGCGAATCTCGTCTTCGAAATAGGGCCAGGCGCGGGCGATCGTGTCCTTGAGGCATTCGGTATAGGGCAGCTGATCGGGCGCGACATCACGGTATTGCTCCTGGGTGTGGGGATCGCGCGCGTCGTTCGGCTCGAGTGCCGGCGGGCAGATATCGAAGGAGCGGCGCCAGATGAGCACCTGCTCGTCGCCGTGCTCCGCCGCGGCATCGGCCTTGTTGAGACCCTGCAACGCTCCGTAGTGGCGCTCGTTGAGCTTCCAGGATTTGATGACGGGCAGCCACTCGCGATCCATTTGGCCGAGCACGATGTTGAGGGTGTGGATCGCGCGCTTGAGGCGCGAAGTGTAGCAGACGTCAAAGTCGAAACCGGCTTCTTTGAGGGCTCGACCGCCTGCTGCGGCTTCTTCGCGGCCCGTGTCGGTGAGCTCAACATCGGTCCAGCCGGTGAACAGGTTGAGCTTGTTCCACTCGGACTCTCCGTGACGGATGAGGACGAGTTGCATCGTCTGCTGGTCTGCTTGGTGCGCCATAGGGGCCTCCTTGATCTGGCACGGTGTGCGTGCCGTTTGCTTGACGCCGCAAAGGATACCCGTTTTAAGCTTAAAAGTTAACCAAGACTAACAAAATTGTTGTATTTGAATGGGATGGTGAAAGGGGGCTGCCGAAATGTCTCGATCTGTAACAGTTTGCCGCCAAAACCGACCCTTCGTGTTACAGATCGAGACAGGAAGAAATGGTCCTATGGAAAATCTCGATCTGTAACAGTTAGCTGCAAAAACCGGCCCTTCATGTTACAGATTGAGACATTCGGAGCCGTCTCTCGAAAACATCTCAATCTGTAACAGTTAGTCGTCGAAATTGGGTCTTACTGTTACAGATTGAGATGTTTGAAGAGGTGAGTTTGCAGGCCGAACTTGGGGCCTATGTTTTCGCCCTTGAGGTCGGCGGTGCCCACTCGTAAGGTGTGCGTTACGCGATTGTTTCGAAACGGGCGGGAAACACAACGGGCCGGCGATGCTCCTACTATGCCTATTCAACTGACTGTCTAAATATCTAGGGGAGGATCGCGATGCAGGCAGATTCCGCTCAGCAGCAGGGCCTTTATCGCCCCGAATTCGACCACGATGCATGTGGCATCGGCGCGCTTGCCGATATCAACGGTGAGCGCCATCACCAGATTCTGGACGACGCGCTGTCCATTCTGGTCAACTTGGAGCACCGCGGCGGTACGGGACTCGAGAAGAACACCGGCGACGGCGCCGGCATCCTGTTCCAGGTTCCGCATCACTTTTTCCGTAAAGAGGCCCAAAAGTGCGGCCAGATTCTGCCGGCAGAGGGCGACTATGGCGTGGCCATGCTGTTCTTCCCGCAGGACGACAAGGGCGTAGAGGATGCCCGTCGCGTGTTTGAGGAGGGCTGCGCCGAGGCCGGCGTGCCGCTGCTCTTTTGGCGCGAGGTGCCGGTCGATCCGCATGACCTGGGCGAGACAGCCCGCGCCTGCATGCCTACCATCCTGCAGGCCTTTCTGGGGCGCCCCGACGACACGCCGGCGGGCGATGCCTTCGAGCGCCGTCTGTATGTGTGCCGCCGCACCATCGAGAAGAAGGCCGACGCCGAGTTTGCCCTGCGCGACAAGATCTTCTATGTGTGCTCCATGAGCTCGCGCACCATCGTGTACAAGGGTATGCTGGTTGCCACGCAGATGCGCCGTTTCTTCATCGACTTCAACGACGCCGCCGTCAAGACGGCCGTGGCGCTCGTGCACTCGCGCTACTCCACCAACACCACGCCCAGTTGGGAGCGTGCGCACCCTAACCGCTTTATCATCCACAACGGCGAGATCAACACCCTCAAGGGCAACGTCAACTGGATTCGCGCCCGCGAACCCAACCTGTACAGCCCCGTGTTGCAGCACGATCTTGAGCGTGTGATGCCCATCATCAACCGCGAGGGTTCCGACTCCGCGATTCTGGACAACGCGCTCGAGTTTTTGGTCATGAACGGCCGTCCGCTCACGCGTGCCGCATCCATGCTGCTACCCGAGCCGTGGGACCACAACGACAATCTGAGCGAGGAACGCCGCGCCTACGACGCCTACCAGTCCATGCTCATGGAGCCTTGGGACGGCCCGGCGGCCATCGCCTTTACCGACGGTCGCACACTGGGCGCCGCCCTCGACCGCAACGGCTTGCGCCCCGCCCGCTACTACGTGACGCGCGATGGCCGCTTTATGCTGGCAAGCGAAGTGGGCACCATCGAGGTACGCCCCGAGAACATCCTGACGAGCGGCTGTCTGGGGCCGGGCCAGATGCTCGAGGTCGATTTTGCCCGCGGGCGCGTCATCTACAACGACGAGCTGCGCGCCCGTTACGCCAAGGAAAAGCCCTACCGTGATTGGATTGCCGAGGAGACGCTGACTGTCGACGTGCTCGATAGGCCTGCCGCGGCAACGCCCGCCGAGGACGCCGAGGTACCCGCCGCCGTGCGCATGGCTAAGCTCGGGTATCACTGGGATGACGTCGATGAGGTCGTGCGTCCCATGGCCCAGCAGGGCAAGGCCCCGCTCGCCTCGATGGGCATCGACGCACCGCTGGCCTGCCTGTCCAAGAAGACGCGTTCGTTCTTTGACTACTTCTATCAGCTGTTCGCTCAGGTCACGAACCCGCCCATCGACGCCCTGCGCGAGCATATGGTGACTTCGACCACGCTCTACCTGGGCAACCACGGCAACCTGCTCGAGGATTCCCGCACGGCCTGCCAGCTGGTGCGTCTGGAGCGCCCGCTGCTGAGCGAGGAGGAGTTCGACCGCATTTGTGCCATCGACCGTGTTGGCTTTAAGACCCGCCGTTTCCGTGCCGTGTACCGCCGCGACGCGGGTGAGGGCGCGCTGCAGGCTGCGCTCAAGCAGCTTGCCGAAGACGTCGAGGCCGCGGTTCGCGACGGCGCGAACATTGTGGTGCTGAGCGATCGCGCCGGAGCGGGCGAGGTGCCCGTACCGTCGCTGCTTGCCGTGGGCTGCGTGCACAACCACCTGATCCGCGCCGGCGTGCGTACCTTTGCCGATATCGTGGTGGAGTGCGGCGACGCCGTGTCTCCGCACGACTTTGCGGCACTGGTGGGCTACTCCGCGAGCGGCATCTATCCGTACAGCGCACATGCGTGCGTCCGCGATCTGGCGGCACACGGCGACCTGGACGTGACGGCCGAGCAGGGCATCGCCAACTACAACAAGGCTGCGACCGCCGGCATCGTCTCCATCATGTCCAAGATGGGCATCTCCACGGTGCAGAGCTACCATTCGGCGCAGATCTTCGAGGCCGTGGGCTTTACGCCGGAGTTCGTCAACGCGTACTTTGCCGGCACGGTGAGCCGTGTGGGCGGTATGGGTGTCGAGGACGTTGAGCGCGAGCAAAACGAGCGCTACGACGCCGCGCTCGCCATCCTTAAGAGCCCGGCTCCCGATCAGCTGCCCACGCTGGGTCTGACCAAGTGGCGCCCGATCGGCGGCGAGGATCACCTGATCGACCCTCAGACTGTCTACTTGCTGCAGACCGCCTGCCGTGAGGACAGCTACGACACCTTTAAGGAGTACAGCGCCCGTCTGCACCGTACCGGCCGTGCCGTGCGCCTGCGCGACTTGCTCGACTTTGATGCCAGCGGCCGCACGCCGGTTTCGCTCGACGAGGTCGAGCCCGCGCTCAACATCGTCCGCCGCTTTAACACCGGCGCCATGTCGTACGGCTCCATCAGCAAAGAGGCGCACGAGTGCATGGCTATCGCTATGAACCGCCTGCACGGACGCTCCAACTCGGGCGAGGGCGGCGAGGACCCGCGTCGCGAGACCCCGCTGGCTAACGGTGATTCCAAGAACTCCGCGATCAAGCAGGTGGCAAGTGCGCGCTTTGGCGTGACGAGCCGCTACCTGTGCAGCGCCTTCGAGATTCAGATCAAGATGGCCCAGGGCGCCAAGCCCGGCGAGGGTGGCCACCTGCCCGGCAAGAAGGTCTACCCCTGGATTGCCGAGGTCCGTCAGTCCACGCCCGGCATCGGCCTGATCTCGCCTCCACCGCATCACGACATCTACTCCATCGAAGACCTGGCCGAGCTCATCTTTGACCTTAAGAACGCCAATCCTGGCGCGCGCGTGTCGGTCAAGCTGGTCAGCGAGGCCGGCGTCGGCACCATCGCAACCGGTGTGGCCAAGGGCGCTGCCGACAAGATCTTGATCAGCGGCCACAATGGCGGCTCGGGTGCCGCGGCGCGCGATTCCATTTGGCATGCCGGCCTGCCGCTGGAGCTCGGCCTTGCCGAGGCCCAGCAGACGCTGCTGCAAAACGGCCTGCGCTCCCGTGTGGTGCTCGAGGCCGACGGCAAGCTCATGGACGGCACCGATGTCGCCGTCGCCTGCTTGCTGGGCGCCGAGGAGTTTGGCTTTGCGACCATGCCGCTCATCTCCATGGGTTGCCTCATGCAGCGTGACTGTCAGCAGGATACCTGCCCGGCCGGCATCGCCACGCAAAACTGCCGCCTGCGTCACGGCTTCCGCGGTAAGCCCGAGCACGTTGAGCACTTTATGCTCTTTGTGGCCGAGCAGCTGCGCGAGGTCATGGCGAGCCTGGGCTTCCGCACCGTCGATGAGATGGTTGGCCATCCCGAGTGTTTGTGCCAGATCGAGGTGCCGGGCAACCGCAAGGCTAACCTGCTGGATCTGTCGCCCGTGCTGGCAAGCGCGACCTGCGAGTTCGGTGCCCATATTCCGGGTGCCGACGGTCGCCACTTCCTGCCGCAGATGGCTGCCGACAGCGAGCTCGACAAGACGCTCGACTCCACGTTGTTCGTGCCCTACACGGCCAATGCCCGTGCGCACCTGCGCCCGATTCGTTTCCATGCCGACATCGCCAACGTTAACCGCTGCGTGGGCACCATTCTGGGCAATGCGGTGACCAAGGCGCATCCCGAGGGCCTGCCCGCCGGCTCCATCACCATCGATTGCGATGGTTCGGCCGGTCAGAGCTTTGGCGCCTTCCTGCCGCGCGGCATTACGCTCAACGTGTGCGGCGACGCCAACGACTACTTTGGCAAAGGCCTTTCGGGCGGCGAGGTGTCGGTGCGCCCCAACCCGCATGCGACCTATAAGTTCGACGAAAACATCATCGTGGGCAACGTTGCGTTCTTTGGCGCCACGAGCGGCCGTGGCTTCATCAACGGCCTGGCCGGCCAGCGCTTTGGCGTACGCAACTCCGGTGCCACCGTGGTGGTCGAGGGTTGCGGCAACCACGGCTGCGAGTACATGACGGGCGGTCTGGCGCTTATCCTGGGTGAGGTCGGGCAGAACTTCGCCGCCGGTATGACGGGCGGCGTGGCCTATGTCTTTGACCAGTACGGCACGCTCGATGCCCGCGTGAACCACGAGAGCGTTGAGCTCAAGGCCCCGACGGCCGGCGAGCTGGCGCAGATTCGCGCGCTCATCCAGGAGCACGTGGACGCGACGCAGAGCCCGCGCGGCATTAAGCTGCTCTACAGCTTCGACTCGATGGGCAAGCACTTTGTGAAGGTCATTCCGACCGAGTACGAGCGCGTGCTGGCGATTGTCGCTGCTGCCGAGGCCGTGGGCAAGACGCATGCGCAGGGCGAGGAGTTGGCGTTTGACATCGTGACCGGTCGCGCCGACGCTGCTGATGTTGCCCGCTTTGATGTTGCGGGCGGTGCTGCGGGCGGTGCTGCGGGCGGTGCTGCGGGCGCTGCGTCCGTGGCTGCCAGCCCTGTTGCTTCGACCAAGAAGGAGGCGTAAGTGCCATGGGTAAGCCCGGTGCTTTTCTTGATATCGATCGCGTGACCCACGAGCTGCGCCCTGTGGAGGAGCGCAGCCATGATTTTGATCCGCTGTACGTGGAGCTCGATGACGATGCACGTCGCGCCCAGGCGAGCCGCTGCATGATGTGCGGCGTGGCGTTTTGCCAGATGGGCGCGAGCTTTGGCAAGGCACGCCCGAGCGGCTGCCCGCTGCACAACCTGATTCCCGAGTGGAATGAGCTGGTGTACCGCGGCCGCTGGGACGAGGCTGCCGAGCGCCTGTCGCTCACATCGCCCATGCCCGAGTTTACGAGCCGTGTGTGCCCGGCGCTGTGCGAGGCCGCGTGCAACCTGGGTTCGGTCGACGGCCAGCCCACGACGATCCATGACAACGAGCGTGCAATCAGCGACCATGAGTGGGCCAACGGCGGTCCGCGCCGCTTTGAGCCGGCGGGGGAGGATGCGCCCACGGTCGCCGTGGTTGGTTCTGGACCGGCTGGCCTGGTGGCAGCATGGGAGCTTGCACGTCGCGGTGCCCGCGTGACGGTGTTTGAGCGCGACGACCGCCCCGGCGGCCTACTCATGTACGGCATTCCCAACATGAAGCTCGAGAAGTCTGTGGTCGAGCGTCGTGTGGCGCTCATGCGCGAGCTGGGTATTGTGTTCGAGCTGGGCGCCGACGTGACGGACCCTGCGGTGGCGGCCAAGCTCAACGGCTTTGACGCTGTGGTGGTGGCTGCTGGCGCCCGTGCCCCGCGCGGTCTTTCGGCTACGAACGTGGACGCCCCGGGCGTGGTGTACGCCGTGGACTATCTGACGGCTTCGACCGTGTCGGTTCTCGACGGCGGCGAGCTCGCGGTCGATGCGCGTGGCCTGGACGTTGTGGTCATTGGCGGCGGCGATACCGGTAACGACTGTGTGGGTACCGCGGTGCGTCAGGGCGCGCGCAGCGTGCGCCAGTTTGAGTTCTTGCCGGCTGCGCCCGATAAGCGCGCGGCGAGCAACCCCTGGCCGCAGTGGCCCAACGTTAAGAAGACCGACTACGGCCAGCAGGAGGCTATCGCTGCGATGGGTGGTGAGATGCGTGCCTGGGGCGTGGATACGCTCGAGGTGCTGTTGGACAAGAAGGGTGCGGCTGCGGGTCTGCGCGTGGTCGATCTGGACTGGTCGGCGGGAAAGCCCGAGCGCATCGCGGGCTCCGAGCACGAGGTGCCGGCGCAGCTGGTGCTCATTGCCTGCGGCTTTACGGGTCCGGAGCACGGCGTGTTCGATGTGGTGAGCGTGCCTGTCGCCACCGCTGGCCGTCCGCTGCCGGTGATGGCTGCCGAGGGCTCGCATCTTGCGGCGCGTGTCGACGGCGTCGCCGCGGATGCCGCGCCGGTGTATGTTGCCGGTGACGCTCGCAACGGCAGCTCGCTCGTGGTGAACGCTATGGCCGACGCCCTGGCCTGCGCAGCCGAAGTCGCCGACGCGCTGGAACTGTAAAGTAGTCACGGAGATACTCAACAATCGAATCGGAAAGGGCTGTCCCTAACTGCCGGCACAAAAGGAACGTCCCTAAGTGCCGGCAGTTAGGGACGTTCCTTTTCTGTCGGCACTCGGGGACACTCCTTGCGGATTTGCGAGCAGTTTGCTCGTTTGTCGACGTACGGATGTTCATTTGTCGACTTCTCGGGCTGTGGTCACCTGTTGTTTCTGTGGTGGCTGCGGGCATCTGGCTCAAAAGGGCGGGTTGGCCGTCTATGTCTACCTGCGGTTTTGTTGCGGTGCGCATTTTCGATCAAGCTTTTCGTCAAGTGTTTGGTCAGTATCTGGTTTGCAGTCGGAGGCCTATTTTGCCCGCGCTGGTCGTGGCTGCCCACCTTCCTCGTAAGCTCAAATTGAGGTCCATCAGTTTGAGGAGGATGCCATGACTGACCACGCTTTTGACCGAGCAGAGCTAGCCGAAGCCGTCGGCAACGATATTGCCGACATGGCTCACTTTTGGATGCTGCGGAAGTTTCAATTCCTGGAGCCGGCGCGCGAACAGTTCGAGATCATTGTCGACCCGTGGCTCAGCTATTGCACTGAGCCTTCGCAAAACGAAATCATGGCCTACAACATGGCGTTTACCGATTGGCTGCTGTTTGAGCGCCCCTATCGCCATGGCAAAACGCTGCTCGAGCTGTATGTTGACGAGCCGCCGGCATCGCTTTCGCCTGCCTCGCTCAAGCGGCTCGAGCAGGTACGCGACACGCAGTATTTCTCGCGCTTTGGCATTTTGGACAAGAATCCTGCGTCCGGCATGGTCGTGCTGAAGGACACGCGCACCGATCATCGCTTTGATGTCTACGATCCGCATATCGTGCAGAAGGAGCACTGGAGTGACGGCGCGATTGCGGTGCGCCTCGCCTGCGTCGACGATGTCTGGCTTACGGCGGGACAGCTCTACCTGTATGACATCGCGCGGCTGAGCGATACGGCGGTCGATGGGCCGGGTGCGGTGCATCCGGAGGACCTGCAGGACGGCTTTGACACCTCGTGCATCAGCTTCTTCTTGCGTCTGGTCCGCGACATCATGGGCGCCCAGGGGCGGTACGTAAAGTCGCTCAACATCTACGAGCAGGAGTGGGGGTAGAGGATGGGCGGTTGTCGCCTGCCTTGCCTTCTGCCCTTTTGTCTCGATCTGTAACGTTTAACGGCCTGGGGGCGGCCTAACTGTTACAGATTGAGGTGTTTCGTCAGCACGGCCGAAGTATCGCCACGCTGTCTCCGTTTGTCCTCACATCTCTCTCGTCCCTCCGTTAACCGATATGCTCGACTTTAGGTCGCTGCATTAGGTGATAATGGACAAATGTTCAAGTTAATCGTGAGGGAGGAGCTCGATATGGCATCTGCCGATCGTTCCACGTTGTTTATCAATGCGACCGTTCTGGATGGTTCGGAGCATATGGAGCCGCAGCCCGATATGGCCGTGGTCGTCGAGCGTGGCATCATCACCTGGATGGGACCGAGCGCTGTGGCCCAAGCTCCAGCGGGGGCCGAGGTCATCGACCTGGCAGGGGCGTATCTCATGCCGGGCCTCATCAATATGCACGTGCATCTGTGCGGTTCGGGCAAGCCGGTCTCGGCGGGTGATGCGGGCGCGCTGATGAAGAAGCTCGACAATCCCGTGGGCCGCGCCATCGTTCGCCACATCCTCAAAGGCAGCGCCCAACAGCAGCTGGCAAGCGGCGTGACTACGGTGCGCGGTGCGGGTGACCCGCTGTTTGCCGACATCGCCGTGCGCGATGCTATCGATGCCGGCAAGTATCAGGGTCTGCGTCTGGTAGCGCCGGGAACGGGCGTTACAGTGCCGGGTGGCCACGGCGCGGGGCTGTTCGCGCAGGTCGCCAATACGCCCGACGAGGCGGCCGAACAGGTGCGCGACTTGTACGCTCGTGGTGCCGACGTCATCAAGTTGTTCGTGACGGGTGGCGTGTTCGACGCGACCGAAGTTGGCGAGCCGGGCGTGCTGCGCATGCCGATCGATGTTGCCGCGGCGGCGTGCAAGGCGGCGCACGAGGTGGGCCTGCCGGTTATGGCTCATGTCGAGAGCACCGAGGGCGTGAAGGCCGCGCTTGAGGCCGGGGTCGACACGATCGAGCACGGTGCCCCGATGACGCCCGAGATCCTGGAGCTGTATCGCGGCGCCGCGGGCACACAGCTCGAGGGACGCGCGCCGAGCGTGACCTGCACGATCAGCCCGGCGCTGCCGTTTGTATTGCTCGACCCGGAAAAGACCCATTCGACCGATACACAAAAGAAGAACGGCGACATCGTGTGCTCGGGCATCATCGAGAGCGCCCGTGCCGCGCTGGAAGCTGGCATTAAGGTGGGCCTGGGCACGGACTCAAGCTGCCCGTTCGTGACGCAGTACGACATGTGGCGTGAGGTGGCCTATTTTGCCAAGTATGTCGGTGTGAGCAACGCCTTCGCGCTGCATACGGCTACGCAAGTCAACGCCGAGCTGCTGGGGCTGGGCGTCGAGACCGGTACGATCGAGTGCGGCAAGGCCGCCGATATCCTGGTGACGCGCAAGAATCCGCTCGATGACCTGTGCGCTCTGCGTGAGCCGACGCATGTGATGTGTCGCGGTGATTTGGTACGCAAGCTCAAGGTGAAGCGTATTCCCGAGGTGGACGCCGAGCTCGACGCGATTATGGCCATGCCTGCCGAAGCGCTGGCTGAGGAGCTGGCCCGCGACGGTGTGGCGTAGATGTGACAAAGGGGCAGCTCCGTTGCCGCATGCAAAAAGCTGAGGTCTCAACACGAGGCCTCAGCTTTTTTATCGAACAAATACTTAAGATTTGGGACAAACAAACCTGATTAATTTGTCCCGCGTGCGGGCGTTAGGAGCGGGTTTCCATCTTGGCGTGGCACTTGGGGCAGGTGACGCGGATCTTGCCTTTGCCCTTGGGGACGGAGAGCATCTGGCCGCAGTTGGGGCACTTGAGGTATGCTGTGGTCTTGCGACCCTTCCACATCTTCTTGGCCGTGCGCTTGGCACGCTCAAAGTCTTCCTTGCTGGTACCGGCCGTGCGCGAGGCGTTGGCAGCCGCGGCGCCGCTACCCAAGCTCGCTACGAACTTGCCCAGGCCGGGGACGTTAGCGGTCGCGGCGACAAAGGCCGCGTTTTCCTTGCGACGTGCGTCGATGTTTTTGGACAGGCCGCGCAGCACGCCAATCACGATTACGGCGATGGCAATCCAGCTGAGCCACTGGATATGGGCTATCGATCCGATCATCGCGATGACGATGCCGACAAAGCCCATAACGATGGTGAGCTCATCGGCGCCATTGCGGCCCTTCATAAAGTCATTCATGCAAATTGCCTTTCGTTCGATATGCTGCACGCCTTTATACCCGATTTAGAGCAAGGGGGACAGGTCAATCTGCACCAAGGTGGTGCAAACATACCTGTCCCCGATGCACCAAGAAGGTGCAAAGCAGTCCGTCCCCAATGCCCCAATTACTTGGAGAGCTTGTCGACGACGCGTTCGATCTCGGCGAGCTTGGCGGCCTTGAGGTCTTCGTCGCCCGATTCGATTGCCGAAGTCACGCAGCCCTCGATATGCGCCTTGAGCACGTCGGCGTTGATGCGCGCAATGAGCGCCTGCGTTGCCATGAGCTGCGTGGAAATATCGACGCAGTAACGGTCCTCATCGACCATCCGCAAGATGCCGTCGATCTGGCCGCGTGCCGTCTTGAGCATGCGGGTTACCGATTTGTGGTCTGCCATCATGGCGGGTCCTCGTTTCTGGTCGGGGGGGGGTACGTGCGGGTCGTTACGCGGCGGTCACCGAAAGGGCGTGGAACTTCTCACCCGCGGCCTCGACAGCGGCGGCGAGCTGCTCGGCGGTCACGGTGTCGGCGCACTCCACCTGGACGGTCTGAGTCTCGTGATCGGCATCGGCGTCGGTCACGCCGGCAACGTTGAGCAACGCCGTCTCGACGGTGGCGTCGCAGTGGCCGCACATGAGGCCGGAAGTCTTGATTGTGTATCGCATCGGTATTCCTCTCTGTTGTGTCGGCTTTCCCAGGCACCCGACCTTGACCTTCAAGCCGTCGCTCGCGTACCAAAGTACGCGTCGCTCCTCTTTCAGGTCAATCTCTGGCACCTGGAAAACCCGTTCTAAATGGACGTAATAGTGAGCCTATTTTGCCACTTTAGGCTTAAAGGTTCGCAGGCGCAGCGCATTGCTTACGACGCACACGCTCGACAGGCTCATGGCCGCGGCGCCAAACATCGGCGAGAGCTGCCATCCGGTGAGCGGGAAGAACACGCCCGCCGCCAGCGGAATGCCGATGCCGTTGTAGAACAGTGCCCAGAACAGGTCCTGCTTGATGTTGCGGATCGTGGCGCGCGAAAGCTCGATGGCTCGGGCGACGTCCATGAGGTCGCTGCGCATGAGTACCACGTCGGCGCCCTCCTTGGCGATGTCGGCGCCGGTGCCGATAGCAAGGCCCACGTCGGCGCGCGCCAGGGCGGGGGAGTCGTTGATGCCGTCGCCCACCATGGCGACCTTGCCGCCCGCATCCTGCAGTTCGCGCACGTGGCGTTCCTTGTCGGCGGGGAGGACGTCGGCGATGACCTGCTCGCTGCTCAGTCCCACGCGGCGGGCGATGGCCTCGGCCGTCACGCGGTTGTCGCCAGTGAGCATGCGCACATCGACGCCGAGCTTGCGGAGCGCGGCGATGGCCTCGGCGCTCGTCTCCTTGACCTCATCAGCCACGGCGATGGTGCCGACAAGCTCGCCGTTCTTGGCAAAGAACAGCGGCGTCTTGCCCTCGGCGGCAAATTGCTCGGCAAGGCCGGCGGGCACCTTCGCGCCCAGCTCGACCATCAGGCGCACGTTGCCGGCAGCGATGACGTTTTGTCCCTCGCGCGCCGTAACGCCTCGTCCAGGCGCGGCGGCAAAGTCCTCGACCGTGCGCGCCACGATTCCGCGCGACTCGCACTCGGCCATGATCGCCTCGGCCAGCGGGTGCTCGCTCGAGCGCTCCAGCGCGGCAGCGAGCTTCAGTAACGCCTTTTCACTCATAGCGGGCGAGCCGTCGGCGCGCGCGACAACCACAACGTCGGTCACGGCCGGCTTGCCGCGGGTGACCGTGCCCGTCTTATCGAGCACCACGGTGCCCACGCTGCGCAGGTTCTCCAGCGCCTCAGCGCTCTTAAACAGAATGCCCATCTCGGCGCCCTTGCCGGTGCCCACCATAATGGCGACGGGCGTGGCCAGGCCGAGCGCGCACGGACAACTGATCACCAGCACGGCGACAGCGGAGGTAAGCGCTTCGTTGATGCTTCCGGTCAGCACCATCCACGCCACAAAAGTTACGGCAGAGATTACAAACACCACGGGCACGAACACGCCGGCGACCTTGTCGGCCATGCGGGCGATGGGCGCCTTGGTGGCGTTGGCGTCCTCGACGAGCTGGATAATCTTGGCGAGCGATGTCTCGGCACCCACCCGCGTGGCGCGGAAGGTAAACGAACCGGTGCGGTTGACGGTGGCGGCGTTGACGGTGTCGCCGGCGGTCTTTTCCACGGGGATAGACTCGCCGGTGAGCGCACTCTCGTCCAGGGCCGAGCTGCCCTCGAGCACCACGCCATCGACGGGGATGGACTCTCCGGGGCGCACGCGTAGGACCTGGCCGGGAAGGATACTGTCGACGTCGACGGTGGTTTCGGTGCCGTCGTCGGCAACGACGGTCGCAGTCTTGGGTGCCAAGTCGATGAGCGCCTCGATAGCGCCGCCGGTTTTGGATTTGCTGCGTGTCTCGAGGTATTTGCCCACAGTGACGAGCGACAGGATCGTGCCCGCACTCTCAAAATACAGGTTGTCCATGCCCGTCATCATGGCCTCGTGGATTTGCCCGGCGGCCAGCTGGTCGGCCATGATAAACATGGCATAGAGCGACCAGGCGATCGACGCGGTGGCGCCGACGGCGATGAGAGCGTCCATGGTCGGCGCGCCGTGCGCGAGCGATTTAAACCCGTTGATAAAGTACGCGTCGTTGACGTAGACGATGGGGATGAGCAGGACGAGCTCGGTGAGCGCGAGCGTCATGCTGTGGGTATGGTCGGTGAAAATGCCGGGTAGCGGCCAACCGAGCATGTGCCCCATGCCTATGTAGAACAGCGGGATGAGGAAGATGATCGAGATGATGAGGCGGGTGCGCATGGCGGAGGCGGCGGCCTCCAGCTTTTTGGTGGGCGACTCCATATGGGCGGCGCCGGAGCTGGCTTGCGCACTGCCGTTTGAGCCGGCGGCACCGGTGCCCGCATCGACGGGCGAGGCCGAGTAGCCCGCGCGGTCGACGGCGGTGCAGATATCGTCGGGGGTGACCTGCGCGGGGTCGTAGTCGACCATCATGGAACCGGCGAGCAGGTTGACCGCGACGCTTTGGACGCCGTCGAGCTTGCTCACGGCGCGGTCCACATGCGCTTGGCAGGCGGCGCATGTCATGCCGCCCACGTCGAACTTATCTTGAGCCATGGCTTCTCCTTTCTGTGGTTCGGTGTTGGAATTGTTAACCTGCCGATACTATACACCCATACCCCCTGGGGGTGTCTAGTTGGAGTTGAAATGTATGACATTTCGCTACGGTTGAGGATGGCTGTTCAGTCGTTGGCCATCCTTGCTAAATATCTCAATCTGTAACAGCAAGACCGGTTTTTGCCGAGTTACTGTTACAGATTGAGATAAACCGTTGGCTGGCAACTCAACGTCTCGATCTGTAACAGCAGGACCCGGTTTTACCCTGTAGGTGTTACAGATTGAGACAATCAACCCGCGCACATCCCGGCCGCCCCGTCATCTGTGGTTTACGTGGGGGCATGCGGAGTACGGGTATACTAACCTGCGGCGAATCTGCTCCATCGCTTAGGGCCGCTGCGTCTGGACGGCGCGTGATAGGGCTGCCAAAGCGATCGCCAGCGTGCTGAGCAACGTCCTCTCTGTGCGCACCTGTTTTTGTATGTATTAGCGCACTACCAAGCACGCTCGCGCGGCCGCATGCCGTGCCCATAACGCGTGCAGATAAGGAACAACAACATATGCGTAATTCTGTATCCGACGTCACGGACGCCGAGATTCTGGACGAGACCCGCGAGGCCATGACCCAGGCTGCCTTCGATGCTGCCGATGAGGCCAATGCTGCCCAGGCCGTCGAGTCCGCTACCGAGAGCCTGCCCGCCTTTGACGAGCTGGGCCTTTCCGACGAGATGCTTCGTGCTATCGAGAACCTGGGCTACACGGCGCCGACGCCCGTGCAGGCCGGTTCGATTCCTGTGGTGCTCGAAGGCCGCGACCTGCTTGCCGCCGCTCAGACCGGCACCGGCAAGACGGCCGCCTTCTTGCTGCCGACCATGAACAACCTGGAGCACATCGCTCCTCCCAAACCCGTACGCGAGCGCGGCGGCCGCAACCGCCATCGCGGTGCTAAAAAGCCCGAGGGCAACGGCCGCGGCCCCGTGATGCTCGTCATCACCCCCACGCGCGAGCTTGCCCAGCAAATCGACGAGGTCGCGAGCAAAATCGCCGACGTCACCGGCCATGTCGCCGTGACCGTCGTGGGCGGTGTGAGCTACAAGCCGCAGACCGCTGCCCTCAAGTACGGCTGCGATATCCTGGTCGCCACGCCGGGCCGTCTGGTCGACCTGATCGAGCAGGGTGCCTGCCACCTGGACGAGGTCAAGGTACTGGTGCTCGACGAGGCCGACCGCATGCTCGACATGGGCTTTTTGCCTGCCGTTCGCCGTATTGTGCGCGAGACGCCGGCCGAGCGTCAGACGCTGCTGTTCTCGGCGACCCTCGACGAGGAGGCCGTGGGCGAGATCACCGACCTGGTGAGCGACCCGGCCCGCGTGGAGATCGCGCCCGCCACGTCAACCGCCGACACCGTCGACCAGTTTGTGTTCCCGGTGTCCATCGAGGCCAAGAACAACCTGCTGCCCGAGTTCCTCAAAAAGGAAGGCCCGGAGCGCACTATCGTCTTTATGCGCACCAAGCACCGTGCCGACAGCTGCTGCCGTCGTCTGGAGCGCAAGGGCATCAAGGCCGCCGCAATTCACGGCAATCGCAGCCAGGCCCAGCGCGAGCGTGCTCTTTCGGCCTTCCGCGACGGTACCGTCGACGTGCTGGTGGCAACCGACGTGCTTGCCCGCGGCATCGACATCAGCGATGTGCGCTACGTCGTGAACTTTGACGTGCCGGCCGAGCCGACCGACTACATCCACCGTATTGGCCGTACGGGCCGCGCCGGCGAGCTGGGCTGGGCCATCACGTTTGTGACCGAGCAGGATGTCGATGAGTTCTACGAGATCGAGAAACTCATGGACAAGACCGCCGACATCTACGAGGCCGGCGACCTGCATGTGGGTCCCAATCCGCCCGCGGTTGATCCCGAGCGCAATCCTGCGGCCTTTAAGGTGAAGAAGAAGACCAAGCGCGGCAAGTCCAAGAGCAAGAAGAAGCTTGAGCAGGCACGTCGCGACGGCAAACGCAACGGCGATGACTACGGCGATGTGGCCGGTCGTTCCAACCGCGGTCGCGACGAGCGTCGCGGCGACGGCGAGCGTCCGAGCCGTCCCAAGCGCGGCGGCAAGACCCGTGTGCGCGAGGGCGTTCAGGCTCGCGTGGACGAGGCCGTGGAGAGCGTTGCCCGCGAGGTGGCTGCCGAGGAGCGTGCTGGCGCTGCCGAGCAGGCCCCGCGAGGTAACCGTGCCGAGCGCCGTGCCAAGCAGTTCCAGGGCGAGGCACATCGCCGTCGTCGCGAGGACGAGGACCGCGGTGGTCGTCGCCGTGTTGAGCGCGAGGACGAGGGCCGCGGTTCGCGCGGCGGCAAGCGTGGCGCGGGCGATCGTCGTCGTTCCGGTCGCGACGGCGAGCGCGGCGGGCGCGATGAGCGCCGTGGCGGCGAAGGTCGCGGTGAGCGTGGCGCCCGCAGCGGTGAGTCCCGTGGCGGCAAGCGCTTTGAAGAGCGCGGCGGCCGTGGCGGCGAGCGTCGCGAGGGCGCGCGCGGCAATGGCGGCCGCAACGGCGCCGGTCGTTCTGGCGAGTCGCGCGATCGTCGCGATCCGCGTGCCAGCCGCGATCGACGCGATGACTGGCGCAACTACGACGATACCCGCGAGGAGCGTCGCGGCGGCTACCGTGGTGGTCGCGGCGGCAACCAGGCCGGTTCCCGTGGCGGCCGCGCCGGCGGTCGCGATAACCGTGGCAGCTATGGCAACAGCCGTGGCGGCAAGCGCGGCGGCAGCTCCCGTCGTCCCGGTGACGGCGGCGGCAAGCGCAAGTAACATACGCGTCGCACGCTAGTGTGAGGCAAGCTAAGGGCCCCGAGCAACTACGCTCGGGGCCCTTTTTGGTGCAAAGGGGCCAGAGCAAGGAGTGTCCCTGGGTGCCGGCAGAAAAGGAACGTCCCCAAGTGCCGCATAGATAGATACCGTTTATCGGAGAATAAATACCGTTCACCGGTCATAATGATTGTTCCGGCTTTGGGCTTGTCTGCAATAGTTCGCGTAAAAAGAAATGCGGAAGGTTACCGAGTCCCTCGGACGTGGGCCTAACCAAAGTCTTTGAACGGGTGTGTCTCTATGGATGCATTCGCTTGATTTTGGTTGGGCTATATTTATGAAGGGACATGCCACCATGGGTTTCTTTTCTCGCCTGATGGGCGGTTCGGATGAGCAGAAGACTGCAGCTTCCGAGTTCGAAATCCTCGCTCCCGTTTCCGGCGAGCTTGTTCATCTAGAAAATACCAATGACCCCGCTTTTAGCAGCCGCGCCGTGGGCGATGGCGTTGCCGTGGTTCCCCAAGAGGGAACGGTGTGCGCTCCTGTTTCCGGCACCGTCGCGGCGTTGTTTCCGACTGAGCACGCGCTGGGCATCATGTCCGACGACAGCTCTGCTCAGGTGATGCTGCATATCGGAATCGACACTGTTAAACTTGAGGGCAAGGGCTTCCATGCGCTTGTTGCCCAGGGTGACCATGTCGACGCGGGCCAGCCCCTCGTCGAGGTCGATTTCGACGCGGTCCGCGCCGCCGGCTTCGATCCCACGGTCTTCGTTATCGTGTGCGAGCGTTCGGAGAACTCGACTCTTCGTGAGCACGCTTCCGGCCCTGTTGCTGTTAAAGAGCCTGTCGTCTGGCTTTCCGAGTAAATTCTTGTGGTGGGTACCGTGGTTATCAAGCGAGTTTTCAACAACAACGTCGCAATGGTCACTTCGGACGATGGCTCTGAGCTCATCGTCATCGGTCGAGGCCTCTGCTTTGGCCGTCATGCCGGCGATGCCATCGACGAGGCATCGGTCGAAAAGACCTACGCGTTGCAGGAGGGAACTTCTCAGGATTCGCGTACGATTGACCGCTTGGCACATCTTTTAGAGTCCATCCCCACCGTCAACCTCGTGATTGCCGAGGACATCGTTCAGATGCTTCGTCGAGAGCTCAATGTTGATATCAATGACAAGATTCTCATCGCTCTCGCAGATCATATAAGCCTCGCCCTTGATCGCGAGCGCAAGGGCATTCCGTGCGAGAACCCGTTGCTGCTCGAGATCCAGCAGTTCTATCGCAAGGAGTACGCGCTCGCGGGCCGTGCCCTTCAGATTATCAAGGACTACCTGGGCATCGAGATGAGCGAGGAGGAGCAGGGCTTCATCACCTTGCATATCGTCAACGCCACCATGCCGCAGCGCTCTGACCGTCTGATTGTTTCGGTCCAGCTTGTTCGCGACGTGCTCGCGATTGTTTCCGAGCACTATGCCACGACCCTTGACGTCACCTCGTTGCCTTACGAGCGTTTCGTTCGCCATCTGCAGTTTTTTGCGCAGCGAGCGCTCGATCCCGCGGCGGGGCAGGTCAATGGCGACGCGCTGTTCCGTATCGATGAAACGGCGTATCCGAGGGCGTTCTCGTGTGCGGAGTCAATTGCCGACCACTTAGCGTCTACCTATAACGTTGTCGTTACCGATGCCGAGAAGAGTTATCTCGCATATCACATTGTTAACCTGCTTGGAGAACCTGGTCTCTAGGCATAACGTGCCCACACATCGATTGATATAAGGCAAGGCTCACGGTCTTGTCTAGGGCACACCTATCTCAATTTGCGGAAAAGGAAGGGGAGTACCGCTATGACCGCAAAAAAGAAGTTCAATTTCAAAGCGCCGTTGGAGGTGTTCGCGAAGTCGATCGTTCAGCCGATGATGTATCTCTCGGTTGCCGGCATCCTGCTCATCGTGGGCATCATTCTGACCAACAAGACCATCTGCGCTGTGGTCCCCGTACTGGGCTCCGGTCCGTTCCAGCTTGTGGGCGCCGTTGTCTATCAGTCGCTGATGTTTATCATCAACAACCTCTCGATTCTGTTCTGCGTGGGCATCGCCGGCGCCATGGCAAAGAAGAACAAGGGCCATGCTTCGCTGATCGCCCTGATGTCGTTCTTCCTGTTCCTTCAGGCCAATAACATCGTGCTCAACGCCACCGGCTCTCTTGCCGAAGCGAGCGGCATGCTCGGCCTTACCGGAACCGGCCAGAGCACCGTTATGGGCATTCAGGTGCTCGATACCGGCGTGTTTGGCGGCATCATTCTTGGTTGCATCACCGGTGCCGTGTTCAACAAGTACTCGAACAAGCAGTTCCCCATTGCCCTTTCGATGTTCTCGGGTGTTCGCTTTCCGTTCCTGATCATGATCATCATTTCCTGGATCATGGGCGCGGGCTTCTGCATCGTTTGGCCTCCGGTTCAGGGTGCCATCTCCTCCGTTGCCGGCATCATTAAGGAATCGGGCAACATTGGTCTGTTTATCTACGGCATGCTCAACAAGCTGCTCGTTCCCACCGGTCTGCACCACCTCATCTACACCCCGTTCCAGTTCTCCGATGTGGGTGGCACCCTGACGCTGGGTGATCAGGTTATCGCCGGCGCCTATCCCATCCGTGTCGCCGAGATGGCAATGACGGGCCAGCCCTTCTCTGATAGCACCTACTTCAACAGCTACACCTTCAACAACCTGTGGCCCTACATCGGTATCGGTCTCGCCTTTATCTTCACCGCTTACAAGGGGAACAAGGATAAGACCAAGGCCGTTATCATCCCGCTGATCATCACCGCCGTGCTCTCCTGTGTCACCGAGCCCATGGACTTCCTCTTTGTCTTTGCCGCTCCCGTGCTCTTTGTCGTTCACTCGGTTCTTTCCGGTATCTTCCTGGTCCTGCTCAAGGTCCTCTCCGTGCCCGCTTCGACGGCAGGCGGCATCATCAACATCGTGGTTTCCAACCTGGTTCTTGGTGTCGATAAGACCAACTGGCCGATGATACTCGTGCTCGGAGTCGTCAACGCCGCGCTGTACTTCTTCCTCTTCACCTTCCTTATTAAGAAGCTCAACCTCCACACGCCTGGTCGCGAGGAGGAGTCCGAGCTCGCCGAGTCCGTTGCCGAGGGCGAGGCCGCCGCGTCTGTCGCGGTGAAGCAGGGCGCTGTTGCCGCAGCTCCCGCAGAGGGCGTCGATGCAGGTATTGCCGACCTGGTCGCAGGTCTTGGCGGCAAGGACAACATCGAGGAGCTCGAGAACTGCTTTACGCGTCTTCGCGTGAACGTTAAGAACCCGGACCTCATCGATGAGAACCTCATCAACCACGTGCCCAACAGCGGCATCAACCGCAACGGCAGCAATATCCAGATCATCTTTGGCATGAAGGTCGCCGAGATGCGCGACAAGGTCGAAAACGCAATTGAGAAGGAGCAGTAAACAATGATCATTACTCTGTGTGGTGGCGGATCCACCTTTACCCCCGGCATCGTCAAGTCCATTGCCCTGCGCAAGGACGAACTCGACGTTGACGAGATTCGTCTGTACGACATCAACGAGGAGCGTCAGCGCAAGATCGGCGTGCTCGTGGACTGGATTCTGCACGAGGACCTCGGCCTGGACATCAAGCTCACGGTGACCACCGACAAGGAGACGGCTTTTACCGACGCGAGCTTCGTGTTTGCCCAGATGCGCGTGGGCGGCTACGCCATGCGCGAGCAGGACGAGAAGATTCCGCTGCGCCATGGCTGCGTGGGCCAGGAGACCTGCGGTTGCGGCGGCCTTGCCTACGGCATGCGCACCATCTTCCCCATGGTCGAGCTGATCGATGACGTCGAGAAGTACGCCAAGAAGGACTACTGGATTCTCAACTACTCCAACCCTGCTGCCATCGTCTCCGAGGGCTGCCGCGTGCTGCGTCCCAACGCTCGCATCATCAACATCTGCGACATGCCGATCGCGATCATCGACGTGGTTTGCGCCGCGCTCGATATCGACAAGAAGGACGTCGAGTACGATTACTTTGGCCTCAACCACTTTGGTTGGTTCACCTCGATCCGCCACAAGGGCGAGGAGGTGCTCCCGCAGCTGCGCGAGTACATCAAGGAGCATGAGATTCTGCTGCCCGATTCGTACCTCAAGGGCATGAGCTCGCTGATGTCCAAGAAGCCCGAGGAGGCCACCGACGAGCACCCCGAGCAGAACCGCCACACCAAGGGCAGCTGGTACTACGTCTGGAAGGGCGAGTACGAGATCATGGAGTGCTTCCCGGAGTACCTGCCCAACACGTACCTGAACTACTACCTGCAGCAGAAGGAGTTTGTCGAGCATTCCAACCCCGAGCGCACCCGTGCGAATGAGGTTGAGGAGACGCGCGAGAAGAACCTCTTTGATGGTATCGATCACTACGAGAAGACGGGCGAGATCGACGAGAGCACGTTCTATGCGGGCAGCCACGGCGACTGGATTGCCGATCTGGCCATCGCTCTGAAGAACGATACCAAGCAGCGCTTCCTGGTCATTTGCGAGAACAAGGGCGCTATCCCCAACATGCCCTACGACGCTATGGTCGAGCTGCCTGCCTACATTGGCAAGAACGGCCCCGAGGTCATCAGCCGCGACAACATTCCTCTGTTCCAGCAGGGCCTCATGATGCAGCAGCTGAACTCCGAGAAGCTCGTGGTCGAGGCTACGATCGAGGGTTCGTACGAGAAGGCGCTCAAGGCCTTTACGCTCAACAAGACCGTGCCGTCGATGAAGGTCGCCAAGGAGGTTCTCGACGACATGATCGAGGCCAACAAGGACTTCTGGCCCGAGCTTAAGTAAAGGCAACAGGGTCGCTGGCCGCATACCTAGAGCAATGCCCCGTCCACGTGATTGTGTGGACGGGGCATTGTCATTTGGTAACGCGTTTTATCAAATATGGCATTTATCTGCGGTAATGTTCTATTTCACCGCTGAGGGTGACATTTCATGCCGCCTGCCGAACTGCGTGGAGACCTAACAACTTTTTAGGTCAGTGTTGTGCGTGTAGCAATTTCGCCCGGCCTCGCCTCCGGGCTGCCATGTGAGAGGGGATCTTTATGGCACGACTGCACGTAATGGAACGCAGCCACGCTCAGGCCGTCATGGACGATCTGCACGATGCGCTCGGACGTCGTCTGGCGGTGAGTTCGCTCGCCCCGTGTCCCGTTGAGTTTACGGCAGCGCTCGTCAACCTGTGCTCCACCCAGAGCTGCGGCAAGTGCACACCTTGCCGTGTGGGCCTGAGCGCGCTGAGCGACCTGCTCGCCGATGTGCTCGAAGGGCGCGCCGATGAGTCCACGCTCAACCTGATTGAGCGCACGGCCCGCACCATCTACCTTTCGAGCGACTGCGCCATCGGCTACGAAGCCGGCGCCATGGCACTCACGGCCATTCGCGGCTTCCGTGACGATTTTGAGCATCACATCCGCGAGCGCTCCTGCGGCTTTGACCGCGAGGCCCGCGTCCCGTGCGTCTCGGGCTGCCCGGCGCACGTCGACATTCCCGGGTACATCTCGCTGGTCGAGGCCGGCCGCTATGCCGACGCCGTCAAGGTCATCCGCAAGAACAATCCGCTGCCGCTCGTCTGCGGCCTGGTGTGCGAGCATCCCTGCGAGATGCACTGCCGCCGTGGCATGGTCGACGACCCCATGAACATCCTCGCCCTCAAGCGTTTTGCCGTCGAGCACAGTGACCTCAACGACCACAAGCCGCATGTGGTGGACAACACCGGTAAGCGCGTCGCCGTGATCGGCGGCGGCCCGGCCGGCCTTTCCTGCGCCTACTACCTGGCCGTGATGGGCCATAAGGTGACCATCTTTGAGCAGCGCCACCACCTGGGCGGCATGCTGCGCTATGGCATTCCCAGCTACCGTCTGCCGCGCGAGCGCCTGCAGGCCGAGATCGACTGGATCTTGAGCGCCGGCATCGACGTGGAACTCGACCACTCCGTCAACGGCGAGGAGCTTGCCCTCCTGCGCGACGAGTTCGATGCCGTCTACCTGGCCATTGGCGCCCACAGCGATAAGAAGCTCGGCCTTCCGGGCGAAGAGGCGCTCGGCGTGGAGTCGGCCGTCAAGATGCTGCGCGCCATCGGCGACGACGAACTGCCCGACCTGAGCGGCCAGCGCGTGTGCGTCATCGGCGGCGGCAATGTGGCCATGGACGTGGCACGCTCCGCCGTGCGCTGCGGTGCCGAAAAGGTGAGCATCGTCTACCGCCGTCGCATCTGCGATATGACGGCTCAGGATGCCGAGATTGCCGGCGCCCAGGCCGAGGGCTGCGAGGTGCTGGAGCTCACGGCCCCGCTCGCTATCGAGACGGGCGAGGACGGTCGCGTGAGCGGCCTGCGCGTGCAGCCGCAGATTATCGGTGAGCCCCGTCGTGGACGTCCGGCCCCGCGTGCCGCCGCCACGCCCGAGCGCGTCATTCCCTGCGAGCGCGTGTTTGTGGCCATTGGCCAGGACATCGATTCCAAGCCGTTTGAGGACATGGGCATCGCCTGCAAGTGGGGTCGCGTCGTCACCGATTCGGATGGCGCCGTGCCCAACTTCGATGGCCTCTTTAGCGGCGGCGACTGCCAGACCGGCCCCGCCACTGTCATCCGTGCCATCAACGCCGGCCGCGTTGCTTCGGCAAATATCGACCGCTATCTGGGCTTTGACCACAAGATCAAGCTCGACGTTGGGCTGCCGACCGTGCAGTTTAAGGGCAAGCACGAGTGCGGCCGCTGCGAGCTGGGCGAGCGCGAGGCCGGCGAGCGCATTCACGATTGGAATCTGGTTGAGCAGGGCCTTACCGAGGAGGAGGCGCGCCAGGAGGCGAGCCGCTGCCTGCGTTGCGACCACTTTGGCTTTGGCGCGTTCCGCGGAGGGAGGAACCTGGAATGGTAGAGCCCAACAAAACCACTGTCAGCGACAACACAAAAAACGGAGCGCATAACATGGTCAAGCTCACTATCGATAATTGCGAGGTTGTGGTTCCCGAGCACACCACGATCCTGGACGCGGCTAAGTCCGTCGGCATCCAGATTCCCACCCTGTGCTATCTGCGCGATCTGAACGAGATCGGCGGCTGCCGCGTGTGCGTGGTCGAGGTCGAGGGCTGCGACCAGCTGGTTGCCGCCTGCAACAACTACGTGCTCGACGGCATGGTGGTCCACACCAACAGCCCCAAGGCCCGCGAGGCCCGTCGCACCAACGTGCAGCTGCTGCTGTCGCAGCACGATGCGCAGTGTGCGAGCTGCGTGCGCAGCGGCAACTGCAACTTGCAGACCATCGCCAACGACCTGGGTATTTTCTACCTGCCGTATCAAAAGCACTTGACGGGTGAGGACTGGGACTTCGATTTCCCCATCATTCGCGACAACGACAAGTGCATTAAATGCATGCGCTGCATCAAGGTATGCGAGAGCGTGCAGGGCTTAGGGATTTGGGACCTGACCAACCGCGCCACGCATACCGCCGTGGGCACCCGCGGGCGTGCGCCGATCGGCAAGACCGATTGCGTCGCGTGCGGTCAGTGCATCACGCATTGCCCGACGGGCGCCCTGCGCGAGCGTGACGATACCGAGACCGTGTTCGACGCCATCGCCGATCCCGACAAGATCGTACTGGTGCAGATTGCGCCGGCCGTGCGTAGCGCCTGGGGCGAGGAGCTCGGCATTCCGCGCGAGGAGGCCACCGTCGAGCGCCTGGCTTGCGCCCTGCGCCGCGTTGGCTTTGAGTACGTGTTCGACACCGATTTCTCGGCCGACCTCACCATTATGGAGGAGGGCTCCGAACTGCTCGAGCGCCTGGGCGCCGCCGCCAAGGGCGAAGGTGACAGCCGCGGCTGGCCCATGTTTACGAGCTGCTGCCCGGGTTGGGTTCGCTTTGTGAAGGCGCGTTATCCGGAGTTTGTCGACAGCCTGTCCACGTCCAAGTCGCCGCAGCAGATGTTCGGCGCCATCGCCAAGACCTACTACGCCAAGGTGCTGGGCGTGGAGCCCGAGCGTCTGTTCGTGGTGTCCGTTATGCCGTGCACGGCCAAGAAGGCCGAGTGTGCGCTGCCGAGCATGATGGGCGAGGGCGGCGCGCCCGACGTGGACGTTGCGCTGACGGTGCGCGAGATGGTGCGCATGATCCGCGCGAGCCACGTGAGCGTGGACACGCTGGTTGAGGAGCCGCTCGATACGCCGCTGGGCTTTGGCACGGGCGCGGGCGTGATCTTTGGCGCCACGGGCGGCGTGATGGAGGCCGCCGTGCGCTCGGCCTATTACCTGGTGACGGGCAAGAACCCCGACGCCGACTTCTTTACCGACGTGCGCGGCCTGGACGGCTGGAAGGAAGCCGTGGCCGATATCGATGGCACCAAGGTGCGCGTCGCCGTGGCGCACGGGCTGGGCAACGCCGCCCGTCTGCTCGACGCGATTCGCGACGGTCGCGTGAGCTATGACTTCGTTGAGGTCATGGCGTGCCCGGGCGGCTGCGTCGGTGGCGGCGGTCAGCCCATTCACGACGGCTGCGAGCTGGCAGCTGAGCGCGGCCAGGTGCTGTGGGGCCTGGATGCGAAGGCGGACATTCGCTTCTCGCACGAGAACCCCGATGTCCAGGCATGCTACCGCGAGTTTTTGGGCGAGCCGCTCTCGCCGCTGGCCGAGGAGCTGCTGCATACCGACCATCACGCATGGACGATGCCCAACGAGGGGGCGTGCTAGCGATGCGCACGTTTGATGTTGAGATGACGCGCCGAGGATTTGCCTCGGCGCTTGCCGCGGGCGCGTTGTCGCTCGCGCTGGCTGGCTGCGGCGGCGGAGCTGTGGGGGCGGGGTCTGCAGCGGGTTCGGCTGCCGGGAAGGCCGCCGACGGTGCCGCTGCCGAGCCGGTTGAGGTGCACGTCGCGTCGCTCAAGGGCCCGACGTCGATTGGGCTGGTGCAGTTTATGGACCAGGCGGCCGATGGCGAGACGGACAATGAGTTCGACTTTGCGATCAACACTGCCGCCGACGAGATTGTGCCCAAGGTCATTCAGGGCGATATCGACATTGCCCTGGTGCCCGCCAATGTGGCGAGCGTGCTCTACAACAAGACCGAGGGCGCGGTGCAGGTCATCGACATCAACACGCTGGGCGTGCTGAGCGTGGTGACGGGCGACGCGGGCGTGATCTCGTTTGGCGACCTGGCGGGCCGCACCGTCTATATGACGGGCAAGGGCACCACGCCGGAGTACGTCATGAACTACCTGCTGGAGCGCGCAGGTCTGACTGGCCAGGTGGCGCTTGAGTTTAAGAGCGAACCCACCGAGGTGCTGTCGGCCCTGCTTGCCGACCCGTCCGCCGTGGGCGTGCTGCCGGAGCCATTCAAGACCGCTGCCATCGCCAAGAGCGAGGGCAAGCTGTCGGCACCGGTGAGCCTGACCGATGTGTGGGACGAGTTCGCGGATAACACGGGCTCCCGTTTGCTGACGGGCGTGACCGTGGTGCGCCGTGCCTTTGCCGAGGAGCATCCCGAGGCTGTGGCGGAGTTCTTAAGCTGCCATGCGGCGAGCGTTGAGGCCGTAAACGCGGCACCGGCGGACTGGGCTCAGGCGGTGGTCGATGCGGGTATCGTCGATAACGCCACGATTGCCGAAAAGGCGATTCCCGGGTGCATGCTCGTGTGCCAGACGGGGAAAGATATGAAGGCGGCGCTCGGTGGGTACCTGCAGGTGCTGGCCGATGCGGACGCGAGTGCCGTGGGCGGTAAGCTCCCGGCTGACGATTTTTACTACATGGAGTAGCCCGTGCGTGCGTTTGCTCGACACATGACTGAGCGTGCGAAGGCGGTGGCGGCAGTGGGTGCCGTCGCCGCCTTTTGGCTTGCCGTGTGGATCTTTGCGGCGTCGCTGGTGGCGCAGCCGCTGATCTTGCCGGGGCCGGGTGCTGTTGCCTTGGCGCTTCTGCGCCTGGTGTGCGACGGCGGTACCTGGGCGATTTTGGCGGGCTCGGGCGCGCGGATACTGGGCGGGCTGGCGCTTGCCGCGGTGTGTGGTGGTGTGCTTGCCGGGATTTCGTCACGTTCGCGGGCGTTTGCGCACCTGGTGGCTCCGGCGCTGTCGTTTGTAAAGGCGACACCGGTCGCCTGCGTGGTGGTCCTGTTGCTAATCTGGCTGGGGTCGGCGCGCGTGAGCATCGCGGCAGTCTTTTTGATGGCGCTGCCGGGCGTGTATTTTTCGCTGGCCGAGGGCTTGGCACAGGTGAATAAACCGCTGGAGCAGATGTTCCGTCTGCATGGCGTGCGCGGCTGGCGACTGTTTTGCGCCCATACCTGGCGCGAAGTCCTGCCGTTTGTGCTTTCGTGTGCGCGTGCCGTGATTGGCATGAGCTGGAAGGCCGGCGTGGCAGCCGAGCTCATCGGCATGGCGGTGGGCACCGTGGGTGAGCGCATCTATCAGGCGAAGCTTTTGATCGAGACGGCTGATCTGCTGGCGTGGACCGTGCTGGTCGTTGCCGCCTCGTGGGCGTGTGAGCGCGTGCTGGTGTGGCTGCTGCGGGTTTCGGGACCCGTGGCGTGGCGCGTGGCCGTGCGGGCGCATGGGCGCGGCGCTCGCGGGCGTGCGGGGGCTGCCGGGGGCGGCGCTGCGGCGGAGCTTGCGCTCGCCGTGGGCGAGCGGGCGCCCTGGGCTCCGGCGCTCGACGGACTGACACTCCGTGTGCCCGCCGGTGGGCGCGCCTGCGTGATGGGCGCCTCGGGTGTGGGCAAGTCGACGTTGCTTGCGCTGGCTGCGGGGGAGTGCGCGCCGTGCTCCATGGTGTTTCAGGACGTGCGCTTGGTTGAGGACGTTTCGGCTTTGGAAAACGTGCTGGTGTGCGCCGACGCGCGCGTGGACGCCTCGGGTGCCGCGGCCCTGCTGCGCCTGTTGGTGCCGGGGGTCGATTTGCATGCTCGCGTGGCCGAGCTCTCGGGTGGGCAGCGTCGTCGCGTCGAGATTGCCCGAGCACTGCTGTGCCCGGGCGGCGCGGTAATTCTGGACGAGCCCTTTACCGGCCTGGATGTCGTCGCGCGCGATGCGACGGCCGAGGTCGTGCTCGATCTGCTCGACGGTCGCACGCTCCTACTCGCCACACACGATGCCGCTGACACTCGGGCCCTCAATATCTCGGACATCATCACGCTCTAAATACTTACTCAGCAACAAAATAATCCGTTTTTCTCCGTCCCCATGGGGCGGGTGTGGTATTCTATCTGCGGGGTAATACTTAGGAATACCAAGTAATACCAATGCCGTAGAAACAAACTCAGGATGCGGGCCAATCGGGTTGCCTTCACAGCCCGTCGCCCAGCCGCGTGGCCCGCATCTATCCGCACCACCGTCGTTTCAAAAAGGAAGCGCCATGGCAGAACACATGACCCCGGTTGTCGCGAAGGTCTTGCCCGAGGAAAAGGCGGCCTTCGCGGCGGCAACTCAGCTCGTGGGCACCACGCCGTCCAACGCCATCCGCATGTTTATCGCTGCGTTCAATCGCTGCGGCACCTTCCCGTTCGACATCTCGCCGAGCGGGGCTTTTGGCACTGCGCCCGATTCTCATCAACAATGACTGTCCCAAACTGCCGGCACTTGGGGACGTTCCTTTTCTGCCGGCAGTTAAGGAACGTCCCCAAGTGCCGGGTTTTGAGGAGGTTGGCATGCTCAATGCGCTGGTTTGGGCGCTTGCTTGTTTTGGCGTCGTCGCTGCCGATATTGCCCTGAGCATCGTTTTGTTCTCCGCGCTGGACATCGTGTCGGCACTGACGGGTTTCCCGATCGACAACCTCGATATTCAATGGTTTCAGGCCGCCGCTCAGACGGCGTCGTTTTTGATGGCGCTGCTGTGGTGGCGCTATCTGTGGCCCCGCTCCTTCATGGCGCGCCGGCAAGGTGAGCGCCCGCTCGGCGGGGGAGCAAATGCTGCATGGAAGCGCATCGCATGTGTTGTCGTGATCGGCCTATCCATGCAGGTGGTCATTAGCTACCTATGCGACGGCGTGCTGTCGCTGCTGCCCGAGGTTGCGGCAGACTATAGCGAGCTCGTCGAGGAAACAGGCATGGGCGATACCAACCTTCTTGCCGTCCTGACCACGGTGCTTGGTGCGCCGTTTTGTGAAGAGCTCCTGGTACGCGGCGTCATCTTTGAGTTTTCACTCCGGGCGTTTAACTCCCAATGTCGCCCACTTTGGAAGCGGCGGCGTCGTGCGAGCGCGCAGGACGGCGCCATGGTGCCCTGGGCGGCCCCGAGCACGTGGGGTATCGCCGCGGCGGTCGTGCTGCAGGCGGCGATCTTCGGTTTTATGCACATGAACTGGGTGCAGGGCTGTTATGCAGGTGCCGCCGGCCTCATCTTTGGCTGGGTGCTTGTGACCACCGGAAAGCTCCGCTACACGATCCTGCTGCACTTTGCTTTTAACGCCGGGTCGTACCTGATGGGTCTGTTGTGGTTTGTGAACACACCGCTCGACGTGGTAATCACGGTCACCATAGCCGGCATCGTCCTCGTGGAGGCGATGCGCTCGCTGCGCCGCGCGTGTGGGATGGATGCAGCGAGCGCACCGCTGCCCTAGTTGCGGCGTCCGCCTCCGTTGGCGCCTTGACGTCCCTGAGCTGCACGGTTGCGCCCGGCAGTGTTTTGCGCGCGCGACATGCCGCCGTGCCCCTTGCTGCCTTTGGGTCCCTTGCCAGCGCCGCCGTGGGCCTTGCCGCCCTTCTTGCCGGTGCTATGCCCCCCGCCAGCAGATGTCTCGCCCGGGCGTGGCGGCACGGGGCGAATCAGGCAATGCTTGGTGTAGCCGATCAGGTCGCGACGGCCAGCCTTTTCCAGCGCCTCGCGCACGAGCTTGTAGTTCTCGGGTTTGCGATACTGAATCAGCGCACGCTGCATGGCCTTTTCGTGCGGGTCGCGCGCCACATAGATCGGCTGCATGGTGCGCGGATCCACGCCGGTGTAGTACATGCACGTCGACATGGTGGACGGCGTGGGGTAAAAGTCCTGCACCTGCTCGGGCATGTAGCCCATGTCGCGCACGGCCTCGGCAAGGTCCACAGCTTCCTTCATGGTCGAGCCGGGGTGGCTCGAGATCAGATACGGCACCACGTACTGCTTGAGTCCGTACTCGCGGTTCAGGCGTTCAAATTTACGGCAGAACGCGTCGTAGACGGCGCGGCTCGGCTTGCCCATCACGGAGAGCACCGCGTCGCTCACGTGCTCGGGCGCTACGCGCAGCTGGCCCGAGACGTGATGTTCCAGCAGCTCGCGCAAAAACTCGTCCGAGGTGTCGGCCATGGTGTAGTCAAAACGGATGCCGCTGCGGACGAAGACCTTTTTGACGCCCGGCAGCTGGCGCAGGTCGCGCAACAGCTGCGTGTAGCCGCTCTCATCGACCACCATGTTCTTGCATACGCTCGGCCACAGGCAGCGCTTGTTCTTGCACACGCCGTGCTTGAGCTGTTTGTCGCAGGCAGGGCGGCTAAAGTTTGCCGTCGGTCCGCCCACGTCGTTGATATAGCCCTTAAACTCGGGATCGCGCGTGAGCAGCTCGGCCTCGCGTATGATCGAGTCGTGGCTGCGCATCTGCAACACGCGGCCCTGGTGGAAGGTGAGGGCGCAAAACGAGCACTCGCCAAAACAGCCGCGGTTGGAGCTAATGGAAAACTTGATCTCTGCAAAGGCCGGCACGCCGCCTGCCGCGTCGTAGTCGGGATGCCAATCGCGTGCGTAGGGGAGCTCGGCCACCTCGTCCATCTCATCGGTCGTTAACGTCGCCGACGGCGGGTTCTGCACCACATAGACGCCGTTGGGGTAGGGCTCTACCAGACGGTGTCCGGTGATGGGATCCATGTTCTGCTGCTGCACATTAAAGCTGCGCGCGTAGTTGAGCTTGTCGGCGGCAAGGTCGTCCCAGCTGGGCAGCAGGTCGTAGTCGTAGACCTCGTCGAGCGAGCTGGTGCGGTAGACGGTGCCGTTGATGTAGGTGATCTGATCGACGGGCAGTCCCGCGTCGAGCGCGTCGGCGATCTCGACAATCGCGTGCTCGCCCATGCCGTAGATGAGGATGTCGGCGCCCGAGTCGAGCAGTACCGAGCGCTTGAGCTTGTCCTGCCAGTAGTCGTAGTGGGCCAGACGACGCAGGCTCGCCTCGATGCCGCCGATGATAATGGGGGCGTCCTTGAACGTTTGGCGGATGAGGTTGCCGTAGACCGTGACGGCGCGGTTGGGGCGGTGACCCTCCTCGCCACCAGGGGTATAGGCGTCGGTGTGGCGGCGGTGCTTGGTCACCGAATAGTGGTTGACCATGGAGTCCATGTTGCCGGCGCTGACGAGAAAGCCCAGGCGTGGCTCGCCAAGCACCGTGATGCTGGCGGGGTCGGTCCAGTTGGGCTGACAGATAATGCCCACTTTGTAGCCGTGCGCGTCGAGGACGCGGCTGATGATGGCCATGCCAAAGCTAGGGTGGTCCACGTAGGCGTCGCCGCAGATGTAGACAAAGTCGCACTGGTCCCAGCCGCGCGCGTCCATATCGGCGCGGCTGACGGGGAGGAACTTGTCGCGGCCCGGACGCCAGGGGCGGACGGGTGTCGCCTTGACGGTTGTGGCCTGTGCCTTACCGCCGCGCTTTCGCTGCTGGCCCTGTTTGCCCTGCTGACTGCGCTGGTTGTTCTGAGCGTGCTGAGGCTTTTTTGCCACGATCCCTCCCGGTGTTTGTATGCTGCACGTAATTGTAACCAGTCTTTTTAGGACGGGGCTAAAAAGACTGGTGGAGTACACGAGGTCTCGGGTGTCGGTGCCGCGCCCGCCGTTTGTTTCCAGACTGTGTATCTGCGCGTTGGAGAACCCGTCTCGCGCGCACGCCATGTTGTCAATGGGTTACAGTATGAACGGCGGCTATGTCTCCGCCAACGCACGAGAGGGTCGTCAACAAGGAGGATGCACGACGATGCAGCGTGCCAAACAGATATCGGAGTCCATTGAGCTGGGCATCATCTTGGCGCTCGCCGGTGGCTTTATGGATGTGTATTCGTACATTGGGCGCGACCATGTTTTCGCCAACGCGCAGACGGGCAACATCCTGCTGGTGGGCGTGAGCATCTCGGAGGGCAATTGGGCACTTGCGGGGCGTTACTTCTTCCCTGTGGTTTCGTTTGCTGTGGGCATTATGCTTGCCGACCTGGTACACGAGCGGTTTGGCAGTGTGATTCACTGGCGCCAGGTGACGGTGTTCTTTGAAGCCGTCATCTTGCTGGGCGTGAGCTTTATCCCCGGTGGCGGTTACAACCTGCTCGCCAACTGCCTTACTTCGTTTGCCTGCGGTATGCAGGTCGAGAGCTTCCGCAAGATTCATGGACACGGCATCGCCACGACCATGTGTATCGGCAACCTCCGTAATGCCTTGCAAAACGTGGACGATTACATCATTACCCACAAGCGCGGCTTTTTGGAAAACGGCCTGCTGTACTTTGGTGTGATCTTTACCTTTGTGTTTGGCGCCGTGCTGGGCAATTGGTGCATTGAGCGCATGGGTCTGCACGCCATCGTCGTGGCGAGCGTGCTGCTGTTTGTCGCGTTTGCCATCATGTTCATCGACCGCGAGCGCGACTTGCGTTTTCGCTGGAAGGTTGCGGCCGAGGCTTGGAAAGAGGGCTGTCGAAAGTAACCGAATGCGGCAAAGGGACAGCCCCTTTGCCGCAATATATTTTCATCTCTATGTAGTACAGCTTCAGGAGCCAGAAAAAAACTATCTAGCTCCTGAATGTTGTTACGAACTGCTTTTTGCAATTTATTCGAGATGCTCTTCAATCCGAGCCCTCAGAAGGGCAATGGCTGTGGGTATTCCAATTGCGGCGGCTAATTCGGCTTTATCCAAAACCTGTATGTTAAAGCACGATTGTTTATCACATTGAAGGACGTTAACTGAAGATAGCCTCACTTCCCGTTGACTGAATATATCGTAATCTCCAAATAGGAAGTTACCTTTTATTGTGTAATTCGGTATGTTCGTTACGCACTTCATCTCAAGTCTGTTTAGGCCATAATCGAACACCGCAACTTCCTTGTGTTCGATGATGAGCGCAACCCTGGGCATGTTACTAAAACCACCGTCGACGACAGTAAAGAGCTTTTCATTTGCATCGTCATAAACGGTGTATTTAAGACTCAATAGCTGTCCTAGTGGACCCGTGAACCCATGTCTTTTGATGTTGAGGTTGTCTCCCGCTGGGTTGACGAGAGCCAGAGCATGCGGATAAGGGTTACCTTCAATTGAGATTCGATATTCGTTTGTAGCCGTCTTGCTCGATTTAGGACCAGTAGCCATCACGCGTCATCGCCTCGATCGAATTGGAACCGTCTTCTGCTTCGTGCGGAGAATTACGCTGTACGTTGCAGTACATGCAGCTGCAATAACCGCATGGGCAATTTCTAACAAAATGAATGACACTATTTGCTGCATGCATATTAATTACTATAAAGTATCCTTTTATAAACGTATTGTCAAACATATATTGCTAAAACAGAAACAATTTATAGACTGAGTTGGTCGTATTCTTTGGGCAATTGCTCCTATAATCTAGCCTTCGCTGCAGTCGGGAGGGAAGGGCTGGGGCTCCGTTATTATATTGAAACGCTTTAACACTTTTGACGTTCTCATGCATTTTTTGTTTCAAAAGCGTTAGGATGGAACTTGCAGCGCGGGGCGTAATGGGTGCCCCGCACACGATGGGAGGCTATCAATGGCTAATCGTTTCGTTCTCAATACCATTTCTTATCATGGTTCCGGCGCCATCAAGGAGATCCCCGGCGAGCTCCAGCGTCGCGGCTACAAGAAGATCTTCGTCTGCTCCGATCCCGACCTGGTCAAGTTTGGCGTTACCGCTAAGGTGACCGACGAGCTCGACGCCGCCGGCATCGCTTGGAGCCTCTACTCCGAGATTAAGCCCAACCCCACCATCCAGAACGTCAAGGACGGCGTCGAGGCCTTCAAGGCCGCCGAAGCTGACGCTATCGTGACCATCGGTGGCGGCTCCTCCATGGACACCGCTAAGGCCATTGGCATCATCATCAACAACCCCGAGTTTGCCGATGTCCGCAGCCTCGAGGGCGTTGCTCCCACTAAGAACCACGCCGTGTTCACCATCGCCGTGCCGACGACCGCCGGTACTGCTGCCGAGGTGACCATCAACTACGTCATCACCGACCCCGAGAAGGTCCGCAAGTTCGTGTGCGTCGACACCAACGACGCCCCTGAGGTCGCCGTCGTCGACCCCGACATGATGGCTTCCATGCCCGCCGGCCTGACCGCTTCTACCGGCATGGATGCTCTGACCCACGCCATCGAGGGCTACACCACCAAGGGTGCTTGGGAGCTCTCCGACATGTTCCACTTTGAGGCCATTAAGCTGATCAGCGAGAACCTGCGCGACTCCGTTGCCGAGGCCAAGTCTGGTCAGCCCGGCTCCGGCCGCGAGGGTATGGCTCTTGGCCAGTATGTCGCCGGCATGGGCTTCTCCAACGTCGGCCTGGGCATCGACCATGCCATGGCTCACACCCTGTCTGCCCACTACGACACTCCGCACGGCGTCGCTTGCGCCATGCTGCTGCCGATCGCCATGGAGTTCAACAAGCCGGTTTGCGCCGAGCGCCTGGCCAAGGTTGCCGTTGCCATGGGTGTTGACACCACGGGCATGAGCACCGACGAGGCTGCCGACGCCGCCATCGCCGCCGTCAAGCAACTCTCCGCCGACGTGAACATTCCGCATGTCTGCGAGGCCATGAAGGCCGACGAGATCGAGGTCCTGGCCAAGGACGCCATGGCTGACGCCTGCTTCCCGGGCAACCCGCGCGAGGCGACGCTCGACGACGTCATCGAGCTCTTCAAGAAGATCTGCCCGGCTGCCTAACTTGGTTCGGCGGGCCCTGCCCGTTAGCCCCGCAATCGTCCTCGGACATGTCGGAAGCCCCCGCTGCGCACTTCGTGCGGCGGGGGCTTCCTCCGTCCTGCGGAAAGATTGTGGGACTAACGGCAGGGGCCGCCGGCTCGTTATCGTGGCGGGCGCAGTCCTGGCGAGCTCGATGGGTCATCTCGCTAGGTAAAAAGATGGCTCGCGGTGGTATTGTTGCTGTGGGTTTAATTCGATATGAAAGGGTGACTTTGGTGTCCAAGATGGATTCTACGCTCTCCTATATTACTGACCAGTTGAAGACGCTGACTTCTATTGCTTCACCTACGGGCTATACCCGTGCGGCTACTGACTATCTAATGGAAACGTTGCGCGATATGGGCTTTGGCCCCGAGCGCTCCAATAAGGGCAACGTGTTGGTTGAGCTTGGCGGCGAGGGCGAGCCGCTCGTATTGGCGAGCCATGTCGATACCCTGGGCGCCATGGTGCGCTCCATCAAGGACAATGGTCGCCTGCGTCCCACGACGCTTGGCGGGCATCAGTGGTCTACGGCCGATGGCGAGAACTGCACCGTTTACACGCGCGATGGCAATGTCTACACGGGTGTGGTTCTCAATACCGAGCCTTCGGCGCATGTGGCCGATGAGCCGCTCAAGACCATCGAGAAGAACATGGAAATCCTGCTCGACGAGAACGTCGACAGCAAGGACGACGTGCTCGAGCTGGGCATTCAGGCTGGAGACATCATCGCTATGGATCCGCGTACCACGGTGACGGAGAGCGGCTACATCAAGAGCCGCTTCCTTGACGACAAGCTGTCCGCGTCGATTCTGCTGGGTCTGGCTCGCGCCGTTGCTGACGGCGAGGTGACCCTTTCGCGCAAGGTGTCGCTGCTCTTTACCGTGTACGAGGAGGTCGGCCACGGCGGTGCCTTTGTGCCGGCTGATACGCGCGAGATGATCAGCGTGGACATGGGCTGCGTGGGCGACGACCTGGGCTGCACCGAGCGCATGGTGTCGATTTGCGCCAAGGATTCGGGCGGTCCGTACAACTACGACCTGGTGACCACGCTGTCCAACATCGCGCGCGAGCTTGAACTCGATTACGCCATCGATGTGTACCCGCATTACGGCTCGGACGTCGAGGCCACGCTTTCGGCCGGTTACGACATTCGCCATGGCCTGATCGGCCCCGGCGTGTACGCGAGCCACAACTACGAACGCAGCCACATCGACGGTGTGCGCAATACCTACGAGCTGGTCCGCGCCTACGTGCAGCGCTAAGGGGCAGTCCGTAACTCAGCCGAGCAATCACTAAGGCCCGATTTTTCGGGCCTTTTTTCAATTCAGTCCGTTTAGTATTATCTTGTATAAGATAAGTTATCTTAACGCGTGAAATACTTAACGAGGTGATGCGGCGCATGGATACATCGGAATACTTATCTATGGGTGATGCCGCCCGCCTGCTAGGCGTCACGAAGGCTCGCATATCGCAACTGGCGGCATCCGGAACGCTCGCATGCAATACTGTGGGTGGACGGAAGATGGTTGAGTATAATTCCGCGATCGCCTATCAAAAGGTTCGCAAACGCGGCCGCCGTCCTGCAGCCGATGTGGGACGCAAATTTACGCTGATGTCGGCTGATTATGAGGTCGCGCATGTCTCGTTTGATCCGACGCGTGAGTTCTCCTTTGAAATTGCTGAGGTGCTCGATGCGCAAAGGATGCCGCTGGGCACGTGCTCGAGCGCTTCTCCAACGGTGAATAAGCGGGCGCTCAATGCATGGTGGAGCCATCGGTCGGTGCCCGACGCCCGCCCCGGACTTATCTCGCGCTATCGCGAACTGGGAATTGCCAGCGGCATCGAGGTGCCGGTTGAGTGCCTGGGGCTGTCGCTTTCGGATTGCTATTGGTTGCGGCCGGCCGATTGCGAGGGACTCGAATGGCGAGACCTCAATTACTTCGAGAATGATTTTGAGCGGTCTGCGCCCGAGGGGCGTTCGGGTTGGCTGGAGGGCATCGGCCTTAAAAACCCCGACAACACGTCCGAGGGCGAGCTCCCTAAATCATGGATGATCCGCCGCGGCGTTCGCGTCTTGGCTAAAGGATGCGGCATGGATGACCAGCGGCCCTTTAACGAGGCGGTTGCAACGGCCCTGCACCGTCGCCTGCTACCCGAGGATGAGTTTGTTTCTTATACGGTTGAGCACATGTTTGATGGCCCCGTGTGCCTGTGCGATGACTTTCTTGATGGCCGCGAGGAATACGTTCCAGCCTTTTACGCTAAGGATGCACTTGGCGGTCAGCAAGGAAACTCGACGTACGACCGATACTGTCGCTACCTTGGTAAGCATGGAGCTGATGAGGCCGTTGTGAGAAGGTCCATGTCGCAGATGATTGTCTGCGATGCCCTTTTGGCCAATAGTGATCGCCATTGGCGAAACTTTGGCATCATCCGCAACGTCGATACCCTGGAGGTAAGGCCTGCTCCGCTGTTCGATAGCGGCAACTGCCTGTGGTATAACGTGCCAACCGCTGTGCTCATAGCCGGGGAGTTTGGGTTTGCCGCCAAGCCGTTTGGACCCGACCTCTCCGTCCAACTGGCGCTTGTAGACTCACTTGATTGGTTCGATTCATCGCGGCTCAACGGATTTGTTGAAGAAGCGATAAAGATTCTATCGCGGAGCAAGTGGGCCACGGCGGAGGGCCGGCTCGAGTCCATTCGCCGCGGCCTGAAGCGTCGCGTTATCGAGGTGAATGCTGCTGTTGAAGTGCTTCGACACGTGCGGCGATAATCCCGTGGCTACCTGATGGCTGCCGTAACGGTGCCGCCGCCCAGGACGATGTCGCCGCGATAGACGACGACGGCCTGTCCGGGGGCGATGGCTCGTTGCGGCTCGTCAAAAGTTAGCAGCATTTGTCCGTTTGCACCGCGCGTGAGCACTGCCGCCTGGTCCTTTTGACGGTAGCGGTACTTGGCGCCCACGCGGATGCCGCCGGCGTCGAGCTCCGCCTCCATGCGGGAGTCCGGCGCACTCCAGATCCACTCATCGGCCGTGAGGGCAGCGGCGGTCAGGTCCTCGGCTTCGCCCAGATGCACGGTGTTGTTGACGGCGTCGACGCCTGTCACGTACACGGGATGCGCCATCGCGACGCCCAAGCCCTTGCGCTGACCGATGGTATAGCGCAGCGCGCCGTTGTGGCGTCCGACCACGCTGCCGTCGCGCCACACGATATCGCCCGGTGCAGCGGGATGTCCGCACCGACGCTCGATATAGCCCGCGTAGTCGCCGTCAGGAATAAAGCAGATATCCTCGCTTTCGGCCTTCTTGGCGTTGGTAAAGCCCTGCTCGGCGGCTATGCGGCGCACGTCGCGCTCTTTGTCTAGGCCTGCCAGCGGAAAGATCGTGTGTGTCAGGCGTTCCTGCGTAAGCGAATACAAAAAGTAACTCTGGTCCTTTTTGGGATCTTCGCCGCGATGTAGCTGCCAGGTGCCGTCTGCCGCCTGGCTTGTTTTGGCGTAATGTCCCGTTGCGATGTAGTCGCAGCCCATGTCCAGCGCCGTATCGAGCAGCGCGCCAAACTTAATGTGGCGGTTGCAGATGATGCACGGGTTGGGCGTCAGCCCCTCCTGATAGGCGGTCACGAAGCGCTCGATAACGTTGCGGTCGAAGGTCTGCTGCAGGTCGAGTACATGATGAGGTATCCCCAGGCGCTCGGCGACGGCCTTTGCATCGGCGATATCGCGGTCGACCTTACTCATGCCCGTGACGGGATCGGGTGCGGGGCAGGTGAGGCGCATGGTGGCACCGACACATTCGTAACCCTGACTTTTGAGCAGATACGCGGTCACGCTGGAATCGACGCCGCCGCTCATGGCGACGAGCACGCGCTTATTGTGCATGGGGAGGTTCTCCTTGGTGGCATGTGGCCAAAAAAGAAAAGCGGCGCGGGAGGCTGGTTCCGCGCCGCAGACATTGTAGCAAGTTCAGGCGTCCTGTGGGACACCCTGTTGGGATGAGCTCAGGCTGCCAGAAGAGAGGGGAGACCGGCGTGCCTTGGACTCGTTCTAAGAACGAGAAGCTCTAGTCCTGGAAGAGCGCCGTAGACAGGTAGCGCTCGCCGGTGTCGGCGAGCAGCGCCACGATGGTCTTGCCTTCGTTCTCGGGGCGCTTGGCCAGCTGCAGCGCGGCCCACACGGCGGCACCGGACGAAATGCCCACGAGCACGCCCTCCTTGTGGCCCACGGCGCGGCCGGTGGCAAAGGCGTCCTCGTTCTCAACGGGGATGATCTCGTCATAGACCTGGGTGTCGAGGACGTCGGGCACAAAGCCGGCGCCGATACCCTGGATCTTGTGCGGGCCTGCCTGGCCCTTGGAGAGCACCGGGGAGGTGGCGGGCTCGACGGCGACGACCTTAATCTCGGGGTTCTGTTCCTTGAGGAACTCGCCCACGCCGGTCACGGTACCACCGGTGCCGACGCCGGCGACGAAGATGTCGACCTGGCCGTCGGTGTCGTCCCAGATCTCGGGGCCGGTCGTGGCCTTGTGGATGGCCGGGTTGGCGGGGTTCACAAACTGGCCGGCGATGACGCTGTTGGGAGTCTCCTTCTGCAGCTCCTCGGCCTTGGCGATAGCGCCCTTCATGCCCTTGGAGCCGTCGGTGAGCACGAGTTGCGCACCGTATGCCTGCATCAGCTTGCGGCGCTCGACGGACATGGTCTCGGGCATGGTGATGATCACCTTGTAGCCGCGAGCCGCCGCCACCGAGGCGATGCCGACGCCGGTGTTGCCGCTCGTGGGCTCGATGATGGTGTAGTCACCGCCGCGCACGAGCTTGCCTGCCTTCTCGGCCTCGTCAATCATGTTCTTGGCGACGCGGTCTTTAACGGACCCGGCGGGGTTGAAGTATTCCAGCTTGACGAGCACGCGGGCCTTGAGGTCCTCATCGGCCTCAAAGTGGGTGAGCTCCAGGAGCGGGGTGTGGCCGATAAGCTGATCGATGGACGTGTAAACCTTGCTCATGATGAACCTCCAAAGTGTTCAAATGACTGGATACCGTGTGGTTTTACGGTGCGTCTAGCAGCTAAACCCATAAACCTTATAGGTTGTTCGTTTAGCTGTTGGGAAGCATAGTAGACACCAAAGCCTAGTAATGCAATAGGAAATAGGAGATTATTGCAAGTTGATTAACCATCTTGACCGGAACGGGTATTTTCAAAGCCAATTTTTCGGCTAGAATTTCAACGGACTAAAAGACCGAAAGGCAGCACTATATATGTTGGTTTCTACTAAGGGCAGGTACGCCCTGCGCGTTATGGTTGACCTAGCCGAGCACCAGGCGGCCGGTCGCATCCCGCTCAAAGAGATCGCGGCGCGACAGGGGATTTCCGAGAAATATCTCGAGAACATCTTGGCTACGCTCGTGCGCGCCAACATGCTCTCGGGCATGCGCGGCAAGGGCGGCGGCTATGTGCTCACGCGCCCGCCCGAGCAGTACACGGTGGGCGAGATCTTGCGCCTGACCGAGGGTAGTCTGGCGCCGGTCGCCTGCCTGGATGGCGACTGCAAGGGCTGCTCGCGATCTGATAAGTGTCCCACGCTCGACGTGTGGAAGAACCTGGACAAGCTCATCAACGATTACCTCGACGGCGTGACGCTCGACCAGCTCGTCGCCCCCAACGAAGGCTACGACTACGTCATCTAACCCCACTTGCCATGTGGGGGCAGGGTGGAAATGGTAGATTTTCTTGCCCTCTGAGACTTGGCAAATAAGAAGGCCGCCCATTTTTTGCGATGGGCGGCCTTTGATTTGGTCCGATGCGTTTGTGCGTCGGGGGCGTTCTACTCTTCGGCAATACTATCGAGGATGCTGCGCATGATGGACACTAGGATGCTGCCCATAAAGGCCGAGCCAAAGCCGGCGATGGAGATGCCGACGCCCAACAGGTTGACCGACAGGTAGCTGGCGAGCTCCAGCATAAAGCTGTTGAGCACGAGCTGGAAAATGCCGAGCGTAATGATCGTGAGCGGCAGCGAGATGACCGTGAGGAACGGTTTGACGAACGAATCGACGATGTTGAGGAACAGTCCCACAAAGGCAAAGCAGACCCAGGCCTCGGCAAAGCCGAAGGGTTGGATACCGGGGACGAGGAACGTGGCGATCGCGATGGCGATCGAGGTGAAGAGCCAGTTAAGCATAAAGCGCATGGCGTGAATCCTTTCTTGCGCCGGGGTTGCTGGCGTCGCGTGAAGCGGCTTGCGGCGGCGACTTGGATGGTTGCGCGGGCGCGCCGCGGTGTTTGGGCGCCCATTGTCTCAAATATTCGTGGAGCTTACGTGCGCATTCGGTTTCAAAACGGCGTTCGTCCTGAAAAACGTGCCGCTGACAGAGAGTCTTGTCGCTTTAGTTTGGTGGTGTGCTACACTGCTACGGGCAAATGCTCCATGCATTAGTTTTATTGCATAGAACGGGCGAACGATGCCCGATGTCAGTATCAACTTCGATGCCTTTTGGCGGGTTTGGCGGTGATCGATGAATATCGAGAACATGTTTGACAAGCCTGATGTCAAGCAGCTGGTCCACGCATTTAGTCTTTTGGACGACGAGAACGATATCCAGGCGTTTTTAACCGATATCTGCACACCGCGCGAGATCTGCGATCTTTCTCAGCGCCTGCAGGTCGCGCGCTATCTGGATGAGGGCGAGCCCTATGTCGAGGTTCAGGCCCGCACCGGCGCTTCGTCCACCACGGTGAGCCGCGTATCCAAGGCACTTAATGGCGAGTACGGTGGCTATCGCAAGATCCTCATCAAACTGGAGGATGGCGAGTAGGCCAGCGGCGACAAACGAATTGCGCAGAACCGTCCCTTCGGGGGCGGTTTTTTGATCCCTCGGGGACGGAGGAAATCTGTTGGCGTGGGGCAAATCTGTCCGCGTGGGCGGGTAGGATGGATGCATTGATTATTGCGAACGGTTTGAGTGGAGGACCATGCCTGTTCGAATCTATACCACTAATGCCGGCACGGATTTGAGCGATGCCGAGGCGGCGTTGCTCGCCGACCTGGTCGCCCGCCACGGGCGTGCTGTTTTGCTGGCGCCCTCGTTTGCTGAGCTCGACCTGTGCCGTCACGATGCTGCGGTTGCTGGCGCCTCGCTGGGCGTTGACTACAAAACCCCCGCGTCGTGGCTTCGTTCGCTGTGGGAGCTTATGGGCGATGGCCGCAGCTTCGTCGACAACATGCAGCGCCAGATGCTGTTCTCGGACATGATTGCCCGTCGCGACGATGCCGGCCTGCAGCCGCTTTCGCGCAGTCAGGGTACGGTGCGCATGCTCGCGCGCATGGCCCGCGATGTGCTGCCGGGCGTAGCGGGAACGGGTGCCGAGCGCTGCCGCGGCGACGTTTGCCAGCCCGATCCCAAGAGTGACGCCGAGGCCCGCGTGTTCGAGCTGTTGAGCGCCTATGCGAGCGGCTTGGACCGTCGAGACATGGTCGAGCCCTGCGAGGCGGCTGACCTTATGGGCGAGGTGCTGGCCGACAACCTTCCGGCGTGCGTCCGCGCCGTATGCGTGCGCGGTATCACGTCGTTTACGCACAGCCTGCTCGAGTTGCTGTCGGCCGTGGCGAACAATGGGGGAGAGGTCGTTGTGCTGCTTGCCCGCGAGCAGGCGGCAATGCGCGAGGAACTTGCCGCGGCATTTGATGCCCGCGGTGTGCTGTTTGAGGCCGCGCCGCTGGGCGAGGGTGCCGCCGCGCCCCAGACTGCCTCCAAGTCCGCCGCTCAGCCTACCTTTGTAGAGGTTGCCGGCCCTCACGCCCGCGCCCACGCCTATGTGGATGTAATCGATGAGCTGGTAAAAACGCGTGAGGACGCCGCGGTCGACGGCGGTGTCGCGGCGTCCGCGGACCCCGCGCGCGTGCTCGTGGTGTCTGCCCGGGCGCCTCAGCTGTTCGGTGAACTCGCTGCCCGTTTGGCGGCGCGTCACATTGCGGCCGAGGCAACCGAGTTCACGGCGTTTTCCCAATCCATTGCGGGCGGGCGGTTTGCGGCGCTTGCCGGCCTGATCGAGCGCATGAAGGCCGCCGATGAGGGCATGGCGTCAAAGACCGAGTGGTGGCCCGCGCCGGAGCTTACCGACTGGATTTACAGTCCGCTTTCGGGCGCCGACGCCGCCAGCGCGCGCACCTTCGACAAGAACATGCGCCTGTCGCGCGGCAAGACCACTGCGGGCGTCAAGAGCTTGCTGCAGAGCGTGCAGGGCCAGGTCAGGGGCACGCGCAAGGCTGCCAGTGATGAGAACCGGTTTAAGAGCGTGCCGTGCGTGGTCTCGGACGTGTTCCAAGCGCTGTGGCGCGACAAGCCCGTGACGGCGCTCAAGGCAATGCTCGCCGTCGCCGAGGCGCTGCCCGATCGCGCTCTAGGCGGCCTTGACGGCCAGGCCTGTCGCCAGGCGGAGACCGCCCTGCTGCGACATGCCATCGACATCCTTATGAACGACGCCCGCGCGCTCGACGTGTCGCAGGCCGCGACCGTGCCCGTGCTCGACGGCGTCCGTACCAAGGTGGACAAGCGCAGCACCGCATACGATTACGAGACCTACGAGGTCGACCGCGCGCCGCGCGCCCAGGCGCGCTTTGCGTCGCTTGCCGATGCGGTAGCCCTGCGCCCCGACAGCTACGATGCCGTGCTGTTTGCCGACGTCGATCTGGACAGTTACCCGCTCTCACATGAGGAGGGCCCGCTAGCTACGCTGACGGCCGAGCTGGGTCGCAGCGGCGTGACGCTTGAGCCCGCGGCCCTGCTGCGCGTGCGCTTTGGCCGCGCGATGCAGGCGGCACGCGGCCCCGTTGTGCTCGCCCGCGTGACCCACGATCGCCAGGCGCGTGAGTGCTATCCGGCTGCCGTGTGGACCGAGTTGCGGGCGCATGCCGAGGCCGCTGGCACAGCCAAGGTTGCGTGCGCGGGCGAGGGCGGTATCGTCGCCGATTTTGATCCAGCGGCCGGCGAGGGCATCGAGTGCAAGCGTGTTGCGTGCGAGGCTCCTCAGCATTTGAGTGAGGCGGCTGTGCCGTACCTGGTCCTGCGTCGCCGCGATGGCGAGGGCGAGAACGCGCCGCTCGTGCCGCGTCTGACGTCCGCCTCGCAGATTGAGGCGTACTCGACGTGCCCGCTGTGCTGGTTCGTGTCGTATCGCGTGAAGCCTCAGTCCATCGACGCGGGCTTTGGAAATATGGAGAAGGGCAACTTTGTCCACGATGTGCTGGAGCACCTGCATGCCCGCCTGCCCCAGGAGGGCATGGAGCGCGTGACGCCCGAGAATCTGCCGCGCGCTCAGGAGCTGCTGCGCGAGGTCTTTGACGAGACGTTGGCCGAGCACGCCGGCAAGCGCGGCACGGAGGGCCCGCTGGTGCCGCTCTCTGCGGTGGAGGAGCGCCAGGTGGCCGAGATCTTGCCGCAGTTGGAGGGCGTGCTTGCCTACGAGTCCGAGGCACTTGCCCCCTTTGTCCCACGCTACCTGGAGTTCGCCTTCAACGAGCTCAAGGTCGAGTATGCCGGTTGGCCGCTCGGCGGGCGCATCGACCGCGTGGACGTGGACGCCGAGAATCGTGCCGTGGTGATCGACTACAAGCATCGCACGGGCGTCGAGGAGTTTAAGCTCGCCGACCCTACGGTGCGCGACGAGGAATCGGGCACGGCGCCCATCGACGATCCGCGCTGGTTGCCGCCGCATACCCAAACGCTTATCTACGCCCAGGCCATGCGCCGGGCGCTGGATTTGGACACCCGCGCGGCGCTCTACTTTTCGACCAAGGGCGGTAAGCCGGCGTTGCGCGGTGCCGCGAGCGGCGAGCTGCTCGAGGAAGAGCGCGGCGACGGTCGCATCCCGGGCCTTAAGAAAGGTTTCCCCGGCGAGGGTGGCAGCATGGACTTCGACGCCCTGCTCGATCGCGTGGAGGCCGGCATCGCCGAGCGCCTGCGCGAGCTCGAGGCAGGCAACGTTGCCGCCGTCGACCCGACGTCGGCGCAGGCCGCGCATGCGCGCTGCTCGTATAACCACGAAGGAACGTTTGTAAGGAGGGACGTGTAGACCATGGATCTTTCGACTTTGATGCCGCAACAGCTGCAGATCGTCAAAACGCTCGACCGTCCGCTGTTTGTCTCGGCGGGCGCCGGTTCGGGCAAGACCTTTACCCTCACGCGCCGCATCGTCTACGCGCTCTCGCCCGAATCCGGTTCGTTCGTTGAGCATCTGGACCAGGTGCTCGCCATTACCTTTACCAAAGATGCCGCGGCCGAGATCCGTGACCGCGTGCGCCGCGCGCTCATCGACGAGGGCATGGACGAGGAGGCCCTGACCGTCGACGATGCGTGGATCTCGACCATTCACGGCATGTGCTCGCGTATCCTGCGCGCACACGCGTTGGAGCTGGGCATCGACCCCGAGTTCACGGTGCTCACCGATACCGACGAGCTTATGGACCAGGCTGTTGAGCATGTGCTGGCCCGCGCGACGGTGCCCGATGCCGCCCCCGAGCTCGCCGCTTCGCTTAAAAGCCTCTACGCCTGGTATCCCATGGCGGGCGAGGGCGGGCCGTTTGGTGCCGGCACCACCATTAAAGGCCTGGTGCGCGACCTGTTGGAGCTATCGAGCCAGCTGCCGGGCGGTATGGACGACGTGTGCGTGGCGCGCGGCCAGGCCGATACCTCGGCACTCGCCGATGCCTATCGATCGGCGCTGGGCGCAAGCAAGGCCGCGACCGAGAAGGCGCAGACGGCACTCGACGCCATCGACGCGTTTGAGGCGAGCGGCAAAACCATGGAGGATGCGGCGCGACTCATGATGTCGTGCGCCATGCCGCGGGCGAGCAAGGCGTTCCCCAAGGAGCAGGTCGAGCTGCTCAAGGCCGAGGCCGCCGATGCGTTTATCAATATCGTGCTTGCCTGTGGTGGCCCGGCGCTTGATGCACTGGTGGGCTTGGCCCGCTCTGTAGAGGCTGAGTACCGCACGCTCAAGGCTGCCCAGTCTGCCCTCGACAACAACGACCTGCTGCGCATGGCCTATGAGGCCCTGCGCGACTACCCGGCTATTCGAGCGGCCTACGAGGGCCGCTTTAAGATGGTCATGATCGACGAGTTCCAGGATACCGACCAGATGCAGGTCGATTTGATACGCTATCTGACGGGTGCGGGGGAGCGCGCGCTGTGCACCGTGGGCGATGCGCAGCAGTCGATCTATCGCTTCCGCGGCGCCGAGGTCGAGGTCTTCCGTCGCCAGGAGCGCAAGGTGGGCCTGTCTGCCGCGCCCGAGGCGACTGCCGTGGCCGACGCCCCTGCTGGCGAGCTCGTCAAGCTCGTGCGCAACTTCCGCAGCCACGACGAGGTGCTGCGTTACGTGGCACGCGTCTTCGATGGCGATGACGGCGGCCTGATGCAGGGCTTTTTGGATCTTGAGGCGAGCGACGGCCGCAAGGACACGCTGGTGGCAGACGCCTCGCGTCGCCAGGCGCTCTTTGTTGCCGGCGGCAGTACGCAGGAGCGCACACAGGCCAAGGCCCGTGCGATCGCCGAGCGATTCCGCGCGCTTGCCGATGCCGGCCAGCCCCAGGGCGGCATGGTGCTGCTACTGGGCCGCATGACCAACGCAGACGTCTACGCCCAGGCCTTCCGCGACCAGGGGCTCGACTGCGTCATCGCGGGCGGCTCAGTCTTTGCCCAAGCTGCCGAGGTTCAGACGGTGCGCGCCCTGGTTTGTGCACTCGCCAATCCGGCCGATACGGCGCAGGGCCTTATGCCGCTGCTGGCATCGCCGATGTTTGCGCTCGGCGCCCAGGAGTTCCTGGCGCTGGCGACCAAGCTCGATAGCGAGACGGGGGAGACCTCGCGCCGGAATATCGACGTGGGCATTATGAGTGATTTCGACGTGCTGGGTTTGCAAGACCTGCCGCTGGTGACGCGCGCCCGCGAGGTACTGCGGTATGCGCTTCGTCGCGTGGGCCGCGATTCGTTCGCCGCCATCGCGCGCGACGTGGTCAACGCCTCCGGCTGGTTTGTGCGTCTGGCGCAGCGTGGTCCCGAGGGCAAGGCCATTGCCGCCAACGTGCTCAAGGCGCTCGACGCCGTGGCCGAAGCGGAGGCCGAGTTCGGCAACTCGCCGCGTTCCATCGCGCTCGCTTTCGACCGCTTCTTGGCGGGCAAGGAGGCGCCGGGCGCGCTTAACGAGGAAGGCGGCGGCGCGGTGCGCATCATGACGGTGCATGCGTCCAAGGGTCTGGAGTATCCGGTCGTAGCGGTTGCCGAGTGTTTTGGCGTGCGCAAATCGTCCGGTGCGGCTCAGATGGGGCGTGTCGAGGGCGGAGCACAGGTCGTGGCGCTGCCGGCACGCTTCGACGGCGTTAAACTCGCGGACGGCACGTTCGTGAAGGGCGATGACGTCAGAAAGCAGTTTGAGCACGCGTTTAAGGGCAAGGGCACGTCGCTGTGGCTGCCGCCGGAGCTCATGGAAGACGTGTGCGCGACGGGTTCTCCCGCCGAGGCATTCGTTCGCCTGCGCAACGACGACCTGCAGCTCTCGCTCGAGGAGCGGGCTCGTTTGCTCTATGTCGCCATGACGCGTGCGCGAGAGCTGGTCATTCTGGCGATGGATGCCGGCGTGAGCCGCGGCAAGGTGACGGCGCCGACCTTCGACGTCGAGACCGATCTGACCTATGACGTGCTGCGTCGTATTCTGCCTACCGACGCTCTGGACATGCCGCAGCTCGATGCCGACCGCCTGGTGTTCGACAACTCCAAGCCGGGCGACTACGAGCTCATTTCGCTTTCGGACTTTACCTTTGGCGAGCAGGCGTTTGAGGCCAACGCTTCGCTGGATGCCGAGGGCAGGCTTGTCCGCGGCGATGCGGAGCCGGAGGGCGCCGGTGCGGATGCCCGCGCCGCCGTTCCCGGCCCTGCCGACCCCGAGCCCGATGCGTTTGAGCTCGTGTATCCCCAGACGGTGGGCGTGCGCATGGGCGCCTGCCCGTATCCGGCGCGCGATTCGTACAGCTACTCGTCAATTGCCGCGGCGCTGCATGCCGAGTCCGAGGACCGTGCCGCCGAGGCACACACGCCCATGGACGAGGCCGGCGATGATGCGGAGTCGGATGGTTCCGAGATGACGGATGCAGGCGTGGCCGCCGTTGAGCCCGCCGGCAACCCCATGGCGCTGGGCTCGGCGTTCCATGCCGCCTGCCAGTGGCTCATCGAGATGGGTGCCGATGCGCTGCCCGCTGAGCGTGCCGATGCGCTGGCGCGCCTGTGGTGCCTGACGCCGGAGCAGCGCGAACGCTTCGACGTTGCCCTGGACCGCTGGCTCAAGTCGGCGGTCCGTGCCGAGCTGCTTGCCTGGCCGTGCATCCGTGCCGAGGTGCCGTTCTTCTCGCTGGGCTGCGAGGACGAGGACATCGCCCGCTACGGTGCATATGCCGAGGGCGCCATCGACGCCTTGGCGACGAACCCGGCGGATTCGTCACGCGCGCTGGTCATCGACTACAAGACGGGCGGCACACCGGACGAGACGCCGGAACAGCTGCGGGAGAAGCACGCCCTGCAGGCGCGCGTCTACGCCGATGTTCTGCACAAGGCGGGCTTTGAGGCCGTGACCGTCAAGTTCGTCCGCGCGGAGCAGGTCGACCCCGCCAACCCCTGCGAGCCCCAAGTGGTCACCTACAACCTTTAGCCCTCAACAACCTGCGGTGGAATCCCTATCGATTCCACCGCAGTCTTTTTGGGACGGGGCTTTTTTAGCTACTTTGGGCAAACCCACGCGGCCGCCCCGGATAAAGCCCTCAATCGTCCAAATAGCACCGCAACGCATGGGAGAGCCTGGGACGGTACAATAGCTCGAACGGTTCAAACGAATAAGGAGCCATATGCAGCTCACCAAAACGCTTGGGGTGACGCCGGAGGAGCTTTTTGACGCCCTAGCGGGGTCCATCATGCAGGATATCGAAAACGCCACGGGCAAGCGCTCCAGCCGCAACAGGCTCAACGGCAATAAGTACGAGAAGCGTGCCCAGGCCGCAAAAAGGCAAGGTAGCTCTTCATCGGAAACTGTGAACACTTCAGGCTTCGAGTCAGTAGCGAGCGGCCCGACAAAAGTAGTTGATGGAAGTGCCAAATGAATAAGAATGCCGCTACGCAACTGCACATCTATTCCGCCTTTTTCGTTCTTGCGGGATTTGTTTTAAATCGGGGAGTGTTTCTACTTTTCCTTGCGGAGAAAGGAATGTCTGTCACGGAAATCGCGCTTTATCAAGCCCTGTTTAACATTACAACGGTCGTCCTCGAGCTGCCAACAGGGCTGATAGGCGATTTCTTTGGAAAGAAGTTTTCGATTCAAGTGGGCGTGCTGCTGCTTTTCTTCCATACGGCTGGCATGCTGTTGCTCTCAGGCCCCTTTCTTGTCGTGCTTTCCCTTGTTGAGGCACTCGCCTACTCCCTTCAATCGGGATCCGAACAAGCACTTTTATATGAAATTGCCCGGAATGCCGGTCAAGGAGAGCGTTTCCTCACCATCAACGCTCGGCTGCTTGCCGCGCAATCAATCGCTACGGGAATGGCGATTGTGCTCGGATCTTTTATTGCCCAAGTATCTTGGAGCGCCCTCTACGTATGTGTCTCCGTTTTCTATCTCCTGCAGCTTTTCCTTCTGTATCCCATTGAGAGGACGGAAGCGACCCGTTCTGAAAGCTCTGAAAAGGGAAGGTTTGACGCGGCCAAGATGTTCAGACGCGAAACCTGGCGTGTTGGAGAATCCGCTTTTGCGGTATTGCTTCTTCTAATCGGCACAAGCATGCTCGATGGATTCTATGGGAGTTATTACAACTTGAATCAGTTGGTATTCGACGCATTTGATGCTCCCGTCTCCATAATAGGAATCTTTTTCGGTGCATCCTATGCAGTAAATGCGACGGCCTACATTGCAGCAGATTTCTTCTCATTGCGTTTCGGGAAAAGAAATACCATGCTCGGCTCGATGCTAATCGAGGCTGGCCTTTTCATGATTCTTCCGTGGTTCGCTTCAAATCCGCTGTGTTTGTTTGGCCTTAGCATGGTGCTTTGTTTTCTCCCAGAAGTGGTGTACATCACTTCGGAAAACTTAATCCAAGACGCGATAGCGGACGATCTCCGCGCGACGATCCTTTCCGTCGCGTCTCTGGTAAGGGCTCTCTTTTCTGCAGTGTTTTTCTCCATATTTGGACATGTGTTGGGGTTATATCCCATTCAGATAGCGCTCGGTATTATTGGTGCAATCGCGATAGCAATTACCGCCGTTGTTTCATTAAAAATGGTTGGAATACAGGTCTCCAAGAATTGATATATCGATTGACGAGCTATCCGAAGCGTCGAGCCTTCTTGATGGACATGACTATTCGTCACAAATCATTCCGCGCATCGCCGGGGTTCCAGTAATACTCGATATATCTGGATGCCCTCATTCCCCTTTTTGAAGGTCCCAAATTGACTACCCGTGTTGGTTTGGCTAGGTTCGGGTGCTGTCCGCGCCGTGGGGTAAAATCGTTCAGTCAGAACACGAACCCGCATCGGAGCTCATCACATGGCATTCGTCCATCTGCACAATCACACTGTCTTCTCCATGCTCGACGGCGCAACCCGTATCCAGGATATGGTCAACCGTGCCGTTGAGCTTGGCATGCCCGCCGTGGCCATTACCGACCACGGCTACATGTATGGCGTGCCCGACTTGGCGCTGGCCTGCGACGCCGTCAACCACAACACGCCCGAGTACAAAACCTGGAGCCACGACAAGGCCTTCTTGGAAAAGGACCGCCGCGACGAGCTGGTGGAGCCCGATCCCGAGGCAAACCCGCGCGAGCATGCCCAGTATGTGAAGGACATGGCCATGTGGGACGAGAGGGGCAACATCGACGAGCTCAAGCCGCCCCTGGTTATCAAGCCCATCTTTGGCTGCGAGGTCTACTTTACGCCGGACGAGACCCTTGCCCGCGACCACAAGCCCGAGCTCTACCACATGATCCTTCTGGCCAAGGACCAGGAGGGCTACGTCAACCTGATGCAGACGGTTTCCGAGGCAGCCGTGCAGGGCTTTTACTACAAGCCGCGCGTGACGCTCGACAACCTGCGCCGCCACGCCAAGGGCATGATCTGCACGAGCGCCTGCATCGCGGGCATCATCCCCAAATACATCGACCGCGGCGACATGGAAGGCGCCATCAAGTGGGCCGAGACCTTCCGCGATACCTTTGACCCCGGCGACTTTTACATCGAGATTCAGGAACACGGCATCACCACCGACAACGGCCTGACCGATGAGCAGATGGACCGCACGCTCATCGACATCGCCAAGCAGGTAGGCGTCAAGGTCATTGCCACCAACGACTTCCACTACCTGCGCCGCGAGGACGCTCCCGTGCAGGACGTCATCATGTGCATCGGCATGAACGCCAAGGTCGACGACCCCAACCGCATGCGCATGACTGGCTCGGAGTTTTACATGAAGACCGAGGAGGAGATGCGGGCGATGTTCCCGTATTGCCCCGAGGCCTGCGACAACACGCTCGAGATCGCCGACAAGTGCTACGTCGAGCTGGACTGGGACTCCATCATCCTGCCGCGCTTCCCGTTGCTCGACCCCGGCGAGACGCACGAGAGTCAGTTCCGCCGCGAGTGCGAGAAGGGCCTGCGCCAGCACTACGGTGACGACTGGGCCACGCGCGAGATCGGTGGCGTCAACATCAAAGAGCGCTTTGAGTACGAATACAAAGTCATCTGCGACAAGGGCTTTGCCGCCTACTTTTTGATTGTTGCCGAGTACGTGCAATGGGCCAAGGACAACGGCATCGGCGTCGGCCCCGGTCGTGGCTCGGCCGCCGGCGCTATCGTCGCCTACGCCATGAACATCACCGCGTTCGACCCGCTCGAGAACGGCCTGATGTTCGAGAGGTTCCTGTCCCCGCAGCGTACCGAGATGCCCGATATCGATATGGACTTCGACGATGAGCGGCGCCTCGAGGTCGTGGAGCACGTTCGCCAGCTCTACGGCCCCGAGAAGGTCACCCACGTCATCACCTACTCGACCATCAAGGCCAAGCAGGCCATCAACGACGCCGCGCGCGTCCTGGACTACCCGGTCTATATGGGTCAGCGCCTGTCCAAGATGGTCTCGAGCGACCCCAAGGTCAAGCTCAAGCAGGTGCTCGAAAAGCAACCCGGCAAAGAGGATTTGTTTAACCCCGATTTTGCCGAGGCCTATAAAAAGGACGACGACGCCCGCCGTATCATCGACACGGCGCTCTCGATCGAGGGCCTTACCCGTGGCGAGGGTGTGCACGCGTGCGCCGTTCTGATCTGCCGCGACCCCGTCAACGAGCACGTGCCCACCAAGCTCGACACCAAAGGCGGCGTCGAGATTACCCAGTACGAGGGCCATACCGTTGCCGACATGGGCCTGCTCAAGATGGACTTCTTGGGCCTGCGCACGCTGACGGTTATCTCCAAGGCCAAGGCCAACATTAAAAAGAACTTCGGCATCGACATCAAAGAGGAAGAGATCCCCTTTGACGACCCCGAGATCTTTAAGCTCATGGGCTCCGGTCACACCGCCGGCGTCTTCCAGGTCGAGTCCGCCGGCATGACGGCCACGATCAAAAACATGAAGCCCACCGAGTACAAGCACGTCGTGGCATTGATCGCCCTGTACCGCCCGGGCCCGTTGGGCGCCGGCATGGTATCGTCCTACATCAACCGTATGAACGGCAAGGAGCCGGCGGTCTCCTACGACGACCGCCTGGACGACATCCTGGGCGAAACCTACGGCACCATGGTCTATCAGGAGCAGGTTATGCTCATCTCCGTCGAGATGTGCGGCTTCTCCAAGGGCGAATCGGACTCGCGTATCCGTAAGCCCGTGGCTAAGAAGAAGATCAAGCTGCTCACGTCGACGGTGCTCCACTGGGAGGATGGCTCGGACGAGACCACCTACGACCACTGGATGAACGGCGCTATCAAGAACAACTACACGCGCGAGGTCGCCCAGAAGATTTGGGACGATGTTCTCGAGTTCGCGTCCTACGCCTTCAACAAGTCGCACTCCGCCGGCTACGCCATCCTGGTTATGCAGACGGCGTGGCTCAAGGCGCACTATCCGCACGAGTACATGGCGGCCGTTCTGACGTCCTACACGGGCAAGACCGACAAGATCGTGCACTACGTCTCGGCATGCCGTCACGACGGCATCCCCGTGCTTTCGCCAGATGTCAACGAGTCCGGTACCGAGTTCACGGCTACCAAGGAGGGCGTGCGCTTTGGTCTGGCCGGCATCCGCGGCGTGGGCACCGGCGTGGCGCAGGCGATTATCGCCGAGCGCGAGGCGGGCGGCCCGTTTAAGACACTGCACGACTTTGTCGAGCGCGTGGACTCCAGCCAGGCAAACCGCCGCGTGATCGAATCGCTGATCAAGGCAGGCGCCTTCGACTCCACGGGGTATCCGCGTCGCCAGATGATGCACTTTGTGGATAAGAACAACCCCGAGAACATCATCGATGCCGCGGTAAAGCGCCAGAAAGATCGCGCGAGCGGCCAGACGTCGTTCTTCGATATGTTTGGCGACGTTGAGGGCTCGGGCTTTGAGGTGAGCGTGCCCGATCCGGATGGCCAGGAGTGGGACCGCCACCTTAAGCTGAGCCAGGAGAAGGAGGTTCTGGGCATCTATGTCTCGGACCACCCGCTGCGCCCGTTTGAGTATGCACTTAGCAAAGCGCGCGACTTCTCGTTCTCGCAGATCGACACCGGCTACGAGGTGCAAAACCCCACGGGCGGTACCATCAACCAGGAGATTCCCGAGGGCAAGGCGCTGTGGTGGGCCGGTATGGTCTCGAGCGTGTCCAAGCGCGTGACCAAAAACGGCGATCCCATGGGTATCGTGCAGCTCGAGGACATGGAAGGCGAGGCCACGGTCGTGGTGTTCCCCAAGACCTACAAGGAGGCCGAGGGGTACCTGTACGGCGAGGTCGATCCCGAGACCGGTGCACAGCTGTCCGATGCGTTTGTGCGCATTAAGGGCAAGCTCGAGCGCTCGGACCGCGGCGACCAGATCATCGCGCAGGAGATTGTGCCGCTGGAGCTTAGCGAGGAGAAAAACAAGCCCAAGGTGTTTGAGGTCATGGTGCCCAACAGCCGCTTTAGCCAGGGCAATATGGCGCGTCTTGCCACGGTGCTCACCACCAACCCGGGCGGCGACCGCGTGGAGATCTTTATCGAGCAGGTGGACGGGCGCGTGCTGCGCGCCGAGGTACCTGCCAAGGTCAACGCGCGCTCGATTCCGCTGCTGGCCGAGGCAAAGGCTATCGTGGGTAACCAAGGCAGAGTGACGGTGATCTAAGGGCGACCTTGCTGGTCCGCGCGAGATTGGAGGAAGTGATGGCACAGGGGACGTTTGTGCAGGCGCTTCGGAAAGAGGCGGCGCTGAGCGGCACCTTTATGAAGGGGCGCTCGCTCATGCTCAACGGCGCCGTGCTGTCGATTGAGGACAGCGGCTCGCGCTTCTCCAAAAACGTGACGGTTGAGGGCTCGGTGCGCGGCTCGCGCGGCGACCTGTACAAGACGCACGTGGCGCTCGACATGGACGAGCACGAGGTGATCGACTACGACTGCGATTGCCCTGCTGCCTATCGCTACCCCGGCATGTGCAAGCACGCCATCGCCACAGCGCTGGCATACCTGGACGCCAGCGGCATTGAGCCTGTTGAGGGACTGCGCACACCGGTTCGCACGTTTACGGCGCAGCCGAAACAGCCCGCGCGCACCGCGCCCAAAGCGCCGGCCGTCAACCCCAACTTTCCCTTCCCGGCGCCCGTCCCCACGAGCCCGAGCCTCATGGCGGCGCTCTCCGATCTTTCGGACGCACGCATGGATGAGCTGGCGAGCATGCGCCGCAAGCTTGCCGGTGCCGTTGATCCCGACGCCCCCAAAGCGGCGTTGGAGCCCTCGTTGGTGCCGTACTACAATCCGCTGTTCGCCGACCGCTTTAGTTGGGCGCTCGAGTTTCGCATTCGCTGCGGTTCGGTGTCCTACGTGGTTAAGGATATCGACGGTATGGCCGACGCCTATGTCCGAGGCGGCACGTTCTCGTACGGCAAGAAGCTCACATTTGTCCATACACCCGAAGCCTTCGAAGACGTGTCGACAAAGCTGCTCAACCTTGTTGTGACGACAGTTGCCTATCTCGATGACATCACAAGCTCGCGTTCGGCGTCGTACGACTTTGCCCGCAGCGGTTTTGTCGCCGAGCGTCAGTTGCCGCTGTCCGAGCATAGCATCGTATATGTGCTGGACCTGCTGCGCGGCCAGACTATCTCCTTTGAGCCCGCTTGGTCGCGGGGGACGACGACGCATCGCACCTATGACGTGGCGGTTGAGATGCCTCCGGAAGGGGAGGACGAGGCGCCGTCCAAGCACCCACCGCTCCTTGCCGCCAAAATCGCGCCGGCGGCTGGTGGCAGCTACGATTTGCGCCTGCCGGCCGATGCATACTGCTTTGCTTCGGGCGACGTTGCCTATCTGGTTGACACCCGCCGTGCGCGCCGTACCGATGTAGCGTTTGCCCAGCATGCGGCGCCGTTTCTATCGCGCTTGCTGCCCTGCCGCACGCCGGTCCATATCGCTGCCGACCAGGTGGGGGAGTTCTGTCGTATGGCGCTGCCCATTTTGCGCGACTACACCGACCTTACCGCGCCCGCTGCGCTCGATACCGTGGCGCCCGAGCCGAGCTTTGCCATGGCGATCGGCGTCGACGATGGGCTCGTGACCTGCAAAGTTACGGTTACCTACGGCGACTGGTCGGCAGATCTCTTTAGCCTGGGCGCTCCGGGCAGCCCCTTCGAAGAGCAGCGCCCGGGCGTGCCGCCTCGCGACGAGGTGGCAGAGTTTCGCGTTATGGACACGGCGGCCCTGTACTTCGATTTCTACGAGGGCGGCCTGGCGTTTGAGGAACGCGATGACGCCCGCTTGTTCTGCCTGCTGACCGAGGGTCTGTCTGCCCTGTCCGAGCTGGGTGAGGTCATGCTCAGCGACCGCCTGCGCCAGATTTCGGTGCGCCCCGCGCCCAAGCTTTCGGTGCGTGCGACCGTCAAGAGCAACCTGCTTGACGTCGAGCTGGGCGCGAGCGGCCTTTCGGCCGCGGACCTTGCCGTCTATCTCGATTCGTACAAGCGTCATCAAACGTTTGCGCGCCTTACGTCCGGCGACATCATTCGCCTGGACGAGGGCGCCCGAGCCGCGTTTGGCCTCGCCGAGGACCTGGGTGTCGATGCCGTTGACCTGCTCGACGGCGTGTCGCTTCCCGCGTCGAGCACCCTGTTCGTCGATAGCATGCTCGCGCGCACGCCCGCGCTCGAGGCCGATCGCGACGCGGCGTTCCGTCGTACCGTCGAGCGCCTGGACACGCTCGGCAAGATGGACTTTACGGTGCCGGCATCGCTCAAGGCAACGATGCGCGGCTACCAGGTCGACGGCTACCAGTGGCTCGGCTCGCTCGAACACCTGGGCCTTGGCGGCATCTTGGCCGACGACATGGGTCTGGGCAAAACGCTGCAGATGATCGCGCACATTCTGGCGCGCGTGGAGGCGGGGGACACCAAACCAACACTCGTGGTATGCCCCGCGTCGCTCGTGTACAACTGGACTGCCGAGTTGGAGCGCTTTGCCCCCTCGCTTGATGCGTGCGCCATCGTGGGCGCCAAGGCTCAGCGTCGCGTGCAAATTGCCGGCGTGGCCGAGCATAACGTGGCCGTGACGTCGTATGACCTTATGCGCCGCGATATCGACGAGTACGTCGGGCAGGATTTTGCCCGCGTGGTGCTCGACGAGGCCCAGTACATTAAAAACCCGCTCACCCAGGTGGCGCGCGCCGCAAAACGCCTGCCGGCTGGCGTGCGCTTTGCCCTGACGGGCACGCCCATCGAAAATCGCCTATCCGAGCTCTGGAGCATCTTCGACTTTTTGATGCCGGGCCTGCTTGGCACGCGCGAATCATTTGCCAAGCGCTTCGAAAGCCCGGTCGAGCACGCCGAGGGCGACAGTGCCGCTCGCCTGCAGGCGCTCGTGTCGCCGTTTGTGCTGCGCCGCGTAAAGGAAGACGTGGTGGCCGACCTGCCCGAGAAGATCGAGGACACTGTCATGGCTCAGCTCACCGGCGAGCAGCGCAAGCTTTACCTGGCAAACCAGGACCGCATCGCCCAGCAGGTGCAGCACCGCGAAGCATCCGAGTTTAAGAAAGACAAGCTCAAGGTGCTCGCCGAGCTCACCAAACTGCGCCAGATCTGCTGCGACCCGCGTCTACGCTACGAGGATTACAAGGCGGGGAGCGCCAAACTCGATACGTGCATGGAGCTCGTGCACGGCGCACTCGACGGCGGGCATCGCATCCTGTTGTTCAGCCAGTTTACGGGCATGCTCGATATTATCGGTAAGCGCTTGGCCAAGGAGGACATCGCTTTCCTTAAGCTCACGGGCGCTTCGTCTAAAGAGAGCCGCGCCAAGATGGTCGCGCAGTTCCAAGCAGGCGAGGTTCCGGTCTTTTTGATTTCGCTCAAGGCGGGCGGCGTGGGCCTTAACCTGACGGCGGCCGACGTGGTCATCCACTACGACCCGTGGTGGAACGTGGCGGCGCAGGATCAGGCGACTGACCGCGCGCATCGTATTGGCCAGCAACATACCGTGACCGTGTACAAGCTCATCGCCAAGGACACGATCGAGGAGCGCATTATGCAGATGCAGGAGTCCAAGCGCGATCTGGTCAACAGCGTGCTCGGCGGCGACGGCATCTCGTCGGCACTGTTCACGCGCGAGGATGTTCTGGCGCTGCTCGGCGGCGACGGGCGCTAACCCGCTCGGGTGGGGCCGTCAGGGCGGATGGCACACGCTGTCCCATCGTCCCCGCCCGTTATGTGTTCATTTGCAATGCCGTGGATGGTTTGTCTGCCTTTGGGCATAAGAACCATCAAGAACATTGGCGCATCAGCAAAGGAGAACATCATGGCGAAATTCTTTAAGGACCCCGACGGTAAGCTCATTGCCGCTCTCGGCAACGACGTTGCAACCCCTGCCGGCTGCACGGAGCTGACCGCGAACACCGAGGACGCGGCGCACGAGAAGCACGTGCCTGTTGTCGAGATCGAGCGCGACGGTCACGTCATTCGCGCACGCGTGGGTTCGACGGAGCACCCCATGCTGCCCGAGCACTACATCGAGTGGATCGCCCTTGAGGCCGAGGGCCGCCTGGAGGTCCATTACCTTGAGCCCGGCATGAAGCCCGCGACGTTTTTCGCTGGCGGCTCCAAGACCGGTACCGTCTATGCCTACTGCAACCTGCATGGGCTGTGGTCCGCGACGTTCTAGGAGCGCGCCCCCGCTCGGGGTATCATAGCTAGCATATGCACATGCGAGCGCCGGCTGCATTATGCGGCCGGCGCTTTTACTGCGACAACGACGATTTACGACGGAAAGGGCTGGGCCATGAAGCTCGCACTTGCACAGATCGATATGCGCCTGGGTGATATTGAGGGCATTTGCGGCCGCATCGAGGATCAGGCTCGCCTGGCTCATGAGCGCGGCGCGCGCGTGCTGTGCGTTCCGGCCCCGCTCTTTATGGGCGCCCTGCCCGGCGGCCTGGTGGGCGCTGCCGACTTTGAGCACGACATGCTTGCCGGCTTGACTGGTGTCGCCGAGCGTATCCAAGAACTCGATATGATCTGCATCGTGCCCGCGGCGGTTTCGTTTGAGGGCCAGCCGCTGCTCGACTACATGATGCTCAAGGACGGTCATGTGGTGCCGGCGCGTTCGAGCATTGCCCTGCAGCGTGGCGAGAACAACGACACGCGTTGGGCGCCGCCGGTGTTCGACGTGGACGGCGTGCGTATCGCCGTGATTTTTGACTTGGACCGCGAACTCGAGATGTTGCCGACCGGTGTTGACCTCATTGCGTATTTCCAATTCAACGCGTTTGACATGACCGACCGCGAGACCGCCGCCATTGCCGCCGTTCGCAGCGGCGCCTACCGCAAGATCGCATCCAGGCGCAGCGTGTGGTTTGCCTGCATGGCGCCGGTCGGCGCCTATGACGAGTCGGTGTATACCGGCGGTTCGTTTGTGCTCGACGACTGCGGTCGCGTGGTGGCCCAGGCGCCGTGTTTTGAGGAGAGCCTGCTGGTTCAGGAGATTCAGCGCGGCGTGATGCTCGATGCCCTGGAAGATCACGAACTGCCCGAGTTCCGTTCCGAGGAGTGGCTGTGGCAGGCGCTGGTGCTCGCCGTGCGCGACAACGCCCGAGCCCACGGTACGTCGCGTGCTGTGGTGGCACTCGAGGGTGACTTGCCGTCGTCCCTGCTGGCGGCGCTGGCCGTCGACGCTCTGGGCCCGCGTAATGTGATTGGCCTGGTGCTGGGGCGCAACCGTATCTTTATGCCGGCGCAGGAAGAGGCCGAGGCTGCCCGCTGTGCCGCCGTCCGCGCCATCGCCGAGCGTCTGCACATTCGCACCGTCGAGCGCGATGCACCGGATGCGGCGCGTGTGCTCGATCGCGACGTGTCGGCGGGCGATTCTGAGCGCCTGCGTTCGCGCACGCTGGGCCTCATGCTGGAGGACACGGCGCTCGAGCTGGGTGCGATGGCGCTGAGCCCGCTTTCCAAGACCGAGTACGCGCTGGCGGCGCCGGCACTTTGCGGCGGCTATCAGGGCGATTACGCGCCTTTTGGCGATGTGTACCTGTCGACCCTCGAGTTTGTGGCGCGAATGCGCAACCGCGCGTCTGCCGTGGTGCCCCAAGAGCTCGTGACGCTCAACGCGGTAGAGGATTGCATGGATCGCGTGCTGTCGCAGGCGCTCGCGACGCTCGCCGGCCCGGTTGATATGCTCGATCGCGCGGCGCAGCTGCTTGGCGGGCTTGAGCCGGGCGAGGTCGATGGTGCGCTCGAGGCGCACGTGGACCGCAATCGATCTTTCGACGACATCCCGATGGCCGCTGGCAAGCCTGAGGCCTGCTCGCTGCTGCTGATGCTCGTTCGACAGGGTGAGGCTGCCCGCCGCATGTTGCCGACGGCGCCGATCGTTTCGTCCCGTTCGTTTGCCGAGCGCTCCTGGCCGTACATGCTCGCGTGGTCCGACCTGGGGCTTAACGGCAAGGAGCGTATGACGGTCGATTTGCTGGCGCGCGCCGAGGTGCGCCGTTTTGCTGACGAGGATACTAGTGAGCGCGTGCGAAACGAGATGATGGGCGTGCTGGGCGAGCTACTGGGTATTTCGCCCGAACAAATGGAGGAGTTGCGCTCTGAAGACGGTCAGCGTCGTTTACACGAGGGAATGAAAAAGTTCGAGGGCGAGGTTCAGGACGCCATCGATAAGATGATGGGCGGCCAGGGTGGCCCGCAGGGTGGGCCCCAGGGTGGCCCGATGCCGCATCCGTCGGTTGATCCCCGACAGTTCCCATTCTTCTCGCAGAACTAAACTGGGGATGGGGCCAAGGTTACGCGGTTTTGCCAAACCGCGTAACGAGTCGACGCTGCGCGAGCCCCTGTCGGGCAATCTGCCGCTCAAACCGTCGCTTGCGTACAGAAGTACGCGGCGCTCCTCTTTCGCGACACCTTGCCACGGCAGGGACTCGCTCGCTGACTTATGCTCAACCTATGGTTCAACCTTGCTTGTTAGATACGGTCGCTGTTGTGTTATTCTAGAACAGACGTTCGTGAGTAGTGCGCGGGGCCTTGCCTTGCGCTTGGTAAAAGACGAGGGGAGGTTGGCTTGGTTATTTTGGGCATCGACCCCGGTTTGGCTCATACGGGTTGGGGGATTATCGAGGAGCGGCGTGGCGAGGTTCGCTGCCGTGCCTATGGCTGCATCGAGACCAGCGCAGGCAGTCCGCTCGCGGTGCGCCTGTCGCATATCGCCCGCGACCTCAAGGGTGTCGTGGAGCGTTATCGACCCGATACCGCTGCCATCGAGAGCATCTACTTTGGCGCTAATGTCCGCTCGGCAATCCCCACGGCACATGCCCGCGGTGCCGCGCTCGTGGCGCTTTCGGAGTGCGCGCTCGAGATCGGCGAGTACACGCCTATGCAGATCAAGCAGGCTGTGGTGGGTACCGGTGCCGCAGAGAAGCGGCAGGTCGCCTACATGGTGCGCACGCTCACGCAGCTCGATCACGACCCGCATCCCGACCATGCCGCCGATGCCCTGGCCTGCGCCATCTGCCACGTTAACCTCAGCCGTACCCGGGCGCTTACCGGCGGCGAGTTCTATCAACAGAGAGGAACCGGATACTGATGATCTCCCAGCTCCACGGAACGCTTGTCGAGGCCACGATGAGCTCTGCTGTCGTCGATGTGTCGGGCGTTGGCTTTGAGCTCGGCATCTCGGGCAGCACTGCGGCCACGTTGCCGACGCCCGGCGGCGAGGTCCGCCTCTACACGCGTATGCAGGTGCGCGAGGACGCCATGACACTTTTCGGTTTTTCCTCTAAGGATGAGCGCACGATGTTCGATCGGCTCGTGTCTGTCTCGGGCGTTGGCCCGCGCTTGGCGCTCGCCGTGCTTTCCACCTATACCGTGGGGCAGCTGTATTCGCTGGTGATGGCCGAGGACGACAAGGGCATGGCCAAGGTACCCGGTGTGGGTAAAAAGACCGCCCAGCGCCTCATCTTGGAGCTCAAGAGCACCTTTGCCAAGGATAAGGGCTTTGTGCCGGTCGACGTGATCCCGGGGCAGGTTGCGATGCCGGTCCCCGCCGCCGCTCCCTCGGCGATCGATGACGCCCGTGCGGCGCTCCTTTCCATGGGCTTTAGCCCGCAGGAGACCGATGTCGCTCTGAGCGGGTATGATGGGCAGGATATGCGTGTCGAGGATCTGCTCGGCGCGGCGCTTAAGCGACTCGGAATGGATGCGTGATGTGGGAAGCCGATGACTCTCAGGACCTGTGGGCGACGCCCGGCAACTCGCCGGCGGCATCCATGGCGCACGGCGAGCGCATGGTGGGCTCGGAGCTGACGGCCGAGGACCTCGATGTCGATCGCACTTTGCGCCCCCAGCGCCTGGACGATTACTGCGGCCAGGAGCATATCAAGCAGAGCCTGCGCGTGTTGATCGAAGCGGCGCAGAGCCGTGGCGAGACGCTCGACCACGTGATCTTCTCGGGCCCTCCGGGTCTGGGCAAGACCACGCTGGCTACGGTTATCGCCAACGAGCTGGGTGCTCAGATCAAGACCACGAGTGGCCCTGCCATCGCGCGCACCGGCGACCTGGCAGCCATCCTTACTAACTTGCAGCCGGGTGATGTGCTGTTTATCGACGAGATCCACCGCCTCAACCGTTCGGTCGAGGAGGTCCTGTACCCCGCGATGGAGGACTTTGCCCTCGATATCGTGATTGGCAAGGGTCCGGCGGCGCGCTCGATTCGCCTGGATATTCCCAAGTTTACGCTGGTGGCGGCAACGACCCGCTCAGGCATGTTGACCGGCCCGTTGCGCGACCGCTTTGGCATTTCATATCGCCTGGATTACTACACGGTCGAGGAGCTCGCGCAGATTGTGACGCGCTCGGCGACTATTCTGGGCGTGACGATCGACCATCCCAGTGCACTCGAGATCGGCTCGCGTTCGCGCGGCACGCCACGTCTTGCCAACCGCCTGCTCAAGCGCGTGCGCGATTACGCACAGGTGCGCGGCAACGGTCCCATCGAGCTCGATATCTGCCGCCAGGCGCTCGAGTTCTTCGAGATCGATGAGCTCGGTCTGGACTGGATGGATATTCGCATTTTGGAGACGCTCGCTAAGACGTTCTCCGGTCGTGCCGTGGGACTTACGACCCTTGCCAGCGCGGTGGGCGAGGACCCGGGCACGCTCGAGGATGTCTATGAGCCGTATCTGCTGCAGTGCGGGTTGATGATTCGTACGCCGCAGGGCCGTCAGGCAACCCTTCGCACCTTTGAGCACCTGGGGATTGAACCTACCATTTAGGGCGCTTTGTTTTGGCGGGTTGTTAAGCTATCGCTGAGCATTGGATAAACATATCGCCGTTTGTCGGTTGCGTGTGTTTTACTATTGCACGCCCGTGCTATGCTGGATTGGTCTTTTTCTCATCCGGTAACGAAAGGACCGCCCATGCCTACTGACATCGAAATCGCACGTTCTGTTACGCCGCTGCCTATTACCGAGGTGGCCAAGAACGCCGGCGTCGACGTTAAGCACCTTATTCCGTACGGCTTCGACAAGGCTAAGGTCGACTATTCACTGCTCAACGAGCCGACTGATCACCAGGCCAAGCTCGTCCTCGTGACCGCTATCAACCCCACGCCCGCCGGCGAGGGTAAGACCACTACGACCATCGGTCTGGCCGATGGCCTGCGCCGTCGCGGTGTCAAGAGCGCCGTGGCCCTTCGTGAGCCTTCGCTCGGTCCCGTCTTCGGCGTCAAGGGCGGTGCCGCCGGCGGTGGCTGGGCGCAGGTCATCCCCATGGAGGATATCAACCTGCACTTTACCGGCGACTTCCATGCCATCGGTGCTGCCAACAACCTGCTGGCCGCCATGCTCGACAACCATATTCAGCAGGGCAATCAGCTTGGCATCGACGTTAAGCGCATCACTTGGAAGCGCGTCGTCGATATGAACGACCGTCAGCTGCGCCACGTCATCGACGGTATTGGCGGTAAGGCCCAGGGCGTGCCGCGCGAGGATGGCTTCGATATCACCGTCGCCTCCGAGGTCATGGCAATCCTGTGCCTGTCTACGAGCATTAACGACCTCAAGGAGCGCCTGGGCGAGATCGTCGTCGGCTACAGCTTTGCCGGCGAGCCTGTCCGTGCCCGCGACCTTAAGGCCCAGGGTGCCATGGCCGCGTTGCTTAAGGACGCGCTCAAGCCCAACTTGGTGCAAACGCTCGAGGGCACGCCCGCGTTTGTCCACGGCGGCCCCTTCGCCAACATCGCCCACGGCTGCAACTCTATCATGGCCACGCGTATGGCGATGCGCTTTGGCGATGTTGCCATTACCGAGGCCGGCTTCGGTGCCGATCTGGGTGCCGAGAAGTTCCTTGACATCAAGTGCCGTATGACGGGCGTTCGCCCCAGCGCCGTCGTGGTCGTCGCGACCGCTCGTGCGCTGAAGTACAACGGTGGCGTCGCCAAGGCCGACCTCAACGAGGAGAACCTCGAGGCACTCAAGGCCGGCATGCCCAACCTGCTGCGTCACGTCGACAACATCCAGAACGTTTATGGTCTGCCCTGCGTGGTCGCCATCAACCGCTTCCCGACGGACACCGAGGCCGAGCTTGCGCTCATCGAGTCCGAGTGCCAGAAGCTCGGCGTCAACGTTAAGCTTTCCGAGGTCTGGGCCAAGGGCGGCGAGGGCGCGCTCGAGCTGGCCGATGAGGTCATGCGTCTGATTGAGCAGCCGAGCGAGCTCAAGTTTGCCTATGAGGACGGCGCCGATGTTGCTGACGCCCTCGAGGCCGTTGCCACCAAGGTCTACCGCGCCGACGGCGTCGACTTTACGCCGGCCGCCAAGCGCCAGCTTGCCGAGCTGCGCGAGAACGGCTTTGGCAACCTGCCGGTGTGCGTCGCCAAGACGCAGTACAGCTTTAGCGACAACGCCAAAGCTCTGGGCGCTCCCGAGAACTTCCGCATCACGGTGCGCGAGCTCAAGGTTTCCGCCGGTGCCCATTTTGTGGTCGCACTGACCGGCAGTGTTCTGACCATGCCGGGCCTGCCCAAGGTCCCTGCGGCCGAGAACATCGACGTCGACAACGACGGCAACATCACCGGCCTGTTCTAAACCTGTTGCCCATAGCTGCTTGCCCGCCCCGCCGTGCCCCCAAGGCCCGGCGGGGCTTTTTTATCCTTAGGCCCGCGCATGTCTTGTAGATACCGACGGGCTCTGCCCATCATAGGCTTTTGCGCGGGTAGAATGCATGGATAACTTGATGCTCACGCGCGACGGAAAGGAATCGTTGCATGGATCAGGACAAGACAACCGTGATGGGCGGCTACGGCTCCGCGCAGGCTGGCGATAGCGCCGATGCGACCCGCGTTGTTCCCAACCCCGGTTATACCGACCCCGCCGCGACGCAGCCTTCTGCCGAGCCAACCCGGGTTATGGGCTATGGCGACACAGCGCGGGATTCTTACGCTGCATCTTCGCAAGGCCCCTATGGCAACGCAACTCCGGACCCGTTTGATTACGCGCCGCAGGATTCTTATGTCGTCTCGACACCGAATCCCTATGATGACCTGCCGCAGAATCCCATTCCGCAGCCTCAGCAGACGACGTATATGCCTCGCACGGCGCAGCCTCGCTACGAGTCACGCGAGCCGTATCACGAGTACCCCAAGTCGATTCCGCAATATGGCGAGGACGAGGAGAAGAAGCCGTCGCGTTCGTCGAGCGTGATCAAGAAGATCCTGATTGTGCTGGCGATCTTCTTTGCGCTGTCGGTTATGTTTGCCATTGTGTCGGGCATGCTCAACAAGCGAGGGAGTTCAACGGCCGATACCACTGCCGAGCAAACCGAGTCCGCCTCGTCTAGCACCGTCGATCTGAGCGATATCCCGGGGCAGTACTGGTCCAACGCCAAGAAGCTTCTCAAGTCGCGCGGCGCCGATCTTTCGAATGCCGTGGTCCTGACTGATGATGGCTCAACGCCCGTCGTCGATGCCAACTGGGTCGTTACTTCTGCTTACTATAACGACAGCGGCAACCTCGAAATTCAGCTCACGCACAAGAACAGCTCGGGCAACTCGTCCGACGGCCAAAGCGGTACCGACAGCTCGAGCTCCAATACGCTGGAGGACTTGAGCAACAAGGCGCAGGAGTTGGGAGACAAGGCACAAGAGCTGGGCGATACGGCACAAAACCTGGGCAATACCGCGCAGAACTTGGGCGACATGGCGACGGATGCCTGGAACGCCCTACAAAACGGCATCTCGGGCGCGCAGGGAAACTAGCTGTTAAGCGGGCTACAGCTGCTCGGCCGGACGGTCGGGCGAGCTAAAGCCTGAGTCAAACGTAACGACGCACGAGACGTTGGGCCGGCGCTCGTGCACGATGCGCGTGACGAGCTCCAGCAGCTCCTCGTCGGATATGTCAAAGCCGTCGGGACGCACCAGGTCAAACGAAACGAACCCGTCGTGCTCGTGCAGGTCGTGGATGGAGAGCGCGGGGTCGATCTGCACGATACCGCGCTTGACCCAGCCGCGCAGGTCGTCGCCGGTGGTGGCGATGGGGTCACAGTGCAGCGTGATGCCGATGCCCATCTGGCGCTTGATGTCGTGCTCGATGGCGTCCAGGATCTCGTGGTGTTCAAACGCGTCGCCCTCGCCGGGCATCTCCACGTGGGCGCTGGCAAACTGACGACCGGGGCCGTAGTCGTGCACCATCAGGTCGTGTGTGCCCAAGACCTGCGGATAGGACATGATCTTGTCGCGGATTGTCTGGACGAGCTTGGGGTCGGGCGCTTGTCCCAGCAACGGGCTGATGGCGTCGCGCACTAGGCCCATGCCGCTGATGCAGATGAAGATGCCCACACCCAGGCCTGCCCAGCCATCGAGGTCAAAGCCGGTCGTCTGCGAAATAAGCGCCGCCATCAAGACCGAACCCGAGGTGATGACGTCGTTTTTGGAGTCCTGTGCTGTGGCAATAAGTGTTTCGGAATCGATACGGTTGCCCAGCGCGCGGTTGAATGCGGCCATCCAGAATTTGACGAGCATGGACAAGACGAGAGCGGCTAGGGAGACCAGCGTGTAGGCGGTGGGGGAGGGCTTGATGATCTTGGTGACCGACTCGAGGGTCAGGTTGATGCCGACGGCGCAAACCAGGACGGCGACAAACAAGCCGGCGAGGTACTCGTAGCGGCCATGGCCATAGGGGTGGCCTTCGTCTGCTGGGCGGCTGGCAAGGCGGAACCCGAGCAGGCTCACGATATTGCTCGAGGCGTCGGAGAGGTTGTTGAAAGCGTCGGCGATGAGTGAGACGGAGCCGGCGAGCAGGCCCGCGATGCCCTTGGCCAGGCACAGGGTGATGTTGAGGCCAATGCAGATGAGGCTTGCGGCAAAGCCCGCGTTGGTGCGGCAGGAGGTATCGACCGGCTCGCCCTCGCTGCCGGGAACAAGCGTATGTACCAGCCGATTTACAAATAGCATAGCGGTCGTCCTCACAATCATGTTTAAGGGGATAGTGTAGCTCGCGCGGAGGCGCTGTGCACCGATGCTCAGAAAATGCAGCAATGGTCTGCCGGTGCTAACGAGCGAGCCTTCTCGTCTGCCTGGGTGGTCCATTTTGGGCCACATGGGTATGGGCATGTGCCTGTTTGCTCGACATACTTAATGTCGACAGCCCCTGCGTAAAGGAGGACGTATCCATGGACGAGATGTTTGCCATTAAATGCCAAAACTGCGGCGGCCCTATGTACTCACACCAGGCTAAACGCAGCTTTGAGTGCGCCTATTGCGGCACGGTCGTTCCGTGGCAGGCCGATGCGGGGGAGCCCAAGAGTGCCCTGGGCATTCGTCATACGCCGTTGACGGTGGTGGATGGACTGCTCAAGCTCACGCATGTGTCGCAGCTCGAGCGCCCGGAGGACCCGGACTGGTATTTCTTTAATTCGTACTGGCGCAATCAGTCGGTTCTGGAGCATCTACTGTGGGAGGACCGCGGCACGGCTCAGGAGTTCCAAGAAGCCACGCACGTGAGCATTCCCTGCCCCTTCTGCGGTGCGTCCTTTGAGGGCGAGTCAACGCAGCGTGTGTTTGAGTGCCCGTCCTGCGGCAACAAGATCGGTGTCGCCGACCTGCTCAAGCCGGGGACGTTTAGCAAGCGCCTGACCATGGGCGTTGGTGCGGAATATGTGCCCGAGCAGGGTATTCCCTGCGAGATAACGCCGCAGCAGGCGCGCGCCAATGCGCTTGAGCTGGTGCGCCGATATCCAGACGCCTTTGCCGGTCACGATGTGGAAGACGCGATTCAAAACGACATGATGCTCTTCTACTTCCCCATGGCGCTCGCGGACCTGCGCATGATGGCGTCCTTCCCGGGCAAGGGCCTGAGCAAGGAGACCCTGGTGTACTACGAGGTGCTCGACTGGGCATATCCCAGGGCAAACTACCTGGACGTTCGCCTTATGGGCATTCTGGAGCCATGGGACTTTGCCAAGGTTGGGTCGTTCGACCCGGCCATGCAGGAAGGCGACTTCCGCGTTGTCTCCGTCGATGCGTCCACCAAGGACCAGGTGGTCATTGACAAGCTGGCGCTCGACATTGTTGGCAACGATGCCGAGACTTTCCTGGGGCTCAATAAAAAGAGCATCCGCACCTGGGCGCGCAAGGCCCGCAAGCACAAGGACGGCCTGGTTATGGTGCCGGTCTACTTTGTCGATCGTCCCGCGTCGGATGGACGTAATGGCGAGCAGGTGCGCATTGCCGTGAACGGCCAGACGGGCCGTGCGGCGGCGGTGGTGTTTAGCGACAAGCGCGAGACGCATATTGTGGCGCCGCTCAATCCGAGCCTGCATCTGTCCGGCGAAAGCACCGTTCACGCCACGCCCGTCGAGGTCAAATACATCAAATCGCCATTCCTGTACCAAATTGTGCGCCGTGGAGGCGACGAGCAGCCACGTCAGGTGGCAGCGGCTGCCGAGGGTTCCTACCGAGAAGAAAAACCCAAGCGCAAGGGATTGTTCGCTGCGATCTTTGGGAAGTAGGGAAGCGGAGCCGGGGCGTCGGGCTGCATCGCAAGGTCATGAGACGAATTTAAGACTGCTGGGAACGTGCTACCATTGCCGATAGCCTTAATCTTGTAAGAAGCGGAGGCCAGATTATGGGTTTTGCGGATCAGCAGCTTCAGCTTCAGGTACCGTATTCTCCTGACGACACGTTTAATGCCTTGAAGGCAGCTATGGAAAAGCTGCCTAAAGTAAAAGTTGATAGTGCATCGCCCACAACAAGAACAGTTGCAGCCGAGATTGGTATGAGCCTTTGGTCTTGGGGCGAAAATATCAGTATTTCGGTTGTTCCAGTTGAAGGCGGATCTGGCGTTACTGTCAAGTCGTCATCTAAGGTCAGGGCAAACGTATTAAACGGGGGCAAAAATGCAAAGAATATTGCCGAGATAGTCGATGCCCTATCGAAGGAGCTTGAGCGGTATCCGCAGGTTTCACAGACTATTGAGACGCTGGCGGATAGTGATTGATGTAGTTGCAAGGCTTGAGAGGCTTGCAACGCTGCGTGATAGTGGAGTGCTTACCGAGGAAGAGTTTGCTGCAGAAAAGGCAAAAATCTTTTTGTAATCAGACACGGTGGTTGGATTTGCATTCTATTATTGAACTTGGTTATACCAGGCTGAAAATATCGTGTGTAATAAAGGTGCGTAGTAGTCTCGTCTTGATTGGCAGATGTAAATAAACGGTGGAACGGCTGTAAAAGAGCCTTGCCACTGGGTAAAATCAGGATGTGCCGCGGAACCCGCTCCTCAGTCGGTCAACTTTGGAAGCGCGGGCAACGCAGGTGCTATCGTCTTAAAGGGTCGGCTGCAACCGACCCTTTTCTATGAGTCCCTTCGCTATCCGTTACTGCTTATATTCCCGCCAGATCGAGTAGAGGTTCCGGGCAATGCCGGTCACATACATCGAGAGGCGCAGGATTTCAAGAAACAAGTTCATAGGCTTCACCCCAATCGGAGATCGGAGCGTTGCCCGCAGGCGGATTCCGCGGCGGTCAAGATTTTACCTCACAGGCCGCGGTGGGAGACATCCTATCCACCCCCTGGTTTGGAGCAGTGTCGATCTGACGGGCAATCAAGCCTTTAGCTCTCTTTGAATTGAGCAAGCATCTGCCCGAAGAAGCTGAGCCCGGATGGCTCATAAATGAGTGAGCCGCCATCTTCGGTCCGGTAGACCCCGCAGGGGAGGTAGCGCCCGTCGGGAAGGACGTAAAGGTTTTCTTCCTCCATCAGTCCCGTTGGGAGTATCGGGGTCTCGTTTTCGCCCATTTGGAACTCATCGATATTCGCGATCTTCCTCTCCATGATGCCTCCTACCTTATTTCTTGAATGGCGCCCTAAAACAAGCAGCTCTCAATCAACTCTTTACCGCGCAGGGTGTCGATCCATTTCTGCGGAATTGCGTCCATGCCGTATGCTGCGCCGGCGAGGGCGCCTGCGACGGCTGCGGTGGTGTCGGTGTCGTCGCCCAGGTTGACGGCGGCAAGCACACAATCATCGTAGCTGTTAGTGTTGACGAAGCACCAAGTGGCTGCCTTAAGCGTGTCGCGCACGAAGCCGCCGGATCTGATTTCGTGCTCGGGTGCATCTTTCAGACAGAGTGTCCATTCGGGGAGCGCGCCGTCCATCTCGGACCTCAACAGTTCGATGAACTTGACACATGACTCGGTCGATGTTCTATGAGCGTGGGTGATTGCAGAGACCTCACGGATCTCTTTGTCTGTTGCATCGGCAAACGCCAGGGGTGCGATGCGCATGAGCGAGCCGTTGCCGTTGTCGCGCTCGCCGGAGCCACCCTTGCCGGAGCGAAGGGCGCGGGCGGTCGTTCCTCCGTAGTCGAAGACGCCATCAATCGTGTACTCGTCGTTGGCGATCCAGCTCACGAATTTGTCGCGCATGTCCTCGGTGTCAATGCGGCCGAGCTCTCTGATGGAGTCGCAGGTGGCGAGCGTCATAGATGTGTCGTCGCTCCAGGTGCCGGCGGTCTGCTCGTGCGTGCCGTAGCCGATCATGTCGGTGCATTCGAACGTGCCACGAGGTCTGAACTCGTAGGGAACGCCCAGCGCGTCACCGACGGCAAGCCCATAGATGCAGTCGCGCAGTGTTGTTTTCGGTCTGTGTGTCATGGAAAGCTCCTCTTTTCCCGGGTGATGTGGAGCGCCGTCGGGGGTATCGGTCGCAACGTGCTGCTATCCTTGCACTTCGCCATTAGTCGCTTCGTTGATGGCGCGGTACTCGGCACTCAGCTCGCGTGCCAGCTCTTCCTTGCTTGGAAGATACGGCAGGTATTTGGCGGCAAACACTTGGTCGTTGTCTTCGGGCAGCGTGTACTCGACGATCGAATCGCTTTTGTCCGCGCAGAGCACGATGCCTATGGGCGGATTGTCGCCTACGTTCATGAGCTCACGCGTGTAGTAGTTCACATACATTTGCATCTGGCCCAGGTCCTGATGCGTAAGGTCATCGGTCTTAAGGTCGATGAGCACGAAACAGCGCATCAGATAGTTGTAAAACACAAGGTCAATATAGAAATGGCGCCCATCAAAGGTGATGCGCTTTTGGCGCGCCTCGAAAGCGAAGCCACGGCCAAGCTCCAGCAGGAACTTCTGAAGATGCGTGATGAGCGCCTGCTCTAGATCGCTCTCGCGAAACGCAGTATCGTCCGAGAAACCTAAAAACTCCAGCACATATGGGTCGCGGATGATATCCTCGGGGCGACGAGCCGGGGCGCGCTTTTGGATTTCCTGGGTGACGGCCTCCTTGTCCTTGCTGGCAAGTAGGCGCTCTCGGAACATGGTGTTGATCTGGCGCTCGATCTGGCGCGTGCTCCAGCGAGAATTGGCGCATTCGTTCATGTACCAGGCGCGAGCATCAGGGTCGGGAATTCGCATCAACCTGCGGTAATGAGTCCAGCTCAATTCGCTACGCAGTGCGTCGCGAATTGGAAACGCAAGAAAGAACTGACGCATATTGCGAAGGTTTGCGATGCCAAAGCCTCTTCCGAAATCCGCGGTAAGCCTTCTGGAGAGGCCCGCAATCAATGCCTCTCCATATGCTGCGCGCTCCTCTCCGCCCTGTTCATCAACAATGCTCTTGCCGATCTCCCAATATGCCTCAACCATCGCAAAGTTAACGGCGGTATATGCCTTGTTGCGAGCGGCGTTGAGAATCGAGGAAACCTGCTTGTAAAAAACTTCTGGCACGATTGTCGATTCCCCGCGGTTTACCAGTTCACCCATCAATATCGCCCGACTTTCCTCTTGAGGAATGCATCTTTATTACATTTAGTTTAAAGCCTCGCGCGGACACGAATTGCTGCGTTGTCTGGCACCTTCGCATGGGGGCCTTGCGGTGGTTAAAATGTGACCATAAAGGCAGTTTTAGCGAACCCCACGGGAGTGACATGCATGGACAAGAACACGCTGCTATTCCAGGACAAAGGTTCGGGTAGGTTTAAAGACGTCAAGATCTACCCTAACCGTATTGAGGTGCTCAAGAAGGGCACGTTTGGTGGCAAGCACACCGAGATTGTTTACCTTAAGGACATCACTGGGGTCAACAGGATCAAGGGCCGCGACGTTTTCCTACGTAACAGGCTGTTGACCGCTTGTGTCTTTAGCCTGAGCAGTCGTGCGAAGGCCCAGGAGTTTGTTAACGCGCTGAACATGGTGATGTAGTCGAAAGCGGCGTTCGGGCCAAGGTAAAAATCGGGGGCACAGAACGGTGTTCTGCGCCCCCGATTGAGTCGATGTGTCTAAAAGGCTGGCTTGCCTATTCGCTGTCGTCCCCAGCGTTTTCGCGGTCATTTGCAAGCATCGCTGCGCCGGCGACTGTCGTCGCCACGGCGGCGGCAGCGAGCCCGGCGGCGATGCCAGAGCCGTCGCCTGTGCCGGCAAGCTTTCCGGCCGAGCTTTTGCCCTTGCCGTTCTTGTCGGCGCTACCTGCGTTGGAGCCCGTGCCACCGTCGGTGCCGGCGCCGTTGCCGCCCGCGTTGCCCGAGGCTGCAACGGTAAAGCTTGCGGCTCCGTCGCTGGCGAGCGTGTAGTTCTGCGCCGCGTCGCCCAAGAGACCGTTCACGCGCACCCAGTACGTTCCTGCGGCAAATGTTTCGCCCTCGGCCATTGCCGTGCCCGGAGCGCCGTCCGCGTCGTGCACAAACTCGAGCTGGGCCGTGCAGGCATCGGTTTCGAGCTTGCCCTCGAGTGATGCCGCAATCTTGGCGCGCACGTCTTCGCCGGCCTTAAGGCCTTCGAGTCCCTCAAAATGGGGCGTCAGCGCGCGTGGATCGATATCGATAGGCACAAAGCCCTGCAGTCTTGTAACGGTCTCGTTGCCCAGGGCATCAACATCCACGTATTCAATGGCAAACGCATGGCCCGAAGCCGCCACGTTGAGTACGTTGCTGCTGTCGACAAGGCGGAAATGGCCCTCGCCAACGGTCTTGCCATCCTGGAGCGAGGCATCGCTCAGCGAGTCGCCGTACGTCATGCGCATGCGGGTCGGGAGGTAGTACGAAGCTGTCTGCTTGTGCTGTGTATCGTAATCGTAATTGCGCTGGTAGATGCTCCGGGCCAGCGCCGCATCAACAAAGTCGGATGCGATGATGCCAATGTGCTCGAGGTAATCTGACTTTGTATCCTCGATGCCGCTGGGATTGATGTACGGGCTCTTATACAGATGCTCGTTGACTACTCGTGCCGAGGTAAAAGGATTGCCTCCGTGCGACAAGCCCGTGCAGCTGGTGTAGTTGATAGACCAGCAACGCTCCTGGACTTGCACCTTGGCCCCGTCATCGTCCGCGACGTCCACCTTGTTGCGCGTGCGCCCGGTCGTTTCCTTCAGCGCATTATCGACCCAGCTGAGCTTGTCGGTTCCCGTGAGTTTGTACTTGTCCTGGGCGTATACCTTGGTGCAATAGGGCTCTTTGTCTCCTGTTTCCCCCGCGGCTTCAAAGCCCCGCGCGTCTTGGACGAGACACATAGTGGCGCTGTCGGAGTGAGCCTTGATCTTGTCATCCCATTCGGTAAGGTCGAGGCCCCACGTGTGGCCGCTTACACTGTTGCCGGCGAGCCTAAATCGACGCAGCAGAACGATCTTTCCGCGCACCTCGTGTAGCGTGGGGATTCGGCTCGACGTATAGAACAGTTTGGGGTTGTCGTCCAAAACCTTGGCGAAAGCCGTCGTAACACTTTCGTCGGTAGCCTCGTCGTTGCCTCGTGACACCAGCATGATGAGCGCTTCTGTCGGGTTTTCGTTCAAAAACGTTTTGAAGTAGCCTATGACATCGGAAAGATGCATAAAGTACGCGTCTTTTTTGAGCAGGTAGTAATCCCCGTGGTCGATACCGGGGTCGTCGCCCTTTCCGAGCCGGATATCAAAATAGCGAATGCCTTCGAGCAACTGCGTAGGAATGTAATCCTGCTGGCATTTTACTTGCGAGGATTGGGGCTCAGTGTCGTTGTCCACGCTGCAGGTGCCCGAATCGTGCGTACCCGGGATGCTCAGCTCGTCGAGGAACTTGTTGTCGTCGACGTATTTCATCCAACATGGCCCATCGACGTAGCTGCTGTACGTGATCCAGTCGAGGCTGCTAACCGTGGCATCGTTCTTTTTCATGTCGTAACCGATAAGTTCGAGCTCCCACGGAATGCTCTTACTCTTATGGCAGATCTTATTGTTGTCCTGGTCTTCGCCGTTCGATTCTATTGCCAGGTACTTAATGTCTTTTTTCTCGGTTTCTTTCTCGACCGTGCGGTCTCGGATGATATAGGTTCCGTTTGATTGACGCTCGAACGCAAAAGCGCGGCTGGGCTTGTTGTCATACTCGCCGCCCCATACGTGGATGACCTTTCCATCTTTGTCAGAGTCGTCGTCGACCGACCAAATGCTGTAGCCCGTCTTTTATGCTCTTCGAAATTGAGCAAGGTGCGGATAGCATACCAGTTTGTATCGTCATTCTTGGTCGTTACGTTCTCAAGGATGAGCTTGCTGGACGTGCCGTCGTTAAACAGGTGGCAGACGTTGCCGCGAACGTTGCCGTCTTGGTTGACGCTCGCGGTGCGAAAATAGCCCGCGGGGCGAAGGCGAATGACGAAATTGTCGAGGCTGTCCGCCGGTTTGGGCGTGTCGTCTGCAAATGCCGCTCGCAGGGGAATGCCCGGTGCCGCGGTTTCTGGCAGGCTTGCAAGCGGCGACAGCGCCGCAAGACCTAAGCCCAGCGTAAATGCTCGGCGACTGATGGCATGATGTTCGGCCATGACTCCTCCATTCGCAGGGTGCGGTTATGCGATAGTTTTGGTCACTATACTGCCCAGATGTTTAAAGATGCTGGTTTAATTGTCTGCGCGGCGCAATAAATCGGTGGGCGGACGTGTTGGGGTGTTTATCGTTTTCGTACTGTTGCCACATTTGGGGCGGTTCCGGCGTCCGGCATCCTCGCGTTCGTCGGCTACCGGCATAAGAAAGGGAGGGTCGGTTTACCGGCCCTCCCTGGGTACGAAGCGCTGGGGTACCGTCGCTTGTTTGCACTGCGACCGTGTTTCCCGTTGCGCTCGCCAGTCGCTTAGCGCTTGATCTCGATATCGTCGAGCTTGACGTCCATGGCCTCGGTCTTGGCTTCGGCGATGTCGTCGGCAAACTCCAGAGACTTCATCATGGTCTCGACGGCGTCCTTGTGCTCCTCGACATTGTCGATGCTCACGTAGACGCTGCCGCCGCCTGCTTCGGTGAAGTACTCAGTCGTCACGCCGCCCGAGTGTGTATAGGAAGCGTTGCGCCAAGTCTTGCCGCTGTACTTGACGGGGTCATTCTCGGTCCACTCAAAGTTGGCCTTCCATTTGGCCTCGTAGTCGAACAGCTCGTCGGCGTTCTTGTCGGAGTCGAAGACAGGGATGAAGCGATCGCTGGCGTGCTCGCTCTCGGTGAACTTAAACTGGGCCCTATCGGCGGTGTCGCCTGCGACGTCCGTGATTTCGACGCCCTCGGGCACCTCGACCTTAAACCAAATGAAGTCGGTCCTCATATCCACGGCTGGCTTTTCTGCTCCGCCGCCACCGCCACTGCCAGCAGCGCCACCGCTTCCGCCGCAACCCACCAGGGCAACCGCGGCAAAAAGACTCATGCAGAGGGTGAGAATCGCAAAGGCCTTCTTTTTCATGGTCGTGTCCTCCTCGATCTGTAACCGCCCATGGATTACCTGTCTTTACTGTACGCGCGAGCGGCTCGTTCGGGTGGGCCATGTGTCCCATTCTGGGGGCAGGATTTGCGCCGACAAGTGGCAATATACGCGGGCACAAAAGAGGGGAGGGCCGATGTCGTCGGCCCTCCCCGGGTTGGGCGCCCGTTGTTTTAATGGAGCGCATGTGCGCGGGTGCGCATAGGCACGTGCGGGTGCCCCGTTACTTGATCTCGATGCTCGAAATCTCGACTTCGCGTGCCTCGTCAACTGCTTTCTTCATGTCGTCGGGGAACTCGATGGAGTTGAGGAGTGTCTCGGCTTCTTTCTTGTGCTGGTCGAAGTTCGAGATGAGGACGTAGGCGCTTCCCGGCTCAACGTCGGTAAAAAGCATGGTTGAGATGCCGCTGTTGTCCTCGTATGTTCCGACGAGCCACGTCCTGCCGTTATACTCGACGGACCCGCCATCCTTCCACTGGAACGTATCCCCCTTCTTTTCCGCCTGGTCGGCGTGGGATTCCTCGGCCGTCAGCGCTTTTTTCCAAACGGGGATAAAGCGATCGGCCGAGGCGTTCTCGTCTTCGGGGAAGGTGAGCTGAACCCTGTCGGCATTCTTGCCGGCGGAGTCGCTTACGCCGACGCCCTCGGGCATCTCGACCTTAAACCAGATAAAGTCGGTCTTCTTGGCGACGGGGACCTTTTCCTTGCTCTCGCTCTTGGGGCGCTGCCGCCGCCCGATGCGCTCCCGCCGCAGCCGACAAGGGCAAACACGGCAAAGAGGGCGATGCAAAGGGAAAGGATCGATAGGGTCTTTTTCTTCATGGTGGCGTCCTCCTTGTCTGCCAGGGACATCGTGTGCCGCGGATCGCTGGGGCGGCGGTTACGCATGCACATGATGCCTTTGTTTGCTGTGCGGTTATTCCTCCATTCGTCGTCCGGTGTCGTGGCGAGCGTTGCCCCAACATAGGGCTCCTTACCTATATGTATGCCCCAGTTGCCGCTGCCCGGGAGTCTCGAAACGTGGGCCATGTGTCCCATGTTTGTGTCGCTGCCGCCTATCGTGTGCCATAGAAATCCGCAATGGCCAGGTGCGCTGACGCCCATGTGCTTATGGGCTAGACTTAGCACCATTATGTGATCGATGCGGTCGGTCGGCGGTTGCCGCTCGACCGATGTATATGACTTGAAGGTGCATGTGTATGAGCCAAGAGATGATGGACAAGACCTGCCGCGGGTTTGCCGAGGCGCTTGCCGCGCGCGAGCCGGTGCCCGGCGGCGGCAGCGCGAGCGCCTTTGTGGGTGCGCTGGGCGCCTCGCTGTGCGGGATGGTCGCGCGCTACGGCGCGACCAACCCCACGCTTGCCGATCGCGCGGATGACCTGACGCGCGCGTTTGCCCAGGCTGATGAGCTGGCCCAGGAGCTTGTCGAGTTGGTTGCCGAGGACGTTCGTGCCTATGGGCAGGTGTCCGCGGCGTACGGTATTCCGCGTGACGATCCGGCTCGAGCGACCGCGATTCAGGATGCGCTGCATGTGGCCGCTATGCCGCCGTATCGCATTATGGATGCCTGCGGGCGTGCACTGGCGCTGCTCGAGGACATGGCCGACAAGGGTTCGCGTCAGCTGCTGTCCGATGTGGCGTGCGGCGCCGTGTTCTGCCGTTCTGCTATGCAGGGCGCGAGCTTGACGCTCTTTGCGAACACCACGTCTATGAAGGATCGCGCTCGTGCTGAGGAGCTCGAGACGGCGTGTGATGAGTTGCTCGACATGTGGTTGCCGCGCGCCGATGCGCTGGCGCGCCGCGCCGCCGACGCCGCAAGGAAGAGGGGATAGCCATGGCTGAGCTACTGAAGGGTGCTCCCGTCGCCCGCGCGTTGACTGAGGAACTTGCTGCTCGCTGCGCAGCCCTGCGCGAGCGGGGCGTTGTTCCGACGTCGGCTATCGTGCGTGTGGGTGAACGCGAGGACGACCTATCCTACGAGCGCGGTGCGCTCAAGCGCTGCGAGAAGGTTGGCATTGAAGCTCGCCGCGTTTTGCTTCCCGCCGATGTTTCGCAGGACGAGCTGTTGGCGGCCATCGAGGACATCAATACCGATTCGTCTGTTCATGGCTGCCTGATGTTCCGCCCGCTGCCCGCCGGCCTTGACGAGGACGCGGTTGCCGCGGCACTCGATCCTGCCAAAGACGTTGACTCCATGACGCCGGCTTCGCTGCTCACCACGCTTTCGGGGCGCGGCGAGGGTTTTGCCCCCTGCACAGCCGAAGCCGTGCTTGCTTTGCTGGATCATTACGGCGTTGAGCTGGATGGAGCTAAGGTTGCTGTGGTCGGGCGCTCGCTGGTGATCGGGCGTCCTGTTGCCGCCATGCTTACGGCGCGCAATGCGACCGTGACGACGTGCCATACGCATACGCGCGACCTTGCTGCCGAGTGCCGTGCTGCCGACATTGTGGTTGCCGCCGTTGGACGCGCGCACACGATTGGCGTGGATGCCATTCGCGAGGACCAGACGATCATCGATGTTGGCATTAATTGGGACGAGGCCGCTGGCAAGCTGGTCGGGGACGTCGATTTTGATGCTGCGGAGCCGGTTGTTAACGCCATCACGCCCGTGCCGGGCGGCGTGGGCGCTGTGACGACGGCGATCCTCGCCAAACACGTGATCGAGGCGGCCGAGCGCGCATCGAAATAGGTTTTTGACCACAGGGGTTGCCAGCGCCGTGGTTTCGCCCTTTCTGCGCCGAAGCGATACACTGTTATCGTTTGATTTCTTCGCTCAAGGAGGATGCGCATGCCGTGCACAACGATTTTGGTTGGTAAGAACGCGAGCTACGACGGTTCGACGTTGGTTGCCCGCAACGAGGACTCGTCCAACGGGGTGTTTGAGCCCAAGCGCATGCGCGTGGTGCATCCCGACGAGCAGCCACGTGTCTACACGAGTGTCCTGAGCCACCTGACCGTTGAGCTGCCCGACAATCCCATGCGCTACACGAGCGTCCCCGATGTTGTTCCGGGCCACGGCATCTGGGCCGAGGCCGGCTTCAACGAGCTCAATGTGGGCATGTCTGCAACCGAGACGCTCACCACCAACGAGCGCGTTCGCGGCGCCGACCCGCTCGTCGACTACGTGCCCGCCAAGGGCAACGAGGACGAGGACGGCTATGTTCCGGCGCAGCCCGGCGGTCTGGGCGAGGAGGACATGGTGACCCTGGTGCTGCCATATGCCAAATCCGCCCGCGACGGCGTACGCATTCTGGGTGACCTGCTCGAGCGCTATGGCACCTACGAGAACAACGGCATCGCCTTTAGCGACGTGGACGAGATCTGGTGGCTCGAGACCATCGGCGGCCACCACTGGATCGCCAAGCGCGTGCCCGACGACGCCTATGTGACCATGCCCAACCAGCTGGGTATCGATAGCTTTGACCTGGATGACGCCGAGGGCGCCCAGGCCGATCACATGTGCTCCGCCGACCTGCGCGCTTGGATGGCCGAGTGGCATCTGGACTTGACGCTGGGCGTTGAGGGCGACGGTCCGGCGACGGTCTTCAACCCGCGCGAGGCCTTTGGCTCGCACAGCGACAGCGACCATGTCTACAACACGCCGCGCGCGTGGTACATGCAGCGCTGCCTTAACCCCAGCGATGTGTGGGACGGTCCCGAGGCCGACTACACGCCCGAGAGCGATGACATCCCCTGGAGCCGCGTGCCCGAGCGCAAGGTGACCATCGAGGACATTAAGTACGTGCTTTCGAGCCACTACCAGGGCACGGAGTACGACTGCTACGGCAGCAAGGGCACGCCCGCCACACGCGGCGCCTATCGTCCCATCGGCATCAACCGCAACAGCCAACTCGCCGTACTGCAGCTGCGTCCCTATGCGCAGCCGGCCTACTGCGCCGTGCAGTGGATGGCCTTTGGCTCCAACTCGTTTAACGCGCTCGTGCCGCTGTACGCCAATGTCGAGACCATGCCCGAGTACTATGCCGACACGCAGGCTCGCGTGACGTCCGAGAACTTCTACTGGGCCAACCGCCTGATCGGCGCCTTGGCCGATGTTCGCTTCCACGAGTGCGGTCGCGCGGTCGAGGACTACCAGGAGAAAGTCGGCGGCATGGGCCACAAGCAGATTCACGATGTTGACGCTGTCGTAGCCGTTCTGCCCGAGGCCGAGGTGCCTGCCGAGCTTGCACGCGCCAACGAGGCCTTTGCCGAGCTTGTTCGCGTGGAGACCGATGCTCTACTGGGCAAGGTGCTCTACACCACGAGTTGCGCCATGAAGAATTCCTTCGCGATGAACGACAACGTGAGATAGGGATTTCCCGTCGATCGAATAGCGCTTAAACGCTTTGTCGCTTTCACTCAATCTTGGGTACAAGAACGCCAATGCAGTTGTTTGTGATTGGAGACAACCATGGTTATGAAACTCGATCAGCTTGTTAACGGTGCCATTAACGTGGGCTTCGGCGCCGCCGCCGTTGCCGTCGAGGGCGGCAAGAAGGTTCTCGACGACCTTAATACCAAGGGCGAGCAGGTACGCAAGGACGCCGGCGCCCCCGATATCGCCCGCAGTGTGTCCGACATGTTCGAGCAGGCCGGTGGCACCATCTCCGACCTGACCGAGCGTCTGGGTATGCAGGGCGAGACCGCGGCCCAGCGCGTGCTTGACGAGCTCATCCTTGCCCGCGTCCGCGTTATGACCGCCCCCGAGCGCACGGCCTTCCTGGCCCATGTGCGCGACATCGTCGATTCGGTCGAGGACAACGTGACCTCGGTGCCCGTCGAGTCCGTTGAGCCCGACGATGCGAAGGATACCGAAGAGGCCGAGTAGCAGCGCAGATGGCAGATTCCACCACCGATTACAACAATCTAGATCCCTTGGGTGACGAGGCGGCGGTTGTCGATGAGGTCGACGCCGCCGTCTCGGGCGCTCGCAAGAAGCCGCGCGCTGTCGATATGGTGCCAGAGGAGCCCGACGCGATGGCGCCGGACGAGGAATACCAGCTCACGCCGGCGGGTCGCCGCGAGCGCATCGGGCAGATTGTTCGCCTGGTCAAAAAGTACCGCGTGTGGGACAACCTCACGCCGGTTCGTTTGCGCCGCCTGCTCGAGGAACTCGGCCCCATGTTCGTTAAGATGGGGCAGATTCTGGCCAACCGGTCCGAGATTCTGCCGCAACGCTTTTGCGACGAGCTGCGTCGTCTGCGCTCCGACGTGGAGCCGGTGCCGTACGAGGTCGTACTCAGTTGTCTGGAAGAAGAATACGGCCTGCGCCTGGGGGAGATGTTCGATGCGATCGACCCCAATCCGCTCGGTAGCGCATCGCTCGCGCAGGTGCACCGCGCTCGTTTGGTGACGGGCGAGGACGTGGCCGTCAAGGTGCAGCGCCCCGGTGCGCAGCAGGTTATGGCACAGGACATCGATATCATCCGCTCGGTGGTGCGTATCGTTTCCAAGTTCGTCAACACCGATCAATTCGTTGACCTGCACGGCGTAGTCGAGGAGCTGTGGACCTCGTTTCGCGAGGAGACCAACTTTTTGGCCGAGGCCAAAAACCTCAACGACTTCTACGAGTTCCATAGGAGCGTTCATGGCGTGACGTGTCCTAAATCCTATCTGGACCTGTGCACCGAGCACGTGGTGGTCATGGACTACGTCGACGGCATTTCGATCGCCGATCCTGAACGCTTGGTGGCCGAGGGCTATGACTTGGAAAAGATCGGTGCCGCAATCGTCGAGGATTACTCGACGCAGGTGCTCGATGACGGCTTTTTCCATGCCGACCCGCATGCGGGAAACATTATTCTCAAGGACGGCATCGTTTACTTTATCGACTTGGGCATGGTCGGACGCATGTCGAGCCACGATCGCGGTATCGTAAAGGACATGATTTTCGCCGTGGCCGAGGGCGACGTGCCAAAGCTCAAGGATTCGCTCATGCGCTTCGCCGTGACGCGTGGCGACTCGGCTGAGCTCGATCATTCGGCCTTTTTGTCCGATCTTGACTTCATCGTGGCTGACTTTGCAGGCCTTGACCTGAAGGATCTTGATATCGGCGAGTTTTTGACCTCGCTGTTAAACCTCGCGCGTAAGAATGATGTTGAGCTGCCGAGCGTGGTAACGATGTTTGCCCGCGGCATGGTGACGCTCGAGGGTTTGCTGACCGAGTACATGCCCAACGTCAACATGATCCAGATCATCCAAACCCATATTAAAAACGAGAAAAGCACCTATGCGCGTTTGCGTGATATGGGACGCGATCTTGCCGCGAGCAGCTATCGCGCGGCAAAAGGCTCGCTCGAGGCGGCCGAGTATCTTGGCCTGGCTTCGCGCATGCTCACGCGCGGTCAGCTTAAGGTGAACACGCAGATTATGAGCAGCGATAAGGCGCTGCGACAGCTGGGCGGAATTATCGACCGCATGTCGATGGCAATTGTGATCGCCGGCCTGTTTATCGGTTCGTCGGTGGTGTACTACGCACGCATCGAGCCGGTTGTGTTTGGTATCCCGGTCATTGGCTTTATGGGCTACGTGAGCGCGCTGGTGCTGGCGCTTATGCTGGGTCGCAATATCTGGCTCAACAGCCACGGCGGCAAGCACTAGAGGCTGCGGCCGTCACCGCATTCTCCTATCGCAAACAATAGCTTTTACCTTGGGCTTCGCCTGCGTGCGAGGCCCTTTTGCGTGATACCATACTGACGGTAATAATCGATGGCCTAGATGGTGGTGCGGAGACGCACGAATGCGCGGTTTTCCTGCGCGTTTGGGAGAATCGGGGTGCAAGTCCCCGGCTGTACCAGTAACCGTAATTCCTCTTGGCTCGGGATGTTCGCGTCGCAGATCGGACGGCGCGCCTGAGCCGTTAAGGTTAAGTCGGATCGCCTCCCATCTTGCATGCGGCTGCGGCGTATGCTGCCGGTGTGCATAGGGCTCTGGAGGGAAGAGAGATCCCGATGGGGGAACTCGAGCGCAACATGCGCGATGACGCGGGGCAGCCTCAAGGCAACGCTCCAAGTACAGACAATGGGAGGCAAATGGATATGTTTGTGGACGAGCGCCAGCGCGTCTCGCATCGCCGAGGCGCAATTGCGCGCGGCGTAGCCAAGCGCGGCCTGGTGGCATTCCTGGCCTTCGCGATGGCCTTTGGCACCACGCCGGCTCAGCTGTGGGCCGAGGGCGCCGAGGGCATTGCCGAGGCTGTGGCTCAGGCTGCGACGCCGAGTGAGGACGCAGCGCTTGCGGGCGGTGCCGCCGAGCAGAGCGGCGCCGAGGTTTCAGATTCTGGGAGCGCGCCCGCAGCTAGTGCCGCCACAACAGGGGCGGCAGCTGGCGACGAAGGCTCGGCGACGGGGGAGAACCCTGCCGCGAGTGAGCAGTCTTCGACGGTAGCCGCTGGCCAAGCAGGATCTGCCGCCGCGACTGCCGTCCAGACAGAGAACCCGACAGAAACCGGCGATGTCGCCAAGAAGCAAGTCGAGGTCTCGTTCTCGATTATCGGCATCGATGCCGACGGCAAGGCTCAGACCTGGGTGGCACCTACGCAACTCAAGCTCGACGAGGGCGCGACGGCTGCGGACGCCTTCGTTAAGCTGCAGCAGAAGGTGGGCTTCAAGGCGAAATACGATCCGAACACGGCATACGGTTTTTACCTCGAAAGCATCACGTCCCCGAGCGATGGCCGCACGCTTGCCTTCGATCCGGCGACTTATGCCTACTGGCAGCTGTTTGTTGACGGCGCGTCTTCCTCGGTTGGCGCGAGCGGCGTCAAGCTCACCCAGGGGCAGAAGATTGAGTTTGCCTATACGGCTGGTAGCTCGTCCCCTGTCGTTAAGGACCAGGTTGCCGCAAATGTGACCGTCATTGGTCGCGATGCCCAGGGCAAGACTCAGACTTGGGTCGATAACGCGCAGTATGTGGTGACGTCCGGCTCGAACGCACTTGACCTTACGAAGGTCGCGCTCGAGGCGAATGACATCGATGCCGTTGTTGCGGGCTCCTTCATTCTGAGCCTTAAGTACAACGGCGTTGAGCTGGGTAAGCCGCTCGATTATTCGACCTATTGGCAGCTGTTCATCAACGGCAAGTCGAGCGACTGCACGGCAGACAATGTCACCATTCATGCTGGCGATACCGTTACGTGGTTCTACGGTGGCTGGGGCGACCAGTTGCCCTCCGATTCTGTCCATGCTTCCGTTCAGGTCCTCGGTAAGGACAAGGACGGCAAGCAGCAGGTTTGGGCTTCGACGGGTCAGATGAGTCTCAAGGCGGGTTCTACTGCCAAGGATCTGCTGGAGCAGACTGGTCTTGATCTCGTTGCTAGTGAAGAGTCTTGGGGCTGGTACCTCAGCGGCATTAAATCGCCGCTTGACGGTAAGATCTATAAGTATGATCCTGCGACCCGCAGTTATTGGCAATTCTATGTAAATGGCAAGTCCGCCACGGTCGGTGCCGGCAACTACGAGCTCCAAGAGGGCGACGCCGTCACCTTTGTGTATGGTGCTGACGCCGATGCCCTCCCCGGTCAGGTTCTTGGGTCTGTCGATGTTGTCGGCCCCGATGTCAACGGCAACAATACTTGCTGGGGCTCGGCAAGCAGTGTTTCTTTGCCCGAAGGCTCTACTGCCCAGAACCTTATTGAGACGGTCCTGAAGGCCAAGGGCGTTACGTACAACGGCTCCCAGAGTGGTGAGTACTGGTTCCTCAATTCCATCAACTCGCCGTTCGATCACAAGCCGTATGCCTGGGATGCTGCGACCAATAAATCTTGGCACCTGTATATCAATGGAGAGCCCTCCTTACTCTGCGCCAACCAGATTACGCTCAAGAGCGGCGATAAGGTTACGCTTGCCTATACCACCGACGATTCGCCCATGCCCGATCCCGACAAGATTGTCGTGGACCCGAGTGCGACGACTCCTGATTGGGATGCCGAGTGGGCCGGCTACGGCAACAGCGGCAACGGTACGTCCGTTACGGACGCCAAGACGCCTGCGCAGGCCGCCGGTCTTAAGTGGGCCTTCGATTGGAAGGCCGAGTCTGGTCAGCAGTATGCCAACTGCAGCGAGCCTGTCATTGCTAACGGTTTTGTGTACATCGCGACCGAGAACGAGCTCATTAAGATCGATTCGTCCACGGGCAAAAAGGTTGCCTCTGCGCCGCTTGCCTCCAAGGTGAGCTATACCTCTCGTCCGATCTATACCAATGGCCTTATCATCGTTCCGCTCAACGGCGGTGCGGTCCAGGCGATTACTGCAGACAAGCTGATCTGCAAGTGGCTGACGCCTGGTTTGACGGACTTGACGCAGAGCTCCTGCACCGTCGTTTCGGACGGCGAGTACGTCTATGTAGGCTCGGTCGATATTTCGTATGACGAGAATTACAACGCGACCTACGGCAACGGCTCCCTGAAGCGTATCAAGATTGCCACGGGCGAAGTCTCTTGGCAGAACATTGACCCTTCCGAGGGCTATTATTGGACTGGCGCTGCGCTGACGGATAAGTACACCATTGTTCCTACGAGCGCGGGCACGCTTAAGTGCATTGATAAGACGACGGGCGATGTCGTTTCGACCATGAAGCTCGGCGCTGTCGCAAATGCCGATTGCATTGCCGATCCGTCCAATGGTTCGACCTTCTATCAGATGACGCACGACGGAAAGCTCCATGTGATTTTGCTTTCGGCAAAGGGCGTGCTGAGTGAACAGAAGACGGTTGATCTGGGCCTTACGAATAATCTGAGCGCCCCTGCGGTGTCTGGTGACAATCTGATTGTCGGCGGACAGACGGCTACGGGCTCTGCTCTGGTTCTCTATAACCTGAAGACGGACAAGACCACGATGGTCGCTGCTGCCGACGGCAAGGCGCTGCCGGCTGGCCTCAACGGTATTGCTGCTACTCCGCTGGTGAGTGTTCAGGGCGGCAAGACCTATGTGTACTTCACCGTGAACAGCGCGGATAGCAAGGATTACGTCAACTACTCTGCTGGTGGTGGCGTGTATCGCTATACTCTCGGCGATGCAGAGGCGACGCAGATCTATGATGCGGCCGGCCATTACCAGTACTGTGACTCTCCGGTCATTGCCGATGCTTCTGGCAACCTGTACTACATCAATGATTCGGGTACTCTGTTCAAGCTGGGGGCTGTTGAGTCTTGGACGGTTGCCTTTAATTCCAACGGCGGGTCTGCTTGCGACACTAAGTTTGTTGCTACGGCCGACGGCAAGCTGGTCAAGCCGGCCGATCCGACGCGCGATGGCTACACTTTCGGTGGTTGGTATACCGATGAGGCTTGCACGCAGGCGTATGACTTCAGTACGCCAGTGACGGCCGATCTGACACTGTATGCCAAGTGGACCAAGAATGCCGTTAACCCTGGCGGCAATGGCGGTTCTGGCACTAATGGTGGCAACGGTGGCGCTGGCAACGGTTCCGGCGCTGGCGCTGGCACTGGCACGGGTTCCGGCTCCGGCTCTAAGGGCCAGCAGGCCGGCGGCGCTATCGCCCCGGGTCATAAGCCGACGACCAAGACGACGGTGTCGACCAAGACCGAGACCAAGGACAACAAGTCCGACAAGAAGGACACCGATAAGTCCGATAAGAAGGACGAGAAGAAGTCTGACAAGAAGGACAGCAAGTCCGACAAGAAGTCCGATTCCAAGTCCGATACGGGTGCTGCTTCCACGACCACTGCTAAGAAGTCCTCTAGTGCCTCCGAGCAGGAGGCTGGCACCAACCCGCTCGCCATTGTTGGCGTTGCCGCCGGCGTCATCGGTCTCGCCATCGTCGGCGTGTTCGTGTTCACCAAACGTCGGTAGGTGAGGGCTGTGTCCAATAAATCCAAGGACGCTGACCCCAAGCAACCAGATTCCTCGTTTATCCAGCTTGACGATGCAAAGCAACAGGGCGCCGCTTCGGCGGCGTCCGCCCCTCGTCGCAAGACGTTCCTCGGCGTCCTGACTGCCGCGTGCACCATTCTGATCGTCGTCTCGCTGGGTTTCGTCCATCCTTCCGAGAGCGGTGCCTGGTCCATCGACTGGATCATTCAGACCGTGACGGGGGAGAGCGTCGTCACCAAGGACACCAAGGTGTCTGGCTCGACTACGACTTCGGGCGAGGCCAGTTCCAAGGATTCCAAGTCATCGAATGACGCAAAAGATGAGTCCAAGCATTCTGATGAGTCCAAGTCCAAGGACGATTCCGAGTCTTCGAACAAGGAATCGGACAAGAACTCGGATAACAAGAAGTCCGAGGACCAGGACGGCAAGAAGTCTGGCGATAAATCCGCTGCCCAAAATACGGGAGCCGGTGATACTTCCAATGCGTCTGGCGGTGGCCAGTCGTCTGATGGAGCCTCATCCTCTAATGGTGGAAACGCCTCCTCGGGCGGCCAGAGCGGCTCGCAGGAGTCCAGCTACGTAACAGTGACGGTTTCGGTCACATCGAGCGCTGTGGGCAATCCTGTGTCTTCTGGTGGCACCTTTACCTTTAACGAAGGCGCTACCGTCTATGATGCCCTGTGCGCGCTGGGCCTTTCCGTTAACGCACATGGCTCGTCGTACGGCACGTATGTCTCCGCGATTGGTGGTTTGGCCGAGAAACAGTACGGTGGCACGAGCGGCTGGATGTACTCCGTCAACGGCACAACGCCCATGACGGCCTGCAGTAACTACGTTCTCTCCAATGGCGACAACGTGGTCTGGTATTACGTTACAGGCTAGGGACCTCGACATAGTGCCCCAGACGGGCGGTTCGGACAAACATCCGGGCCGCCCGTTTTTCATGCGAATGGGACTGGGTCGCCGGGTCTCTCGGCAAACAAAAAAACCGGTTGGAACGGGAATTCCAACCGGTTTTACATTCAAGCAAATAGTGAATCGACTACGACCGTGCGCCCTCGAGGAAGAAGCGGCGGCTGAAGTAGTTGTACCAGGTGACGAGGAACGTGGCGATGGCCTTCATGGCCTGGTATCCGATGCTCAAAAATGTGACGCCCACAAACATGTACAGGTCGTTGAGGCCCAAGCCGATCACCGACAGGATGGTGAAGATCGTGAACTCGCGCTTGCGGCTCATGCCCTCGCGGTGGTCGAACACGTACTTCATGCTGAGCCAGTAGTTGACCACGACGGACGTGATAAACGAGAGCGTGGTACTCATCAAAAAGTCGAGGTGGAACAGCTCGACGAGCGCAATGAGCATGCCCCAGTCGATGCCAAAGGAGATAAGACCCACGACAGCGAACTTGAGGAACTGCTTGGTATGAGGTTGTGCCAGTGCCTTGCGCACGTAATCACATCCAATGCGTTGATGAATCGAGCAAAAAGTTACTTTAGAGCTTTTGCATGGGAAACGTAAGGTCTTTGGCAAGAACTATACGAACTCGTCAAATTTGCAAGAGACAATCCGCAAACGTTGCAAATCCTTCCGTAAGCGAACAAGGCCCACGAACAACGCAGCGCTCGACGCACGTCGTCCGTGGGCCCCGTAGTGCAACGAGGAGGCCGAGCTACTTGGTCTCGTCGCCTTCCAGGAAGATCTTTCGGGTCACAAAGTTGTAGACCATGACAAGCGCGGTGGCGCAGATCTTGGCGATATTGGCCTCGAGTCCCAGGCCGGCGTTGAGTGTCAACACGATACCGTCGTTGAGTGCCAGGCCGATCACGGACAGCACGACAAAGATAATGAACTCGCGGCGGCGGCTTATGCCTTCCTTGTGCGCAAACACGTATTTCATGCTTGCGAGGTAGTTAAAGATGAGTGAGATGATAAAGCCGCTGGTGTTGGCGATTAGGATGTTAAGGCCCAGACCGTAGTGGAGCAGATTCATAATGCCAAAGTCGATGACCGTGGCAATGACGCCGACGACGCCAAACTTCATGATCTGCGCAAGGAGCTTTTGCATGGTACCTGCCTTATGGTGGCGCCGGGGCGCCGCGGGGATGACAAACTCAGCAAGTTTAGCCAATCCCCGCGGGTGGGGCTAGACGCGCTCCTCGATAGCACCGTTTCTATATGCATCGAGCAGCTGGCGCAGATCCTGGATCTGGCTGCGAATCTTGGCGCCAGTATCGGTGTCGCTCACCATGCGGCGACGGTCTGCTTGGTCAAAACGGTTGGTCTCGCTTTCGATGTCCACGTTGCGCGTGAGCGCCTCGGCAACCGTCGTAAAGGCCCGGTGCGACTTGAGGCGGCAGCCGCGCGAGCTCGAGATGAGCGTATAGCCGGCGATACCCGTCTTGGGATGGTAAGCGCGGCAGAAGCCGCCATCGATGACCAGCAGTTTGCCCTCGGCGCGGATGGGCTGCTCACCCTTGGTGGTTTTAACGGGCGTGTGGCCGTTGATGATGTGGCCGGTCGGTGAACATGCCATGGGCACGACGCCAAACTCGCGCATGATGTCATCGCAGACCGAGGGCGACTTGGTAAGCGTAAAGTACGGGTCCATCGGCTCGACCCAGGTGCTCTTATCGGCGATATAGGCGCGCTCAAAGGTACGCACCAGGCGTCCGCTGGCGGGTGAGTTAAAGCCAATCCACAGGTACCACATCCAGTCGAGGGCGTCGCGGTCGCCCACGCGCCAGGCGCGGCGGGCGATGTGGTCGCAAAAATCGAGATAATCGCGGCCAGCGTGCCAGGTGCCCAGACAGTTCATGCTGCCAAAGGTGCCGTCTTCGTTGAGCGGCACGCAGCCATGGAACAGCAGGTTGCCGTTGGCGACCTTGTACATCGAGCCGTGGGAATAGAGGAAATCGATATGGCGATGCAGGTGATCGGCGGTGACAAACTCGGACACGAGCTTGTCGATGATGTGCTGCTCCTGGGGCGTGAGCGTATAGGGGTCCGCCGGGTCGACGGTGGGGAAGTCGTTGGTCGTGAGCGGCCACACACTGCCGTCGGCGAGCGTGACCGTGCCGGTGTCGTGATCGATTTTGTCGAGTAACAGGCGGTCGGTCATATCGAACTCGGGGTGGCGCTGGATAATCTGGCCCTCGAGCTTAAAGAGCAGCACGTTGATGGCCTTGATCAGCGGGGTGATGGGCTCACCGTCGGTGTAGGTGGCATCGGCAAAGGCGACAAGCTCACGCAGCGAGATGCCGTAGTCGTTCTCCAGGATCTCGTAGTTGTCGTAGCGTAGGTTGTTGCGCAGCACCGTGGCGATGCAGGCGGGCTCGCCGGCAGCGGCGCCCATCCACAGCAGGTCGTGGTTGCCCCACTGGATGTCGAGCGAATGGTAGGTGAGCAGGCGGTCCATAATCTTGGCCGCGCCGCCGCCGCGGTCGAAGATGTCGCCCACCAGGTGCAGGTGGTCGACGGCCAGGCGCTTGATGAGCGAGGCAAGCGACTCGATAAAGTCGTCGGCGCTGGCGGTCTCCAGAATGGACTCCACGATGCGCTCGTGATAGCGCACGCGATAGTTGTTCTCGTCCGGATGCGTGTGCAGCAGCTCGTCGATGATGTAGGCGTAATCGCGCGGGATGGCCTTACGCACCTTGGAGCGCGTATAGCGGCTCGAAAGCGAGCGGGCGACCATGATGAGCTGGTCAAGCATCGTCCTGTACCAGGTGGGCGAGTCTTCGCGCCGGCTGCGGACCAGGTCGATCTTCTCGCGCGGGTAGTAGATGAGCGTGCACAGCTCGCCCTTTTCGTCAAAGGAAAGCGTGTCGCCAAAAATCTCGTCGACATGTTCGCGCACGACGCCCGAGCAGTTGTTGAGGATGTGCATAAAGGCTTCGTACTCGCCATGCACGTCGCTCATAAAATGCTCGGTGCCTTTGGGCAGGTTGAGAATGGCCGAGAGATTGATAATCTCGGTAAACGCGGATTGCTCGGTGGGAAATTGTCTCGACAGCAGACGCAGATACTTGAAGTCTTGCGGATTGCGATCGAATGCGACCATGAAACACCTTCCGATGGAGCTGGTAAAACTGATAAACAGCGTCAAACGTTTATCAGTATGCGCCGCTTTTGTTTCGATTGGGGATGGGCGGCCGAATTGTTAGCCGAACGGTTTGGTAAATCGATTTAGTTGAGGTAGATATGGCGGTTGAGTGGAGACGACAGAGGGTGTTTTCTCAGATATTCATGCGTGGGGTCGGTGGAGACGATGGTGGTAAAGATGTTCGCTATTATTGCTTCGATTTGGTAAATAGTGGACATATGTACCGTATGTAGGCTCACTGTGCAATAATTTGCGCAGCAATGAGTAAGGAGCCTCATATGAGTGATTTTGTCCTGACCTGTGAATCTGCCGCCGACCGAACCCGTGAGTTCTTTGTGTCGCGCAATATCCCTGTCGTGTGTTTTCATTACGAGATCGACGATGTTGTCTATACGGACGATCTGTATCAGTCGATTACGCCGGACGAGTTTTTTGCCCAGATATCTGCGGGCGCCATGCCCAAGACGTCTCAGGTGAGCGTGGGTGAGTACGAGGAGTTTTGGGAGCCGTTTGTTGCCGAGGGTAAAGACGTGCTGCACCTGACGTTGTCGTCGGGTATTTCGGGCACGTATGGATCGGCCTGCGTTGCGGCGCAGATGCTCGCGGATCGCTATCCCCAGGGCGGCAAGGTTCGCGTCATCGATTCGCTGGCGGCGTCTTCGGGCTTTGGCCTGCTGGCGGAATGTGCCGCCGACGTTCGCGATAGCGGCGCTTCGCTCGACGAGACGGCCGCCTGGATCGAGGAGCACAAACTCAACCTGCACCACTGGTTCTTCTCGACCGATCTGTCGAGCTACCTGCGCGGCGGTCGCATTTCGGCTGCGAGCGCAATCATCGGCACGGCGCTTAAGATTTGCCCACTTATGACGGTCGATTGCGACGGCAAGCTGTCGCCACGTGAGAAGATTCGCACTAAGAAGCGCGCGATTTCCGAGATGGCTAAGACCATGATGGCACACGTGCAGGACGGTGCGGATTATTCGGGTAAGTGCATCATGTCGCACTCGGCGTGCCGCGAGGATGCCGAAGCAGTTGCGGCGCTGATTGAGGAACAGGTTCCGCAGCTTAAAGGCAAGATTGAGATCAATAACATCGGTACTCTGATTGGCTCGCATACCGGACCTGGTACGGTGGCGCTCTTCTTTATGGGCGACAAGCGCGTGGATTAATTTGCCCCATCACATCGCTGCATGATTGCCCAAACGAAAACGGCCCGCCTCACGTTTGTGGGGCGGGCCTTGCTGTTGGGGTTAGCGTTTCTTTCCGCGGAAGAAGAAGCCGTGCAGTGACGGCTTGAGGCCGCGGTTGGCGCGATGCTCCTCGACGCGCTCGTGGATCGAAGCGACGCGCTCGATGACTTCGTCGGGAATCGGCACGTCGGGATTCATGTTCTCGACCTGGCTGACCTCGGCGGCGGAGACCTGGTCGATAATGGGCACATCGTCGTGCGAGATGACAGGTGTGGCGTCTTCCTTCATCTTGCGATAACGCTGCATCATGTCGGTCTGTAGCTGCTGGGCCGAAGGCGGCGTCCAGATGATGGCGTTGGCGCCGGCGGCGATGGTTTCACGGATGCTCTCTGGCGTCTTGCCGCCCGGCGCGATGAGCGGCAGGTTGGGATAGTGCTTGCGCAGCTCGCGTAGGACCTGGGGCGTGTTCTTGCCGGCGGCGATGTTGAGAATCTTGGCTCCAGCGCGCACCTTGGCGTGGGCATCGTCGTCGCAGCGAACGACCGTAGCGATGACGGGGATGTCGGCGATGTTGGTGATGTGCTCGACCATCTCGGCAGTAGCGGGGGAGTTGACCACGCAGCCCGCCGCGCCCTGCATCTCGGAGACGGCTGCCATCTGCACGGAGCGCTTACCGGTCGTAGTTCCGCCGCCCACGCCTACAAAGACCGGGCACTCGGCGACGGTCAACAGTGCCTGCGTAATGGCCGGCTGCGGCGTGAAGGGGTAAACGGCAAAGACGGCATCGGCGTTGGAGTTGCGGATGACCGCGACATCGGTGGTGTAAATGAGCGACTTGATGCGGCGGCCGAAGAGCGTGAAGCCGCTGGCCTCCTCGATCTCGTCGGGCATGCGAAGGGCAGCCTTGCGCAGACGTCCGTCGATGGGCAGGGGCTCCATAGGGAGCAGGCCGTTGGGCGTGACGGCTACCTGGGGCTCGGTGAACTCGTCTGCGAGCTCGACCTCGGAGAAATCGACCGAGGCGACGATGTCTTCGTGAACTTCGGCGGGCACATCGATGGGAGCTTGGTCGTTTGCCGCGGCAGGCGTGTCGAAGGAGCTGGTGCCGACGAAGGCGTCGACGCGCTCGTTTAGATCGTTGAGGGTATCCATGGAGGCTCGATTCTATGTGATGACGGCCGGCAGGGTGCCGGCAGCGTTGTGCTTGCTAAATCGTTTGACGAGTTGATTTTTCCCCGCCGCGTCCCCCGTTAGACCGAAGAGCGGCGAACGTGAAGGAGCTGTGGTGGCGGGGATCGAGGTGCTATCTTGAAAGTCCCGTTTAAAAGAGAGGTGACGCGGTATGGAATTGACAGCAATGTTGGGCTCGATTGGCCTGTGTGTGGGCGCAATCGTTGCCGCCGCGGTCATCTATTTTGTGGTTACGGCCATTAAAGGCAAAAGGGCCGAACGCAAGGAGCGCGCGATGCTTAAACAGCATCGCGACCAGCAGGGCAAACGCGCACAGAGATAGCTTGTTGAGTTTTGGATCCGTGCGCTAGCTGCGTTTTCGGATCAGGGCAATGTAGAAGCCCTCAAAGTCGCGGCTAGGCGGAATGGTCAGCGTGCCGGGCATACCGTTGGCGACGGACGAGACGTGGCTGGCGGCGATGGCCTCGGTGAGGGCGTTGCACTCGATGCGTGGCTCTTCGCCAACTTCCTGAGCACGGCGCGTTTCACTTTCGCTCGGCGTGCCGTCGAGGGGGATAAGCTCGCAATCCATGTGCTTGTCGAGGGCCTCTTGCAGGGCGTCCTCGTTTTCCTGCGGCAAGATCGAACAAGTCGAATAGACGAGCGTGCCGCCCGGTTTAAGGGCTCCCATGGCGCGGTCCAGAAGTGCTCGCTGCGAGCGGGCACACTTACTCAGCAGCTGCTCGGTCAGGCCGCGCAGGCTTTTCTCGTTGCCGCTGATGACGGTGCCCGTGCCGGTGCAGGGGGCATCGAGCAGGATGCGGTCAAAGCGGAAGAACTCGTCGAGCTCGCGTGCGTCGATGCGCATGACGGGCACGTTTTTTGCGCCTTGGCGGTGGAGGTTGGCTTCGAGCTTCTCGGCGCGGGGAATGCTCATCTCGCAGGCGGTAAGGTGCGCCTGGCCCTGCGTGAGGGCGGCGATCTGCGTCGTCTTGCCACCGGGGGCCGCGCACATGTCCAGGATGTCCTCGCATGCCTGGGCGCCCAGGACCAACGGCGGCATCATGGACGACAGACTTTGCAAGTAGATCTTGCCGTCGCGGTAGATGTCGAGGTCCCACAGGTCGGAAACCTGGGCGTCGGGCAGGATGAAGGCGTCTGGATACCAGGCGACGGGGTTGTGGGCGATGCCGGCGGCATCGAGCGCCGCAGCGATGTCCTCGGCGGTTGCCTTGAGCGTGTTGGCGCGCAGCGTGACCGGGCGTGTGACCGCGGCGCCGAAGCCCTTGATCATGAGCTCGGCATCGGCGGGCGCATAGGCGCCGGCGACCGTGTCGACCATAAAGCGCGGCAGGTCGGCGGCGCAAGGAAGGGCGGCAAGCTGGTCGGAAAGCTCGGTGGCGGCAAACTGCCTGAGCTTGAGCTCGGCCTTGACCTGTTTTTTCTGCTTACGACGACGCGGCTTGGACATCCGTCTTTCCTTCCCATTCCATTACATGTCGAGTGTTTAGTACTGGCTCTCGTGCTTGCTAAAGAAGTCGAAGCGCGGGGGCAGCGGCTTCACGCGGTGCTCGCCGGGCTTCTCGCCCAGGATCTCCACGAACTCGTCCGTGGAGGCAAAGATGTTATCCCAGCTAAAGAAAGCGACCGGGTCGACGTCGAAGTACTCGCAGATGAGCTCGCAGCCGGCCGGCACAATACCGTGCATCAGGACGGTCGCCACGCGCAGCTCGGTAAAGGCGTCGACAAGGGCCTGCGTCATCGCGGCATTGGCCGGCTCGCCCTCGAGCTTGTTGGCGGCCTTGGAGGCGTCGCTCCAGCGCTTGTTGGCGGCGCGCAGGTAGTCGTCGCACACGGCAAGCGCGCGGTGCGTCTCGAACTTGTACATGGCCTGCTCAAAGGCGAGGGCTGCCTGCTGGGCGGCTTCGACCACGGTGTCAGAAGCGGCACCGGCGGGGATGCAGCCGTTGCGGTAGGGGCTCTCGTCGCCTTCCTTGACGGCGACGCCGTAGAAGCAGCTGCGGGCCAGACGGTTGAACACGCCGGTCAGCAGCGCGCTCTCCTTAAGGGCCGGGTCGATAACGCGCTTGTCGTCGCAGGCGCGTACCTCGTTGCCGTCCTTGTCCTTGCCGGTCACACGCGTGTCGTATGCCTTGGGGCTAAAGCTTACCGGCTTCTCGGACAGGCCGAGCGACAGCCAGTGCGCACGCATCTGCTCGCAGGTGTAGTGGTTGAGCAGGTCGTCTGCCGGCGGGGGAGGCGTCTGCGAGGACGAGCTGGCCTTTTTGCCCATGTAGAGCAGGTGGTAGCAGGCGCTGACGGTGCTCTGCGTGAGGTCCCAGCCCAGGGCCTCCCACATGGCGGTCTGCGCGATGCAGTAGAAATAGATGTTGTCCTGACCGATGAACTGGTAAATCTGAGCGTCGTCAGAGCACCACCAGTCGCGCCAGTCGAGCGAGCTGTGCTGGTAGGTGGGTGCGGGCACCTGCGTGGAGTCGGCGGCGGGCTCGCCCATGAGGGCGGCATCCTGGGCGGCGACGCCCTCGGTCACGCCGGCGGCCTTGGCATCGCGTGCGAGCACGGTACGCGTATAGCTGATGGGCGCCCACAGGCTCTCGGGCCAGCACCAGCAGGTGACGTCGGTCACGCCGTCGACCTCGGGCACCGGAACGCCCCAGTCGATGTTGCCGGTGATGCGGAAGGGCACGAGCGCCTTGCCGCTGCGGAAGCGCACGCCGCCGTTGGCGAGCACCGCGTGGGCGTCGTCGCGCTCCTTCCAGCTGGGGAAGGTGACGGTAAAGCTGCTCTTGTTGCCCTCGGGCTCCAGCACGGTGTGCTCGGGAAGCTGGTCCTCGACGGCGTCGAAGGCCTCGCGGAACTTATTCTGGATGTAGAGCTGAGCCGGCAGCAGCCACTCCTCCATGGTCTTGGAGACCACGGAGCGAACCTGCGGGTTCTGGGCGAGCTTGGCGGTATAGGTCTTCATAAAGTCGAGGTAGGCCGGCAGGTCAAAGTAGAGATTGTCGACCGGGCGCAGCTCGGGCACCTCGCCGGTGAGCTGGCTCTTGGGCGCGATGAGCTCCTCGGGCTCAAACTGGTGGCCCAGATCGCACTCGTCGGCATAAGCCTTCTCGGACTTGCAGCCCTGGATGGGGCAGCGGCCGATGACCTGGCGGCCGTTGAGGAACGTGCCGGCCTTGGCATCGTAGAACTGCAGCGTGGAGCGCTTGGAGATGGTGCCCTGCTCGTGCAGGCGCTCGATAATCTCGGCAGTCACCTCGTTGTGGATCTGGGCCGCCGGCTCAAGGCCCGAGCCGCCGTAGATGTCGCAGCTGATGTTGTAGTTGTTGAGGGTCGCGGCCTGGCGGGAGTGATTGGACTCGACATACTCGCCGATGGACTTGCCGTAGCCCTCGTTCTCCTTGAGCTTGCGGTAGCTCTCCATGATGGGCGAACCGTAGCAGTCGGTGCCCGAGGTGAAGATGACGTTTTCGCGGCCCAGGCGGTCGCGCAGGAAGCGGGCGAAGAAGTCGGCCGGGACAAAGACGCCGCCGACGTGGCCAAAGTGCAGACCCTTGTTGCCGTAGGGCTCGCCGGCGGTAACGATGGCGCGGCGCGGCCAGCTGGGACGGTCGTTCATGGAGTATTTGGATGCCATGGGACTCCTTCGCATATAGGTAAGAGCGCGGCCGGGCACGGGGTTCGGCGGCGCGGTGGTCAATTCGTGCATATCGTTCGACATTATCGCACATGCGGGCGGGTGCGTGGCAGGGGCGCTATCCTAAGATGCTATGAATGAGATTTCCAACATACATGCGTTTGAGGACGAGGATTTTCTACACGCTTGCTTCGTGTGGGGGATGGCCGTGATCGCGGTGTTTGCCGTGTGCCTGGTGCCGGTGTTTATGCTGTTGGGCGGGCCTGCGGACTTGGACGCGGCTGAGGCGGGCGGCTGGATGGCTGTCGTGGGCTGGATAGTCGGCTTGGCTGCGGTCTCAATGGCATCGTTTGCCGTGCACGAGCTGGTGCATGCGGTGTTTTTTAAGCTGCTGGCGCCTGCGGGCGCGCAGGTGACCTTTGGGGCGAATCGCGAGACGGCGATGATCTATGCCTGCGCCGAGGGCGTTGTGTATTCGCGCCGGCGGTACATGGCGGTTTGCCTGGCGCCGACGGTTGTTGTGACGACAGCATTTGCCCTGGGGTTTGCGTTCTCGGACTATCCGCTGCTGTGCTACCTGGCGGCTGGTCTGCACTTGTCGGGCTGTGTGGGTGATTGGTATTACGTGCGGACCATTCTGCGCGACCGCCGTATCGTCGCCTGCGAGGATACGTCCTTTGGCGTGCGCTTTTTCGCAAAGTAGTCTTTTTGGGACGGGGCTATTTTAGCTGCCATGATGTCGGGGTGAGTTTTCTGGGACGGGGATGTCGATGAAGTCGTTGTTGCTGCATGCGTGCTGTGCACCATGCTCGCTTGAGCCGGTTCGCCTGCTGCGCGAGGAGGGGTTTGAGCCCACGATTTGCTGGACCAATCCCAATATTCAACCGCGCGATGAATGGCGGCGGCGTCTGGACGAGCTGCGCCGGTGGTGTGCCGATGGCGACATCGAGCTCATCGAGGCGGGGGAGGACCGCGAGCGCTGGGAGGCCGGCGTGGCCCCGCTGGGTGCCGATCGGCCCCGTCGCTGTCGCTCGTGCTATGCCCTGCGCTTGGCCGAGGCGTGCCGCGTGGCCCAGGAGCGCGGGTTTGAGTTTGTGGGCACGACGCTCGCCGTCTCGCCGTATCAGCTGTTCGATACCTGCAATGATGTTTTGGAGCGTCTGGCTGCCGCCCGCGGTCTCACCCCGGTGATTCGCGATTTTCGCCCGTATTATCCCGAGGCTACGCGCCGTTCGCGTGAGCTGGGCATGTATCGGCAGAATTACTGCGGCTGCCGTTTCTCGGCGGTCGAGGCGGCCATGGATCGCGCCCGCATCCGCGACGAGCGCAAAGCCGCCAAAAAGTAGTTCATTTGGGCTGGGACTTTGAGCTGTCTGTGCGGTACGGTCGTTTTTGGGAAAGTCGATTTAATTTAGCGTGTGATCGTGGCTCGCTTGATACCAAACGACGACTCCTATGATTCTAATCCTCCGTTTGTTAAACATCAGATCCGGACTTGCTGTTGCATATGAATGGGACGACAGCACAATCATGTCGTTTCCTTCTGCAAATCGCCTAATTACCGGTGTTTTACCGTCTGCGAGCGCCAATACAGCACAGCCGTTCCAAGGCTTTGCGGTGGTATCGACAAGTAGTAAGCTGCCGGGAGGGTAAATGCGGGACATTTCGTCGCCTTTGATTTTAACGAAAACGCTATGTGGGTGACGTTTGGCTACGTCTACAGGCGCGCAAGCATTTTGTTGGCCGTGCGTGATGCGGCGCTTTTGCGATTCGATATCGATGACGGGAAATGTGCCCTCCATTTCGTGGATAGCAGGGTCTTCGTCGGTGACGATTCTTTTATTTGCGAGCTTTACAGCCAAACCGTTTTCCTCGCCAACAAGTTCATCGCGGGTGCAACCGAAGAGCGCTTGTAACTTTTCAATATAGCGCTCACGGGGGGCATACCGACTTTTTTCCCAACGACAAACGGTCTCTTTAGATACCCCCAACATCTCTGCAAGTTGCGCCTGACCAAGATGCTCCATGGTGCGGAGTTTACGAATATTTGCCCCGAAGCCCATGGCTATAGATCCTCTCGCCACAGAGGGAGGCATAGACAGTTTGTGCCACCATAGCCTTTGGTGAGCTCGTCAATGGATAGCGGGAATAATTCCATTCCTGCTTTCTCAAGCGCTTCGTTGGTCCAAACGTTTTCTTCATATACGCATAGTTTTCCTGGCGAGAGCGCAAGGATAGACGTTGCGTTGTTCCGGCGTTCTCTTTCGTAGGCGGTTTGATTCCCGCCTCCGCAGTCAATCACTTTTATTGGTTCGCAACAGGCTGCAGAGAGTATTTCCGGAATCGTGCGATCGATAGGAGTGATCGTAAGGCCCCTTCCGGATCGTTTTAGTTGAATGCTGTATGCATCAACGGCATTGCATATCTCACGATCGATGAGGAACGCGTCGTGATCAATTCTACTTATGAACGTATCGAGGTGGATACGCAGCCCGTCAGAGGGGACTCGAATCGCAATTAGCTCGGTGGTCTGGAATTTATTTGAGGTCAGGAGCTCTTTGGCAAGTGACTCGACGGCGGCGGGTTCAGTTCGGTCAGAGATTCCAACTAATATTGTCTTAGCACTGATAACAATAATGTCTCCGCCTTCTATATGGTAGCTACTCCTGTTCAAATCACATATTGGAGTTTCTCCCATGATCTTGTGGTGGGTGAATATCTGCCGGTATAAGGCGACCTCACGATCACGCTCAGGCCAATACATATGATTTAGGATGATGCCGTCTCCGACTACCACAGCAGGATCACGAGTGAAAAAAAGCGTGTTGAGGGGATTGACCAAGAGCGAGGCGGGATCAAATTGCTCGTGCACGAGCGCCCGTAGTGTTTCCGACTGGTTTGAACATAGCTCAGTGTCTCCAAAGCGAATGCCGTTAAGTACTATATTCACCAATTCCTGGGTGTTCTTAGCGTTCTCAAACAGCTGGGTTATTGCCTCGAGGAACTCTCTGCCTGTTGCCCCGCTGCAACGGAGGTAGTCATCAATAAAATATTTAAGTGATTGGGGCTCAGTTTCAAGTGAGTCTTCGAGAAGGTCCCTAATTTCAATGGTTTCTACGCCATGCTTCTCAAGCAATTGAACCATGGAATCGTGCTCATACATTGCTTTGTCGAGGTCAAAACGACCGCTCCATTTTCGCAGGGAGAAAACTTGGCTGAAGTCGGCATCAGGGTAGTTTTGTGTTTCAGCTCCTGGTCGATGGACAAGTACGGCTTTTAAATGACCGATTTCATTTGTTATGTGTATGCCTTGCATGCCTGTCTCCTGTCCTGCTGGTTTTTATATAAGGCTAAGGCAGGTTCCTTGTTGTGTTGCGGAAAAGTTAAAAGACGTATGTAATTGACAAATAACATCAATTTAAAATATCAGATTGATTAATAACGTCACTTTAGCTGCCGTTCATAGGTGAAAAGCGACACGATAGCGATGGTTGCCCGACCACCGCTGAGCAACCTCATACATTTATGGTGCCAGCTGGATAGATGGGAAAAGGAATGAAGGAGGAGATATGGCAGCGGAAAGTTCGAAAGGCATCAAGCAGTTCAAGGTCCCGCATGTATATGCGATCATCTTTGCACTTATGGTCATCTTCGCTGTTCTCACGTGGATTGTTCCCTCTGGGTCCTATCAGCGTCAGGAGGTGAACGGTCGTGAAGTCACTGTCGCAGGTACGTATGAGCAGAGTGAAAAGACATATATTGACGAGGAAACCGGGGATGAAGTAGATCTCAGACAAGGTGTCTTCGATGTTCTTCAGGCTCCAACGCGCGGTATACAAGAGGCAATTGAGGTCGTTGCATTCATCTTGATTGTGGGCGGTTCGTTTCAGGTTATTACTAAAACGGGCGCTATCACGAGCGGAATGGGTCGTGTCGTTCGCCGCTTTAAGAACAAAGACATTCTAATTATTCCTATTGCGATGGTTCTCTTTGCATTGGGCGGAACGAACTTTGGCATGGCGGAAGAAACTCTCCCGTTCTTTGCGATCTTCATGCCAATTATGATGGCTATGGGCTTCGACTCGATGACGGCGTTCATGGTCGTGTTCGTTGGAGCGCGCACGGGTTACATCGCCTCAACGATTAATCCGTTTAATGTTCTCATTGCGCAAGGTATTCTTGGTATTCAGGGCAACCCCCAGCTGTGGCTGCGTATGATTGCCTGGGTTGTTTTGACCGCCGTTGCAATTACTTGGGTTGTCCTCTATGCACGAAGGGTAAAGAAGAATCCTGAGTCATCGATCACATTTGAGGATGATATCGCCAAGAAAGTCGAGTTCGCTGCCGATGAATCTGCCCTTGATGCGGAATTTACGGGTCGTCAAAAAGGCGTGCTTGCGGTATTTATCGCTGGAATGTGCCTTATCATCTGGGGACTTGTGACCCAGGGCTGGTATATGAACGAGATTTCTGCGGTCTTTTTGGCCATGGGCTTGTTGGCTGGTGTTATTGCGGGCTTTAGTCAGGACGTCATCGCTCAGGAATTTGTTGCGGGTATCGCTGACTTTGCTTTCTCGGCAATTGTCGTTGGACTTGCGCGTGGCATCCTTGTCATTGCCTCTGACGGCATGATCATCGATACCATCCTCAATGCGCTCGCCACTGGTCTGGGCGGCATCCCGGCGGTTCTCTTTACTACGCTTCTTTATGCGGTTGAGAACCTCCTGGCGATCCTGGTTCCCAGCTCATCTGGCCTTGCAGCACTGACCGCTCCCATTTTTGGACCTTTGACCGAACTCATGGGCCTTAATCCCGAGGCTGCCGTGTGGGCTCTCTCCATGGGTAGCGCGACGATGTCTTTGATCTGTCCTACTAGCGCCATTCTTGTAGCGGGTTTGGGCGTGTGCAAGATCAAGCTTGGCCAGTGGTGGAAGACCGTTTGGAAATTCTTCTTGGTCGTGTCGCTCATCAATATCGTATTCGTAGCAATCTCGGGACTTATTGCCCTGTAGGTTTCATGGCTGAAATGGAGTAACAGGAATGCCTAAAGGACTGAATGTACACAGCGAGATTGGTAAGCTCAAGAAAGTTGTGCTTCACCGCCCCGGTCGTGACCTTGTGAACGTAAAGGCAGAAGAGTTCGAGGATGTCTGGATTCACGACTGTTTCTATCTTGATGTGGCTCAAAAGGAGCATGATGCCTTTGCGGATCTTCTGAGGAGCGAAGGTGTTGAAGTTCTCTATATGGAGAAACTCGTTGCTGAAGCGCTGGATGCATGCCCCTCGGCTCGCGCTGAGTTTACCGATACATTTATGGCTGAGAGCGGAATTGTCAATCCTATGCTTGAGCAGGCTGTTCGTGAAAAGCTCGACGCTATTTCAGATTCGTATCAGTTTGTACTTGAGGCTATGGGGGGGTATCGTTATCGTGACCTTGAGCTGCCTCGCGTCTCGACTACGCTTAGCATGATGGATAATGAGGATGCGAAGCCCGATGATTTGGTGTTGAAGCCTCTTCCGAGTTCATATTTCTCTCGCGATCCTCTTGCTTCTGTGGGCAAAGGCGTTCTGCTTCACCATATGTATTGGAAACAGCGAGATCGTGAAGTGCCCTTCTATGAAGCGATTTTCAAATACCATCCCGATTATGCAGGGACTCCGATTTGGTACGACCATAAGAATCCCTGGCATATCGAGGGCGGTGATGTGCTTAACATTAACGCTCATACCTTGGCTATTGGAATTAGCCAGCGAACTGAGGCGGCTGCGATTGAGGAGCTTGCAAAGAATTTGTTCTGGGGATCTGGGAATTCTGAGATCGATACCGTTTACGCTATTAAAATCCCCAACGGCTATGCTTACATGCATCTTGACACCGTTTGCACCATGGTGGATTTCGATAAGTTTACAGTTTATCCCGGTATTTTTGAGACCCTTCGTGTTTATCGTCTGACTCGTGGTGACTCTGAGGGAATGGTCGCTGTTCAAGAGATTGATGACACGCTTGAGCATATTCTTGAAATGGCTACTGGCGTGGAGAAGGTGCAGCTTATTGAGTGCGGTGCCGGCGATATGGTTGAGGCGTCTCGCGAGCAGTGGAACGACGGGTCGAACACTCTTGCCGTTGCTCCTGGTAAAGTCTGTGTTTACGAGCGCAATGTTGTCACAAATGATGAGCTCTACAAGAACGGTTTGGAACTTTTGGTCGTTCCCTCCGAGGAACTGTCCCGCGGTCGTGGCGGCCCGCGCTGCATGAGCATGCCCTTCTGGCGCGAAGATATTTAGTTGCAAATCCACTGTGATAGGAGATGGCGAATATGGGTGTTAATATCGCTGGTCGCAGTTTTCTGAAGCTGCTTGATTACACGACGGAAGAGATTGAGTATCTGCTTGAGCTTTCTGCCAACTTCAAAAGCATGAAGCGTGCCGGTGTTCCGCATAAATACCTTGAAGGCAAGAATATTGTTTTGCTATTTGAGAAGACTTCCACGCGTACTCGCTGCGCCTTCGAAGTTGGTGCACTTGACCTTGGCATGGGTGTAACTTATTTGGATCCGGGCTCGTCCCAGATGGGCAAAAAGGAGTCGATTGAGGACACGGCTCGCGTCCTTGGCCGCATGTATGACGGAATTGAATACCGCGGCTTTGAACAGGCGAAGGTTGAGGAGCTTGCTGCAAAAGCTGGGGTTCCCGTTTGGAATGGGCTGACTACTGAATTCCACCCGACTCAAGTGCTTGCCGATATTCTGACCATGCGTGAAGAGTTTGGAGAGATTAAGGGCAGGAAACTTACATTTTTTGGTAAGGCGGCCGGAAACGTCGCCGATTCGCTCATGGTCATTTGCGCTAAGCTCGGCATTAACTACTGTTCTTGCGGCCCAATCGGGGGAAATTCGGAGGGGGCTACATCCTATGATCCTGAACTCCTTGCAGAATGTAGTCGTATTGCGGCCGAGCATGGATCGACGATTACCATTACAGAGGATATTGAGGAAGGCGCTCGTGATGCCGATGTAATTTACACGGATGTTTGGGTTGGCATGGGTCAGCCCGCAGAGCTGTGGGAAAGCCGCATTAAGCTCATGTCGCCGTATCGTGTGACCGCTGAGGTGATGTCTATGGCAAAGCCCGAGGCAATTTTCCTCCACTGCCTTCCGAGCTTTCACGATACTAATACTACTGTTGGTGCCGAAATTGCTGAGAAGTTTGGAGTCACCGAAATGGAAGTCACGGACGAGGTTTTTGAGTCCGATAAGTCTCGTGTTTTCCAAGAAGCGGAGAATCGCATGCATACGATTAAGGCGGTGATGTGCGCAACGCTTAAGTAGCGGGGCGTTGAGAAAACAGTCGCAAATCTGTTTGCCATACTATATTTCTCTCAACAAGCTGATAGGATACAGGGGAGAATGATGCGCGCGTCAGTCGATTTTTTCGACTGACGCGCTTTGTGAAAGAGGCAAAGATGCGTACCGATGATTTTGACTACAACCTTCCTGAGGAACTGATTGCCCAGGCTCCTGCCGAGCCTCGCGACTCCTGCCGCCTGCTAGTGGTTGATCGCAAGGGCTCCCAGGCGGGAACGCCGCTGGAGCACGGCGGTACCGTTGAACACCGCATCTTCCGTGACATCATCGACTATATCGAACCGGGCGACGTGCTCGTCATCAACCAGACGCGTGTGATGCCGGCCCGTCTGATCGGTCGCAAGACGGGCTCGGGCGGCGTGGTCGAGACGCTGCTGCTCAAGCGCCGCGAGGACGTGGATCCGCTCGGCCATGTTTGGGAGTGCCTGGTCAAGCCGGGCAAGCGTCTGAAGCCCGGTGCTCAGATTGAGTATCGCGCCGGTGGCGCCCATGCGCCCGAAGGGGCTCCCGTGGTGCTGACGGCCGAGGTCGTCGACTTTGTCACCGATAGCCGCGGCGGCCGTCTGGTGCGCTTCGAGCCAGCCGGTTGCAATGCCGCCGGCGAGCCGCGCACGCTCGACGAGGCCATTCACGCCGCCGGCCACGTGCCGCTGCCGCCCTACATTACCGATTACGAGGGCGATCCCGAGAAGTACCAGACCGTCTACGCCATGAAGGAGGAGCACTCGGCTGCCGCTCCTACGGCGGGTCTGCACTTTACCCCCGAGCTCATGGCCGCTATCGAGGCCAAGGGCGCGAAGTTTGCCGCCGTCGAGCTCGAGGTGGGTATTGATACCTTCCGTCTGGTGGAGGAGGACGACCCCACGCAGCACGTCATGCACACCGAGCGCTACCACGTGTCACAGGAGGTTGTCGACGCCGTGCATAAGGCGAAGGCCGAGGGGCACCGCGTGATCGCCGTCGGCACCACCGCAGTACGCTCGCTCGAGAGCGCCTTTGACGCCGATGCTCCGGTGTCCAATCCGGCCGTGACAGCGCGCTATTTTGAAGGCCGCGAGGACGGCGCTGACACGCTCGGCCGCGGTGACATCGTGGTGCGCGAGAACGCCACGACGCAGCTCTACCTCATGCCCGGCTCGACCTATCACGTGGTCGACGCGCTGATCACGAACTTCCACGTGCCGCGCTCCACGCTCATGATGCTCGTAAGCGCGCTTGCCACCCGCGACCAGATCATGGATGCCTATGCCGCCGCCATCGAGGAGCGCTACCGCTTCTTCAGCTTCGGCGACGCAATGCTCATTTTGTAGGTTACGGCGTTTTACAAACGACGTAACCGGCCGACGCTGCGCGGGCCGCATTTGGACAATCTGACGTTCAACTTCAAGGGCGCGACCTTTGTAGTTACGCGGTTTTACCAAACCGCGTAACCAGTTGACGCTGCAAACCCGCCAGAGCGGCAATCTGCCTTTCAACT